>JBIIKH010000003.1:0-107591 GCA_044233285.1 Candidatus Planktophila sp. | reverse complement strand
CGCAAAATCTTGTCTACAAATGCTGGCATTGATTCTTACCTCTCATCGCGGCTCCCTGAGGGGGCCTTTTCACCCCCTTATCGTAGAGGTTGAGACACACAGGCGGTAACCGCACAAACTGAGCCAAAGGCATGAAAACCCTGCGAATTGAGGGCTCTGGCGGCATCTTGCAAGGTTGCACCTGTAGTGACCACATCATCGATTAGGATCAGATCACCCCGAAGTATTACTCCTGGCTTTAAAGAAAAAGCACCACGCATATTTGAAATACGTTGCCCCCTTGTTAGTCCGCTTTGATCAGAAACTCTCCGGGCAACTTGCAGGCAATCATTCATAGCAATACCTGTATTTTGTGAAATTGTCTGCGTCAAATCAACCATGAAACTACGGCCGCGGCGACGCTGCGATTGCTTGCTTGAAGGCACTGGGACCAAAGTAAAATACTGTTGGTCTTTTCGCACTATTTTCAAAACATGAATGATTGCCGTAATCAACAAATCATCTGCACCCTCTAAGCCATTCTCTTTCGCAGCGAGAATAACTTTGGATGCAGTTGCCGTATATACCAATCCAGAATGAACATTAATCTCATCGAGTGAAGATTTGTAATAATGCGGAATCCATTCACGGCGACATATAGAACAAATAGTTAATCCCAATGATTTGCATCCATAACATCTAATTGGATAAATAAGATCTGAGAGTTCAGAGAGAATGTGCATGGGCATATAGTGCTGAACTAATTACTCTTCAACGTGCTTCCTCAGAAATTATGTGGAATTAAACTCTGTAATCTTCTGGTTCTAGAGGAATCAACCTGCTATCAATTGAGTCCCAAGTTTTTCTGGGCAAGGTGACAACAAAGTGTGCTCCCCGCCCAGGTCGTCCCCATGCTTCAAGCTCGCCATTGTGCAATCGCGCATCTTCCAGAGCAATGGACAGTCCTAATCCAGTGCCACCGCGCGTGCGAGCTCTAGAAGGATCTGCTCGCCAGAATCGATCAAATACTCTAGTTAAAGCCCCTTCATCAAGGCCAACTCCATAATCTCGAATACCAATTGCCACATCACGCTCACTCGCTTGAATCTGCACATCAATCTGGACCTCTTCAGCATGATCGATTGCATTAGCCATGAGGTTTCGCAGAATTCGCTCAACCCTTCGAATATCGGCCTTAATCATGATGGTGGGTTCAGCAGACTTGACGTAAATCTGGGTCTTTCTCTCTTTAGCAACAAGTGCCAAATCTTCTGCGCAGCGATTAACCAGTTGCACAATATCGAAATCAACAGCTTCAAGTACTGCAACCTCGGCATCAAAACGTGACACTTCAAGTAAGTCCTCAAGCAATCGCTCGAAACGATCTAGTTGCGCAACTAACAATTCCGTACTGCGCGCAACTGTTGGGTCAAAACTATCCCTTGATTCTGCAATCACTTCTGAAGCCATCCGCAAGGTAGTTAAAGGAGTTCTCAATTCGTGGGAAACATCTGACACAAAGCGTTGTTGGACTCGTGACAAGTTCTCTAATCGAGCAATCTGTTTCTCGAGAGATTCTGCCATCTCATTAAAGGCACGACCAAGGGTGGATATTTCATCCTGTGAATAAACCTTCATTCGCTGTCTAAAATCTCCCGATGTAAATTCTGTGGCAATCCGAGCTGCTTCGCGTACGGGTTTGACTACCTGTCGCACCACAACCCAAGTAATTAATGTAATTAAAATAAGTAAGATAATTCCAGCAATCAAAAGATAACTTTCGATTAGGTTCAGAGTCTTTTCTTCGTTTGCAAGAGAAAAAACAATATACATTTCATATTGGCCAGCACCTGGTATTTGAACCTTTTGACCAACTGCTAATCCCGAAACGCTCGCTCCTAGTGAGTAGCGCATGGTTGTGTATTGCCAAACTGTGTCGTTAGATTTTCTAACTCGCTCACTTAATGACTGTGGGATTGATACTGGATCTAAGAAGTTTGATGCTATCTCGTAATTCTTAATCATCGTGTTACTTGGACTACGTAGAAATACAACTTCGCGAGTATTTTCATTTGAAGTAATAGTTGTCGCAGAGCTAATAACATCGTCAACTACTTTTTGAACGATTGAATCCTTTTCACCTTGAGCAAGTAAGAAGCGATAATCGGCAGTAAAGATCGTTGATCTTGCTTCGGCAATGGCAGAGTTAAGGTTCACTTCTCGAATACCGCTAGAAAGGCGTGAATTAAGGGCAGAACCGGTAATCCAAACTACGCCAAGAGAGAGAATGACAGTTGAGAGAATTACCTTGAGTGCAAGGGAGTTACGAGCTTTCCAGAAGATTGGGTTCATCTTTAGGAACCGCCCATGACTCCTGCTTTATAACCAACACCTCTTATTGTTACCACAATTTCAGGATGTTCTGGATCGTGTTCGATCTTTGAGCGTAGACGTTGAACGTGAACATTAACCAGACGCGTATCTGTTGAATGTCGATAGCCCCATACTTCGCTGAGCAGAGCATCGCGAGTAAATACCCGTCCTGGCTCTTTAGCTAAAGCAACGAGTAGATCAAACTCGAGCCGAGTTAGAGCAATTTGTTTACCTGCGCGCAGAATCTGATGTGCCTGAACATCTATTGCTAAATCTCCGATTGTCAGCAGCCCTAGAACTTCTGCATTAGTACGGCGCAAACGTGTGCGAATGCGTGCAATTAATTCAGATGGGTGACGAAATGGTTTGACCATATAGTCATCTGCGCCAGCCTCTAGTCCCTTAACAACATCTTGAGTGTCACCTTTAGCTGAAAGCATGACAATCGGAACCATAGATTCTGCGCGAATTAACTTACATACTTCGATTCCATCAAGGCCAGGCAACATAACATCTAGCAGAACTAAATCTGGTGGATTATTGCGGAAAACATCCATGACCTCATCGCCACGACTTACTAGATCCACATCGATGCCGGCACCTGTTAAAACAATGCCGAGCATCTCTGCGAGATCCTGGTCGTCATCGACGACCATAACTAAGGTCATTAGCTACCGTGCTCCCAAGAGTTCAGGTACATATCTTGTGCAGGAGTTAGAACGTCAATACGACCGCCCATGCTAATCAACTTAAGTGATGCAACTTCCTTATCGATATATGTAGGTACTTCATGAACACCTGGCTTTAAGTTCTTTGCTTCCTTAACAAGGTATTCAGCGGTGAGTGCTTGATCAGAGAATGACATATCCATAACTGATGCTGGGTGACCCTCTGCTGCGCCTAGGTTAACAAGGCGTCCCTCTGCAAGTAGAAGTAAGCGGCGTCCATCTGCAAGTACATATTCATCAGTCTGGTGACGCATCTTTGCGTTCTTCTTCTTGGCATTTTGCTCTAGCCATGCAACATCGATTTCGATGTCGAAGTGGCCTGAGTTAGCCATGATTGCGCCATCCTTCATTACTGCAAAGTGCTCATCGCGCAATACATCGCGGTTACCTGTGACTGTAATGAATACATCGCCAAGCTTTGCTGCATCTAGCATCGGCATCACGCGGAAGCCTTGCATCATTGCATCAAGTGCTTTTGTTGGGTCAATTTCAGTTACGACAACATCTGCGCCCATGCCCTTTGCGCGTTCTGCAACACCCTTACCGCAGTATCCAAATCCAGCGACAACAACTACGCGACCTGCAAGCAAGAAATTAGTCGCACGGAAAACTGCATCCAGTGTTGACTGACCAGTTCCGTAACGATTGTCGAACATGTGCTTTGTGTCAGTGTCGTTTACAGCGATCATTGGGAATTGAAGTGCGCCATCTTTTGCCATCTGGTTTAGACGAATAACGCCAGTTGTAGTCTCTTCGCAACCACCTGTGATGCCTGGGATTAATTCTTTACGAGTTGTGTGAAGAGTGTTTACTAAATCGCAACCATCATCAAATACTTGGTGCGGTTCGATGTCGAGCGCTGCATTGATGTGCTTGTAGTAACCATCACGATCAACAGCGTTGCGAGCAAATACTGAAATTCCGTATTCGTGGACCAGTGCTGCTGCAGTGTCATCTTGTGTTGACAGTGGGTTTGATGCACAAAGTGCGATCTCTGCTCCGCCAGCTTTTAGTACACGCATCAAGTTAGCTGTCTCAGTTGTTACGTGCATGCAAGCTGAAATGCGAACACCTGCAAATGGCTGTGACTTTTCAAAGCGCTCACGAATTTGCGCGAGCACAGGCATATTGCGCTCTGCCCATTCAATTTTCTTACGACCTTCTGCAGCTAATGATGCATCTGCAATGTCATGTGCTGGAAGAGTTGCTGTTACTGGAACGTTCACGTAAATCTCCTTAAGTGGAATTCAAAGTATTGTTGTGGGACCTAAGGCGTAGGGCTCTACAGTGATAGGCGACTATGGGTAAAGATTACCGCCCACACGCTTAAACCCTCTAATGGAAAACGGAATTAGCCGCGAATAAGGGAGAGAACCGCATCACGCACAGTCTCCATTTGAGCCTGTGTTGAAGCCTCAACATTGAGTCGAAGCACTGGCTCGGTATTTGATGGGCGAAGATTGAACCACCAGGTATCCCCATTAACTGTTAATCCATCCAGATGATCGGTTGAGACCTGTCCTGATGAATAAGTATTTTCGACAAGATCTGTCGCCACTTTGGTATCTGCAACCTTTGAATTTATCTCGCCACTAACTACATACCTGTTATATGGCGCAAGTAGTTCTGACATTGTCATTTCGCTTTCACCAAGTGCTGCTATCGCATGCAAAGCTGCAAGTGCTCCAGAATCTGCACGCCAAAAGTCCTTAAAGTAGAAATGTCCGGAATGTTCCCCACCAAAAATTGCTCCACTATCAGCCATCATTTGCTTGATGTAGGAATGACCGACTCGACTACGTAATCCAAGCCCGCCATTTTCATTGATTACTTCTTGCACAGCGCGCGATGAAATTAAGTTGTAAATGATTGTTGAGCCTGGATGTTTTTTTAATTCACGATGTGCAATCAATGAAGTTAATGCTGAAGGGTTCACTGCGACGCCACGCTCATCAACTAAAAAGCAACGATCTGCATCGCCATCAAATGCCAAGCCTAAATCTGCGTTGTGCTCTTTCATGGCTTGCTTCAGGTCAGTCAACGTACTCTCATCAAGCGGGTTAGCCTCATGATTTGGAAATGTTCCATCAAGGTCAAAATACATCGGAATAATCTCGCAATTGAGCCGTGCAAAGATTGCAGGGGCGGTATGTCCAGCCATGCCATTGCCTGCATCAACAATGATTTTTAGAGGGCGAATACTCTTGAGATCAACAAGTGTGAGTAGGTAATCCACATACTCTTCAAGCATATTGCGTTGCTTTTCAACTCCAACATTTCGAAGAGCAATAGGTGAACCTTCACGAACAAAATTTTCTATTCTTACTAGGCCAGATTCCTTGCCAATAGGTCGAGCACCACTGAGGCAGAGTTTGATTCCGTTGTATTCAGCAGGGTTATGGCTTGCTGTGAACATCGCACCAGGTAGTCCTAATTTTCCAGAGGCGAAATACAACATGTCTGTCGAAGCGAGGCCAATACGAATAACGTCCATGCCTTGAGAATTAACTCCTGCGGAAAATGCATCAGCTAAAGGCGATGAAGATGGTCGCATATCTTCCCCGATAACAATTGTTCCGGGTTCTCTTTCTATCTGCAGAAAACGAGCAAATGCCACGCCTGTCGCAAATGTGAAATCAACATCAATCTCAACATCAACAAGACCGCGAATGTCGTAGGCCTTAAATATGTTTGCGAACTCGTTCACTTAACTTGCCTAAGAAGGAACAGCCCGTAAGTGTCCGCGACGACCAATTTGCTGTTGCGCGGGTGTACTTACAGCAGGTGTTTCTTCTGGAATCTCTTTAAGTGCAACCTCGCGAACAGCATCTGCGATAGCCATCAGATCATCTTCTGTCGGCCCTTGTTCTTGTCCATCAAGTTCATGCTTGATGACATTCCATCCATGAGGAACCTTTAACCGGGCTCCATGGACAGCGCATAGATCGTATGCATGTGGTTCAGAAAATGTTGCAAGTGGACCAACAACAGCTGTTGATTCCGAATACACGTAGGTGAGAGTCATTGTTGCCTGAGATCTGCAACCTGCACGCGAGCATCCGCGTCCGCCTTGTGTTCTCATGAAAGTAACATTAGTGGCAGGTGAGTGTAAATCTCGGGATTGTCAGGGATTTAAGACGCGAATATTTGAATCTGGCACTTCTATCTTTGTCAGAAGGCTTCCTGCGGCAATTGGGAAGTAACCATATCCATTTGCGGAGGAAACCAATGCCCCCGCAAATGTTCCAGTACCAACCTTAACAATTGTGAAAGATCGGGCATTGTTTGGAACCCGCCAATTCGTAATGTCAGTGCCTTTCACGTTTTGTTGTACTTCTTTTCCATTCACTAAGGTCACTTTCAGGGAAACATTGATGTTCTCTCCGGTAAAAGTGATGAGCGGGTCTAATCCGGTGATAGCCATAGTTAGAGGCACAAGTTCTGGTGCGACAGTACTCCACACAAAATCTTTCTTTCCAGACACTGTTGCTGTGGACTTTACGGCTGCAACTATCGGTTCTGTTGATGAAATACGCACCGCCATGAGATTTGAGGTTATGTTTGGATCAAGTTTGAATTCACTCACAACTCCCGCACTTATTGTGCGCGAATTTAATCCGACAGGAACAAACACTCCATCTGCAGAAACAACTTCCACGGTGATACTGGCATCTAGATCACCCGGCGCTAAAATGCGCAAGGTATGTGGCAAAGCAGCGGTGTTCTTCGAAATCTGATTTGGAATCGCTGGAATCACTACGTTTTTACTTGCCGTTACCGCAGGATTTACAAGATCACCACCTAATGCCTTTAAGCCTTTTCCTTGTTCATCAATCATGAATGCGTTAATTCGACCAGACCGTGGCACAACGTGCACAGTCAAAGTCTTATCTCCTGGGGCTAAAGAATCGATCGGGATGACGATGTAATTCTTTGAAGAAACGTTTGTAGCTCTTACCGGTTGCTTCCCATTTTCAGTGAAAGTTACGACATCTACCACCGCATCACTCAGACCACTGTTCACAATAATCAAGCGTCCTCTAGTTGTAACGTCAGCTGCGCCGCCAACAAACCATTGTGAAGATGCAGGCCCCACGCATAAAGCACCTCCAGCCCAACTACCTGATCGACTTTGCCAGACAACCGGAGCTACGCCTTCTGAAGTAATTACTAAAGAATCCTTGTTTACGGGTAACCGCAAAACCTCTACTTGAGTTGTATTTGTACTCCGGTTTTGAAGTCTTTGAAATGGAGTTTTCTTGGAGGATAAAGAAATCTGTGATCCCAATCCATCAAGAGTCGGTGGACAGACCACAACTGGATAACTTTCAGAAAAATTCTTGGCAGTAACTGCAACTGAAAGAAGGCTTGAAACAACTACAACGCTTACTAATGCAGCGATGAACTTGAGTGGGCGAATATTTCTCATGCCAACTCTCTTTCGGATATCTCGCGCTTACGACGACCTGCAGGAAGAGCCATAACGATGGCTATGACTAGGAAAATAACTTGCAACGAAAGCCATGCGCGACGCACCGTTCCGTCATGGATTACCGAAATTTCACCGGCTTCGGTTACTTTAAATGTAGGTAATCCCAATTCATTCGTTACTCGAGGTAATCGATAGCCATTTTGCAGAACTTGCCAAGACCTATTTGAGCTTTCAGTAAGAATCAATGTGCCGGCACTTGGTGCATTAACACGATCATCTGCGTCTTCGTCCTGGAGTACAGAACGCACTCCCTCTTCAGTAATAAACAAAAGTCGGCCTGTTGGTTGACTGACTTTCCAGACAACACCAAGTGAGGTTGCCGAGGCTCGAGTAAAACCACCTAGTCCATCAATGGATCTGATGATTTCTTTCTTGAATGAACTCTTCGCAAATACATACTTGACTCCGTAATCAGCCAGAGTTTTACTGCTAGTAATCCCAGTGCCATCAATCAAACCACGAGCAGCGTTTGCTATTTCAGCATTTTGCTTAGGAGCAATGTCGGGCTCTCCCAGCGAAATATCTTTACCTCTAGAAATGTAATACTGAATTTTCTTATCATCAGCACTGCCAACCTCGCGTAAAACTAAAATTTTTGTTTGAGGCTCAACACTTAAGAATGCTGGCATAACTGTGGCTCGATTCGCTTGCACTGCAGAGTTTGCTCCTGCTGAAACTGAAAATCCAATCGCAAGAACTGCATACGATGCGGTTACAAAAAGTAAAATTGCCGATAAAAAATGGCGGTAGTGGACATGACTCAAAACTAAAGTCTGTCTCAAGCGATCGAGCATTACCGTTCCTGCAGCAACGGAAGCCAAGGTTGCGATGGAAAGCACTGGCCCGGTCCATACCCTGGCCACCCCTTCACTTCCATGTGTAGAAATAGAAAGAGAACTCAACAAAACTGCAAGAGCCAGCGCACCGAATCCATACTCAGCAATTGGACGTGCGTGGGTTGAAGAGAAAAGGGAGATTACAAGTATTAACAAAATTGGGCTAACCAACCACACTGGAACTGAATCGGTGCCTCCTGGATTGGCAAGAAGAGCTGACCATGGACCGCCGCCTGGAATCAATAGTCCTGGCTCTGCCAAGAATCTGCTGGGATTAACTAATGCTTCAAATGAAAAAGGTGCGTTGAGTAGGAATGGAATAAATACGATTCCAGCTCTCTTGAAAACTCGCTGATCAAATAGATCTTTATCTAGGGTTTTAGCAAATTCCCGATAGTTATCAATTGAGATTGCCAAGGCTGCCACTAGAGCAACTACAAAACTCATCAGCGTAAACGCATACAGAGGAGACAACAGAAGAGCAATTGCAAAAATCTTACGCCACTTATACGTCTCAATATTGTGCCAATCGTGAAGTACAAAAGCCACAATTGGCATAAGTATTAGTAGCACTAGTGTGCCAATTTTCCCTGTTCCTGTCGCCGCGATCGTTACCGGAGAAAGGGCATATAGAAATGAAGCCGGAATTGAAATCCATTTGTTGTCTGTTAATTTCTTCAATAACTTAAAGCACGACCACATCATAAGCAATGGTGCAATCAGGAAAAATGAAGTGATGAATACTTGAACATTCCCTAGAGTCGCAATCGATGCAATTGCAATTAGCGCCACCCAAGGTGGTGTCGCAAAAGATGAGCCCATTCCAACCTGATGCCAGGATTCAAAATAACTTCTCCATAAGTCTGTAGCGCCAGAAGGTGAAATCGGAAGCGCTCCACCAACTAAAGCACCGAAGCGATTTCGAGAGTTTACTAAGCTGATCAGAGCCAGAGATAAGAAACCAAGCACTTCAGGTCGTTTGAAAATAGATAACCAGTTGTTTGTATTAACGGGAGTTAGCAAATCTTCATCTTCAAGTGAGTCGAGAACTGAGACTGAAGTTGAGACACTTTCTGGAAACACTTTATTTCGAACTAACTCTACAAAACGTTCTGTTCCCAAACGAAGTTGAGACCAACGCGGCGGAATATATGATGCAACAACTCGAGCACTAACAAACTTTTGCTTTTTCCGAATCTTGCGAGCCTCAAGAATCTTTCCTGGACGAAGAATCAATGAGGAAAAGGCAAGAATCTCATCAGAGGCATAGCCAGGCAATTTCGCCAGTAGAAATCCAAGGGCACGGGCTATTGCAGATCCAAATAACTGCAAAGCAATCCATGGAAGCATCCACCACGAAGAGTTTGCAAGCATCACATAAGCAGCATTGCGACGATCCAGGAGTAATGGGCGATGCAAGAAAGCCCCTTCAACATCGATAGTGCGCCGCTCAGTTGCCGATGCTTGTGCATGAAATGCAATAGCACTTGTGGCGGCGATGACCGAGTGTCCTGCAGTACGGGCACGCCAACCAAAATCAACATCATCTCGAAATAGTGAAAGGTTTGGATCAAATCCATCAAGCTCTTCAAACACATCACGACGAATTAATGCACCAGCCGTACTGACAGAGAGCACGTCATGAATACCATCATGCTGGCCTTGGTCATATTCAAATGGTTCAAGTCCGGTCCAACGTGCACCGTTACCGGCAATGCTGATGCCTGCTTCGAGTAAATGTGTTCGGTCATGCCAACCAAGCAACTTCGGGCCAACCATAACTACCTGTGGGCGGTCATCGATTGCACTTAACAATTCTGCGAGCGCCGTTGGTGCCGGTGCGCAGTCATCGTGAATTAACCAGAGCCATTCATGCTCGATCGCTTTTGGTAATTTATCAACTACAAGTGAAACCGCTTCACCAAAACCAGTTTCACGATCTGCGGCAAAAAATGGGATGCGTGCAGATTTTAACAACTTTGTTGATGCATCACTTGATCCGGTATCAACGGCAGTAATTAAATCTATTGGTCGAGTTTGTGAAGTTAGCGCTGCAACAACTTCGGGTAACCAGACTGCTCCGTTGTGAGAAACAAGTACTGCAGTTACGCGATGCTTATCTACATCGGCTAGAGAAGCCATATGTATAACCCGCTATCTCCTAAGAGATGCAAGAACCTTAAGCAGTGCGACGCTTTAAGCGACGGCGTTCGCGCTCTGATAGTCCGCCCCAAATTCCGAAGCGTTCATCATGTGCAAGTGCGTACTCCAAACATTCTGCGCGAACATCACACGAAAGACACACGCGCTTTGCTTCACGAGTTGAGCCGCCTTTTTCTGGGAAGAACGCCTCTGGATCGGTCTGGGCGCACAATGCGCGCTCCTGCCAAGAGAGTTCCATGTTTTCGCCTGATGCGAGTGTGACTGTTGGTCCTGAAGTGGGGATTGGGGAGTTCTGGGCTGCGGGTTGAATCGGCATATCGTCGATGCTCCATTAGCTTTCGTTGTCTCATCCCTCTTGGAAAAGACTTTCTTAAGAGTGAATTACACGCTTGTAACTCGCCCATGTCAAGCCCAGAGTTGGCCTCTTGCCTGCCATTTAGGCGTAATCGGCTACGGAATTGGAAGAATTTCGCTATTCGTAACAAAAGATGAGGCTATTTTCGCGTTTTTTTCGACTTCTGCGCCAGATGCGACAAATGAATTAGAAATTTTTGCATCCTGGCCGATGACAGAGCCCGCTTCAATGATTGAGGCATCTATCTGCGCCCCTGCCCCGATAGTTGAATCAGGACCGATGCAACTGCCGCCTGTGATCACAGCAGTGGGATCAATACTTGAGCCTGGCATTGCCAGGAATTCACCACTTCGTTTAACGATATCTATTGATGCCTTCAATAAAGCTCGTGGGGTACCAATGTCCAACCAATAAGCGTTCTCGACAAATCCAAAAACTTTAGCTCCACTTTCGACTAATTGCGGGAAAGTTTCACGTTCTACAGAAACCACAGTATCTAGCGGGATTGTTGAAATAATCCGAGGGTTAAACACATAACAACCAGCATTTATTTGATTCGTTACAGGGTTTTCCATTTTCTCTAAAAATGCTGTTACTCGACCATCGCTATCTGTTGGTACGCAACCAAATGCTCGCGCATCTTCCACTTCTGTTAAGTGCAAAGTCACATCCGCACCGTGTGCCTCGTGTTGTCGAATCTGCTCCGTCAAATTATGTGAACTCAAAACATCACCATTTAGAATTACTACTGATTCATTAGTATCAAGTAGTTGTGCAGCATTACGAATTGCACCACCTGTTCCTAGTGGCTCTTTTTCAACTGCATATTTTATTTTTATGCCCCACTTCGAGCCATCACCAAAGTATGGGATGAAAACTTCAGAAAGATAAGAGGTAGCTAAAACTATTTCAATTATGCCTGCTGCCTTTGCCATGGCAATTTGGTGTTCTGTTACTGGTACACCTGCAACAGTGAGCATTGGTTTAGGTGTGTTTTTAGTTAGAGGCATTAGGCGTGTGCCAAAGCCGCCAACCAATAAAATCGCTACGGCCATTACTTAAGCCTTTATACGTTGAACAGCATCAGCAATTTGAGCGTCTGTTGCGGTCATTGCGATACGAATATGGCGAGCGCCTTTGTCGCCATAGAAAGAGCCTGGGGTGGCCAAGATTCCGCGATCAGCTAACCATGAAACGCTTTCCCAAGCATCTTCATTGCGGGTGCACCAAAGGTATAAACCTGCATTACTAAATTCAATTTTAAATCCGGCAGCCTCTAATGCAGGACGCAAAGCATCTTTACGGGCGTTGTAACGTGCGCGTTGTTCGGCAACATGCTTGTCATCAGAAAGTGCAACAGTCATCGCTTTCTGCACAGGTAGCGGAACCATCATTCCGCCATGCTTTCTAATCTCACGAATTCGGGCAATCAAAGCTGAATCACCAATCATGAAGGCTGCTCTATAACCAGCCATCGATGAACGCTTTGAAAGGGAATGAATTGCCAAAATATTTGTGTTATCTCCCCCAGTATGTGAAAGAACAGATACTGGTTGTACTGACTGCGCAAACTCCAAGTAACACTCATCCGACACTAATAATGCTTTATTGGTGCGTGACCAATCGATACACGCTTTAATCTCTGAGTCACTATGTACTCGCCCCGTTGGATTTGATGGGGAGTTCAACCACGCTAAATCTGCAGCCGGCCAACTCATTGCATCGATGTTAACGGTGATTGAATCAGCGCCCGCCAAGACCGCGCCTACGTGATATGTCGGATAAGCGACTTCAGGGATTAAGACTTTTTTTGATTCCAAAATTGTTGGAAGCCATGCAACTAACTCTTTGGATCCAATTAAAGGCAGAACATCAAAATCTCCCGTTGCGCCTAACCGTTCAATAGCCCACCTTTTAATTGCGGATCGAAGTTCGGGGGTCCCAGCAGTTACTGGATAACTTGGAGAGTTTGAAGCATCCCGAAAGACCTGCTGAATAAACTCTGGAGTTGGATCGACAGGGGTGCCTTGAGAAAGATCAATAATTCCTTGCGGATGCGCTCTTGCTGTATCCCCATATGGTGCGAGTGCATCCCAGGGAAAATCTGGGAGCTGGCCGCGCAAGACTTACTCGCTCTTTGGTGGAAGGGCAGATACTGAAGGATGATCCGTGCCTGTTGGGCCGACCTTGCTTGCGCCGCCCGGTGAACCAATTTCAATGAAGAATTCAGTATTTGCCTTGCTGAAATCTTTCCACTGCCCTGGGACATCATCTTCGTAATAAATAGCTTCTACAGGACACACTGGCTCGCACGCACCGCAGTCAACACACTCGTCAGGCTGGATATAAAGCATACGTCCGCCTTCATAAATGCAATCCACAGGGCATTCTTCGATGCAGGACTTATCTTTTACATCGATGCACGGTTCAGCGATTACATACGTCACGAGCAGCCTCCAAAAAATCTAGCGAGTTAGATACCTGCGAATTCTAACTCCTACTGTGGCCGATGCGCGATATTTGCCGACTCGGTTTATCGTTCTGCTATGCCAACCGAGCTAGAAGCCACCTTTGCCTCACTTATAGGTAAAAGGGTCAGTATTCGGCTTCACGATCCAGAAGGTGGCTTTCGCGACATCCTCGGCCATCTAGAGTCGCCCTTCACGCTACGAAATCGACATGACGCACTGATCGAATTTGCTCATGATCAGATTTTTGTCTGGCGCGAAGTAATTGAGCGCACATGAAGTTATATGACACAAAGTCGCGTCAACTAAAAGAGACGACCGCAACTGATGGCTTGCTATCAATGTATTGCTGCGGACCTACGGTCTATCGAGATGCACATGTCGGCAATCTTCGAACTTTTATGTTGGCCGATTTAATATCACGCGTAGTTGCACTTTCGGGGGTCAAGGTCACCTTGATTCAAAACATCACAGACGTTGGACATATGTCAGAAGACTTTGCCGAAAATGACAAGATTTTATCTCAAGCCTCACTAGAAAAAACTAGCCCTCTTGAAGTTGCGCGAAAATACGAGGAAAAGTTTCATCAGGATCTGTCCCATTTAAACATTGGTGTGGCAGATGCCTATCCTCGAGCCAGCGAGAGCATTGATTTAATGCAGTCCATGATTGCTGATTTGATTGAAAAAGGATTTGCATATGTAGGAGATGATAAATCTGTTTACTTTGATGCTCAGCGATTTGAAGGTTACGGAGAGATCAGTGGTAACAAACTTGATTCTCTCAAACCTGGCCATAGATATGAATACCACAATGATGGTGCGAAAAAATTCCACGCCGATTGGGCGCTCTGGAAAGCAGCTGGCGAACGAAGCGAAATGATTTGGGATTCGCCATGGGGACCAGGTTATCCGGGATGGCATATTGAGTGCTCTGCAATGTCAATGAAGATACTCAATCAACATGTTGACGTGCACGTCGGGGGAATTGATCTTCGTTTTCCGCATCATGAAAATGAACGCGCACAATCTAATGCCGTGATCGGACGCGAAGCAGTTGATTTATGGGTACATGGCGAACATCTGCTTTTTGAAGGCAAAAAGATGTCCAAGAGCAGCGGCAATGTAGTTCTTGTCAGCGACATCATTGCGCGCGGAATAGATCCTTTGGCATTGCGACTATGTTTCCTTGAAAATCGCTATAGATCTCAAATGGACCTAACCTGGAATTCGATTAATGCAGCGCACGAAACACTAAAGCGCTGGCGCAGTAAGATGTCTTCTTGGGGAGAATCATCAAGTTTGGCTATTGATACTGAAATCGAATCTGCATTTAACAATGACCTAGATACCCCAAAAGCGATTCTTCGTTTGCGAGAAATTGAAAAAGCAAACATAGAGAATAAGCGCGAATTGTTTATGTATGCAGATCAGGTTCTTGGATTGGATCTTAATCGTCCTGCAGTGGCTCGTGAATTGACTGAAGAGATGCAGAGTCTGCTTAATGAACGCACCAAAGCCCGAAGTGAAAAACGTTGGGCAGATAGTGATGCGTTGCGGGTTCAATTAGAAAACCTTGGATTAGAGATAAAAGATACTCCCGAAGGGCAAAAATGGTCTTAAAGAGGTGTCAAGATCGCAACTACAACTGCGATGAATCCAAAGTTAATCAAAGAAAATCCAAGCGTAGTTCCCTCAAGCAAGTACTCATTATTCACACCAGGAAATCCGGCACGTAGTGTTACAAAACCCCAAGCAGCTGCTGCGATGAATCTGTAGATTCGCTTTCCCCATAAACGTCCTGCTGCCCAAATGCCAATACAGGAGGCTGCAATTGAGAACACTAAGCCAACTGGCGGATAGAGGTTGTAAAGAAAGACTGAACCTGCACCAAGTGCCAACCCCAATAGAAGTGAAAATATGTAGCGCATTACAGAACTAGTCCCGAAGTTAAATCCGTTTCGCGTCCATTGGAATCAAATGGAGCGCTCTTTGTGCCCTTAACTAAGGTATAGTACTCATCACCCCATATCTGCATTCCAAGATTGTTTGACAGTGCAAAGAATGGACCATCAAGTGCAATTTGAGTTTCATGAGCTTTCATGGCAGCCATCTTTTGATCAACATAAGCTGTACCTTCAATTAAGGTAGTTACAAATTCATCATCTTTTGCAAATGGAATGTCATCAATATTTTCTGCGCCAAAGAAGTCAGATCCGATTTCCTTCATCTTTTCCATACCTTGGGCGATAACTGACTTAGGTATTGTGTTCCAATAAATCTTTTGAATCTGCCACTGTGATAACTCGGAGGCACGCATTGCTACACGATGTGCCTGGATGTGATCAGGGTGGCCATATCCACCAATCTCATCGTAAGTAATTAAAATATGAGGTTTAACTTCTTCAATTACATCTACAAGAATTCTTGCAGCAGAATCAAGATCTGCCTGCCAAAAAACATCAGGGCGATTATTTGGTTCAGTTCCCATCATCCCGCTATCTCGAAATTTAGATGTAGGTGCTCCGAGAAATCGAAAATCTGAAATGCCGAGTGCTTTCATGGCAAGTGCAAGCTCTGTCTCACGATGCTGTCCTAGTAAATCCTGCTCTGAGCTAGCTAGATATGAGAGACCAGGAACTAATACTTCGCCTTCTTCACCACGAGTACAGGTCACAAGGGTTACTTGAGCCCCACGATCAGCATAAAGAGCCATTGTTGCGCCATTGTTGATGGTTTCATCATCAGGATGTGCATGCACCAGCAAGATGCGGATGCCTTCATAGGGGCGGTTCATGATTGGTAATTCTGCCGTACGATTACTCCAATGAGTAACGTAGACACATCCAACAAGGCGCGTTTGCCCCGCGATGAGCGCCGAGCATTGTTGCTTTCAGCAGCCCTAGAAGTATTCACCGCTGCTGGCTATCACTCTGCTGCAATGGATGAGATTGCAGATCGTGCAAATGTTTCAAAGCCAGTTTTGTATCAGCATTTCCCATCAAAACTAGAGCTATATCTAGCGGTACTAGATTTGCACATCGATTCCTTGGTATTTGAAATTCAAAAGGCAATTGCTTCTACTCCAGATAACAAAGATCGTGTCCACGCAACTGTGGATGCTTACTTTGCGTTCATTGAAAAGGAAGGTGAAGCGTTTCGCCTCCTATTCGAAAGTGATATGAGCGTTGAACCACAAGTTCGCCAACGTCTTAACCGTATGACTTACGACTGTGCAGCTGCAGCAAGTGCTGTAATTGCAATTGATACTGGCCTACCAAAAGAGGCATCAATGCTTTTGGGTGTTGGAATGATTGGTTATGCGCAAGTAACTGCTCGTCACTGGCTCGAACGAGATAGCAAGTTGAGTCGACAAGAGGCTGTGGAACTAGTTCACAATCTCATGTGGCGAGGCATTTCAGGTTTCCCGCGCAATTAATTCCGATTGGATTAAATTTATATGACAACAACTTTTGCAGAACTGCCCCTGCGCAGCCAAACAATTGAAGCACTCCATGCACATGGCTTCTTAGCTCCTTTTGCAATTCAAGAAATGGTTCTGCCGATTGCACTTGCCGATGGGGATGTAATTGGACAAGCAAAAACTGGTACAGGAAAAACTCTTGCATTCGGTATTCCCGTCATTGAACGTGTAATTGCTCCAAATGATCCAGAGTGGGCAGATTTTGCTAATAAAGGAATGCCTCAAGTATTAATCGTGGTTCCAACTCGCGAACTTTGTACTCAGGTAACGCGCGACATTGAAGAGCTGGCCTCTAATCGTGGAATTCGCACCCTTGCCGTTTATGGAGGACGTGCATTTGAACCACAAATCGAAGCCTTGCACGCTGGAGTTGAGATCGTCGTAGGTACTCCAGGCCGCCTTCTAGATTTATCACGCCAGGGGCAGTTAAAACTTAAAGAGGTTTCTCGCTTAGTTCTTGATGAAGCAGATGAAATGTTAGATCTTGGTTTCTTGCCTGACGTTGAGAAAATACTTTCAAGCACTCCTAATAGAGCCCAAACTATGTTGTTCTCGGCAACTATGCCAGGAGACATCATTGCGCTGGCTCGTCGCTTCATGAACCAACCGATTCACATTCGCACACAGGACAGCGAAGATGAGGGTGCGGTAGTTACCCGCATCAAGCAACATGTTTTGCGTGCACACGCCATGGATAAAATTGAAATGCTTGCGCGTATCTTGCAAGCCAATGGTCGTGGGCCAACAATGGTTTTTTGTCGCACAAAGCGCACTGCGCAAAAAACTGCTGAAGATTTAATCGAGCGTGGTTTCAAGGCTGCCCCAATTCATGGTGATCTTGGCCAAAGCGCACGTGAAAAAGCACTCAGTGATTTCAAGGCAGGAAAATCAGATGTCTTAGTTGCAACAGATGTTGCCGCTCGAGGCATCGATATCGATGGAATTACCCACGTAATTAATTACCAATGCCCAGAAGATGAGAAAACATATGTCCATCGCATTGGACGTACCGCTCGTGCAGGTGCTCACGGTATTGCCGTGACATTTGTTGATTGGGATGAGCTTGCTCGCTGGAAGATGATTAATCAGACTTTAGAGCTTGGACTTGCAGAGCCTGAAGAGACGTATTCATCTTCAGAACATTTATATGAGACTCTGAATATTCCAACTGGTTCAACAGGTCGATTAGTCAAAGCAAAGCCTGTAGTTAAAGTTGAAAGTAAAGAATCGCGCGCACCGCGTGCGAAAAAAACAGCTGAGCCCGTCCGTTCTGAGCGCACACGTACTCGCACTAAAAAGTTTAAAGAGAGTTAAGCAGCAACAAATACGCGAATTGCATCAACTAACATCTGCACGGCAATAGCTGCAAGCAATAAACCAGCAATACGTGCAACTAAGGTGACGCCTGATTCCTTTATGACATTTAGGATTGTTGTTGATGCCATCAAGGCTGCTGCAATTGCCACATGAACTGCAATCACTGCTGCCATTAAGCCAAGGGCCATGCTGGTTGTATCTACTTGTTGAACGAAGATCATGGTTGCAACTATTGCACCAGGTCCAGCCAAAATTGGTGTGCCAAGCGGAACCAACGCAACATTGGAATCTCCATCATCGCCATGCTTTTTTGCATTTCCTGTCAAAAGTTCGAGAGCAACGAGCAATAGCAAAAGTGCTCCAGCTGCTTGCAAGGCTTCCATAGAAATATTTAGGTAATTCAAGATTGCGCGACCAAAGAGTGCGAAAATTGAAATAACTAGTAGTGATACTCCTGCTGCCTGTATAGCCAGGATTCGTCGCACCCGAGGTGATTTATCTGCAACTAAAGCTAAGAAAATCGGAGTTGCACCAGGAGGATCCATGATCACAAAGAGTGTGACAAAAGATTGGACCGCAAAAGTTACTGCGCTTATGTTTCTCATGCGTTAACCACCCTTCGTGCATCTGCTTGCGATTCCAACTTTTGCCATTGTTCCCTACTTGTATGGTTTTCTGCTAATAAATTCATTTTGCCCGTGCCGTGATAGTCACTACTTCCGGTGACAACAAGATCTAACTCTCTAGCAATCATGCGTAACATGGCACGCTCATCAGGGTTTTGGTCCCGATGGTCTACTTCTATTCCATTGAGTCCTGCGGCAAGTAAATCTGCAAAATCATCAGCTTTTAGGATTTGACCTCGGTGAGATGCAAAGGGATGGGCAATTACTGCAACTCCCCCAGCTCTTCGAATAAGTGCAATTGCTTCAACTGGAGTTGGGGCAGCATGTGAAACATAAAAGCGTGAATCATTGTGCAATAAGTCAATAAAAGCCTCATCGCGAGATTTAACGATTTTCTTAGCAACTAATGCATCCGCTAAATGAGGGCGTCCCATGGTGGCACCAACCGGCATGGCTTTTTCAACATCTTCCATTGAAATGTCCATGCCTTCGGCTCGCATCTTTTCAATCATTTTTCGCATTCGCGGAAGACGCCCATCGCGAGTTTCTTCTAGCACTGTTTGCATCTCTTTATGGTTCGGATCAAAAAGCATTCCTAACATGTGCACACTTATTCCATCATTGGTTAGACAGGAAATTTCAGCACCCAGCACCAGCTGCAAAGAACCTCGCAAAGACTGGGTTGCTTCTTCCCAGCCAGATGTAGTGTCGTGATCTGTTATTCCAAGTACTTCAATCCCCTGAACAATCGCTTTATTTATAAGTTCGCGAGGTGTGTCAGTGCCATCACTGCATGTCGTATGAGTATGTAGATCAATCATTACTTGCGCCTCGCGTTCTGGTAACAACCAATATACAACCAGCCAAAATCAAGACTATTCCAGGAATAATTCCAGCCGGCGGTTTTTGGTCTAACCACCACACTGCAAGAACTGCGCTAACTGGAACTTCAAAGAATACGATCAGAGAAACTACCGCGGGTGAAACTCTTTTAAGTGCAGAGTTAAACATTGAATGACCAAGTAATTGCGCGCCAAGAATTAGACCTAAAAGAATCCACCACTCTTTTGCGCTAAAAGAAAATATCTCATAACCCGCAATTAATGCCATAGGAAGTGCGGTCATTGAACATATGAAATAGCAAATAGTTGTATATGTCGTAGTTTCTAGAGTTCTTTGTGCTTTGGAGCCAGCAATCATGTATACCGCTGCAAGAGCTGCAGAAATAATGGCTGCCAGGTCACCAAGAAATTTATCGGTTGAAATTTGTAGGTCTACACCTGCAACAAGTCCAACCCCAACAAAACTAACAATCATTCCTAGCCATGCCTTAGATGGAATGTGCCCACCTGAAAGCTTCACAAATAAGGCTGCAAAAATTGGTTGCAATGCAACTAGTGCTGTTCCAGCAGCAACAGTTGTCATTCTCATTGCCAAGAAAAATCCGACGAAGTGCAGCGCCAACACAACTCCAGCAATTACTGCCCACTTCATACCTGCTTTGTCTCTTGGATAGCGCAAAGCAAATGGCAAGGTGAGCAAAGACCCTCCAAGATTTCGCCAGAAAATCAACGTCAGAACAGGCATGGTGCTCAACGCGATCAGAGGGCCAGAAGTTCCAATCCCGATAATTCCTAAACCTAAACGAATTAAATCCGGACGAGCAGGCATCGCCGTATGTTGGTTAATGCGTTCCCCTGCATTCATAAGAGAAAGGTACCCTTATCCCATGAGCAGCAATCTCCTAAACCGAGTATTTCTTGCCCGTCTTGCAGGTACCGCGGTCTTTGACCCAAATGGTGATCCAGTAGGAAAGGTGCGAGATGCTGTCGCGACCCTTCGTTCTACGAATCAGCCCCCAAGAATTCTTGGACTAGTTGTTGAAGTACCACTACGTCGCCGAGTCTTTGTGCCAATCACACGCGTCACTTCTATTGAAAGTGGAGCAGTAGTAATTACAGGACTACTTAATATGCGCCGATTCGAAACACGCCCAGGCGAAGTTCTAGTTCTTGGTGAAATGCTAGATCGCTCAATTACATTAATTGAATCTGGTGAGGCTGTTGTTGTTGAAGACATGGGTATGGAAGAAACACGCACAGGTGATTGGTTTATCAATCGAGTTCACATCATGCGTCGCGGTCGAGGTTTTCGCCGTAAAGGTGCAACTTCGACTGTCGCCTGGGAAGAAGTCATAGGTTTTGCAACAACTGAACAAAATCAAGGTGTTGCAAATTTGATGTCAACACTTGCAAACTTACGAGCAGCCGACCTTGCAACCGTTATGCAAGATTTAGCACCAAAGCGTCGAATAGAAGTTGCAATCGCACTTGAGGATGAACGCCTTGCCGATGTGCTTGAAGAAATGGATGAGACAGATCGCGTTGCATTATTGGCTGAACTTGAGGGCGAAAGAGCCGCTGATGTGTTGGGCGAAATGGATCCAGATGATGCTGCAGACTTGCTGAGAGAAATAGGCGAAGAGCGAGCCAATGCACTGCTGGAATTAATGGAGCCTGAAGATGCAGAAGATGTTTTGCGTCTGATGAATTACGAAGATTATTCTGCTGGTGGAATGATGACGACAGAGCCAATCGTGCTCACCGCTGATTCAACAGTTGCAGATGCGTTAGCTGCCGTTCGTCAAAAGGAAATTTCTCCTGCTTTGGCTTCTCAGATTTATATCTGTCGCCAGCCAGTTGAAACGCCTACAGGTCGCTTCATTGGAGTAGTTCACTATCAACGTTTATTGCGCGAACCACCTGCAACTTTGCTGGGCTCAATTGTTGATAGCGATTCAAAAGGTGTTAATCCAGATTCAACTTTGCATGAAGTTTCCTCGTATCTAGCTAGTTACAACATGCTTTCCTTGCCTGTTGTCGATGCAAATGAGCGTTTATTAGGAGCGGTCACAGTTGATGACGTGCTTGATCACTTATTGCCGGAAAATTGGCGACATGATCACAGAGAAAAATCACCGGTAACTTTTAAGTCAGAAACACTGTAAGGGGGTAAGAACATGGTACGCAATAATGGATTAGATACTCCACGCGAGACTCGTCGTTCCCTACGCCCCAATTTCGATCCGGAAGCTTTTGGTCGCTTATCAGAACGTTTTGCACGCTTCTTGGGTACAGCACGCTTCCTTGTATACATGACTTTTTTTGTAATGTTTTGGGTTTTGTGGAACTTTATTGCTCCCGTTGACCTTCGCTTTGATGACTACCCATTCATTTTCCTAACATTAATTCTCTCATTGCAAGCTTCATATGCTGCACCACTAATTCTTCTTGCTCAAAATCGCCAAGCAGATCGAGATCGTATTCAGCTGAATCAAGATCGGGAGCAGAACGAGCGTTCAATTGCAGATACCGAGTATCTAACTCGCGAACTTGCAGCATTGCGCAATTCTTTGGGTGAGGTTGCTACTCGAGATTTTGTACGCAGCGAACTTGCAGATTTAGTCGATGAACTTGCAAAAGAGTTACGTAGAGATACCCAATCGGACCCCGAGTAAGGATTTATTTCGTTTCACGATTTTTTCTGTTATATCCAAAATCGCGATAGCAGCGAAGGAAGTTGGATCTGCCTCGACCACAGGTGCACCTTCATCTCCACCAGTTCGAAGAGCTGGGCTAAATGGAATCTTTCCAAGCAATGGAACGTCGCTGCCTACTAACTGAGATAGTCGACGAGAAGTTTCTTCTCCCCCACCTTCTCCAAATAGGGACATCGGTTCACCACATGATGGGCAAGGAAATTCAGACATATTCTCAATAACACCTATTACATGCTGATGGATTTGGTGGGCAATTCTGCCTGCACGTTCTGCAACCTCGGCTGCTGCAATTTGCGGGGTTGTAACAACCACAATCTCGGAGTTTGGAATCAATTGCCCTAAAGAAATAGCTAGATCGCCAGTCCCAGGGGGAAGATCGATTAACAAAAGATCAAGATCGCCCCAATAAGCATCTGAAAGCAGCTGTTCAAGAACTCTGTGGAGTAAGGGCCCCCGATATGCAACAGGGTCTGATCTTTCTGGTTTAAACATTTCCATAGAAACAGTTTTCACGCCATAGGACTCAAGTGGAATGAACATCTGATCAATTGCAGTGGGACGTTGCCCCATCAAACCCATTAAACGTGGAATTGAGTGACCGTAAACATCTGCATCCAAAATTCCTACATTCAAACCTTTTTTAGCTGCTGCAACTGCAAGATTTGCAGTGACCGAAGATTTTCCAACTCCACCTTTTCCGGACGCGATTCCGATAACGCGAGTTAATGAATCAGGTTGGGCAAATGGAATGAATTTTTCGCGCCCACCACGGACAATCTTTTTTACATTATTTCTTTGTTCTTCCGTCATTACACCAAAGGTTAAGTCGACAGAAGTAACACCACTGATTGATGTAATTGCATTTGTCACATCGGTGCGCAAACGATCCTGCATCGGACATGCTGAAATAGTAAGTAGCACCGTGACAGTTACAACGCCATCATTCTCCTGCAGATCTTCAACCATTCCTAAATCAGTGATTGGATGTCGAAGTTCGGGATCTTGAACCTTAGTTAAAGCTTCAGCTATCTGTTCAATTAAACTCATAAGAGATCTGGATCAATCATCGGCACTGGACGGTTAACCTTCGGTTTAGGTTTTTCATCATCCAGTAAATCCGCAACCTGCTTCTTTAAAAATGTTTTTGGATTTAAATCTTTAGGCTGCAAATCTTCAAAGCCAGGTCCCAGGTTTTCACGAAGCTCGGCGGTGGCCGTTGAGGCTAAACCACGAATTTTCTTGACCCATTGGGCAGCTTGGACAGCCAACTTAGGCAAGCGCTCAGGGCCGACCAACACCATCCCCAAAATTGCAAGCCCTAGGAATTCGCCCCCACCAATACCAAACATATCTCTAGCCTACGCCAATTACTTCTTTGCTGCGATCAGATTCAAAGTGACTGACTTCTTTACGCCATCACGCATGAAAACAAGGGTTACGCGATCCCCAACATTTTTTGACCGAACCGAAACTATCAGCTCTTCTGGAGAGTTAATCTTTTTTCCATCAAACTCAATAATGATGTCGCCGCCCTTAAGGCCGGCCTTTTGCGCTGGACTCCCAGGCAAAATTCCTGCACCAGATGTAGAAACCTGAGCGCCAACGCCCATGTAATTCACATCTAACGAAATTCCCACAACTGGATATGTTGCAACACCGTATTTAATCAATTGATCTGCAATCTTGCGTGCTTGATTGATTGGAATCGCAAAGCCTAAACCAATTGATCCCGCTTGAGATGAGTAACTCAGTGAAGCAATCGCAGAATTAATCCCAATTACCGCACCAGTTGAATCGACTAATGGACCACCCGAATTACCTGGATTGATAGCAGCATCAGTTTGAAGTGCGTTGATGAATGAGCTTTCAGTTGTTGAATCCCCTGTAGTGACCGCTCGATCTTTTGCACTAATGATTCCAGTGGTAACAGTTCCAGACAAGCCAAGAGGTGAACCGATTGCAATGACAGCATCGCCGACCTCAATTGTGTCGCTGTTACCAAATTGCAAAGCTTTTAATCCGACTGCATCAATTTTTAAAACTGCTAAATCAAAGGATGCATCACGCCCTATTACTTTTGCAGTATATGTAGTGCCATCATTAAGAGACACTTTAATTTTCCCGCCATTTTGAGCCGCTTCACTAATCACGTGGTTATTGGTAAGAATGTAGCCATTACCGTCGAAAATAAAACCAGATCCGGAGCCACCGCCATTTAAAGTGCGTGTATCAATTGAAACTACTGATGGCAAGACTCTTTGTGCAATTCCTGCAACTGAGTCAGGAGCACGTTCGATTGTGCTGGTAGAAGACACGAAATCAACTTTGTTATTGAGTGACCCGCCGGATGCATTAACTCCTAAGAAGCCGCCTACCGATCCGGCAAGGAATGCAATCAAAATAAGTGTGGCTTTTGAACTCTTAGGTTGTTTTGGTGATTGCCACCATGGACCCGTGGGAGCTTGCACATTCTTTTTTCGTGGAAAAATCATCACTGTATCCTTACACCTTGGTGGCTACGAGTAAGCCGTCGCCAATAGGAATTAGGGAACTCACCCAATGTTCAGAGTCACTCTTAATAATTTTGCCCGCATCGCGTAGTGCAACAGTCTTCGGGTCGCGCTGGGCAGCATCGCTGACTTTGCCGCCGGCGTAGTAATTATCAATAACTAGCGCCCCGCCACTTCGCAAAATTCGGTGTGCCTCACCGATTACATAGCTGAGATCCTCAGGGTTATGACGCAACACAACTAAATCATAAGCACGATCTGTCAGTTTTGAAATAACGTCAACAACAGTGTTTGTAATTAGACGATATCGCCCTTGAGCAATATCTGCTTCAGCAAAGGCTAATTTTGCTATCTGTGTATGTTCCATCTCATCGTCAATGGATGTGAGAGTTCCACTTTCTAGCATTCCATCGAGCAACCACAATGATCCAACACCTGAACCTGTTCCGACCTCAACAACAGATTGTGCTTTTAAAGTGAATGCTAAGTACCTAAGAAAAGCACCAGAGCCAGGAGTTGTATCAATCGTTCCTAGTTCAACCCCTCGAGCTCTAGCCTGAGATTTGAAGAAATCTTCTGGAATAAACCCTTCTGCAAAGGTGTGTGGATCTATTTTCATGAAAGAGATGTGATCCATTCAGTTAATAGACGAACACCAAACCCTGTGCCACCTTTTGAATTTTCTCCAGCATCGACTTCACTGCGTGCAGTGCCGGCAATATCTAAATGCACCCAACGACGAGTTCCGACAAAGTTTTCTAGGAATAATGCTGCGGTGACGGAGCCTGCTGAATACTTTGCTTTACTGGCGTTGTGATTGAAATCGGCAATATCACTACCTAAAGAATCTTTGTAGTCATCAACAAGTGGCATATGCCAGACACGATCACCACTTGCTTCACCAGCTTTAGATAGCTGTGCGGCAAGAGCGTTGTCACGTGTATACATCGCAGCATATTGACGACCTAATCCAAGAGTTGCTGCACCTGTCAGGGTTGCTATATCAACTAAATAATCAGGATCAAGGTTTAGGTCAGCAAATGCAAGACCATCAGCCAATACCAAACGACCTTCGGCATCTGTATTAATCACTTCTACAGTAGTTCCGCCGTAATGCTTGATTACATCACTTGGGCGTTGAGCGGTGCCAGAGATGGCATTTTCAGCCATCATCATTAGCGCAGTTACTCGAACATTCGGTTGTAATTGTTCGAGTGCAGTTAAGGTTGCAAGAATTGCGGCAGATCCGGCCATATCACTTTTCATCGCCATCATCGTGTCGTATGGACGCTTTAGCGAGATACCACCGGTATCAAAAGTAATTCCCTTGCCGACTAAAACAATGTGGGGTAATGCATTAATTGACTTCTTCTTTGATTGAGGTTCATATGAGACTTGAATCATTCGTGGGCCAGGCTTTGGCGATGAACCACCTACTGCTCGTAATCCACCAAACTCTTTGAGCTCGACACCAGCCAAGACTTTAACTTTAAGACCAGTGCCTTTTGCAAACAATTCAGCTTGTTTACCCATCCAAGCAGGAGTCTTAATATTTGCAGGAGTGTGAACTAAATCGCGAGCGCGACACATTGCTTGAGCAATTGCAGCAGCATCTTCAATTGATTTCTTATCTTTACAACCAATTAATAATTGTGGGACTTCTTTCTTCTTGTCAGTCTTTAGGTTCCATATCCATGCACCAAGTGACATTGAAATCGCATGTGCTTTAAATTCCTTTACTGCACAAGCAGAGTAAACACTAAGATTCTTTCCGCGCACTTTGCGCCCAACTGATGCACCGGCGGCTCGAAGCGCAGCAGCACCCTGGTCCCCAACTGCAACTAGAAATATTCGATCGGTTGAAGAATCCGGAGCGCTGACTGGAATCTCAAAAATTTCGCCAGCTTTTGCCGACGGTCCGAAGAAAGTTAACTCATCAACAAGATTTAATCCGAAGAATTTTTCGATGTCTGCAACCAATGGTCCAACAAACTCATATGAATCATCAGGATTTTTTACAAATCCAACTGCAATTGAGTTGGCCGATGAAGCCGCTTTTATATCTAGCGGGGCGGCGATTGGTAGTGCTGACATGATCAGTAAGGCTAGTGCCTTGGAAAAGGAATTACTTCTTAACTAGTGCGACTGCGGCGTGTAACGCGGCACTGAGGTTGTTAGCTTCTTCTGCGTTCATTTCAACGACCAAGCGGCCGCCACCTTCTAGAGGGATGCGCATAACCAAAGAGCGAGCTTCCTTCGTAACCTCCATAGGACCATCACCAGTGCGGGGTTTCATGGCTGCCATGTGGGGACTCCTCTTATCGGTTGAATAACTCTTTTAAAGCAAGGGGGTAAGTATCTCGCACAATGCACCGTTGTGCGAAATCGAATATTGGCCTTAGATACCCAAAATTGCGCTCAATCTGGCCTTGCCTTGCCTGATGATCGCATCTGTAGAGCGCTCAGGAACGCCTAACATCCTCGCAATCTCAGCTGCCGACATTGATTTGAGGTAGTGCATCGTCAAAATGATCCGCTCTTCTTCGGGCAATGAGGCAATCGCATCTGCCAGAGTCTGCGGTTGCTTGCCCATTGGCTTAGTTTACTTCTTTTAACTTACTTTCTATGACGCAAATGGCGGCCGAGGTTGGCAAGTGAGATGCGCACACCAGCGTATAAACCAGGTGCGATAAGTAGGAATACCACTTTTGGAGCCAAAATCTCTTCGGACCAATTGAATCGAGTTGTCTGTGAGTCAAATTCGACTAATTCAAATCGTCCAGTTCCCTTGATGATTTTTCCAGTATGTAAAACATCGCAGATATGAGGTGGTTGCCACGCAGTCACAACCATATGATCCATAACTCCAAGTTTTCCAATTCCAGTAAATGCTGCAATTGTCGTGCCCACTCCATCGCGAATCTGTGATGTCACTTCAACTCTTGTTTGCAACATCCAATCTCCTTGAGACTCCCAATCTGCAAGAGCCGCCCACACTGTTTGAATTGGCGCTTTAATTACAAGGCTCATTTCGATGTGATTGCTTCTCATACACCACAAGCTTTCAGAGCATCGCCTACATTTGTAGTCCACTGCACAATTTCACGCATTCCCGGTTTAATAAACTTTTCTTCTTCAAGGTGAACAATTAATTGATGCAAAGGTGCATATATTTCAAAGGGATCCAAGATTACAACAGGCTTAGTGTGAAATTTTAAATAGTGACCAACCCAGATTTCAAAGAACTCTTCAAGAGTTCCAGCTCCACCAGGTAGTGTTATGAATGCATCTGAAATATCTGTGATCATATGTTTTCTTTGACCCATGGTTTCAACTACATGGAGTTCATCGTTGTCATGATCGGCAAATTCAATGTCTACGAGTGCCTGCGGAATAACACCAACTGTCTTGCCACCCTTGTCCCGAGCACCGCGCGAGACAGCACCCATCATTGAAATGTGGCCGCCACCTGTAACTAACTCATTGGATGATGCTGCGATTCCCTGCCCAAGTTCATAGGCAAGGTCTACATACTTATCATCAATCGTTGGCGAAGATGAGCAGAAGACGGCAATACGCATACTGCTAACAATAGAGGCTAGGCTTAGGACATGACGACAATTGCATCTGGCCACGGAATCGCAACGATCTCCAATGGAACAACTTTGGATGTTTGGTTCCCATCTCCAACCTTGTCCGCGATATCGGCTTCTGCCCCGGCAGAACTAATCGCATTAACTGGCACGGATGAAGCTCGCGGAATTAGTCGCACGGTAGTTAGTATTGAAATTGATATTACGAAAGCACCTGCTAACGCAGAGGATGCTTACCTGCGTTTACATTTACTCTCACACCGACTTGTAAAGCCGCACGGAGTCGCACTTGATGGAATTTTTGGACTACTCAGTAATGTTGTGTGGACTTCAGTTGGCCCATGCGCTGTTGATGGTTTTGAAGTTACTCGAGCCCGTTTGAAGGCTGCACATGGTCATGTCAGTGTCTATGGTGTTGATAAGTTTCCTCGAATGGTTGATTATGTAGTTCCAAGTGGAGTTCGAATCGCAGATGCAGATCGTGTTCGCTTAGGAGCACACCTTGCTTCTGGAACAACTGTCATGCATGAAGGATTTGTTAACTTCAATGCTGGAACTTTGGGAACATCGATGGTCGAAGGTCGCATCTCAGCCGGTGTTGTAGTCGGCGATGGCACGGATGTCGGTGGTGGTGCATCCATCATGGGAACTCTAAGCGGTGGCGGAAAAGAAGTAATTTCAATCGGTGAGAAGTGTCTACTGGGTGCAAACTCAGGCCTTGGTATTTCACTTGGTGATAATTGTGTAATCGAGGCTGGTACTTATATAACTTCAGCGGCAAAGGTAAGACTGCCTGATGGGGAAATTGTTAAAGCAGGGACACTGTCTGGTGCAAGTAATCTTTTGTTCCGACGCAACTCACTTGATGGCTCTTTAGAGGTTGTATTACGGACTGGGACTTGGGGTGGGCTCAACAGCATTTTGCATGCCAACTAAGTCAAAGTAGGCAGATGGAATTTTAGTTCGGCTTCTAAATGTTTCACCACGCAAACTCTTTTGAATTCCCGTACTAGATGTCGCCTTTATCGTTGCAACCGTCCCGCTCGTATTTTTCATAACAATTTCTAGATTCACTACATCAGGCAGCACAAAGGCAGCGGCAACAGATGCTTGGGTGATTGTTCGATCCCATCGATAAAAGCGTGGATTTATGGCTGGGTCCAAACTTGCCAGATCTGGAACTGATTGCGTGTAACTCCTTTGCGACCCCCAAGCATTGCCAGCGGTTTCTGTCAGCCCTCCACTTGAACTCGAGAAGTATGCCGCGATTGGTTTACCCGCTTGCGTGAGCGTTAGTCCAGCAGTATTTGTCACCGCTGCTTTCCAAAAAAGACCCCAACCTTTTTCTGTTTCCTTTGCATATCCCAAGAATGATTGATCAGATATCTCACCGTAGAGATCACAGTCGCAGGATGCTCGATAAATTCCAGCTTTACTCAAGGCAAATGTCCTAGAGGCAATTGCTTGGGCCTGTAGTGCTGCCTCCGGCCATGATGATGGAACTTCACTAACTCCCCACAAGTATTCATCAGCTAAGCGCACTGAATTTGTAATTTCTAAACGATATCCAAGCGCTGTTGTCTTCACCGCTCTCAATTGCATCTGTCCATAGCGATACTTTTTTGTAGTGCCGTTGTGAGTTAAGGAAATCACGCCATCAACACCAGGTAAATAACGAGTTCCACTCCAGCGAACTGTAAAAATTCGATTACGGGGAATACTGACAATGTTCTTTCCAGTTACAACGCTGGGCTGGACAGTTGAGCCCGCAATACTAAAGTTCAAGGAACTCTTAATAGGAACTACCGCTATCGGAACAACATCTTGTGCATCACCAATATCACCACTAAAGATTTGCATTGTGGCATCTTGCGTTCCGGATGCTATTTTCGCAGAAGTTAACAAGTGTCCAATGTTAACCCGTAATATTTTTGTATCATCTAGTGGTTCAATTACAACATCTTTGTAATAATAAGAAAGTATTGCAGTAGAGGTCTCGCCAGCTAAAGCTTTTGCTCTGGCACCAATTTGGCTCATTCCAACACCATGGCCATAGCCAGCACCTTGAACTTGAAAGGTTGCAGGAATTTCAACTGCTGCAGATTGTGTTGGAATAACTATGGCAATCGATAGTGCCAGTAATAAAGGTTTAAACATCCTCATCAATTGCTGCGCTCTTTCCAAGGTGTAAGAACTCTTGATAAGCATCAATGACGGCATTTGGCTCGCCACGTTGAACAAGTTTTCCCTTATGTAACCATGCAACATCGTTACATGTATCACGAACAGTTTGCATTGCATGGCTCACTAAAATTAGAGCACGATCATCACTACGAAGTTCTTTGACCCGATTAAGGCTCTTTTCCTTGAACTTGGCATCGCCAGTACTAAGAGCTTCATCAATGATCAAAATATCTGGGCGAACAACAGCTGCGACCGAGAATGCTAAGCGTGCATACATTCCTGATGAGTATGTGCGCATTGGAGCATCGATTGCATCACCAAGTTCAGAAAATTCTGCTATCTCATCAAAATTACCGGCAATTTCCTCACGGGACATTCCGGCAGCTAACCCACCTAGAAATACATTGTCGCGGCCTGACATTGATGGATTAAAACCTACGCCGAGTGCGAGCAATGTGCTCACAGATCCATACACCTCGATACGGCCCTGTGATGGTGGCAAAATACCGGCAACACAGCGCATCAATGAAGATTTACCAGCACCGTTAGTTCCAATAACACCTAGTACTTGTCCGTATTGAACATCCAAATTAACATCATCGAGAGCTCTAACTACGCGAGTCTGTTTCTTGCCGCGTCCTAAAGACTTTGCACGTGACTTAAGAGTCGGTTTCTTATCAATTGAAGTTGTGTAGGTCAGGCCCACTCCACGGATTGAAACCGCGAGTTCATTTGTGATGTGTGTATTAGAGACGGACAGCGAACTCACGCTCCCTCGATAAAAAGAAGTAGGTGCCAACAAAAAAGATTCCGGTTGCCCAAGCCAGGCCTTGAAGCATGCTTGAAAGTTGGGGAACTTCTCCTTGGACCATCACGCCAGACCATGAATCCAAAATAGGAAAGAGCGGATTGAAAATCTCTATAAACCGAAGGCCTGGCTTAAGTTCTTTTGCGGTATAAAGAATCGGTGACAAATAGAGAAGCGTTCTTGTGAAGTAAGGCAAGAAACTTGCGATATCTCTGAAATAAACATTTATACAGGAAATTGTAATTGCCAGTCCGAGCGCTAGAAAAATTGTTATCAACAACACCGGAATAGCCCACAGCATCTCAATCGTAAAGGCTGAACCAACAATTGCTTTAATCACCATAAAAACAATCAGCGTCGGCAGAAACTTAAAAATGGCAATCACAAGAGCTGAAATTGGAAGCATGATCCGCGGAAAAGCGGTATTTAGAATCAACCGCTGGCCAGCGGTTACTGATTTAACGCCGCCTGTAAGGCTGTTTGCTACAAGGTAGAACAAAAATAGGCTTGCAGTTAAATGTACATATCGTTCACTGTCTGCTGACTTACTGATTATGTTGATCAAAATGAAATAAACAGCCGAAAGTAAAAGCGGATTTATCACTAGCCATAGCTGCCCAAAAACCGAGTCAAAGTGTTGCTCTCGAAGTTCAGATTTGGAGTATTCCTTAATGAAGGTGCGCCTAGACCATAAGGATTTCCAGTAGCGGCCGAGTTTGGGCAGGCCAGCTTTAAATGGCTCATAGACCTGCAGTGGAGTGCTCACGGATGCAAGGTTACATCAGGGGCAAGAGACTTAGGCGAAGTAAGAAATCCAAGCCCCCAAGAAATGTGCATTGTTAGCAATATTGTGGGTAAACATAGAAACTCACCCATGCTTTTTCCGATTACTACAGATGCAATCAGGATAAACACAGCATAAACAAGGGCTGGAATGAATAGAAATGGTGAAACCAACCAACCTAAAATCAAAGAAAGCAATGTTGCTGCAACTGTAAATGGTGGCGCTAGGTATCGATAATTAATTGTGCCCTGATGTCGACGTGATACTACGCGTCGCCAGCGGCCATATTCAAAGTACTGTTTTGCCAATGCTTTAACAGTTGAACGTGGCCGATATGTAACAACTAATCGTGGATCGAAGTACACAACTCCACCTGCTTGACGTAATCTAAAGTTCAATTCCCAATCTTGAGCGCGAGTAAATCTCTCATCAAAACCACCGGCTGCAAGTAGTGCTTCTTTTCTGAAAGCACCAAGATAAACGGTGTCAACTTCTCCAGCACTACCACCGGTATGGAAACGGGATGCACCCACCCCTAACGGACTGCGCATCGCGCGAGCAACTGACTTCTCAAATAGAGACTTTCCTTCAGCTGCCATAACTCCACCAACATTGACAGCACCTGTGGTTTCTAAGACTTCTGAAACTAATTCACAATAATTGTTAGGAATATTTGCATGACCATCAACGCGAACAATTATTGAGTACTGCGATGCAGCAATTGCAAGATTTAGGCCGGCTGCGGTTCGACCTGATGGGTTCTCAACAATTACCACCCGAGGATCATTCATGTGTAACCGCTGTGCAATTTCCAAAGTTCTGTCATCTGATGGTGCAACCGCCAGAATCACTTCGATCTTTCCGTCGTATTGCTGGGCGAGGATCGCATTCACAGCATCCTCTAAATACTTCTCCTCATTCAGGACAGGCAGAATCACCGAAATCTCTCGTTTCGGTGAGCCATATAACTCATTCGCTGATGTCGGCATAACGCGTACACGCTATCGCTCAAGTACGCTCAGACAGTGAAATCAACGCGGGCAATTCGGATTATTACCTCACTATCGGTGGGAGTAGTCCTCGTCTCCGCAATTTCTTGGTTCGGTCTAGGCCAGGTCAATGGAGCTATCGATCGAATCGATGTATTCGGTAATTTGAACGCTCGCCCCGATAAACCAAATACAGCTCTTAACTACCTACTTGTTGGCTCCGATACTCGTGAAGGTTTAACAAAAGAACAGCGAAAATTACTTCGTGTTGGATCAACGGCAACGGCTGCTGGTTCTCGTTCCGACACCATGTTGCTGGTTCACATTTCTAAGGCGCGTGACAAGGTAACTTTGATTTCAATCCCTCGTGATTCATTGGTAACAATTCCTGAGCACGTTTCATCCCTCGATAAAACAAAAATTATTCCTGCTGCTCAAGGAAAAATTAATGCAGCCTTTGCCTTTGGTGGCGCCCCACTTCTAATTGAGACCATTGAAAATGAAACCGGTGTTCGTATTGATCACTACATTGAAATTGGTTTTGCAGGATTTGCCGGAATGGTAGACGCACTAGGTGGAATTGAAATATGCACCAAGAGAGATATTGATGATCCAGGTAGTCACCTAGTTTTGGAAGCTGGAGTTCACACACTTGATGGGGTTGAGTCTCTTAAATATGTACGCACCCGTGATTTCGATGGCATGGGAGATCTTGGACGCATGCAACGTCAACAAGAGTTCATGGGAGCATTACTAAGAAAAGTTACAAGCACCGGAGTTCTTCTAAACCCAGTCAAACTTGTTAATTTCTTTAATGCGGCGATTGCAACGGTCACAACAGATTCCGAACTCAATGAGGGTGATCTCTTAACACTTGCAAAGCAATTGAAGAATCTTTCCCCAAGCAAAGTTCGCACTTTGACGATTCCACTTAGTGATGTCAATGCACGCGTGCCTGGACTGGGCTCAGTTGTTATATGGGATCCAGTATTAGCTCCTGAACTTTTTAATCGTTTACGTGAAGATTTACCCCTTGTCGATGAAGTGACCCCATCTCCATCGGCCTCTTCTAGTGCATCACCAACACCGACTGTGATCGATAAATTCAAGACTCGTACCGCTGATGAAAACCCTTGCGGGGCTCTGAAGTAAACTCCCCCACATGACTTTAACTCTCTCGGTTGTTGGCTGCGGTTATCTAGGAGCCACCCATGCTGCATGTATGTCTTCACTTGGCTTCACAGTTGTTGGTGTCGATACTGATCCTGAAAAAGTAGCGCTACTCCAAAGTGGAAAACTTCCCTTCTATGAGCCAGGACTAGACTCACTGCTTGAGCAAGAGATGAAAACAGGCCGACTTACTTTTACGACGGATTTTTCAGCGGTTAAAGATGCTGACGTTCACTTTGTCTGTGTTGGAACTCCGCAAAGTAAAGATGGACTTGCTGCGGATTTAACGTATGTGAAGTCGGCTGTAGCTGCAATAGCCCCTCACTTAAAAGATGGGTCACTTGTAGTTGGTAAATCAACGGTTCCGGTGGGAACAGCTCAAGCGTTGCGCGCTGAACTTACAAAGATTGCGCCTCATGCAGATTTGGCATGGAACCCAGAATTTCTTCGTGAAGGTTTTGCAGTTGAAGATACATTGACGCCAAATCGGTTAGTAGTTGGTGTTGCCAATGATCGTGCGGAAGAAATTCTCAAAGAGGTGTATGAACCTGTAATTGCATTAGGCACTCCGTGGATTCGAGCGGATCTACCAACTTCGGAACTTGTGAAAGTAGCCGCTAACTCATTTCTAGCCACAAAGATTTCATTTATCAATGCCATGGCTGAAGTATGTGAAGCAGCCGGTGGCGATGTGACGGTGCTTGCCAAGGCAATCGGTTACGACCCTCGCATCGGTAACCGTTTTTTGCAGGCCGGCATTGGCTTTGGTGGAGGTTGTCTTCCAAAGGACATTCGTGCATTTATGGCGAGAGCCGAAGAGTTAGGTGCCAAACAAGCACTTGAGTTCCTGCGCGAAATTGATGCAATTAACTTACGTGCTCGCCAGCGCGTAATAGATATTGTGAGAAACGTTCTTTCTGATGATCTAACTCAATACAAGATCGCGGTCTTAGGTGCCACATTTAAGCCCGATAGTGATGACGTGCGTGACTCCCCAGCATTAGATATCTCTGTTCAATTACATGCGGCAGGCGCAGAGGTCGTAATCCATGATCCTCATGGAATTGAGCCTGCTCGCAAGCGTTTCCCAAACCTCAAATACTCAGAAGTGATTGAGGATGCCATCAAGGATGCAGATTTGATTCTGCACTTGACTGAATGGAAGGAGTATCGCCAAATCGATCCTGCCGCCATTTCTTCACTAGTTAAGGGCAAAATCATCATTGATGGACGCAACATGCTCGATCGCACTTTGTGGCGGAATGCAGGATGGAAATTCCACGCATTGGGTCGTTCTGATTAATACCAAAGAAAGTATTGATGCGGTCCTTGCACTAAAGACTTGGGCGGTAGTTGGTCTTGGAAATAATCCTGAACGCGCTGCCTTTGGAGTAGCAAAGCTTTTGCAAGATAAAGGTCATCGAATTATTCCGGTCTACCCTCGCGCCGAAGTCGTACATGGTGAAACCGGCTACAAAACCTTGTCGGAGATTCCAGGATCTGTAGATGTCGTTGATTGTTTTGTTAATTCAACACTTGTAGGCAAAGTTGTAGATGAAGCTATTGCTATTGGCGCTAAGGCTGTTTGGCTGCAATTAGATGTTATTGATCATGAGGCGGTTGCGCGCGCGCAGGCTGCTGGTTTACTAACGGTCATGGATCGCTGCCCTGCCATCGAATATCGAGCTCGAGCTTAAAAACCTGTTTTATGATTACGACGAGAGTTTAAGTTCTCGCCTTTTTCTTTTGCAACCTTATTAAGTTCCTTTAAACCATCTGCAACCTTTGTAGAAATCGATGCATCACAAACGCCCAAAATCCTTGCTGCGATTAATGCCGCGTTTTTTGCATTGCCAACCCCAACTGTTGCCACAGGAACACCTGCCGGCATTTGAACAATTGAAAGCAATGAATCCATTCCATCAAGGTTTTTTAATGCAATAGGAACGCCTATAACTGGCAGAGTTGTTAGTGAGGCCACCATGCCAGGTAAATGTGCTGCGCCACCTGCACCAGCAATAATTACTTTGTAACCCTTTGACTGTGCTGTTTGTGCAAACTCAACCATCTCAAGTGGCATGCGATGTGCTGAAACAACATCTACAGAATATGTAATATCAAGATCATCCAAAATCTTCGCGGCATCTTCCATCGTTGGCCAGTCAGTATCTGACCCCATGATGATTGCGACATCACTCATCGATTTCTCCGCTCATGTAGTCCACTGCATGTTGGACTTCGTGGGTTAATTCTACGAGGTCTTTACCTATCAAAGTCACATGGCCAATCTTTCGACCGGGGCGAACTTCCTTCTTGTATTGATGGAAATGCAAGGCAGGCGTGCGAGCCATTAAATGTAGATATGGGCGATACATATCAGTCTTATCGCCACCTAAAACATTTCCCATCACGGCAATAGGAGCTGTCATTGCTGGGTCACCCAGAGGCAGATCTAAAACTGCGCGAAGATGTTGTTCAAATTGACTTGTGTGAGAGCCTTCAATAGTCCAATGCCCAGAATTGTGGGGACGCATTGCCAACTCATTAACAAACAAATTCTCACCCTTAACGAACATTTCAACTGCCATCACGCCAACAACTCCTACTTCGGCTGCAATATTGAGGGCAAGTTTTTGTGCCTTCTCGCTCAACTCTGCTGATACTTCCGGTGCAGGGGAAATTGTCATCACACAAATCCCATCCTTTTGTACCGTTTGCGTCGGAGCCCACGTTGTTGCTTGTCCATGCGGTGAGCGAGCAACCATTACAGCGATCTCATAATCAAACTCAATTAACTCTTCAACTAGTAGCTTCGGAATCTGTTGCAAGAGATCACTTAGTTCTTTTGCGGAATTTACTTTCCAAACACCACGGCCGTCATACCCACCTGAGATTGCTTTAGCAATTACAGGAAACTCATGCACTTGATCTACTGCCGTGATTATTTGAAATTTCGGCGAAGGAAATCCCTGTAACTTTTGGCGCATTGCCGCTTTGTCTTGTGAAAATTCAAATGCTGCAGATGATGGGCGTACAACTACCCCATCGGCTTCTAGTGCTTTAACTATGCTTAAAGGTATTAACTCGTGTTCAAAGGTAATGACATCACATTGTGCAGCAAACTCTTGAACTGTTTTAAGATCGTTGTAATCACCAACAACATGCCGAGTAATTTGAGCGGCCGAATCATTGGCATCTCCCGCAAGCAACAATAAGTTAACACCTAAGGAAGTCGCTGGCGCAATACTCATTCGAGCAAGTTGTCCCGCGCCGATGATCCCGACCGTTGGAAAGGTATTGCTCACCGTCTTATCGTAGATGAATTACATCGGCTGATTGAACATGAGTCCCATCATCTAAGACGAGGGCTCCCACATCTGAAATTGATTCAGCTACCGCCATGTTCGTCCCCCCACCTGGGTATTCGACTCGAACCTCCTTGCCCAAAGTGGCACTCAAATGCTTATACAGGGGCTGGACTTCATCGATACCTTGGTCCCACTGCACGAAATGCTCTTCAAACTCTTCAAGTACTTCACACAAGATTTCATCTCTCGTTATATCAACTCCTCCTTCAACTAATAAGGAGGTTGCAGTTTCAACTGGCAGTTGATCTTCACTCATGCCAACGTTAATGCCGATTCCAATTACTACGCCATCACCTACCACTTCGGCAATTAAACCTGAAACTTTTTTATTATTGATCAAAACATCATTGGGCCATTTAACAGTTGCGTGGAAAGCATGCAGAGTTTTTGCAACACTGTATCCAGCAATCAAAGGAATCCATCCCCAGTCGTCACGATTGCGTTGTGGTTTGATGTAAAAAGAAAATAGTAAAGCTGATCCCTTAGGTGCTTCAAATGTCCGGTCCAATCTCCCCCGCCCCGCACTTTGAAATTCCGCAACAATTACATCCCCAACTTGCGCATTTCCTTCACGCACTCGTTGCACTAAATCGCCTTGTGTTGAACTCGTGAGTTCAACCACGCTTACTCGCCAGTAAGGCGTAATTAATCTGGCGATCTCTGCTGGATCAAGGGCTGCGCTTAACATTTCTTTGCTCACGACTAGTACCGTACGCCTATGAGCCGTGATCTGCATACAACTGCTGGAAAAATAGAAGATCTTCGCGATCGTGTTGAGGAAGCCGTCCATGGTGGCTCCGAGCGAGCCGTTGAGAAGCAGCACTCAAAAGGCAAGAAGTCTGCTCGGGAAAGAATTGAATTACTAGTTGATGCTGATTCGTTTACTGAGATCGATGAGTTTGCACGTCACCGCTCTACGCAATTTGGAATGGAAAAAAATCGTCCCTATGGTGATGGAGTAGTAATTGGCACAGCAACTGTTGATGGTCGACCTATTGCGCTGTATTCACAAGATTTCACCGTCATGGGTGGATCACTTGGAGAAGTACACGCCGACAAGATTGTAAAGATCGCCGAGTTTGCACTTAAGTCTGGAATTCCACTCATTGGAATTAATGATTCGGGTGGAGCGCGCATTCAAGAAGGCGTTGCATCCCTTAATGGTTATGGAAAAATTTTCCGTCTAAACACACGATCATCTGGCGTAATCCCCCAGATCTCATTAATCCTTGGCCCTTGCGCTGGTGGCTCTGCTTACTCACCGGCGCTCACAGATTTCACGGTCATGGTTAATGAAACGTCACACATGTTTATTACAGGCCCTGACGTCATCAAGACTGTGACGGGCGAAGAAGTTGGAATGGAAGAATTGGGTGGTGCTCGCACACATAACACACGTACCGGTAACTCACATTACCTCGCAGAAAATGAAGAAGATGCAATTGATTATGTGAAGGCGTTACTTTCATATTTGCCCTCCAATAATATGGACGCTACTCCGCACCTGCCTCCGACAGAAACTTTAGAAAAGAAGGCAAGCGATATCGCCTTAGATGAGTTGATTCCTGATAGCCCAAATCAACCGTATGACATGAAAATTCTAATTCAAGCTTTAGTAGACGAGGGAGAGTTCCTAGAAGTTCATTCACTCTATGCGCCAAACATAGTTGTAGGTTTTGCACGCATCGAAGGTGAATCTATTGGAATCATCGCTAATCAGCCGAATCAATTAGCAGGAACTCTGGATATCAACTCAAGTGAAAAAGCAGCAAGATTCTTACGTTTTTGCGATGCCTTTAATATTCCAATTCTGACCCTTGTAGATGTCCCAGGATTCTTGCCCGGTACTGAACAAGAGTGGGATGGAATCATCCGCCGTGGGGCTAAATTGCTCTATGCCTACGCTGAGGCTTCGGTTCCCTTGGTAACACTTATTACCCGCAAGGCATATGGCGGAGCATTCATTGTTATGGGATCTAAGTATCTAGGCAGCGACATTAACTTTGCTTGGCCAAGTGCTGAGATCGCCGTTATGGGCGCGCAAGGTGCGGTGAACATTTTGTATCGCAAGGATTTGGCAGATGCTAAAGATCCTGAAGCAAAGCGTGCTGAGTTGGTAAAGGAGTACAACGAATCACTTGCCAATCCTTATTTGGCTGCGGAGCGTGGAACGATTGACACAGTTATTGAACCAAGTCAGTCTCGTGCATATATCACTAAAGCATTTAGAACATTAAAGACAAAGCGCGATATTTTGCCCGCTCGCAAGCATGGAAATATTCCTCTGTAATGCAATTTGAAATTACATCAGGCAAGCCAACTTCTGAAGAGTTGGCCGCGATTGAACACGCCATGGCACAGCACAAACGTGAAGAGCTTACGCCTGTCATTCGTCGCAGCGTCTATGGGTTACCACAATTACGTGAGCCACTTCCCCATCAAATAACATTTGGTGCAAGAAGGTTCGGATAAAAATGCCAACGATAGTTCTTGCATCGCAATCAAAGAGCCGACTTCGCTTACTTGAGTCAGCTGGTTTATCTCCAAAGATCATAGTGAGCAACGTTGATGAAGAAACAGAGTTTTTCAATGCGATGCATCCTGCGGACATGGTGATTGCTTTAGCAATTACCAAAGCCCACACAGTTCGAGAAAAGATTGATTTCCCGGCAATCATCATTGGTTGTGACTCAACATTCGAGTTTGAAGGTGTTTCCTTGGGTAAGCCAGGAACGCCAGAAATAGCGACGGAACGTGCTCAGCGCGTTCGTGGCAAATCTGGTCTACTCCATACTGGGCACTGCATTATCGATACAGTAAAAGATATTGAAATTTCAGATCGTGTAACCACGCGAGTAACTTTTGATCACATGAGTGAGGAAGAAATCTCTGATTATGTTTCGACAGAAGAGCCGCTTCATGTTGCTGGAGGATTCACTCTTGATGGATTTAGCTCACCATTTATTCCCTCGATAGAAGGCGATTACACCAATGTTGTGGGAATTTCTATGCCGTTTGTACGGAAGGCATTTGTGCAACTTGGATACACATGGCCACAAGCTAAGGTGATGAAATGAAACGCGTACTTATTGCGAACCGAGGGGAAATCGCTGTCCGCGTTATTCGTGCCTGCAAAGATCACGGTCTTGAAAGTGTGGCTGTGTATTCAGATGAAGACCGCACATCACTTCATGCGCAAATGGCAGACACTGCTTATTCACTGCACGGAGTTACTGCTACCCAGACTTACTTAGATATTGATAAGTTGATTGCGATTGCAAAAGAATCTGGGGCAGATGCCGTGCACCCTGGTTATGGTTTCCTTTCGGAAAATGCAAACTTTGCTCAAGCTGTTCTTGATGCAGGTCTTACATGGATCGGGCCACCTCCGGCGGCTATTCGGGCATTGGGTGACAAAGTTTCAGCACGCAAGATTGCAGCAAAAGCAGGGGCACCACTTGTTGCCGGAACAAAAGATCCTGTTGCTGGCCACGAAGAGGTAACAGCCTTTGCTAAAGAGCATGGTTTACCTGTTGCGATCAAAGCTGCTCATGGTGGAGGCGGACGCGGTCTTAAGGTTGCACGCACGATGGAAGAGATTCCAGAGCTCTTTGCCTCTGCCGTCCGTGAAGCAATTTCTGGTTTTGGCCGAGGAGAATGTTTTGTAGAACGCTACCTGGATAAGCCCCGTCACGTTGAAACACAAGTTTTAGTAGATAAGCATGGTCATGCTGTAGTTGTCAGCACTCGTGACTGCTCATTACAACGCCGTCACCAAAAGTTAGTAGAAGAGGCCCCTGCTCCATTTCTAACCCAAGCACAAAATGATGAGCTCTATCGCTCGAGTAAAGCGATTATGAAAGAAGCAGGTTACGTAGGTGCTGGAACATGCGAGTTTTTGGTTGGTCTAGATGGAACAATTTCATTCCTTGAAGTGAACACTCGTTTACAGGTGGAACACCCCGTGAGTGAAGAAGTAACCGGACTTGATCTTGTGCGGGAACAGTTCAGAATCGCAGATGGTGAAGCTCTTGGATTTGATGATCCAGAAATACGCGGACACTCCATCGAATTTCGAATTAATGGTGAAGATCCAGGACGTTCCTTCTTGCCTGCACCAGGTCGCATCACTGAGTGGGAAATCCCAACAGGTCCTGGAGTTCGAGTTGATGCCGGCTTCCAAGGTGGCGACACAATCGGCGGCAACTTTGACTCACTTCTTGCAAAATTAATTGTTACTGGTGCAACTCGCGAGCAAGCAATTGAACGTGCTCGTCGTGCTCTTTCTGAATTCAAAGTTGGTGGTTTAGCAACTGCAATTCCATTTCATCGCGCAATTATTGAAGATCCAGCATATGCAGAGAATTTCAAGGTCTACACAAGTTATATTGAGAATGAATTTGATAATCAAATACCCGCCTTTACTTTTAGCGAACCACCTCTTGAAACACACATAGCTCCTGAATATCTCATCACGGAAGTCAATGGAAAACGCTTTGAAGTTCTAGTACATGCGCCAAAGCCAGTTATAAAGCGACATCGAGCAAAACAAACCACTGTTGGTGGTTCAAGTGGTTCTGCACTTACAAGTCCAATGCAAGGCACAGTTGTTAAAATCGCAGTAGAAGAAGGTGCCGCTGTTGAAGTTGGTGACCTAGTGTTTGTTCTAGAGGCGATGAAGATGGAGCAGCCACTTACGGCTCATAAGGCGGGAATAATCTCGAATCTCACAGCTGTCATTGGAACCACTGTCTCGAGTGGAACTAATCTCTGTGACATTATCGATAAATAATTTGACTTCTCAAAGGGTTCTCCCGAAGTTACTCTAAGCACATGGATCAATCTTTAATAGGCGAAGTTCAAGCCTGGATTGCTGATGATCCAGATCCGCAGACTGCTTCTCTATTACAACAATGGCTTGACACAAATAATGAAGCTGAACTCCGGACATCATTTAGTGGCTTTCTAGAATTCGGCACAGCTGGCTTACGTGGTCCAATTCGCCCAGGGCCATCCGGGATGAATCGCGCAGTTGTTGGACGCACCGCTACTGGAATCGTTGCCTACATGAGGGAACGTAATCTAACTTCTGTTGTTATCGGTCGCGATGCACGATACGGATCTGAAGATTACACCTTTGAAACCGCTGAAATTATGAGTGGTGCAGGAATGAAAGTTTTTGTCTTACCACGACCACTTCCAACCCCTGTTTTAGCTTTTGCTACTAATGAATTGGGCTGCGATGTAGGAATCATGGTTACTGCAAGTCATAACCCACCTCAAGATAATGGTTACAAGGTTTATCTCGGAGGAACAGTTGATGGTATTGAATACCGTGGATCTCAAATCGTTTCACCAACCGATGTGTCAATTGCCCAGAAGATTGCTGACGTTAAATCATTGAAGAATCAGCCACGAGGAAAAGAGTGGGAAGTACTAGGTGAAGAGATAGTTGAGAAATACATCGATCGCACAGCATCTCTTGCAACTAAACCAGGCGCACTTAGAATTGTTTACACAGCGATGCATGGTGTTGGCACCGAAACCCTTCAGCGGGTTTTCCAGAAAGCGGGTTTTGCTTCACCAATCTTGGTTGATGCACAATGTGCCCCAGATCCAGATTTTCCGACAGTTGCATTTCCAAACCCTGAAGAACCTGGTGCAATAGATTTGGCACTTGAAACTGCGCATGCTTTTAATGCCGACCTTGTGATCGCAAATGATCCAGATGCAGATCGATGCGCGGCTGCCGTCAAAGATCCCTTAACTGGCTGGCGAATGCTAAGAGGTGATGAATTAGGCGCAATATTGGGTGAATCTATTGCTCGAAAGAGCAATGACGGAATTTTTGCGAACTCAATTGTTTCTTCTTCTATTCTAAAAAAGATAGCTGCACATCACAATCTTGAGTTCAAAGAAACACTAACGGGATTTAAGTGGCTTGCAAAAATCAAAGGGCTAACTTTCGGCTATGAAGAAGCACTTGGTTACGCGGTTGACGCACATACTGTCAATGACAAAGATGGAATTTCAGCAGCAATAACCCTGGCGCAAATCGCAACAGACCTTGCCGCTGATGGGAAAACAGTTCTAGACCTGCTCAATGAAATTTGGACACGTCATGGATTCCACGCTACTGAACAAATCTCTATTCGCTTGAGCGACCTGTCAAAGGTGGATGTAATTTTAGGTGGGCTTCGCAGAAATCCACCGCTGGATATTGCAGGACGAACTGTTACTTCAATTGATGATTTAGCAGCTCCAGCCGATGGTTTGCCACCAACAGATGGATTAAGAATCTGGCTTGATGGTGGAGTTCGAATCATTATTCGTCCCAGCGGTACTGAAGCAAAGATGAAGTGTTACATTGAGGTAATTGAAAGAGATGCCAAAACTGCTCAAGTAGTATTGGATCAACTACGACCACCGCTTAAGGAATTGTTATCGTGAGTTTTTATGGCTTAGTTGATGGCACTGATGCCTCGCTAAAGAGCTACCTCGGGAATCTCTCTGGTGTAGATCAGGTTGGCGCAGAGGCGCGAGCGGCCATGCTTGCAACTCGGAGTATTAAGACAACTTCCAAGCGCTGGGCAATAGATACTGCAATCACGATGGTGGACTTAACAACTCTCGAAGGTGCCGATACTCCTGGCAAAGTTAAAGCGTTATGCACGAAGGCGGTAAGGCCAGATCCAACAGATCCCTCAGTTCCAAGTGTTGGAGCGGTCTGTGTCTATAACGATATGGTCGCTGTGGCTAGAAAACACCTAGATTTAATTGGTGGCCAACATGTGCCTGTAGCAGCTGTTTCTACTGCTTTTCCATCGGGGCGTGCATCCATGCCGGTCAAGATTCAAGACACTCAAGATGCTATTGACGCAGGTGCGGCTGAAATAGATATGGTGATCGATCGCGGAGCTTTTCTTGCCGGGCGATACATAGATGTATTTAATGAAATAGTTCAGATCCGTGAAGTGTGCGGCGATAAGGCACACTTAAAAGTTATTTTTGAAACTGGCGAGCTTGTTACTTATGACAATGTGCGTAAAGCATCATTTTTAGCTATGGCAGCAGGTGCCGACTTTATTAAGACATCTACTGGCAAGGTTGCACCAGCGGCGACTCCCCCTGTTGTTTTGGTAATGCTCGAAGCGGTTCGTGACTTCTATGAGATGACGCAGGTTCGTATCGGGGTAAAACCTGCTGGAGGTATCCGAAATACTAAGGACGCAATCAAACAATTAGTTTTGGTCAATGAAACTGTTGGACCAGATTGGCTCGATCCGAAACTCTTTCGAATTGGTGCCAGTGCATTGCTCAATGATCTATTGATGCAACGCATGAAGATGGATGATGGTTATTACACTAGCCCTCAGTATGTGACGATGGATTAAGGGAGACGACTATGACCTTCGAATACGCCCCAGCGCCAGAATCTCGCGCGATTGTCACTATCAAGCCTAAGTATGGACACTTCATTGGCGGAAAGTTTGTTGCAGGTAGCAAACACTTTCCAACGATTAACCCAGCAACTGAAGAGGTTCTTAGCCAGATAGCACTTGCTGGAAAAGCAGATGTTGATGCAGCGGTTAAAGCAGCACGAAAGGCTTATGTAACAACTTGGTCAAAGATGTCTGGCAAAGAACGCGGAAAGTATTTGTATCGCATCGCTCGCATCATGCAGGAGCGAGCACGTGAATTTGCAGTGCTGGAGACTCTCGATAACGGCAAACCAATCCGCGAATCACGCGACACCGATATTCCGTTGGCCGCGGCCCACTTTTTCTATCACGCAGGATGGGCAGACAAACTTGAATACGCAGGTCTGGGAACATCCCCAAAGCCATTAGGCGTTGCAGGACAGATTATTCCTTGGAACTTTCCATTATTGATGTTGGCATGGAAGGTAGCACCGGCACTTGCTGCAGGAAATACAGTTGTACTAAAGCCAGCTGAATCAACTCCGCTTACCGCCTTGCTATTTGCTGAGGTTTGCCAGCAAGCAGAACTTCCAGCAGGTGTAGTCAATATTGTCACCGGTGATGGATCAACTGGTGCGTTGATAGTTAACCACCCAGGAATCGACAAGATTGCATTTACCGGATCTACTGAAGTTGGAAAGATTATTGCGCGCGCAGTTGCTCCAACTAACAAGAGCGTCACATTGGAACTAGGTGGCAAAGCTGCCAATATTGTTTTTGATGACGCACCTATCGATGAAACTGTTGAAGGTATCGTCAACGGCATTTTCTTCAACCAAGGCCACGTCTGCTGTGCAGGATCTCGCCTGTTGCTACAAGAGAATGTGGCTGAAGAGGTGTTGTATAAACTAAAGAACCGCATGGAAAAGATTCGCGTGGGAGATCCTATGGATAAGAACACCGATGTTGGTGCAATTAATAGCAAGGAACAACTTAAAAAGATTATCGAACTAGCCGCAGTTGGAGATTCAGAAGGCGCTGAACGTTGGAGCCCAGCATGTAATCTTCCAAGTAAAGGATTCTGGTTTGCACCAACAATCTTTACTGGCGTAACACAGGCACATCGCATTGCACGGGAGGAAATCTTTGGACCAGTTCTATCTGTCCTAACCTTTAGAACCCCTCAAGAGGCCATAGAAAAGGCCAATAACACTCCCTTTGGTCTATCGGCTGGCATCTGGAGTGAAAAAGGAAGCCGCACATTGTGGGCATCACAACAACTTCGTGCAGGCGTTATCTGGGCCAATACATTTAATAAGTTTGATCCGACTTCACCATTTGGTGGCTATAAGGAATCGGGATGGGGCCGCGAGGGTGGTCGTCACGGCCTGGCTGCGTATTTGAAGGGAGTTAGCCATGAGTAATCGCATTGATGTGAAGAAGACATACAAGCTATATATCAATGGCGCGTTCCCACGCACTGAATCTGGGCGCACATATGAAGTTAAAAATGCTAAGGGTGTATTTGTTGCAAACCCTTGTCTTGCATCACGTAAGGATTTGCGGGATGCCGTTGTTGCAGCGCGTGCTGCACATCCAGGCTGGAACAAAGCAACCGCATATAACCGCGGGCAAATCTTGTACCGAATTGCAGAAATGCTCGAAGGACGACGTGATCAATTTATAGATGAAATTGTTAACGTCACTGGCGCAACTAAAGCAAAAGCTGACAAAGAAGTAACTGAATCGATAGATCGTCTAGTTTGGTATGCAGGTTGGACCGATAAAATCGCCTCTCTTGCAGGTTCAACAAATCCAGTTGCTGGCCCTTTTTATAACTTTACTATTCCCGAAAGCATGGGAGTTGTTGCTGCCATCGCACCTGAAAATCCATCACTTCTGGGTTTAATTGATTCCATCGCACCGATTATCACCTCAGGAAACACAGTTGTCGTTCTAGCAAGCACTAAGGCACCATTGTCTGCTATGACGTTTGCTGAAGTTTTAGCAACAAGTGATCTACCTGCTGGCGTAATCAACATCCTCACTGGAAAAAAGGATGAGATAGCGCCTTGGATGGCTTCACACATGGATATCGATGCCTTAGATATTTCAGGCCTACCAGCTAAGAAGCATGCTGATATCAAGGTTGCAGGTGCTGAAAACTTGAAGCGAATTTACGCATTTAAGTCTGCAGATCCTGGGCGAATCATTGCTTTCATGGAAGCCAAAACTGTTTGGCATCCGATAGGACTATGAATTAACGGTTTTTAACCACAATTTCACGACCGCATCAACATCTAGATCAAGGGCCACGCGAACTTTCGCTGAATCCTCAAGATCTAGCGGTTCTAATTGCTTTAGCCAAGCATCTCTTCGATCCACAATTGTTTGACCGCGCGCAGGGCCAGCTGATGTATCAACTACAACATCAAACATTTCTGTGGTGAAAAGCTCTGGGTGTATTACAAAAGCAACAGCACCGTAATCTCCAAGTGAAATTGGGTCTGTGTGCACCTGCTCCATAAAACCAAGGGCCAAAGATCCTGCAAACCGAGATGAAGCTTTGTCCGAGTTAATCATGCTTGTTGCAATTTCCTTGCCAATTGTTGGACGCATGAACACATCTAATCCATACATTGAAATAGGAACTCCGCTTTGAAAAACGATTGCCGCAGCCTCTGGATCGTGCCAAATATTAAACTCTGCAGCAGCAGTTGCATTTCCGGCTGCTGCTGAACCACCCATGAGTACGATTCGATGAATCTTCTTGGCGGTCTCTGGGAATGCTCGCAAAAACAGTGCGATGTTTGTTAACGGAGCAAGCGGAACAATTGTTACTGGATCGGGTGATGTCTCAATCAAGTCACGGAGCAGTTCAACAGCAGAGCGGGGATCTACTGTGCGATGTGATGGAGCTATACCTAAATCACACATTCCATCCTTGCCATGTACATACTCTGCATACTGACTCTTACCCAACAATGGGCGCACTGCCCCACGTGCGACAGGAATATCTCCAGCACCTGCGGCGTCCAAGACCTTAAATGTATTTGCCACAACTTGATCAACGTTCGTATTGCCATCAACGCAGGTGATACCGAGTAAATTGATATCTGGATGCATCGCGGCAAAAAGAACAGCAAAGGCATCATCAACGCCGGTATCTACATCCATAATGATTGAAGTTTTGGTCATAACGGCTAGCCTAGCGGTATGAAGCCACCAGTAATCGCGGTCGTGGGCAGCGCAATGATGGATTTAACCGCCTATGCAGAAATCTTGCCTGAACCTGGCCAAACACTAGCGGGGCTGCTCTTTACTACGGGTTTTGGTGGCAAGGGTGCCAATCAAGCGGTTATGGCAGCGCATTGCGGCGCAGAAGTTCACTTCATTGGGAAACTTGGTAAAGATGTTTTCGGAAAAGAAATTGCGGATAACTTTTTGAAAGTTGGAATTCATTCCGAATTTGTTGAAATGAGCAATACGCCTAACGGTGTTGCCCATATCTGGGTAGATGGCAAGGGTGAGAACAGAATCATAATTATCCCAGGTGCAAATCATGAGATTGAAATTGCCAAAGCCTTAGAGGCCATAAATTCAATAAAGGATTTATCTGTTGTTATCGCTCAATGTGAAATTAAGCAAGAAGTAACTCATGCTGCATTCAGTGCTGCTAAGGCACGAGGTTGTATAACTATTTTGAATCCTGCCCCATATCAAGAGATCTCTGCGGAATTGTTTGCCTTATGCGATTGGATTATTCCCAACGAGACTGAATTCCACGAACTACATGGAGAGTTACCAGCAAGTGATGTGATACTAAGAAACTTTAGGCCTGGTAAAAATTCTATTGTGACGCTTGGTAGCCAAGGCGCTGTTTATATTTCAGCCGATGGTCAAGTGACTAAAGTTGGTGCGCCAAAAGTTACCGCTGTTGACACAACAGGTGCTGGTGATGCATTTGTTGGGACTTTCGCATTTTCACTTGCTAGTGGAAAAGATCCTGTGGCTGCAATGACTCTGGGTATTAAAGTTGCATCTCTCAGTGTTACCAGAAAAGGTGCACAATCTTCATATCCAGATCAAGCAGAGATAGCGACACTTTCATAACCCCTCAAAACAAAGGTTGGTCTGCGAATCGCTTCACTAGCTAATTGCATATGTGGATACCTTTCCCACAACGCTGGCAAAGAAACACTCATCTCCAATCGAGCCAATGGAGCACCTAAGCAAAAGTGAATCCCAGCGCCAAAACCAATATGAGGATTTGGATCACGAGTTAAATCCATCGAATCTGGGCTAGAAAACACTGTTTCATCACGGTTTGCAGAGCCAATAAGGGCCGCGATCTTTTGTCCTTCTTTGATCGATACTCCCCCAAGTTCGGTATCTGACGTTGCTGTGCGTTCAAACAAATGTAGTGGCGCATCAAAGCGCATGAACTCTTCAAGAGCGGTTTCAGTAATTTTACGAGGATTTTCGCGAAGTAAAGCAACTTGGTCTGGGCGTTGCAGGGCAGCAACCATTCCATTGCCAAAAGCATTCACACTTGCCTCGTGCCCAGCATTAAGCAACAGCACACAAGTGGCCACTAATTCGTGCATGTTTAACTTCTCGCCGTTTTCTTCCACAGATGCTAGATCTGAAATTAAATCCTCACCTGGTATCTTCTTGCGGCTTTCAGCTAGAGCACGCACATAATCTGCAAACTCTTTTGCGGCAGCCTTTGCTTCATTTTGGTATTGCACGCTTGGATTTACTTCATACATCTTTACAATTGCTTGTGACCATGGCCGCAGCAAGTGCTCTTCAGACTCTGGGAAACCCAAAAGATCTGCGATGATCTTTACAGGCAATGGTTCGGCGTAATCTGCAATTAAATCAAAAGTCTGACCTAACTTTACCTTTTCGTCAATGGCATCAAGTAGTTGTTCGGTGATGCGACCAACAGCAGGACGCATTCCCTCAATCTTTTGACGGTTAAAAGCTTTAGCAACAAGTGATCGAAGTCGAGTATGTTTTGGAGGCTCACTATCTAAAATAGAATCAGAATGTAGCCAATTAAAGATTTCCCATTCAAACTCCGGGCTCTTCTCTTTGAAAATTCTTCCTAGCGATTTATTTCGGAAAACATCATTCGCATCAACATGTCTGGCAGCTAGAAACAACTGCATACCCTCATGCCACACCGGCTTACCTTCAGCGCGAAGTTCTTTGAGAGCTGGATATGGATCAGAAACAAAAGCTGGATCGGTGAAATCGATCATGAACCAGATGAAACCTTTGCATATCCTGGCTTAATGACCTGCTCTATGATTTTTAAGCGCTCTGGATATGGGATAAATGCGCTTTTCATAGCGTTAATAGTGACTCTTTGTAGTTCTGCAAAATCCCAATTAAATGCTTTGACCGCCTCCTCCATCTCAAATGACATTGAAGTTTGGCTCATCAGGCGATTATCAGTGTTAAGGGTTATGCGAAAGCGAAGCTTTGCCAAAACACCGATCGGATGCTCGGCATAACTTGCAGCAGCCCCGGTTTGAAGATTTGATGTTGGGCAAAGCTCTAGTGGAATTCTTCGATCTCTAACATAGGATGCAAGTCGACCTAGTTTTGGTTCAGCACCAGAGAAATCAATGTCATCAATTATGCGAACTCCATGACCTAAACGCTCTGCGCCGCAGAGTTGGATCGCTTCCCAGATTGACGGGATTCCATAGGCTTCGCCAGCATGAATAGTGAAATGGGCATCTTCTTTGCGGAGATAATCAAAAGTATCTTTTTGATCAGATGGCGGGAAACCATCTTCAGGGCCAGCTATATCAAATCCAACAACTCCCTTGTCACGGTACTTAACAACTAGTTCGGCAACTTCTTGAGAGTTTTTGTTCTGTCGCATTCCGCATAACAAGGAACGCACAACTATTGGATTTCCTTCGGCACTTGCCTCTTTCATTCCAATTTCATATCCTTCAAGTGTTGCTTCAACAACATCTAACATGGATAAACCTTGTCCGGTGAATAGCTCAGGTGCGCCACGAACTTCAGCATAAACAACACCATCGCGTGCTAGATCTACCGCACATTCACGAGCGACCCTGATGATGTCTTCACGTCGTTGCATAACCGCGATGGTGTGAGAAAAAGTCTCTAAATACCGAACCAACGACCCAGAGTCACAACTTTCGCGGAACCAAGTTGCAAGTTCGGCAGCATCATGGGTTGGAAGGGCGGTGTATCCAATCTCTTGGGCAATATCAATTATTGTTTGTGGTCGTAGCCCACCATCAAGGTGATCATGGAGTAACACCTTTGGTACTAATTTGATCTGATCCTTAGTAGGAATACTGTTCATAGACATTTGTGCCCCTTAATCAACAATACGTTCAATAACTAACGGCAGGCGATCGATTCCAGTGGCTGGTACCGAACCTATAGTCACAGAGTTCTCTAGTGACTCCAAAGCCCTGGCAAAGGCGGCTGGAGTGTCTGTATGGAGCGTATAGAGCGGTGATCCTGCCTGTATTGCCTCACCTGGCTTAGCGTGAATCTCGATTCCAGCTCCTGCTTGGACCGCCTCGCCCTGACGGGAGCGCCCAGCACCCAAGCGCCAAGCAGCCACACCAACCTTCATCGCGTCCATCGACAGAATTGTTCCAGAGCTTTGTGCAGTAACAACAGTATTTTCCTTAGCGACTGGAAGCTTCGCATCAGGATCGCCACCTTGAGCCGAAATCATCTGGCGCCACACATCCATGGCTTTACCATTTTTTAATGCAGCAGCTGGATCTGCTCCTTTAATTCCAACTAGCTCTAACATTTCTTGGGCTAACAAAACTGTGAGTTCGACAATATCCGATGGTCCGCCACCCGCCAAAACTTCTACAGATTCACGAATTTCTAGAGCATTACCAGCAGTTAATCCAAGAGGAATATCCATCGCTGTAACTAACGCCACGGTATTTACACCTGCACGCTTTCCTAGACCAACCATGACATGTGCAAGTTCTTTTGCTTTTTCTGGATCACTCATGAAAGCACCAGCACCAGTTTTAACATCTAATACAAGGGCGCTAGTTCCTTCCGCAATTTTCTTACTCATAATTGATGATGCAATCAAAGGAATTGCTTCAACAGTTGCCGTGACATCTCGCAATGCATACAACTTCTTATCGGCGGGTGCTAATCCCGCGCCTGCAGCACAGATAACTGCGCCACAATCTTGCAGGACTTTAAGCATTTCTTCATTAGTTAAAGATGCACGCCACCCTGGAATAGATTCCAATTTATCTAAAGTTCCACCAGTATGTCCAAGTCCTCGACCGGATAATTGTGGAACCGCCGCACCACATGCTGCAACAAGTGGAGCTAGTGGCAAGGTAATTTTGTCACCAACTCCTCCAGTTGAATGCTTATCAACTGTTGGGCGCGAGAGCGCAGACCAATTCATCCGCTCTCCACTATTGATCATGGCATCGGTCCATCGTGAAATCTCGCGATTTTCCATTCCATTAAGCAGGATGGCCATCAACAGTGCAGACATTTGTTCATCAGCCACTGCGCCTCGCGTGTAGGCATCAATAACCCAATCAATTTGAGGATCGGTTAAAGAATGGTGATCACGCTTGGCCGCAATGATTTCTGCGGCTGAATAGGCTTCAATCATTTAACGCTCGTTGCGGTCTAAATCTTCTGGACCAAAGGCCCAAGGCAGCATTGCAGACATTTTTTGTGGTCCCTCATCTGTCATCAGAAGCGCATCAGGGCCACCATGTTCAAACAACAATTGGCGACAACGACCACAAGGAGCTAAATAGTTTCCTTGACCATCAACGCACACAACGGCTATTAAACGTCCACCGCCTGTTGAAATCAAATTTGAAACTAATCCACACTCTGCGCAAAGTCCAACCCCATAGCTTGCGTTCTCAACATTGCATCCAGTTGCAATTCGTCCGTCGCTTACAAGGGCCGCAACACCCACTGGGAACTTTGAATACGGTGCGTAAGCATTCTTCATCGCACTAATTGCTTCTTGGTGAATCTGATCCCAATTGATCTGGGTCATCGCATGCCGCCTCGCCGGTATGGCATTCCATCTGCAGCCGGCATTCGCAAACGTTGAGATGCAAGTGACAAAACAAGAAGAGTTGCAATATATGGAGTCATTGTAACAAGTTGCCCAGGTAATTCATCGACTGCAAAGTAGAACCATACAAATCCTGCTGCCATCACTCCACTTATCGCGGCACTTAATATCTTTCCTCGCCTGATGTTTTTATACACAAGGAAACCAAGAATTGCTGCAACTAACAAGATAAGAGCATGGATTGATTCCGAATCACGCAGTTGTAATGCATCTGCAAAACCAAACAGCGCAGCACCTGCAAAAATTCCGCCTGGTCGGTAATTACCAAACAACAATGCAGCAAGGCCAATATATCCACGGCCTGCAACCTGATTTTCTTGATAGTGATTAGCAGCCACGATTGCCAAGAAGCCACCTCCAAGACCTGCAAGCCCACCCGAAATCAATACACCTGCATATTTCATGGCATAAACATTTACACCAAGAGATTCAGCTGCAACAGGTGCTTCACCAGCGCTACGAAGGCGCAAGCCAAAAGGTGTCTTCCATAAGACATAAAAGGACAGTGGAATGATGAGAACTGCAATAAGGGTTACATAAGAAAGATCACCAGTTACGCCTCGAAGCACACCAAATAGATCTGAGATAAAAAACCAGTGCTTTTCAGCGATTGGAGTCAACACATCTGGGCTTTGCCAGCCAGGAAAGTTGGGTGTGTTAAATCCCATTATGTCGGGAGTGTTCCAACTTGGTATTTGGCCACCGGACAGTACCGGAATTCGGAGATTTGAAATTGGATTTACATCTGGAGATTGCGATGGACCCGGCCATGATCCACCTTGATACAAAATTGTTGAGAGGTAGCGCACGAGTCCTGCTGCCATGATGTTGATTGCAACACCTGACACAACATGGTCAACACCAAATGAAACTGTTGCCACCGCATGTAAGAGTGCACCTACGGCACCAAAAATAATTGCAGCAAACAATCCGATCCAAGGTCCATGCTGGGAACCAATAAATCCACCAGCCCATGCACCTAAAATCATCATTCCTTCAAGACCGATATTTACTACACCTGCACGCTCTGAGAACAATCCACCGAGTCCGGCCAAGATGATCGGCACTGAAAGTAACAATGCAGCCGATACAGTGCCAACACTTGTTAATTCTGTTGCGCCAGTGATTAATCGAATTATTGATATGAGCAACAAAAGATATGTTGCATTCAAAAGTAACTTGGTGGCTTTGTTTTTCATGCTGCGACCACCTTTGCAAGCTCTTTGCTTTGTAAGGTCAATTTCAATCTACGCACCACTTCATAGGCAATAACAGAACTGAGCAAGATAGAGCCTTGCATAATTACATATGTTTCTGGTGCGATATCAATCAATTCAAGAGCGCGTGAACTCACCTCGAGGAAGCCAAATAGAAGCGCGCTAAATGCCATGCCACCTGCAGAGTTACGCCCAAGGAGTGCAACTGCAATAGCAGAAAAACCAATACCTGATCGGAATCCCATGTTGTATGAGTGGGTTTCGCCAAGTACTGCCGGTAGCCCGGAAAGACCAGCTATTGCACCTGAAATTACTAGTGCAATAAATGTCATTTTCTTTGAATTCACACCGCTGACTCGTGCAGCAATTGGATTTGCACCTGACGCGCGGAGTTCGAAACCAAAACGTGTGCGGTTGACTACAAACCAAAATATAAATCCCAATGCGATAGCAACGAGGAGCATGCCATTGATGCTTCCAGTAGATGGTTCAGGCACACTCAAATCAGGAGTAACTTGAAATCCTGTACCGAACAACTTATTGGAGACATTGAAGAAACTTTCACGAAAAACGCTTAGTAGGCTTTTGACCATGTCCCCTATATTTGTAAACAGTGGCAATAAATCAGGAAACCACGCAGACTTTGGGAGCTCTTTCGTCGATAAGTTGTTTGAGCCCTCAGTAATGACTGCAAAGTATTTTGAGAACAAGAAGGAAGTCACTCCAACAGCCAAACTATTCAACATGATGGTTGAGATAACCTCATTAACACCTCGCTTGACCTTAAGGTAAGCGGCAATTGAGGCCCACAAACCACCGATTGTCATTGCAATGATAAATACAGCAAGAACATGAAGCACTGGCGGCAAGGTAAACATCGCGCCGATATAGGCGCTAAATAGTGCAGCTAATCGAAGTTGTCCTTCTACGCCAATGTTAAACAGACCGGCACGAAATGTAACTGCAATAGCAATTGCTGCGATGTAATAAGGGGTTGCCGTATTTAAGACCTCCATGAGAGATCCACTTTCGGTACCAAATTGCCACATCGTTTTATAAGCTAAAAATGGTGATTTCTTGGATGCAAGAACTGCAAGGCTTGAAACAACAATTGAAACAATTGCAGCTGCTAGTGGGGCGGCTAACGCTAAGGCAAACTTTTGAGGCGTTAGTTGCTTCATGCTGCACCAGTCATTGCTGAGCCAAGTTGCTCGAGAGTAATTTTTTGCGGATCTAGTTCAGCGGTTATTGCACCGCGCAACATGACGAATAACCTGTCGGACATTCCGACAAGCTCTTCGAGGTCGGCGGATATCAAAACAATCGCCATGCCCTTTGTGCGTGCTTCGCGAAGAACTTCCCAAATAGCACCTTGTGCTCCAACATCAACACCGCGCGTTGGATGAGATGCGACAAGAAGTGCTGGTGCTTTACTCATTTCACGACCTACAATGAATTTCTGTTGGTTTCCGCCAGATAAAGCTGCCGCAGCTGTCATTGGTCCTGGCGCACGAACATCAAACTCTTGCATGATGCGCTTTGTGTCTTCAATAGTTGCTTTCTTATCCAATATGAAGCCGCGCATTACTGGCTTGCCACGTTGGTGACCCAAAATTCTGTTCTCCCATAACGGTGAAGACATCATAAGTGCCTGACGCTGTCTATCTTCTGGGATTAATCCAATGCCCAAGTCATGGCGATGGGCCACGCTCATATCATCGATATTTGAACCCTGAAACTCAATGGAACCTGTGTAATCACGCAATCCCATGATCGCTTCTACCAGTTCAGCCTGACCATTTCCCTCTACACCCGCGATGCCCACAACTTCGCCAGCATGTAAATTGAAACTAATATGTGAAATCAAATCACGACTTCCAGTCGCAGTCGGAATTGAAACATCCTTGAGCGCCAAAGTAACTTCAGGTCGACGTGTGTCCCCATGTGTTGTTGGTTGAGGTAATTCGCTGCCAACCATGAGCTCTGCCAATTGACGTGCGGTGACATCTTTTGCTTTCACTTGAGCAACAGTCTCGCCTGCACGAACAACTGTGACATCATCTGCAACACGTAAGACTTCATCAAGCTTGTGTGAAATAAAAATTACAGCCATGCCTTTAGCACGTAGGCCTTGTAGCGCTCCGAAGAGATCATCAACCTCTTGTGGGACCAGAACTGCCGTTGGTTCGTCAAAAATCAAAATGTTTGCACCGCGAAATAGCACCTTCAAAATTTCTACTCTTTGACGCTGCCCAACACCAAGTTCTTCCACCAAAATATCTGGATCTACATCCAAGCCATATGCCTTTGACATTTCAGCCACCTTGGCACGGGCAGCTTTAAAATCTATTGTCACTCCGTGTTGTGGCTCTGCGCCAAGAATAATATTTTCAAGAACAGTGAAGTTATCGGCCAACATGAAGTGCTGATGCACCATGCCAATTCCTAGTTCAATCGCATCGTTGGGGTTCTTTAAATTAACGGCTTTTCCATTAACTAAGATCTCGCCACTATCAGGATGCTGCATTCCATACAGAATCTTCATTACTGTGGATTTCCCTGCACCATTTTCGCCAACAAGAGCGTGGACTGTGCCAGTTTCAACTTTCATCGAAACATCTTTATTAGCAACTACGCCTGGAAAGCGCTTGGTGATGTGTCGCAGTTCAACTGCTACTGACACTTAAACTCTCCTTTGACTAAGTTCTTTCTAGGGAAAAACATTTGGCCCAACAAGGAGATTTAACTCCATTGCTGGGCCAAACGCCACTACATATTCAGTTCTGCAAAGCGATTATGGCTTTGTTGGAACCTTGATCTTGCCAGACTTGATTGCAGCTGCTGCCTTATCAATCTGAGCCTTGTACTTGTTGATGTATCCACCTGTGTATGAAACGCCAACGCCACCAAGTGATAGGTCGTAACGACGACCGTAGATACCTGACTCGTCGATGATGTCGTTAACAGATGATCCTGCAACTGCTGTTGCAATAACATCGTAAACTGCTGTATCTACACGCTTAATCATTGATGTAAGCATGTTCTTCTTCTCAGCAGCTGAAGCTGTAAGGATCTGGTCAGAGTCAACTCCGATAGTCCAAACCTTCTTGCCAGCCTTTGCAGCATCTGTTGCAGCTGCGAAGTTACCCGCACCTGATCCACCTGCTGCTGAGTAAATAACATCTGCGCCCTTATCGATCATTCCCTTAGCAATAACCTTTGCCTTAGCTGGGTCATTGAAGCCAGAGAAATCAGGGAACTCAGTTACGTACTTAACGTCAACTGTTACCTTCTTGTTTGTTGCCTTAACTCCAGCAACGAATCCTGCTTCGAACTTCTGTAGTAGAGGAATACGAACTCCACCGATGTAACCAACTTTGCCTGACTTTGAAGCAAGAGCTGCTGCTACACCTGCAAGGTATGAACCCTGCTCTTCAGCGAAGATAAGACCGGCAACGTTGAGTAGATCAACTGATGCATCATCGATGATCGCAAACTGTGTGTTTGGATAATCTGATGCAACTGCCTTGATTGGTCCTGCATAGAGGAATCCAACAGCGATGATTGGGTTGTAACCAGCCTTAGCTAGCAAACGAAGCTTGTCTTCGCGCTCTGAGTCTGTTCCCTGTGTAACTGTTACTTCCTTAGCTGTAACACCAAACTTCTTCTTTGCTAGATCTAGACCAGCTGCTGCTGAATCGTTGAATGACTTATCGCCACGTCCACCGATGTCATAAGCAAGGCCAACTTTTACCTTTGTTGCTGCTGTTGCTGATGGAGCAACAAATGCTGTTGCAGCCATAACAGTTGCAGCAACAACTGCTACAAGACGAAATACTTTCTTCAATTTTCCTCCAAGGATTCAAGGGGATCTTCAATAGCTGCTTATGAAGGCAATTACGGAAGCTTTGTGTAATCGCGAGCCTATTACTTGCCTATGAGTAAGTTCAACATGCCAGACACAATTTCGCTGCCTGGGGTGTAACGTTTTGGAAAACTCTCAAGTTGGGGTTGAGGAACAGGCCCTTTTATTTCACTAAACCAAGGTTTTTATAGGCATCTCTCAGGGTTTCAGAGGCGACTTCACGCGCTTTGCCGGCACCTTCATGCAAAAGGTCAATCAAATGAGTCTCATCCTCTAAAAGCTCCAACGCCTTGGCTCTAATTGGTCGGAAGTACTCAACCACCACCTCAGCAACGGCGGCTTTAAAGTCGCCATATCCCTTACCGATAAACTCATTTTCAAGAGCTGATATCGATGTTCCCGATAGTGATGAATGAATGGTTAGTAAATTACTAATACCAGGCTTTTCTTTTTCATCAAATGTAACTTCACGACCTGCATCTGTTGCCGCGCCCTTAATCTTTTTTGTATTTGCCTCTGGTGTGTCCATAAGTTCAAGGACACCTGCTACAGAACCAGATGATTTGCTCATTTTTGCTGTCGGCTCTTGAAGATCATAAATCTTTGCGCCAGCTTTCAAAATGTAGCCTTCTGGCAATCTAAATGTTTCACCAAATCGTGAATTAAAGCGAGTAGCCAAATCACGAGTTAACTCAATGTGTTGTCGTTGATCTTCACCCACCGGAACAAAATGTGCTTGATATAAGAGAATATCTGCTGCTTGCAACATCGGATATGTAAACAACCCAACGCGCGCAGTATCAGCTCCGCCCTTAGCAGATTTATCTTTGAACTGAGTCATGCGGCTTGCTTCGCCAAAGCCTGCAAGGCATTCCATGATCCAACCTAGTTGGTTATGTTCTGCCACATGTGACTGAACAAATAAGGTCGATTTCTCAGGAGAAATTCCTAAAGCAATTAATTGCGCAGCTGAAGCCAGAGTGCGCTTTCTAAAAAGAGCAGGCTCAATCTCACCGGTAAGGGCATGTAAATCAACGATGCAGTAAAAAGCATCATTACCTTCTTGCAGTTCAACCCATTGCTTGAGCGCGCCTAAGTAGTTGCCCAGGTGGAAGGAGTCACTTGTTGGCTGAATGCCTGAAAGAACTCGCTTCTGTGTCATACAGGTAATTCTTTCACAACTATGCTGATCGCGAGATCAATAACTGCCCTGCGCGTTTGCCTTCCATGGTTAACACTGTAATTCGGATGCCATTAACGTTCACAACATCATGCTCACGTGGGATTCGACCTAAAAAGTGCATTACAAATCCACTTGCGGTCTCATAAGGTCCTTCTGGGATATCCAGTGTGGTCTGCTCGATTAGATCCTCAATAGAAATCAGACCATCAACTTCGAAGTCTCCTGTGCGCTCTTCGTGAGAAATTTCATCCTCGTGGTCGTCATATTCGTCTCGAATATCTCCAACAAGGACTTCAACCAAATCCTCAAGTGTCACGATTCCATCTGTGCCACCGTACTCATCTAAGACAATTGCAAGGTGCTGGCCTTGCATACGCATTTCAGTTAGGGCTGGCAAGATGCCTTTTGTTCCAGGCAAATACATAATGTTGCGAGCTAGTTCAACGATCTTGGTTCCCTTAGATGCAAGAGATGTGTCCAATAAATCGCGGACATGAATAAATCCAACAACCTCATCTGATGAGCCGCGAACAACTGGGTATCGTGAATGTGCTTTATCAACTGCTAATTCAATAGCTTTACCAACGGTCAATGAAGCATCCATGAAATCAACTTCGGTGCGGGGCACCATAACCTCATGGACTTGACGTTCTGAGGCGTTGAATACTTCTTCAACAATGTCGCGTTCTTCGGCGGTCAATGCGGCATGTCCGGCTACTAGGTCAAGCAGCTCTTCTTCAGACATTTGACTACGTTGTTCCTTAGGGTCAATACCAAAGGCACGCACGACAAAATCCGTTGACTTAGAGAGCAACCAAATTACGGGCCGGAAGATATTTGCAACAATGTTGATCGACCCAGCTGTTCTCATCGCGATTTCTTCAGCCCTAAAGAGTGCAACACGCTTTGGCACAAGCTCGCCAAAAACCAGTGAGAAGTAGGCGATCACTAATGTGACACCGATGATTGAAATTGTCGTACTCCATGCAGACGAGATGCCTAAGGACTTAAGCCATGGAATTACGTAGTCGCCCAACTGATCTGCACCCAATGCTGCAGAAAGAAATCCGCTAACAGTCACACCGATTTGAACAGCTGCCAATAAACGGTTGGGGTGTTCGGCAAGGGCTGCAACGCGAGCGCCGCGTTTTCCACGGGTTGCGATTTGGCGCACCTGACTATCTCGAAGAGAGATGAGGGCGATTTCTGCTGCAACGAAAAAAGCAGCCAAGATAATCAGGCCAGCGATGGTTGCTAAATCAGCAAGCAGTGAAGCCAACGAGGGAGGTTCCATTATGTGAGAAGTATACGATCTCTGGGAGATCTCATAAAGCCGGCCGTGGCGCTGAGCCAGATCTTCCCTTAAGCGGGGTTTGTGCGTAATCTAGCGCCGTTGGCCAACCGGCCATCACCTTCATCCTCGGACCGTCGGGCACGTACCTGCCCGGAGAAGGAGAGAAATCTCATGGCATCAGTAGTTTTTGATGGCGCATCACGTATCTACCCAGGAACAACAGCACCTGCAGTCGACAAGTTAAACCTCACTGTTAATGATGGAGAGTTTTTAGTTCTTGTTGGACCATCAGGTTGCGGTAAATCAACATCACTTCGTATGTTGGCTGGACTTGAAGAAATTGATGGCGGACGTATTTTAATTGGCGATCGCGACGTTACAAATGTTGCACCAAAAGATCGCGATATCGCGATGGTGTTCCAGTCTTATGCGCTGTATCCACACATGACAGTTGCAGAGAACATGGGATTTGCTCTAAAGATTGCAGGAACTCCTAAAGAAGAGCGCCAACGTCGAGTACTTGAAGCAGCAAAGTTGCTTGACCTCGAGCCATACCTAGAGCGCAAGCCAAAAGCTCTTTCTGGTGGACAGCGCCAGCGCGTTGCAATGGGTCGCGCAATTGTTCGCGAACCACAGGTATTCCTTATGGATGAACCACTATCTAACCTTGATGCGAAATTGCGTGTTGCAACTCGTACACAGATTGCTGCATTGCAGCGTCGCTTAGGTATCACAACTGTTTATGTAACACACGATCAAGTTGAAGCTATGACTATGGGCGATCGCGTTGCCGTTCTCAAGGATGGTGTGCTCCAGCAAGTAGATACACCTCGTAATCTTTATGACAACCCAGCAAATGCATTCGTTGCAGGTTTCATTGGCTCACCAGCAATGAACCTATTGATTGCACCCGTTAAGGGCGGCAAGGCGATGCTTGGCGATCTAGCGATTGATGTTCCAGCATCTGCAGGGTCATCTGTAACAGTTGGTGTTCGCCCAGAAGGCTTTACGCCATCAGCAAAGGGTTTCCATGTTCTTGTAGAAGTTGTTGAAGAACTTGGTTCTGATGCCTTCGTATACGGAAAGCCTGCTGATTCAACTGTTTCATTTGCTAACTCATCAGATGAAGGCGCACAAGTAATTGTTCGTTGGGATCCAAAGAATCCTCCAAAGCCAGGTCAGACAATTACGGTCGAGGCCGTTAAGGGATCTGTTCATTTGTTCAACTCTGAAACAGGTGAGCGAGTTTAATTCTTTCAAGTAAAAAACCCGCGGTGGCCATTGGCTATCGCGGGTTTTTTAATGTTCTAGTGCTGTTAAGCCATGGCCTTCTTCAAGTTCTCATCAATTGAATTCAAGAACTCCTGTGTAGTTTGGTATGGAGCAGTCTTTGAAATTAGGAGGGAGAGATCCTTAGTCATCTTTCCCTGTTCAACAGTTTCAATACATACGCGCTCAAGAGTTGCGCAGAAATTGGCAAGCTCTGCGTTGTTATCCAACTTTGCGCGGTGCGCAAGTCCTTGAGTCCAGGCAAAGATTGATGCGATTGGATTGGTTGAAGTCGCCTTGCCCGCTTGGTGATCGCGGTAGTGACGTGTCACTGTTCCGTGAGCAGCCTCTGACTCGCAGATCTTTCCATCTGGCGTCATCAAAACTGATGTCATCAAACCGAGTGATCCATAACCTTGGGCAACGGTGTCTGACTGAACATCGCCGTCGTAGTTCTTACATGCCCAGACATATCCACCTTCCATGCGCAATGACATTGCAACCATGTCATCAATAAGGCGGTGCTCATACCAAATGCCAGCAGCTTCAAATTGAGATTTGAACTCTGCTTGGTAGATCTCCTCAAAAATGTCTTTGAATCGACCGTCATAGGCCTTAAGAATTGTGTTCTTAGTTGAGAGATAAACAGGAAACTTACGTAGAAGACCATAGTTAAGTGAAGCACGTGCAAAGTCACGAATTGAATCATCAACGTTATACATAGCCATTGCAACACCAGATGATTCAAAATTGAAAACCTCAGTGTTAATTGGCGCTGATCCATCTTCTGGCACAAATGAGATTGTTAGCTTTCCTGGACCCGGAACCTTGAAATCTGTTGCGCGGTACTGATCACCAAATGCGTGACGACCGATAACTATTGGCTTAGTCCAATGTGGGACCAAGCGAGGAACATTGCTGATGATGATTGGTTCACGGAAAATCACGCCACCAAGAATGTTACGGATAGTTCCATTAGGAGACTTCCACATTTTTTTAAGCCCAAACTCTTCAACACGTGCTTCATCTGGAGTGATTGTTGCGCACTTGATGCCAACGCCATGCTTTTGTATCGCGCGAGCAGAATCAATAGTCACCTGATCATCAGTTGCATCGCGGTGCTCCATACCTAGGTCGTAGTACTCAAGATTCACATCTAAGTAAGGCAGGATCAATGAATCCTTAATGAACTGCCACATAATGCGGGTCATTTCATCGCCATCTAATTCAACGACAGTTCCCGTTACCTTGATCTTGCTCATAGTCTCTCCCTTATTCGTAAAGCTAGAAATTACTTATAGTGTTTGAACATCGGCTTGTTTTGCGCGAACTGCTTCAGCAGCCTCTTTAAGGGCTACAACCTCTGAATCAGTTAATGCACCTTCAACAACTTTCTTAATACCTGTGCGACCGATCTCGGCTTCGACACCCAGATACACACCTGAAATTCCGTACTCGCCATCTACCCAAGCACACACTGGCATTACCGCACCTGAATCCTCGATGACAGCTTTGGCCATACGGGCTGCTGCTGCAGAAGGTGCATAGTAGGCAGAACCTGTCTTTAGCAATGCAACAACTTCGGCTCCACCATTTCGGGTGCGATCAACAAGGTCTGCAATTTCTTCTTGTGAAAGAAGATCACTGAGCGGCTTACCGTCAACTGTGCAACGACTTGGAACTGGAACCATGGTGTCTCCGTGTGAACCAAGTGTCAGAGTTTTAACTGATCCCACCTTTACGTTAAGTTTCTCTGCAACAAAGTTTGTGAAGCGCGCAGTGTCGAGCATTCCGGCCTGGCCCATGACGCGATTTTTCGTAAAGCCTGTTGCTATTTGTGCAAGAGCGGTCATTTCATCTAGTGGATTTGAAACCACAATGATTACGGCGTTTGGTGAATGCTTCGCAATATTTTCTGCAACACCACGAACAATTCCTGCATTCACACCGATCAAATCCATACGACTCATGCCAGGTTTGCGAGGAAGTCCTGCGGTGATGACAACTACATCTGAATTAGCTGTTGCTTCGTAGCCAGCACCTTCAGCAGTTGTGGTTGCACCAATTATTTTTGTTTCAAAACCTTCAATTGAACGAGATTGGTTGATATCCAAAGCCAAACCTTCAGGCTTTCCTTCTACGATATCTGTTAGAACGACGGTATCAAAAACATCATATTCAGCTAAACGAAGAGCTGTTGTTGAACCGTAAAAACCTGCACCGACTACTGTGACTTTGCCACCCATGGCGACTCCATTCATGCGTAATTGCGAATAGGTGAACTCTATCGTCCGCGAGGAAGTGCAATTGCCAGCGCAAAAAGGGCTATTGCGATAACAACGGGTAAATAAAACTCTATGCGGCGAAAATTACGAGATTTGAGTGCGATCCCCATGGTTCCTGCGGCTATAAATAGTGATCCACCTCGCACTATGCCAGTGACTCCAAGAACCACCCCGACCAGGACTGCCGCATAGCTGAGTAAAGAAAGTAAACGGTCGTTTAACGGCATGCATCAACCACATTAGTTAGCAACATTGCACGAGTCATTGGACCAACCCCGCCTGGCATAGGAGAAACATATGAAGCCTTTTCAAATACTCCAGGACACACATCTCCCTCTAAGCCTTCTGATGTGCGCGAGATTCCGACATCAATTACGACAGCGCCTTCTTTGATCATTTCAGCTTTTAAGAAATGTGACTGACCAATTGCCGCAACGATTATGTCAGCATTTTTTGTGTGCATCATTAAGTCTTTTGTACCAGTATGAGTCAAAGTAACAGTTGCATTTTCTTGCTTTCGGGTTAGCAACAATCCAAGTGGACGACCAACAGTTAGTCCACGTCCAATAACTGTAACTTCAGCACCTTTGGTTGGAATCTTGTAGTGATCAAGCAACGCCACGATTGCACGCGGTGTGCATGGCAATGGTGCGTCATAACCTGCAACTAATCGACCAAGATTTAGAGGATGTAAGCCATCGGCATCTTTATCAGGATCTATAGCTTCTAAAACTTTTTGCGTGTTTATCCCTTTTGGTAATGGTAACTGCACGATGTATCCAGTGCACTCATTAGCTGAATTCAGATCTCCGATTGCGGCCAAAACATCTTTTTCAGTTGCACTCTCTGGCAAATCAACTCGGATTGAATTGATTCCAACCTCTTTACAATCGCGATGTTTTCCACCGACATATGAAAGTGAACCAGGATCAGTTCCCACCAAAACGGTTCCAAGACCAGGTGTGATTCCCTTGGCTTTAAGCGCTACTACACGAGATGTCAGTTCGGCCTTAATGGAAGATGCAAGTGACTTGCCATCCAAAATCTGTGCGCTCATGGCTAAACCCTATCTATTTATGCGTGTGAAAAATGTCGAGTTCCGGTGAAGAACATCGCAATTCCACCCTTTTGCGCTGCTGCAATAACCTCTTCGTCGCGAACGCTTCCACCAGGCTGAATAACTGCAGTTACCCCTGCATCAATCAAAATTTGCAATCCATCTGCAAATGGGAAGAACGCGTCACTAGCTGCAACAGAGCCTTTAACTCGATCTCCTGCGCGAGCCACTGCAAGGCGTGCTGAATCAACCCGATTAACTTGACCCATTCCAATCCCGACTGAAGCAGTGCCCTTAGCCAACAAAATTGCATTGCTTTTTACTGAACGAACACTGCGCCACGCAAATTCAAGGTCCTTCATAGTTTGGACATCAACTGGATCACCACTGACCTGTTTCCAGTTCGCGGGTGAGTCCCCATCTGCATCAATTACATCAGTTTCTTGAAGAAGGACTCCACCAGATACCGGGCGTAATTCAAATTGAGCAATCTCGGTCACATCACACTTCAGGATTCGAATTGAGGGCTTTTTCATAAGAAGTTCAAGGGCATCTTGTTCATAGTCAGGGGCAATTATCACTTCAGTAAAAATCTTTGATAGTGGCTCAGCCATTGCAAGATCAACGGTTCGATTTGCTGCAACTACTCCCCCAAATGCGGAAACTGGATCGCATTCATGCGCGTGTTTATAAGCCACTGCCACGCCAAGTTCACACACAGCAATTCCACATGGGTTTGCATGTTTCATGATCGCAACTGCTGGATCTCGATGATCTAGCACCGAACGCCAGGCTGCTTCGGCATCTGTGTAGTTATTAAATGACATCTCCTTGCCATGCAATTGTTGCGCACCAACAATTCCGGCTGGCCCACCTGAATAGATCGCGGCAGCTTGATGGGGATTCTCACCATATCGCAGAGAATTTTCGCGATGCCAAATACGACCAAACCACTCAGGTAATTCATTGGAATTTGAATTATCCAACCAAGTGGCGATTGCTAAGTCATACTCTGCTGTTGTTCGAAAAACTTCTAGCGCGAGTGTTCGTCGCTCTTGCTCAGTGAATCCCCCAGCCTTTACTGCTTCTAGAAGCTGGTCATATTGAGCAGTCTGACAAATAACAGCCACTGAACCATGGTTCTTGGCTGCTCCGCGAAGCATAGATGGCCCACCAATATCAATCTGTTCGATGCAATCCTCAAAGTTTGCACCTGAGGCAATTGTTGCCGCAAATGGATACAAATTGATTATGACTAAATCAAAAGGTTCAATATCTAGTTCTGCTATGGCTGCAAGGTGCTCTGGATTATTCTGGTCAGCCAAAATTCCACCATGCACGCGCGGATGGAGAGTCTTAACTCGGCCTCCCATAATTTCAGGAAAACCTGTATAGGAACTGACCTCAGTTACGGAAATTCCAGCATCAGCTAAATTTTTCGCAGTAGAACCAGTCGATAATATTTCTACGCCTGCAGCACTCAGAGCGCCACCTATTTCTATGAGTCGATCTTTGTCATAGACACTTAGTAATGCACGGCGAATTTGTTTTCTCATCGAGAATTAGTCTCCAGTGTCGGTGTGATCAAACCAATGGTCGCAACAATGAGACCTCGTTCTACTTTCTTAATTCTCTCATGAAGTGTTGCCTCGTCATCTCCCGGCAGTACCGGAACTTCCATTTGAGTAATGATTGGACCGGTATCAATTCCTGCATCAACCCAATGAACTGTCGTCCCTGTCACGCTCACGCCAGCTGCCAATGCATCACGCACCGCATGAGCGCCAGGAAATTCGGGAAGTAAAGCTGGATGACTGTTAATCGTTGGAAAGAAGTTAACAAAGTCAGCCGAAAGGATTTTCATGAATCCAGCACTAATTACTAAATCTGGCTGATACTGATTGACTTGATCAAAGAGTTGCTTATCCCAAGCGGCCCGATCATCCTTTAACTCGATGACCGAAGTATTAATCTTTGCTTGTCTTGCTCTCTCCAAGACTTTTGCATCTGCCTTGTCTGAAACAACGGCAACGACCTGGATATCTAAATCTGTTGCATCAAGGATGGCCTGTGTAATTGAACCAGCACCAGAGGCAAGGATCACTACTCTCTTTCTCATGTGCGTCTAAATATTCGAGGAAGATATAGGGCTAAAGCGGCGCCAACAGCTAACTCTGCTGCTATCGCTAATGTGAACTTCCAAGCAGAAACTCCCACGGTAGACATTGCATTAGTAATCAAGGCACCACTACTTAAGTAGCCAATTAATGCCGCTACTAGAACGGCAACAATCAGGCTTTGCTGCAAAACCTTAAAGTTAAGCGCCACGGTCCAACTCGCAAGAAGTGCACCTGCAAAGATTACAAATGCGATTCCAAAGAGCGCCCATGTTGATTTCTCTTCAGGTAGTGCTCCCAATAAAGGCATTGCGGGCATTTTATTAAGTCGAAATGAAAGCGGAGAAACTAAAGTGCCTGATCCAACTGAAAATCCAACGCCTGAAAAATAAGCAAGTGTGGCGACGATAGCATTTGGTAAGTACAAAACATTAAGTGCTAATAAAAGAATCCCACCAAAAAAGCCGGGCTCCAATACTGTCGTTAAATTCTTAACCATCGGGATATTAAAGAGTAAGGACAATCCAAGGATTACAGAAGATGCGCCGAGCAATAAGGCCATGATACGAGAACCAAATAGGAAACCTTGACCTAGGGCAACTTGGCGACCAACGGTAGCGCCAACTAAAAGGGTAAATGGCAACACATAAAGAATCGCGAAGTACCACACTGGCTTTACGGCTTCTGTCTTTGAAAATACTGAAGCGAGCAATGCAACGAGGGTGTATCCGATTGCAAAGACCAATCGCGCTTTTCCAACTAAGGATGAATCGTTATCTAAGCGTTCAATTGTGCGCGCAATGCCCTTGCGGATGGCAATTACGGGAAAAATAAGTGCACCCAGTGGCAGGTATGAAAGGTAGCCCTCTAAACCAGATGGCGGTAACGATAATGAAAAGGGAATGAGATGAGAGCCAATCCAAATCCACAGCGCTGCACGCAATGGATCTCCTGTATTTCCTGTTGCGCTACCTGCAGTTGTCCACGCTATTAATGCGATAAATGAAATCGGTAGCAATAGCCATGCAACGCTGCGCAGGACCTGGGGCAATGCTGCACCAAGTACCCGCGTGATCATTGTTATCGACCCAGTATTGCGCGTAACAAACGCGCGGTTTCACTAGGTGTTTGACCAACTTTTACGCCAGCTGCTTCCAATGCATCTTTCTTGCCTTGCGCAGTCCCTGAAGAACCAGAAACTATCGCACCAGCGTGACCCATTGTCTTGCCCTCTGGAGCTGTAAATCCTGCAACATATCCAACAACCGGCTTGGTTACGTACTCAGCAATAAAAGCTGCTGCGCGCTCTTCTGCATCTCCACCAATTTCACCAATCATTACAATCGCTGTGGTATCTGGATCATCTTGGAATGCGCGTAAGCAATCAATGTGTGTGGTTCCAATAACTGGATCCCCACCAATTCCTACTGCAGTACTAAATCCAATGTCGCGAAGTTCATACATCATTTGATATGTGAGAGTTCCGGACTTTGACACCAATCCAATAGGGCCTGCGCCAGTGATATCGGCCGGAATGATTCCAACATTTGATTTTCCAGGGCTGATTAATCCTGGACAGTTAGGGCCAATAATTTGTGTTGTCCCCTTGGTTAATGAATATGCATAAAAACTTGCAGAGTCATGAACAGGAATACCTTCAGTGATCACAACAACTAATGGCATGGTTGCATCAATTGCATCGATAACTGCAGCTTTTGCAAACTTAGGAGGAACAAAAACTACAGAAACATTTGCTCCAGTTGCAGACATAGCTTCGGCAACTGTGTTGAACACAGGAAGTTGATGGCCATCGATATCAACAACTTGACCACCCTTGCCTGGGGTAACGCCGCCAACAATTTTTGTTCCCGAAGCCAACATGCGTCGGGTGTGTTTAGTTCCTTCAGAGCCGGTCATTCCCTGAACAATTACTTTGCTGGAATCATTGATAAAAATAGACATTACTTCGCCGCCAATTCTGCAGCGCGATTTGCTGCTCCATCCATAGTGTCTACCTGCTCAACCAATGGGTGCGCAGCCTTAGCCAAGATTGCACGACCTTCAATAACATTATTGCCATCAAGTCGAACCACAATCGGCTTTGTTGCCTTTGGGCCAAGTAATTCAAGGGCTTGGACAATTCCGTTAGCAACAGCATCACATGCGGTGATTCCGCCAAACACATTCACAAAGACACTCTTGACATCGGTATCGCCTAAAATTATTGAAAGACCATCAGCCATTATTTGTGCAGATGCTCCCCCACCAATATCTAAGAAGTTTGCAGGGCGAACGCCTCCGTGCTTTTCTCCAGCGTAGGCAACAACATCTAATGTGCTCATTACAAGTCCTGCGCCATTGCCGATAATTCCAACTTGGCCATCAAGCTTCACGTAGTTGAGACCTTTTTCTTTCGCAGCTGCCTCTAGAGGATTTTCTGCATCTTGGTCAACGAGTCCTTGATGATCTGGCTGACGGAAATCAGCATTATCATCAAGAGTTACCTTCCCATCTAGTGCAATAACTTTTCCATCTTTTGTCTTTACCAAAGGATTCACTTCAACAAGAGTTGCATCTTCACCCTGGAATACATCCCACAGCTTGATGAGAACTTCTACGACTTGATCGGCCACATCTGCAGGAAATGCTGCCGCTGCAACAATCTCTTTCGCCTTTGCATGCGAGATTCCATCAACTGCAGAGACAGGTATTTTTGCAAGTTTTTCAGGTGCAGTGTGCGCAACCTCTTCAATATCCATTCCACCTGAAACAGATGCCATAACTAGAAAGGTTCGGTTGGAGCGATCTAACAAAATTGAAAGGTAATACTCGGATTCAATAGGAGCTGCCGCTGCAATCATCACTGTGCGCACTGTGTGACCCTTGATATCCATTCCAAGGATTGCACCTGCTTTTTCACGCGCATCCTGCGGATTTTCAGCAAGCTTCACGCCACCTGCTTTGCCGCGACCACCAACTTTGACTTGAGCCTTTACTACGACTTTCCCACCGATTGCAGTCGCTGCTTTTTCTGCTTCATCAGCTGTTGTTGCTATCGCTGCAGCTAAAACAGGCACGCCATGTTTTTCAAAGATATCTCGGGCTTGGTATTCAAAGAGATCCACTGGGGCTCACAATCTATTGGCCGGCTTATATACGGGGTAATCCTATAGTTTCTCAACAGGTGCATATCGCAGCAGCAATCGCTTCTCGCCATATTGACCGAAGTTAATAGTGGCTTCGGCTTTGTCGCCAGCCCCTGCAACAGCCACAACCGTGCCTAATCCGAATGTGTCATGTGACACACGCTCACCAACTGCAAGCTCCATCGCAACACTCTTTTTGCCTGTGGCCCTTGGTGGTGGAGTTGTTGCAACACGAGAACGAGTTACTAATGACGGCGAAGAAGATCTCCCTTGATTTCGCCATTTAATTACTTCTTCCGGAATTTCATCTAGAAAACGTGAAGGCGGATTGTAATTTGGAGCGCCCCAAGTCGAACGATATTCAGCACGTGAAATATAGAGACGTTGGCGTGCGCGGGTTAAGCCAACATATGCAAGCCGACGTTCTTCTTCAATTTCATCTCTTTCGCCGAGAGTACGTGAGTGAGGAAAAATTCCATCTTCCATTCCTGTGAGAAAGACTGTTGGGAACTCAAGTCCTTTAGCGGTGTGCAAAGTCATCATCGTGACAACTCCCCCGTGATCTTCGCCTTCTGGAATTTCATCAGCATCTGCAACCAATGAAACTTTTTCTAGAAACCCTGCAAGTGAAATTTCTTCATCTTCGCCAAGCTCTTCAAATGGCCGTTCTTCATACTCCATAGAAACAGCAACAAGCTCTTTTAAGTTCTCCACGCGAACTTCATCTTGCGGATCAGTGCTATCTGCTAACTCTTTGAGCAACCCTGACTGTTCAAGTGCTGCTTCAACGATTACAGATGGTTTTGTTTTAGCTTCCACTAAAACTGCTAAAGCGCTCACCATTGAAGTGAATTCATTAATTGCTTGCGCTGCTCGAGCTGGCACTGATCCAATTTCACTACAACGTAATAATCCTTGCCAAAAAGAAATGTTGTTGTTGCGAGCAAATTCATTAACGTAATCCAAGGAAGTGTCACCAATGCCACGCTTTGGCACATTGATGATTCTGCGCAGAGAGATTTCATCTTCTACATTTGACAATACTCGAAGATAGGCGAGCAAATCCTTAACTTCACGGCGTTCGTAGAATCGCAAGCCTCCAACGACTTTATATGGCAAAGCGTTGCGCATGAAAACTTCTTCAAAAACACGAGATTGTGCATTGGTGCGATAGAAAATTGCGGTATCTCCTGGTGTTGAAACCCCTTCACGCTGGAGGGACCTAATTTCATCTGCAATGAAGTTTGCTTCATCATGTTCGCTCTCAGCAACATATCCTGTAAGCGGTGATCCAGAACCTGCATCCGACCATAGGTTCTTTTCTTTACGGCTTTCATTCTTGGTAATTACAGCATTAGCAGCATTTAGAATGTTTTGTGTCGAACGATAATTTTGCTCAAGTAACACCGTGCGGGCTTTTGGATAATCCAGTTCAAACTGCAAGATATTCCGAATAGTTGCTCCACGGAAACCATAAATAGATTGATCAGCATCACCCACCACGCATAGTTCTGCGGGTGGCAAGCCTTCGAGTTCGGTACCAACTAACTCTTTAACCAAGATGTATTGCGCATGATTTGTATCTTGATACTCATCAACTAAAACGTGGCTAAAGCGGGATCTAAATCGTGCCTTCGCCTCTGGATATCGCTGAAGCACCTCAACTGTCTTTAGGATCAAATCATCAAAATCCATGGCATTGGCACGTACTAATCGCTGCTGATACACGGCATACACATCAGCAACAACTTGCTCAAACTGATTGCTTGCCGCATTTAAGTAATCCTGTGGGCCTAGTAATTCATTTTTAGCATTAGAAATCATTGATTGAAATTGTCGCGCGGGATAGCGCTTTGGGTCCAAGTTCAATTCTTTAGCAACGATCGTAATAAGCCGTTGTGAGTCAGCTGAGTCATAGATACTAAATGAGTTGCTATATCCAAGCCGAGTCGCTTCTTGGCGCAGAATACGAACGCAAGCAGAGTGAAATGTGGAGACCCACATAGATTTTGCAATTGGACCCACTAAATCTGCAACGCGCTCCTTCATTTCCCCTGCAGCTTTATTTGTAAAGGTAATTGCCAAAATCTGATACGGGGCAACATTTCGACGTGACATTAAATATGCGATTCGACGAGTTAATACACGTGTCTTTCCAGATCCTGCACCCGCGACGACCAACAGTGGTCCACCAGAATGGGTAACCGCCTCCGATTGCTGAGGGTTAAGCCCCTCAAGTAATGGATCGATTTCTGTCATGAGGGTGAGTCTATTAGGCTTCATGTATGGAACCGATCGCAGATAACGAGATCAAGCGCGTCTTGGTCGTAAATGCTCACCCTGATGATTCAGACTTCGGGGCTTCCGGAACGATCGCCCAATGGGTGAAAAAGGGAATTGACGTTGCCTACGTTTTTTGCACCAATGGTGATCAAGGTGGCGAAGAGTCTGGATTTACAAAAGAAGAGATGCCTGCAATTCGTCAACGTGAACAACGCGCAGCCGGTGCTGCTATCGGCGTTACAGATATAACTTTCTTAAATTATGTTGATGGACACCTAGTTCCAACTATTGAATTGCGCAAAGATATCGTTCGCCAAATTCGAATATCTCAACCAGATCGCATTGTGTGCCAAAGCCCAGAACGCAACTGGGACCGAATCGGCGCGAGCCATCCTGATCACTTAGCTGCAGGAGAGGCAACAATTCAGGCGGTTTATCCAGATGCACGTAATCCATTTGCATTCACGGACTTACTTGAAAAAGAAGGCCTTGAGCCTTGGCGCGTAAAGGAAATCTGGGTGTCCGGATTTGCTCATCCCGATCACTGGGTTGATATCACAGATACATTTGATTTGAAGATGGCGGCGTTACATGCTCATGCATCTCAAACTGCACACAACAAGGAATTAGAAAACATGGTTCGCGAATGGGGCCAAAGAAATGCAGGAATTGGTGGGCTACCAGATGGTCGGATCGCTGAAGCTTTTAAAATTGTAAATACAAATTAATTAGTTGTAACTTTTTTGATTTCCAGAGTTTGAATTGGAATACCATCGCCGACGTAATATGCCTTTTTATCCTTACGGTTTACTTGGTAAGCACCAACATTTCCAATCTGAACAACAATATCTAAACCAGATTTGATCTGTCCCCACACTGTGTAATTAGGTGGCAAGGTGCTGTCTTTATACACCAGGAAAAACTGTGTGGTGTTAGTGCCAGGTCCCCTATTTGCCATTGCGACTGTGCCGGCAGGGTAATTGAATTCGGCGTTAGGTGGCAGATTCTCGTCTTGGAAATCTTTCCAGCCAGCAGGCCTCATTCCTTTTCCACCTGATGGATCACCACATTGCACAACATAAATTCCTGAAGTTGTTAAGCGATGACAGAGTGAATTGTCGAAGAACTTATTTTTGGCTAGGTGAGCAAGTTTTGAAATTGTCACAGGTGCTAGTTGTGAAGCAAGTGCAATCTCGATATTTCCACAGTTGGTTACTATGGTCATTGTCGATGGCAACTTAGCTGACACATTTTTCTGCACTGGAATTTTCATTGGATTATGAATAACCGATTTAGCTGCCTTGCAAATGTCCAAGGAAGTTTTAGGTGCATCCTCTGCATAGGCAGGTTGCATCAAGAAACTTGTGGCAAAAAAAGTTAGAGAAAGTACTAGAACTTTCGAGACGATCCCTTTGCTTTTCATAGGGAGATCATAAATCGTAATCCTGAGAAAACCCTTAAATTATTCCCATTCAATGGTGCCAGGTGGCTTGCTTGTTACATCCAAAACCACTCGATTCACATCACGAACCTCATTGGTTATGCGTGTAGAGATTTTCTCAAGAATTTCATAGGGAACCCTGGACCAATCAGCGGTCATAGCATCTTCGGATGAGACGGGGCGCAGGACTATTGGGTGTCCGTAGGTGCGCCCATCACCTTGGACTCCAACACTTCGAACATCTGCCAATAAAACAACAGGGCATTGCCAAATTTCACGATCAAGCCCAGCTAATTTTAACTCTGCTCGCGCTATGGTATCTGCTTCGCGCAAGATATCTAAACGCTCTTGCGTCACTGAACCGATAATTCGAATTCCGAGTCCTGGTCCAGGAAAAGGTTGGCGCCAGACAATTTCTTCGGGCAGTCCGAGCTCTAAACCAACCTGGCGAACCTCATCCTTAAACAGTGTGCGAAGTGGTTCAACTAATGTGAACTGTAAATCATCTGGAAGCCCACCAACATTGTGGTGAGACTTAATATTTGCCGTACCCGTACCGCCACCTGATTCAACAACATCTGGATACAAAGTGCCTTGCACTAGGAACTCAACTTCTCCCCCCACTGCAATATTGCGTGCTGCTACTTCAAAGGATCTAATAAACTCCCGGCCAATAATCTTTCGCTTTTCTTCAGGATCCGTAACATCTTTAAGTGCATTAAGGAATTGATCCTTGGCATCAACTACTACTAGCTGCACGCCAGTAGATGCCACAAAATCTCGTTCAACTTGCTCTGCTTCCCCTTTGCGCAATAGGCCATGATCAACAAAAACGCAGGTCAGTTGATTACCCACTGCTTTTTGAATAATCGCTGCAGCAACTGCTGAATCAACTCCCCCTGAAAGTCCACAAATAACACGCTTACTACCAATGAGTGCCTTCGCTTTTTCAATCTCGGTTTCTGCAATATTTGCTGTTGTCCATGTTGCATCACACTTAGCAATATTGACTAACCAGTTGCGCAAGATTGCTTGACCGTGCTCGCTATGTAAAACCTCAGGGTGAAATTGTACTCCAGCTAATTTTCCGGATGCATCTTCAAAAGCTGCGATCGGTGTATCTACTGTTGTGGCGCACACTGTAAAACCTGTAGGCGCAGAAGTTACTGCATCGCCATGTGACATCCACGCCTTTTGCTGGGCAGGAAGTCCTGCGAAAATCTTTGAATTTGTTTCAACTGAAGTCTCTGTGCGTCCGAATTCTGATCTACCAGTCTGGCTCACAACACCACCGAGAGCGGCAGCCATCGCTTGAAAACCGTAACAAATACCAAAAACTGGAATCCCTAATGAAAAAATCGCTGGATCAACTGTTGGCGCATTATCTGCATACACACTTGATGGCCCACCAGACAAAACAATCGCACTTGGTTGCTTAGTCTTTACTTCGGCAGCTGTTATTGATGATGGAACAATCTCGGAGTAGACATGTGCTTCGCGAACTCGACGAGCAATTAATTGCGCGTACTGAGCACCAAAATCAACAACTAGGACTCCCCGCGTTTCAGCCACGATGAATAAGGACCTCTACGCGCTGAAACTCCTTTACATCTGAATAACCACACGTTGCCATCGCGCGGCGAAGTGCACCGAACAAATTCATTGATCCATCTGATGTATGGGATGGTCCGAGCAAAATCTCTTCAAGTGTCCCGATCGTTCCAACATTCACCCGCTCTCCACGAGGAAGAACTGGGTGGTGTGCTTCAGATCCCCAGTGCCAACCAAGGCCTGGTGCTGCGATTGCCTTTGCTAGTGGTGAACCCATCATGACTGCGTCAGCACCACATGCAATCGCCTTTGCGATATCACCGCTGCGACCTACCGCGCCATCTGCAATCACATGAACATAACGTCCACCCGATTCATCAAGATATTCACGGCGAGCAGATGCGACCTCAGCAACTGCTGATGCCATAGGAACTTCAACGCCTAGAACCTTGCGAGTTGTGTGGGTTGCTCCGCCACCAAATCCAACTAGTACGCCTGCGGCACCTGCACGCATTAAGTGAAGTGCAGCTGTTGATGTTGCTACTCCTCCAACAATGACCGGCACATCTAACTCGTAAATAAACTTCTTCAGGTTAAGTGCTTCACCTTCTGGTGCAACATGCTCTGCTGAAACAGTTGTTCCGCGAATTACAAAGATGTCCACGCCAGCTGCAATAACCGCTTTGTGAAACTCTGCAGTTCGAGCAGGTGACAATGAAGCTGCAACAGTTACGCCAGAATCTCTAATCTGCTGAATCCGCTCCTTGATTAATTCTGGGCGAATTGGGGCACTATAAATTTCCTGCATGCGCTTAGTTGCATGCTTATCTGGCATTGATGCAATTTCTCCCAGTGGAATTCGTGGATCGTCATAACGTGTCCACAAACCTTCAAGGTTGAGAACACCCAATCCGCCCAACTTTCCTATTTCAATTGCAGTCTCTGGTGAAACAACTGAGTCCATTGGAGCAGCCATCATCGGTAGTTCAAATTTGTAGGCATCGATTTGCCAGGCAGTAGAAACATTTTCAGGATCACGCGTACGGCGACTTGGGACAATTGCTATGTCGTCAAAAGAGTAAGCAGTTCGGGCACGCTTTCCAGGTGCGATTTCGATGTTATTCATGAGCGGCCCTTCTTCTGGTAATTGGGAGCATCAGCAACATGTGCCACATCGTGTGGGTGGCTTTCTTGCAACCCTGCTGCTGTAATTTGAATCAGTCGACCTTCACGTCGCAAGGTTTCGATATCTGGTGCACCGGCATAACCCATGCCTGAGCGCAAGCCACCAACTAGTTGATGAACAACCTCCGAAACCTTTCCGCGAAAAGCCACCTTGCCTTCGATTCCTTCAGGGACGAGTTTGTCCTCAGACAAAACATCATCCTGCATATAGCGATCTTTGGAATATGACTTTTGTTCTCCGCGTGATTGCATCGCACCGAGTGAACCCATTCCGCGATATGCCTTGTATTTAACGCCATTAATTTCAATCAATTCACCAGGTGATTCTTCACAACCTGCAAGGAGCGATCCAAGCATCACTGAATGTGCTCCAGCAACTAATGCTTTAACAATGTCTCCTGAATACTGAAGTCCACCATCTGCAATTAATGGAATGCCTGCCTTGTTGCATGCTTTAGATGCTTCAAGAATTGCAGTTACCTGCGGCACTCCAACACCTGCAACCACACGGGTTGTACAAATTGATCCTGGGCCAACACCAACTTTTACTGCATCTGCTCCCGCGTTGATCAGTGCTTGAGCACCTGCGCGAGTTGCAACATTGCCACCGATAACTTCTGTGGTTGGAGAAAACTTCTTAATGCGAGCAATGGCATCCAACACTGCGCGGTGGTGACCATGCGCTGTATCGACAACTACAACATCAACGCCTGCTTCGATCAATGCTTGTGCGCGAGCAAATCCATCATCGCCAACTCCAACAGCGGCTCCTGCAAGGCCAACATTTTTAACTAATTTCACATGGGTTACTTGGGCATCTATTGGAAGGTTGCGGTGAATTATTCCTATTCCGCCAGCTTTAGCCATTGCGATAGCCATTTCAGATTCAGTGACTGTGTCCATGGCTGAAGAAACCAAAGGAACTGCAATAGAAATATTGCGAGTTAACTGAGTAACTGTACTAACTTCGGAAGGAACTACATCTGATGCATCAGGAAGCAAAAGAACATCGTCATAGGTCAGGCCAAGCATTGCGACTTTATCTGTATCGCTCACGTGGCCCCCTTGTCTCTGTCGAAGGGCAAAGTCTATCGGGGCTTTAGAGCCCTACAGCACGCTCAATTTCAGCACAGGCATGGGTTAAATCCTGCGCAACTACAACATCAGAGCAGGCTTTTTCATCCCAACCAGGACCTCCCACGATCACTCGTGGTGCGGGACGAACAACTGGAAGTTCTTTGAAAAACTTCGGGTCAGAGTTTTGTTCTAGTTGGGCCCACAGAAATACTGCAGGTGGGGCTGAACGTTTAACCATTCCTGAAATCGCTTCAAGCGGGGTCCTTGCACCTAAGAAAAAGGTTTCAATTTTCTTTTCAGCCAAAGCAGCAGCTAGTGCATGTAGTGCCAAGCAATGGAGCTCTTCGCCAACTGAAGCTAGCAACACCGGCTGAGCATTAACAGGATCCTTGATCTCTACAACGCCTTCACGAAGCAATCTCTTAATTATCTCTGAAAGCATGTGCTCTACTTCAATTCCGGTACCAGTTGCCGCCCATTCATCGCCTACTAAAAACAAAAGCGGGACAATGACTTCAGTCCAGGATGCAATAACGCCATTGTCTGCAATATCTTTGCGAAGCAAGGTTTCAACAAAATTCTTATCTAGGGATTTGGCCGCTCGATGTAGGGCATCAACGACATCTTCTCGAATTTCAAACTCTTCAACTAAATCCTCAACCGATAACTTCCCTTTGTGGGCCTTGGCCTTAATTGCAGCGTCAGAGGGTGCAACACCGCTTGAGATCAAACGGCGCATCAATATCAACTTTGCTAAATCACTTGGGTGATAGCGTCGATGTTCACCCGCCTCGTGGGCTGAGGGACCCAGTCCGTATCGCCGATCCCAGGTTCTGAGAGTGGCCGGTGCCACGCCGATGCGGCGAGCAACCGCGGCTACCGTCAAAAGCTCCTGATCCATGGGTCAATCGTGGCGTGAAGTGGCCCAACTCACCACCCGAAAACGCCACTTGAACAACTTTTGACCCGAAAATACTTGAACAACCTATGGCGCGGTTGTAGAGTTCTGACATGGCCGAAATTTCACGCTTACCCCGCCCCGTTGCTGATGAATGGGAGTGGCAGTACCAAGGTTCATGCCGCGAGCTGCCTTCTGAGATGTTTTTTCATCCAGATGGCGAACGTGGTCCCCGTCGTCGAAATCGCGAGAACACAGCGAAAGCTATCTGCGCATCATGCCCAGTGATTGCAGCATGCCGGGCACACGCACTTGCAGTGCAAGAGCCATATGGAATTTGGGGAGGCTTATCAGAAGATGATCGCCTAGCAATTCTTGGCAAAGAGATCACACCAGATATTTCACACGCTTCATAAAACTTTATTGCCTCCTAAAAGAGAAAAAGCCCCGCAGATAACTCCGCGGGGCTTTTTTCTTACCTAATTAGTGAGAATGTCCACCTGGGCCATGTGAATGTCCGTGTCCACCTGCAGCATCAGCTGCAGCTTGTTCTGCTGGCTTGTCATAAACAACTGCTTCAGTTGTAATAAACATTGCAGCAATTGATGCAGCGTTTGCTAGTGCTGAGCGAGTTACCTTAACTGGATCGATAACACCATCTGCGGCTAGATCACCATATACATCTGTTGCAGCGTTAAAGCCCTCGTTGTGCTTCATTGCGCGAACCTTTGCTACTACTACGTAGCCTTCAAGTCCTGCATTTTCTGCAATCCAACGAAGTGGCTCATCACATGCCTTGCGAACTAAACGAACACCGACGGCCTTATCGCCAGTAAATCCAAGATCGCCTTCTAGGGCATCAGCCGCATGCACAAGTGCTGCGCCTCCACCAACAACGATTCCTTCTTCAACAGCGGCGCGAGTTGCAGAGATTGCATCCTCTAGTCGGTGCTTCTTTTCATTAAGTTCAACTTCAGTATGTGCGCCAACCTTGATTACGCAGACGCCGCCTGCAAGCTTTGCCAGACGCTCTTGCAACTTTTCCTTGTCCCATGTTGAGTCAGTGTTTTCGATTTCTTTACGAAGTTCAGAAACACGTGCAGCAACTGCCGCCTTATCCCCTGCTCCGTCAACAATGGTTGTTGCATCCTTGGTAACAACGATGCGACGTGCCTTACCTAGATCTTCAAGAGTTACGCTCTCAAGCTTCATTCCAAGTTCTGAAGAAATAACTTGTCCGCCGGTAAGAATTGCGATGTCCTGCAGAGTTGCCTTACGGCGATCTCCGAAGCCAGGTGCTTTAACTGCGGCTGAAGCAAAGACTCCACGCATACGGTTAACCACAAGTGTTGAAAGTGCTTCGCCCTCAATGTCTTCAGCAATGATCAAGAGCGGCTTTGAAGCTTGAGCAACCTTTTCAAGCAATGGCAGAAGGTCTGACAGCGCTGAAATCTTGTTACCTGAAATCAATACGTAAGCATCTTCAAGAATTGCTTCCATGCGATCCTGATTAGTAACGAAGTACGGTGAAATGTAGCCCTTGTCGAACTGCATTCCTTCAGTAAATTCAAGATCAAGTCCAGTTGTTGATGCTTCTTCAACTGTGATAACTCCATCTTTACCAACACGGTCCATTGCTTCGGCAATCAGTTCGCCAATCGCACGATCTTGGGCAGAAATTGTTGCAACATCTGCAATCTGTGGCTTTCCATTAACTGGAGTTGCCTGCGAGCGCAACTTCTCTGAAACCGCTGCTACGGCTGCTTCAATACCGATCTTGATATCCATTGGCTGTGCGCCAGCTGCAAGGTTACGAAGTCCTTCTTTAACCATTGCTTGTGCTAGAACAGTTGCTGTTGTAGTTCCGTCACCTGCGACATCATTTGTCTTTGTCGCAACTTCTTTAACTAACTGAGCACCCATGTTTTCAGCAGGATCTGAGAGTTCGATTTCTTTTGCAATTGTCACACCGTCATTTGTAATGATGGGTGCGCCAAAAGATTTGCCGATAACAACGTTGCGACCCTTAGGTCCCAGAGTTACCTTTACTGTGTCAGCAAGAATGTTGACACCGCGCTCCATGGCACGGCGTGCTTGCTCATCAAATTGAAGACTTTTTCCCATTTACTTCTCGATTACAGCGAGAATGTCGCGAGCTGAAAGAACAAGTAGATCTTCTCCACCATGTTTGATTTCAGTTCCGCCGTACTTGCTGTAGAGAACTACATCGCCAACTTTGACATCCATTGGAACGCGCACGCCATCATCAAAGCGACCTGGGCCTACTGCAATAACAGTGCCTTCCTGTGGCTTCTCTTTTGCTGTATCTGGAATAACAAGACCTGATGCTGTTGTTGTCTCAGCCTCGTTTGTCTTGATAACGATGCGATCTTCTAGTGGCTTAATTGCCATTGGGTTGACTCCTTCTGGGTTGAATTCCTCATGCGACTGCGAGTTAGCAGACTCGGGTCGTGAGTGCTAACGCAAACTCTAGGCGTGCCCCACTCACACAGCAAATCCAGCCTTACAGGCTCACAGTGGTTACAGGCAGGCTGGAGTCAGCGTCAAAGGCCACTGGGCTGGGCGTGCGGCCAGCTGAAACCATGAGCGAGCCAAGGGCAGCGACCATCGCCCCGTTGTCGGTACACAGCCCTGGGCTGGGAACCCTTAACTGGATGCCCGCCTTATCGCACCTTTCTTGGGCAACTGCTCGAAGTCTTGAGTTAGCAGCAACCCCACCTGCAATCACCAGTGAGTTAATTCCTGATTGCTTGCAGGCGGCAACTGCCTTGAGTAACAAAACATCAACGATCGCTTCTTGAAAAGAAGCTGCCACATCGGCCTTGGCATAGTTAGGTGCCGCCTCCAGATACCTGGCAACAGCAGTTTTAAGTCCAGAGAAAGAAAAATCAAATGGCCTAGTTTGCCAATCGTTAGAAGTAGTAAGTCCGCGTGGAAATTCAATTGCGCTCGCACTGCCATCGTGTGCCAACTTATCAATTGCAGGGCCACCCGGAAAACCAAGTTTCATAACTCGTGCGATTTTATCGAACGCCTCGCCCGCCGCATCATCCATCGTTTCACCAAGTTTGGTGATCGATCCGGTGATGTCATCTACTTGTAACAGTGATGAGTGTCCACCACTTACTAGTAATGCAATTGTTGGATCAAGTGGATTGCTATGTGTTAACGCATCAACACTCACGTGGGCAGCTAAATGATTAACTGCATAAATAGGTTTGTTTAGTCCAAGTGCAAGGCCAGCTGCAGAACCGACGCCAACAAGTAAGGCACCAACTAACCCTGGACCACCAGTAACGGCAACTGCATCAATATCCTTCAAAGATAACTTCGAGTCTTTAAGCGCTTGATGCAATGTTGGAATCATTGCTTCTAGGTGGGCGCGACTGGCAATTTCAGGAACGACGCCTCCAAAACGTGCATGTTCTTCCACGCTAGATGCAATCACATTTGCTAACAATGTGCGGCCACGAACAATTCCCACCGCAGTTTCATCACAGGATGTTTCAATACCTAAAACAATTGGCTCACTCATGAGAGCTCCAATCGCATGACTTGGGCATCAAGACCAGTACCAAAATAATCCTTACGAACATTAAGTGTGGAATACCCCAATGATTCATACAAACCAATAGCCTCGAGGTTGTCAGTCTTAACTTCCAGCATCATCGCCGTTGATCCCTGAGACATGGCCCAGTCGGTAATCAAAGCCATAAGTGCTTTAGCAATACCTTTCCCGCGCTGCTCAGGCACGACCCCCACAGTCAGAATGTCTGCCTCTACGCCACCTGCCGCAAATACGCCTGCATAGCCAACGATGCTTTGATCAGCGTCCACAGCAACAACGAAGTGGCGAGTTGGACTAGAAAACTCTTCTTTGTATTGCGATGCAGACCAAGGTGAGTAAGGGAATAACTCTTTATCGAGTGAGACAAAAACCGGAAGATCAAAGGCGTTGGCAATGCGGTAGGTAATCATCTATCTACCGTTGCCACAGCATCTGGCCTGCGCAGATAAATTGGCTCATCAATATTTCCTGGCAATCGAACAAGTGCCTGCATATCCGGAAACAAATCTCCATGGATTGGTGCACCTGAGACATCTGACGGGAAATTAACAGCTGGTTCACCCACTCGCACACCATCTGTGTAGCGAGCCCAATAAACTTCTTTGCGTCGCGCATCTACTGTGACAATAAAATCGTTGTCGTTAATTTGTGCAGCGATGGCATCTAGTGAGCACACACCACGAACCGGAATACCCCGAGCTAAGGCAAAACTGCGCGCGAATGCAATTCCAACTCGAAGCCCAGTAAATGGACCAGGACCCATTCCAACAACAACTTCATCCACATCAGATATCGCTAGCGCTTCCTGAACTAATGCAGGAAGCGAAGGTCCATGCGCCGTTGCACCATCTTTGTAACCGCTAAACATTATGGATTCACCTTCGATGATTGCTACTGATGTGCGCGAAGTTGACGTATCTATAGCTAATACTTTGCTCACAATGAAAACCCTGCCCACCGTGAACCTACTGGCGTGATTTGAATCTTTCTGACTTCATCGCTTCGATCAATTGTGATCTCTAAACGATCCTGGCTAAGCCGTGCAGATTCAGCCCCGCCCCATTCGATGAATGTAATTGACCCTGCGATATCCAAATCCAAATCATCGAGGTATAAATTGGGATTTTCTAAATCAATCAGGCGATATGCATCAACGTGAATAAAGGGAACTGGTGCTTTGTGAACCCGCGAAATAACAAAGGTAGGTGATGTAATGCCAGTAATCCCAAGACCTGCGCCAACACCTTGTGCTAAAACTGTTTTACCTGCACCAAGTGAGCCATTTACAAGAACAAGATCACCAGCACGCAAGTGGGTTGAAAGCTTTTCACCCAACTGATGCATCTCATCAGCGGTAGCAACTTTGATCATTACTTAAGGATAAAGTAAAAGCAGGGCCAGGATTACCTGGCCCTGCTTATTACTACCCTCGACTTACTGAGAGCGATGTATTAGTTATCGCCGTATGACTTCAACCATGGAAGGCGGATTCCCTTATCAACTGAAAGGTTGCCCGCTTTACGAACCGCTGTATTTAGCGCTCCTCCTGATGGAAGTTTTCCAGTGCTAGAGGCCTGAACTAATGACTTCGCAACCAACACTAATTGTGCTGATGTGAAGTTACAGTGGTTTGTGCCTTGCGCTGCTGGTGTAGATGTAATTGGTGATCCTGCCTCATTAAACTTTGTATAGCTTGATGGAGTTGTATTCCACAGCATCAAAAGTTTGTTTGTAGGTGTCTTATACGTACGAGTTGTCTGGTATGCCTTTTGAGCAGCAGCCTTTTCAGCTGCATATTGCTCGGCATAAAGATCAACTAGACGCTGTGAGGCACCCGCAGGAGTAATTGGATCTGCAACACCAACCATGAGAATAGTTGGAACGTTGATCTTTCCTGTGTTTGTATGAAGTGCATTCATCTTTGCAACGGCTGCTGGATCTGCCTTTGCGCGAGGTGCACCTGGGTTTGCAGTAGAGAGCGCTCCCAAGAGAGCATCAATTACTGTGTTGCCAGAAAGAGCTGCGTTATAAATAACGCGCTCTCCATCGACGCGGGCTGCGTAATCTGTCTTTGTATTATCAAAGATTGCGCCTCCAACTTGATTCTCAACATCTTGTGTTGCAAGAACAGCAAGTGCTGCAGCGTTTGTTCCGTTTTCAAGGATTGCAAGTGCTGGGCTCAGAGCCAATGGGAAGGTCAACTTCAACGCTCCGTCTGGACCTGAGATTGAGTCAAAGTGTGCTGATTGAGTTGGAAGTCCGGCCATCAAACCAAGAAGCAATAGTGCACTTCGTGATGGAACTCCAGCAGCAGCTAATGACTTACCAGTTGCTGATGAAGTATCTGGCCATGCACCTGTTGCAAGAGCTGCTTGCAACTTGCCCATAACTGTAAAGACCTTACCTAAGTCAGCATAAGACTCTGCAACTCCTGCAGCACCAGGTGAATAGTTTCCGCCCTTGATTGAAGGATCAAAGAGAACCTTGACTCCCCATAGGAAGTCACCAGCCATAGTTAACTGAGGTGAAATGTTGTCAGCCATACACATTGGAGCGACAGCTGAAACTAGTTCAGGGTGCTTTTCTGCTAGGCCTTGAGTGATAACGCCACCAAGTGATGATCCCCAAGCAACTACGTTAGTTGTCTTTGGGAACTGCTTCTTGAATGTGTCAATTAGCTCAACGTTTGTCTTAATCGCTGAATCTGGATTCCACCCTTGACGAGCAAAACCTGAACCAACGATTGCGATACCTTGGCTAAAGAAGTATTGAGCAACTGCAGCATTTCCACCAGGAACTGGCTCTGGAGTATTAGTGATCTTGTAACCACCAATTAGAGGAATTGCTGCAGGGATGTCTACGTTGTAGCGGTATCCGTGTGAGTACAAAGCAACTGTTCCGTTGAAGTTTGCTGGAACCTGCATTGCATACGGTGCGCCATCTGATGTAACACCAACACAAGTTTGGATTGGGCTCTTGCCATCACACGCAGGTGCTGCATTAGCAACTGTTGGTGCTGTGACTAGAACTGTTGCTACAAGTGCTGATACTGAAAGAAGCGAAAGTAATCTTACTTTTTTCATTAGTTAGGTAATCCCTTCGCTGGCATTGCAGGACGCTTGTATGTTGACTTAACAACTGGACCAGACCCTGAATCGGTTGTGTATGTGACATACGTACCGCCGATTGGAGCAAGATCACCTGTTGGTGCGTACTTTCCAACCCAGTATCCGGTTAGTCCAACGTGGCTTGTCTTTGAGTATCCAGCTGGAACCAAAGCAGAGTTTGCAAATGTTGCACCCTTGCTATCGATCGCTGCCATCAATGATTTACGTGTTGGATTTGGACCTGCAGCCTTAAGGGCTTGCGCAGTCATAAATGCTGTGTTCATTCCTAGCAATACGTTTAGATCAAATGCTGATCCAGGTACTGCCTTTGCGTAGATATCTGAGAAGAACTTTACGTACTCATCATTCATATCTGTAGTAGCTGGAACTGGTGAGAATCCAATAGCGTTATATAGAACGCCTGCTGGAACACCGGTCAACTTAATTGTTGTTGCATCTCCACCAACTGAACCAAGCATCCACTGTGGCTTGTAGCCCAATTGTGCAGCTGTGCCAAGCATTGCAGATGTTGCACTTGATACACCGAAGAGAATTACAACGTCAGCTTCTGCAGCCTTGAACTTTGTAATCCATCCTGCAGCAGATGCCGCGCTCTGTGAGCCTGATGCGTACGGAACCTTTACAGCGAAGTTAACTCCAGCTGTTTTAAATCCTGCAAGAGCATCAATTCCGAAGTCATCATCCTGGTATAGAAGACCAATCTTCTTACCAGCAAAGTTTTCTTTAATGTACTGACCCATGATCTTTGCTTCCATAATGTATGAAGGCAAAACTGTGTAAGTAGTTGGGTACTTCTTAGTATCTGCAAATCCGCTAAATCCTGTGTTCACAAACAACACTGGAACGCCGCGACGGGCTGGGTTTACAGATGATGCAACTGCCTTTACATTTGCAGTTCCAAGAGGTGCAAGAAGTGCCATGACCTTGTCCTTAAGGATAAGTTCATTGGTCTTTGAAACCGCTTCAGTTGGAACATATCGGTCATCTTTAACGACAAGAGTTACCTTGCGGCCATTGATTCCACCATTTGCATTGAGGTAATCGAAGTACGCCTTTGCTGCACCTGGAATCTTGTTGTAGCCAAGTGATGCAGTACCTGTCAGTGGCAATGTCATTCCAAGTTTGATTTGGGATGATGTGACGCCAACTTCAGCCGCTTGAGCTGGAATAGCTGATACAGCTAAACCAACCGTGGCAAGTACCGCTGTTGCTGTTAGCAACGTACGGCGTTGTAGTGCTTTCATGTGTTTCCTTCCATCGAGGGTTATTACGAGGGTAACGCTTTACTGCTTTTACTTCTTAGTGCCTTTATGTGCTGCTTCGTGCTTTGCTTTGCGAGCGCGATGTTGTTCAACAGGACCGTTTGGAACAAACAGAACTGTCAAAATCAACAACCCACTAACAATCAAACCTGGCAGATTTGTAGTAACACTCTCAGAGGCACCGAGGCGGTGTGCAACCACATCGGCGATCTCTGGGATGGCTACCAAAACCACTGCCCCAATAATGACGCCTCCGAGGGTAGTTATGCCAGCGAGAACCGCGCCCGTCAGCAGGGAAAATGACAGGGCCAGCGGGAATGCGCTCGGGGAAACGGTGCCAATGCTCATTGCCAGCAGCGCACCTGCCAAACCAGCAATTCCGGCACTAAGGGTGAAGGCTAGAACCTTGGAGCGGGCTGTGTTGATACCTGCCAATTGAGCGGCAACCTCCTGGCCCCTACCTGCCTTCCATGAACGGCCATAGGCAGAGTTCAAGATGTTTCTAACACTCCACATAGAAATTAATGCCGCAAGGGCTGCGATCCAGAACCACCACTTGTATGTAGTCTCGGGTAAAGCATCTGGCCAAGCTCCTATTGTGAAGGTCTCCATCAATTTTCCGAAAAATGACAAGATCTTACCTACGACAGTAAGTGACTCTCCTGCAACTGCTTCAACTGCTTCAGGATCAAGATCTTTGGGTCCAACTCTAAATTCCTTGCCTTGCTCTCCACCCAGAATTGGAAATTGATTTGCAAGAGAAGGCAATCCGATTGCAAGAGCCAACGTTGTTCCTGCTAAATAAGGACCGGACAGACGTGCTGCGGCAAGACCTAGTAATAGGCCACCAACTGCGGCAACTAAAACTGCAGCAATAAAACACACAATGATTGGCAGGTTAAAATCGAATCGAAGCAATGCAGCTGCATAGGCACCGAGTGCCATCAGTGCGCCGTGGCCTAATGAAACCTGACCTGAATAACCCGTTAATAAAATAATTGAAGAGATCGCAATTACATACACTGCGATCGTTGTTCCTTGGAGAACACGAAGTTCTTCTATGTAGTTACTCAGAATAAAAAGGACAATTCCACCGAGAATGAAGAGTGGTATGTGCGTGCTTTGCTTTTTGCTCTTATGCACGGCGCCCCGCCTTTACTCCAATAATTCCTTGTGGGCGAATGAATAAAACTAGAAGCAAAATAACAAATGGAGCTATGAAGAAGAGTCCACTGCTGACATACATCAGCACAAATGAAATAGCTACTCCTAAGAACAGACCGCCAAGTACCGCACCAAGCAAGCTATCCAAACCGCCAATAACTGCTGCGATAAATCCTGAAACCAGAAGTAAGGAGAATTCGGCTGAATCTGGTGAGAAATTTCCATTTCCATTTACTGTTTGGAAAAGTCCTGCCACCGCTCCTGCCGCACCGGCCAAAGCCCAACCAAGTGTCCGAACACCATCAACTCTAATTCCTGAAAGTCGTGCAATTTCTGGTGCATGTGCAGATGCTCGCAGCGCCAAACCGAGATTGGTTTTTTGGAAGAGAATCGTAAGGACGATCAACAAAACTAGAACGACTCCAAGTATAAATAGTTTTAACGGAGAGAAAACTAAGGTTGTTGTTTCATTGATCTTAAATCCATTATTGGAAATTGGAGCAACGATAACCAGATCTTGTCCGCCCCAAATCATTGTTACAACGGATTTAATGACACCTAATAATCCAAGCGTTGCAATAATTGGAGCAACACCAGCAATTGGTCCAGATGAGGCGTGCTTGACTAATAATCTCATTAAAATGAATTCAACTAGTGCGGCAAACAAGGCGCCGCCAATCATGGCAACTGGAAGTGCGATCCAAAATGAACCTAGCCGTGAAACCGCTTCATAACCAAAGTAGGTTGATAAAAGGGCCATGCCAGCTTGGGCAAAGTTAACAACTCGAGTGCTTCGCCACACTAAAACAAATGCGATTGCCATTAAGGCATAGATTGCCCCGGCTGTTAAGCCGATTAAAAAGGTATTTGATACTTGCATCAATGTATCAAATAGTTGTGACGGTGGATTTAATTGTTTCATTGTTAATACCCCAAGTATGCAGCGCGGACTGCAGGGTCTTGGATCAACGCTTGTGCGTGATCTACGGCAACTACTTTTCCTAAATTCAGCACAATTCCAAGATCTGCAATCTTTAGTGCACCCATTGCGTTTTGCTCAACAAGCACAACTGTTAATCCCATTTGAATTGTTAAATCTTGAATAGTTTGGAATATCTGCTCAACAACAAGTGGGGCTAATCCCAATGAAGGTTCATCAAGGAGAAGTAGTTTTGGCTTTGACATGATGGCTCGACCTATAGCAAGCATCTGGCGTTCTCCACCTGACAAAGTGTCAGACCTTTGAGAAATGCGCTCTCCTAGACGAGGAAAGATTTGGACTACCTGGTCCATCGATTCTTTCATCTCACGACTATTTTTTCGCCAGATAGCACCGAGCTCAAGATTTTCTTTAACTGTTAATTCAGGTATTACTGATTTTCCTTCTGACACATGCGAAATACCCATTCGAACTAGATTTTCAGGCTTCTCCCCCGTGATTGCTTGACCCATCCAGTTAACAACACCCGAAGTTGGTTTATTCAGCCCTGATAATGCCCGTAGCAAAGTAGTTTTTCCTGCACCATTAGATCCAATAATTGCAGCAAGTGTTCCTGTTGGAACGGCCAGTGAAACTTGATTGACCGCACAGATAGCACCATGGTGCACCGTCAAGTTCGAAACATTAAGCGACATGGTTATTACCTGTACCTAAATACGCTGCCATCACAGCTGGATCACGACGCACGGTTTCAGCGTCTCCGCTTGCAATCACTTCACCAAAGTTAAGAACGTACAGTTTGCTACACACCGACATCACAACATCCATATGATGCTCTACGAGCAATACTGACATGTCCGCACTCAAATTCTTTATGAGTGTGTTCATCCACTCAATGTCTTGAGTTCCCAAACCACCTGCAGGTTCGTCAAGCATCAAAATTGTCGGTTCGCTGACAAGAGCGCGTGCAATAGCAACGCGCTTGGTGTCTGGATACGACAACGTATCTGCTCTTCGATGAGCAATTCCGCCGGCATAAACACGTTCTAAAGCAACACGTGCCTTATCGCGGATTCGGTCTTCATCTTTCTTATTTCTTCCAAAAGCTGCAGATATCAAACCGCTCTCTGACAAATGTTGCGCACCGATCATGACATTTTCCAAAACCGTTAAGTCCCCGAATAATCCGACGCCTTGAAGTGTTCGAGCAATTCCTAAATCCACAAGTTGAGAAGGCTTAGGAAATTCACGCTTTTGTCCATTCAAATGAAACTCACCGGAATCCGGCGTAACTAATCCGCATAAAGCGTTAAACAATGTAGTTTTACCAGCACCATTTGGGCCAATTAATCCAACGACCTCATTTTTACCAACCTCCAAATAAACATCATTCAAAGCCCGAAGACCGCCAAAAGAGACATTTACTCTCTCGACGCGCAGTGCTGATTTATTAGTAGACATGAGGTGCGTAAATTCTAGGCACTCGAGGCCCAATTCGTGTAACTATTTCATAATTAATTGATAACGATGCAGCTGCCCAGTCATCAGCGGTGTACTCACCCTTCGAGCCATCACCGAAAACAATCACCCAATCCCCAGAAACGGCGGTCGATTCAGCCCCCAAATCAACTACAAATTGATCCATAGAAATGCGCCCTATAGCAGGAGCCCTTTTGCCATCAACGAAGACACCTACGTCTTTAGCGATTCGTGGGATTCCATCGGCATATCCCATAGCAACAACTCCAAGTTTTGTTTCCTGAGTTGTGTGGGCCGTAGCGCCATATCCAACTGCAACACCCGCAGGTACTGACTTGACTAGATGTAACTTTGCTCGAAGCTGCATTACCGGCTTTAGCAAAAGCTCATTGCTTTTTCCTAATGTTGAAACATCTGGGCTTAATCCATACAGAGAAATACCTGCTCGAACTAAATCAAAATGTGCAGCTGGGTTCTTTAAGGTTGCCGCAGAGTTTGAAAGATGTTTAATCGCTGGCTTAATCCCAATCTTAGCTAGATCTGCAACCATGTGATTAAAGCGATTTAACTGCTCTTGATTTTGCTTTTCATGTGGTTCATCTGCTCGTGCAAAATGTGAAAAGACACCTACAACACTTACAGTTGAAAAATCTTGCTGGAGTAATTCTTGCCATTCATCCAAGAAACCGCCACGAGTCATTCCGGTATCTAGTTCAATATGAATGCGAGGTTTTCCTGGAAGTGCGGCAATCTCTTTAAACGCCGCAATCGATGCAATGGCAACATCAATGTCATGGTCAACAGCAGATTTGAAATCAGATCCTGGTGACACTAACCATGCCAAAATTGGAATACGCACCCCATGAGTTCGAAGTGAGATCGCCTCTTCTAGTAACGCAACACCAAGCCAATCAGCTCCCGCTTTTTCAGCAGAAAGGCCAACACCTAACAAGCCATGCCCATAGGCATCGGCTTTTACTACAGCCATTAAGGCTGTCTTACTCGTGGACTTTAGATGAGCGATATTGGATTCAAGGCGAGCGGTATCAATTCTTGCTTCAGCACGATTCATACTCGCTCCACGATCACCATGGCAGATGCAATTCCGGCATCATGGGAAAGAGAGAGGTGGACTTCTGCGCCATCAACAAGATCTGCAATTTCTCCCCTGAATAAAAAGGCAGGCTTTCCACTTTCTAAATTAACTACCTCTGCATCATGCCATGACAACCCTTTGCCGGCATTGAGGGCTTTTGCAAGAGCTTCTTTTGCGGCAAATCGTGCTGCAAGTGAATTAACTGGCTTAACGCGTTCTGCTGTAGTGAAGAGTTTTTCCAATAAGCCTGGCGTGCGCTCGAGGGATGCCTTAAATCGATCAATGTCTACGACATCAATTCCAATCCCGTCAATCATTAGAGCAGTCTAGTGCAACTGGCTTTTAGAGGGAACATACCTATCTATAGCAATAACAGTTACCAATAGTGCGCTTCCAACAAAGACGCCACCTAATAGATCAGTGAACCAATGCGTATGGCGGATCAGAGAAACAGTACATACAACCAGGCTAATTAAAACTACTGCTGCGCTAGCTAATCGGCCTTGGTATCTATCAACCTTTGCATATCGATAAATCAAATAAGCCAACAAGCCCCATCCCAAAACAACATTGGACGCATGACCACTTGGGTATGCCATTCCACCTGCATGTAGCAAATCAAAGCCATCACGTGGCTTGGTTCTCCCCAATGATAATTTCACTGCTCCAACAATTAAGTGAAGAAATAATAAAGAAATAGCAGCCAAAATCAATGGACGTTTGGTTTTGAATTTATATGCGATGAATGCAGCAGCAATTAACAAAACGGTGGAGGTGAGCCATCGAGCGCCCAAGTCATCTAAGCGAAGTAATATGAATCCTGCTAAACCCTTAAATTGAGGTTTAGGTTGACTGTTAATTTCTTTGTCATAACCAACTAGTGGTCCATATGTATAAACCTGTTGAGTTACAACAAGGAATCCAGCAAATAAAACTGCTGCCCACCGTAATGCTCGATTCATTTGCCTACGGCGATTTTGTTCCAAAACTTTCATTATTCAACCGTTACAGATTTAGCCAGATTTCTAGGTTGATCAACATCGTTGCCACGCACAACAGCCATTTCATAAGCAAATACTTGAAGAGGAACAGTTGCTAAGATCGGCTGAAATAGTGCAGGAGCAACTGGAATTCGGATTACATGTTCTGCTCCCTCGACATGTGCACCTTCTTCTGCGATAACAATGACGCGTGCTCCACGGGCTTTAACCTCTTGAATATTGCTTAACATCTTTTCATCCAAGGCATGTTCATGTCCTGCAGGCAATATCGCGATTACTGGTGTGCCCTGATCAATTAATGCAATTGGCCCGTGCTTGAGCTCTCCCCCAGCAAAACCTTCGGCATGAATATAGGCAAGCTCTTTTAATTTCAAAGCACCTTCTAGGGCTACTGGATATCCAATGTTTCTGCCCAAGAACAAAACAGTGTTGTTTTGAGCAAAGGTTCTGGTTAATTCACGAAGTGGCTCGACAGTTTCTAGAATTTGTTCAATCTTTCCTGGTAATTCAAGAAGTTCTTTATATAGATCTCGGACTTCTGTATCTTTTAAGGAACCTTTGACCTGTCCAAGGTGCAGACCAATCAAATAGACAGCAATAATCTGAGTCAACAAAGCCTTAGTGGATGCAACGGCAATTTCAGGTCCAGCATGTGTATATAAGACAGCATCTGCTTCACGAGGAATTGTTGAACTGTTTGTATTGCAGATAGCTAAGACTCGACCACCTGCGGCCTTGGCATGGCGAACTGCCATCAAAGTATCCATGGTTTCACCTGATTGTGAAATCGCAATAATTAAGGTGCTTGGATCAATAATCGGATCGCGATATCTAAACTCGCTAGCAATCTCAACTTCCACTGGGATCTTTGCCCACTTTTCGATTGCATACTTTGCAACCATGCCTGCGTGATACGCAGTACCACAAGCGATAACAGTGATCTTTTTTAATGACTTAATCTCATCAGCGCTCATGTGTAATTCATCAAGTAAAATCTGATTGTTATCACTTAAGCGACCAATTAAAGTATCTGCAACCGCCTTTGGCTGTTCAAAGATTTCCTTTAACATGAAATGGGCAAAGCCACCCTTTTGCGCAGCACTTGCATCCCATGAAATTTCATACCCTTTAGGGTTAACCGTCTTGCCATCAAGATCGATAATTGACACAGAAGTTGGTGTCATTGTGACAATCTCATCTTGGCCTAATTCGATGGCTTTTTTCGTGTATTCAATGAAGGCAGCAACATCAGATGCCATGAAATTTTCGCCACTACCTAAACCAACGACAAGCGGAGAATTGCGTCGTACACCTACAACCACATCTGGCTGATCTGCATGGATGGCAAGTAATGTAAAGGAACCTCGAAGTGCTTTAACCGCATCTCGCATAGCAGCGGTTAAGTCGCCTTTATGTTCCTTACGAAGATCGCTGAGCAAATGAGCAACAGATTCTGTATCTGTTTCAGAGGAAAACTTGTGACCCTTGGCTTCAAGTTGCGCGCGAAGTTCAGTGTAGTTTTCAATAATTCCATTATGGATAACTGCAAGCTTTCCATCGTTGTCTACATGTGGATGTGCATTGGAATCAGTTGGTCCACCATGAGTTGCCCAACGTGTATGCCCGATTCCTGAATGAACATTTGGCAAAGATGCATCTAGTGCGTTTTCAAGGTTTGAAAGCTTGCCCGCTTTCTTTTCTATAAATAGTTTGCCTGGTGTGCCTAAAGCAATTCCTGCAGAGTCATATCCGCGATATTCAAGGCGACGAAGACCTTCGATGAGAGGAATAGATGCAGACTGTGGTCCTGTGTAACCCACAATTCCGCACATATCTGTTGTACCCCTAGCTCTTTTAGAGAGATATTTCTTTCTTAACAACATCTGCAAGCTGCTGTGCAACTTCTTGCGCAAGGCTATCACTGGCAGCTTCAACCATGACTCTAACTAGGGGTTCGGTGCCAGATGCTCGCAATAAAACTCGTCCAGAATCACCCAAGCGCTCTTCGGCTGCCTTAATCGCTGAAGAAATAACTACAGACTGAGTCAACTTATCTTTTGCTACATCTTTAACGTTGATTAAAACCTGAGGAAATCGCACCATAGTTGCGGCTAATTCTTGCAAGGTTTTGCCGGTGCGAACAACTTCTTGCAATAGCTGAAGTGCGGTAAGAATTCCATCACCAGTATTTGCAAGATCGCGCATGATCACATGGCCTGATTGCTCGCCACCTAGTGAGTAATCATTTGCAATCATGTTCTCTAAAACATAGCGATCTCCAACTGGAGTTGTAACAACGGTAATACCAGCATCTTTCATTGCATGCATAAATCCAAGGTTGCTCATTACGGTGCCAACAACTGTGTCACTCTTTAAAACACCACGTGCTTTAAATCCCCGAGCCAAAATTGTCAGAATATGATCGCCATCAATTTCATTACCTAGAGCATCAATTGCTAAGCAACGATCTGCATCCCCATCATGTGCGATTCCAACATCAGCACCTTCTCTAATTACTGCATCACGCAACTGATGTAGGTGTGTTGATCCGCAATCATCATTGATGTTCCAACCATCTGGCTGGTTAAAAATTGCAACTACCTCTGCCCCGGCTCTGCGATATGCCTCAGGTGCGACTAAAGATGAGGCACCGTTTGCGCAATCAACAACAATCTTTAGACCTTTTAATGGAGTTTGAACTGAGGCAAGTAGATGCTTTAGATATCGCTCAGTTGCAGTCTCATCATTGATTGCACGACCAACATTTCGACCAGTTGGACGATCCCAATCTTCACCCATACGGGCTTCGATACGCGCTTCAATTGCATCATCTAGTTTGCCGCCGCCACGAGCAAATAACTTGATTCCGTTATCTGGCATTGGATTATGAGATGCAGAGATCATTACACCTAGGTCTGCCTTTGATTCAGCAACAAGGTGTGCAATTGCAGGTGTTGGTAATACGCCAACCCGATACACATTGATTCCAGCACTCGTTAAACCAGCAACAACTGCTGCTTCTAGGAACTCTCCTGAAGCGCGTGAATCTTGCCCAACAATTGCAGTTGGCTGATGATCCTTATTTGATGAGCTTTCTACCAATATATGCGCAGCGGCAACAGAAACATCTAGTGCAAGTTCTGCGGTGAGATCACGATTGGCTAAGCCACGGATTCCATCGGTGCCAAAAAGCGCCAATTGAACTCCTTTGGTAAAAGTGAATTAACGCTTTGAGTATTGTGAACGCTTACGTGCCTTCTTAAGGCCGTACTTCTTGCGTTCAATAACACGTGCATCACGTGAAAGGAATCCAGCCTTCTTAAGTGCTGGACGGTTTGCTTCTTCATCAATTTGATTGAGTGAACGTGCAACACCTAAACGAAGTGCGCCAGCTTGACCTGAAACTCCACCACCGTTGATACGTGCGAATACGTCATACTGGTTTTCGGCACCAACTGTGCGGAATGGCTCAGAAACTAACTGCTGGTGAACTTTGTTTGGGAAATAATTTTCTAGAGTCTTACCGTTAACAACCCAACGACCTGTTCCTGGAACAAGACGAACACGTGCAACAGCTTCTTTGCGGCGACCTGTGCCAGCACCTGGTGCCTTGATTGCTGGACGATTAGTTGCTGGTGCTGGTGTTGATGAAGAGTATGAAGTAGGAGCTTCTTCGTTGTCGATTAGTTCTAGATTCTCTGACATTTACAGTTCCTTTACTTCACGATTTGTGAAACTTGAGTGAATACATATGGCTTTGGTGCTTGTGCAGCATGTGGGTGTTCTGGACCTGCATACACCTTTAGCTTTGATGCGATCTGACGACCGAGTGAATTCTTTGGAAGCATTCCCTTGATTGCCTTCTCAACTGCGCGTGTTGGGTGCTTTTCAATTAGCTCGCCGTACACAGTAGAAGTTAAACCACCTGGGAAACCTGAGTGATGGTGAGACCACTTCTGTGTTGCCTTGTTTCCTGACAATGCAATCTTTTCTGCATTGATAACAACAACGAAGTCACCCATGTCCATGTGTGGTGCAAATGTTGGCTTGTGCTTTCCACGAAGTAGAACGGCAGCATGTGTTGCAAGACGGCCCAAGACCACATCTTGTGCATCGATGATGTGCCAGTTACGGACCGCATCACCAGCTTTTGGACTGTATGTACGCACGCTTTTGCCTACCTTCTTGTAGTGACTATTCGTTCATCTAGTTGGACGGTGCCTTCTCAAGCACAGAGGAGTAAGGGTACCCGCGTCAGGCTCAGGGGTCAAAATGGCCCTTATACGCCCCTACTCATCACCCTGGCCATCACGACGCGCCACGGTTTTTGCTGCCCGCTCCAAAAGCTCTGAATCTGATGGGTAATCCACTTGTCGAAGGGTCAAACCACATGCCGGAAAGACCAAACTGTCAGAGATTCGCACCTTATTGGCCAAGGTTTCTGCGATCCACTCAGGACCAAAGCGTCCATCGGCAACACACACGACAGCGCCTACTAAATTTCGAACCATGGAATAACAAAAGGCATCTGCCACAACATCACCCACTAAATACCCTTCAGAATCCCGAACCCAATCAAACTTTTGCAGTTGGCGGATCGTTGTAGCGCCTTCACGGAACTTGCAGTACGCCGCAAAATCATGATCTCCCAGCAATAAGGCGCTCGCAGTGTTCATGGCTTCAATATTTAATGGGCGATACCAAGATGCAACATCAAAACGATGGAGTGGTGAAATGACTTGATTAGCATCCAAAATCTTGTAGGTGTAATGGCGGCGTAGCGCTGAAAACCTGGCATGAAATGCCACAGGTGCAACAGAGATATTCATAACTCGAACATCGGTATCCAAGATTCGATTGAGTTTGTAACCGAGCTCCTCAAGATTAATGCCTTCTGGGACATCAACATGAATTACTTGCCCGCTGGCATGCACTCCGGCATCTGTGCGTCCAGCAACAATGCTGTCTATTCTTGATTGAGTAACAGTTGCAATTGCTTTTTCTACTTCTTCTTGAACAGTGCGGCGATCAGGTTGTTTGCCCCAACCAGAAAAGTTAGTTCCATCGTATGCAAGAGCTAGGCGCAAACGAAGAAACCCACTCTCAGGATAGAGAGTGGGTTCCGTCATGATAATTATTTCTTAGAAAGAAAGTTTTACTTATCTTTCTCGGTTAGCAATTCGATAACTGCCATAGGTGCGTTGTCACCCTTGCGAGGACCGACCTTAGTAATACGTGTGTATCCGCCTTCGCGTGTTGCAAAACGTGGACCAATTTCAGTGAAAAGAGTGTGTACAACACTCTTATTCTGAATCTGTGCCATGACCTGGCGACGAGCTGCTAGATCGCCCTTCTTTGCGAAGGTAACAAGCTTTTCAGCCAAAGGACGTAGGCGCTTAGCCTTTGCCTCTGTTGTCGTGATCTTGCCGTGCTCGAACAACTGCTCTGCGAGTGTGCGTAGGAGTAGTCGCTCATGTGATGGGCCTGAACCCAGACGAGGACCTTTACTTGGTGTTGGCATTATCGATTCTCCTAAGCCTGCTCTGCATCGACGAAATCATCATCGACTGCTGCGTTGTAGTTCTGATGTTGTGTTGGATCGAAACCAACTGGGCTATCCTTAAGAGACATTCCCATTGAGACAAGCTTTGCCTTGACCTCATCAATTGATTTTGAACCAAAGTTACGGATATCAAGCAAGTCAGCCTCTGAACGGTTAACGAGCTCTCCAACTGTGTGAATGCCTTCGCGCTTCAAGCAGTTGTATGAACGAACTGTTAGATCTAGATCTTCAATTGGAAGTGCTAGATCAGCAGCGAGCGCAGCATCCATAACAGATGGCCCCATCTCAATACCTTCTGCATCAAGATTTAGTTCGCGTGCAAGTCCGAATAGCTCAACCAATGTGCGCCCAGCTGATGCAACAGCATCGCGTGGCTTCATTGATGGCTTTGTTTCTACATCTACAACAAGGCGATCGAAGTCTGTGCGCTGTTCAACGCGAGTTGCTTCTACCTTGTATGTGACCTTCAAAACTGGTGAATAGATTGAGTCAACAGGAATGCGACCGATCTCTGCGCCTGCCTGCTTGTTTTGTACAGCTGTTACGTAACCACGGCCACGCTCAACTGTAAGTTCAATCTCAAGATTGCCCTTGCCGTTAAGTGTTGCGATGTGAAGCTCAGGGTTGTGAACTTCTACGCCTGCTGGAACTGCAATGTCTGCGCCAGTAACAACACCGGCACCTGACTTGCGGATGTAAACAACAGCTGGTTCATCGTTATCTGATGAAAGCACCAAGTTCTTGATGTTCAAAACGATATCGGTGAGATCTTCCTTGACGCCTTCAAGAGTGGTGAACTCGTGAAGTGCACCTGCAACGCGAATGCTTGTAACTGCTGCACCTGGAATAGATGAAAGCAATGTACGACGCATGCTGTTGCCAAGTGTGTAACCAAAGCCTGGCTCTAGCGGTTCAATGATGAACCGTGAGCGATGCTCAGAAACTACTTCTTCGCTGAGAGTTGGACGTTGTGCAATTAGCACTGCTGCTCCTCTTCATTCGGGGAAATCCACTATTTGATTTCCGCTCTTTCCCCTGATCCTTCAATCAGGGGCCCTGCTAAGTACTGCCCGCATGTCTTGTGCTTTCGCACAAGACTTTCAAAAATTACTTGGAATAAAGTTCAACGATTAGCTGCTCTTGAACCTGGGTATCGATGACTGCACGAGCAGGAACTGAGTGAATGATGATTCGCATCTGTGAACCAACAACCTCCATCCATGCTGGAACTGCCTTCTCGCCAAGCTCTGCGCTAGCAACGATGAATGGTGTGAGATCCAATGACTTTGGAAGAACATCAATGATGTCCATTGCAGAGACACGGAATGAAGGAATGTTTACCTTCTTACCATTTACCAAGAAGTGACCGTGACGAACTAGCTGACGTGCCATGTCGCGGCTCTTTGCAAAGCCTGCACGGAACACAACGTTGTCGAGACGTGTCTCAAGAATGACGAGAAGGTTTTCACCAGTCTTGCCCTGCTTGCGGTTAGCCTCTTCGTAGTAACCACGGAACTGCTTTTCTAGAACACCATAAATACGTGCGCACTTTTGCTTTTCGCGCATCTGCAATAGGTATTCAGATTCCTTTGAACGGCCACGGCCGTGCTGTCCTGGTGGATAAGGACGTGATTCGATCGGACACTTTGGTCCATCGCACTTTGCGCCCTTAAGGAAGAGCTTTACTTTTTCGCGACGGCAACGCTTGCAGTCTGCTCCGGTATAACGAGCCATTTATTCTCTTCCTTCCTTAAACTCGACGTGGTTTCGGTGGGCGGCAGCCATTGTGTGGAGCTGGAGTTACATCTGAGATGGCTCCAACTTCTAGGCCTGCTGCTTGCAATGAACGGATTGCAGTTTCGCGACCAGATCCTGGTCCCTTAACAAATACATCAACCTTCTTGAGGCCGTGCTCCTGTGCGCGACGTGCTGCTGCTTCTGCTGCAAGCTGTGCTGCGAATGGAGTCGACTTACGTGAACCCTTGTAACCAACCTGGCCTGAAGAAGACCAAGAGATAACAGCACCCGTTGGGTCTGTAATAGAAATAATTGTGTTGTTGAAAGTGCTCTTAATGAACGCCTTACCAACAGCAATGTTTTTCTTTTCTTTCTTACGAATCTTAACTTTGCCCTTAGCTGGAGCGGCAGTCTTTGACTTAGGAGCGGCCATTACTTAGTCACCTTCTTCTTACCTGCAATTGCCTTACGAGGTCCCTTACGTGTACGCGCATTTGTATGTGTGCGCTGACCACGTACAGGTAGTCCCTTGCGGTGACGAATACCTTGGTAGCTCTGGATTTCAACCTTGCGACGAATGTCGCCAGAAATTTCACGACGAAGGTCACCTTCGATTTTGAAGTTTGCTTCGATGTATTCGCGAAGCTTTGCTAGATCTGCTTCTTGCAAATCCTTAACGCGAATATCTGGACTAATGCCAGTTGCTGCTAATGTCTTTTGTGAACGGGTAAGACCCATTCCAAAGATGTACGTGAGTGCGATTTCCAAACGCTTTTCGCGTGGAAGATCGACACCGACTAGACGTGCCATGTATCTACCTATCTATATCTGGAGGTCCTCCGCATTACTGTTCTCTGGCCTACCAGTCCAAAGGTCTTCGGCAATTTCTTGCTGAAGTCGTAATACGAGTTATTTATTAAGTTGTACTGCTGATAAAACTTTTTGTGCTTAGCCTTGACGTTGCTTGTGACGCAGGTTTTCGCAAATGACCATGACGCGACCCTTGCGGCGAATGACTTTGCACTTATCGCAAATCTTCTTAACGCTTGGATTAACCTTCATGTCTATTGCTCCCCTTGTTACTTATAACGATAAATAATTCGACCCTTTGTTAGGTCGTACGGACTCATTTCCACGATCACACGATCGGCAGGAAGAATACGAATGTAGTTCTTTCGCATCTTGCCGCTTATGTGAGCAAGGACTTTATGTCCGTTAGTTAGCTCCACGCGAAACATTGCGTTAGGTAAAGCCTCAGCTACGGTGCCTTCCATTTCGATTGCACCATCTTTACTAGCCAAGCTGTACCTACTTTTCTGTTTTAAGCGTGAAACAAGCGAACTCGTAGTTTAGAGGGCGGGCTCAAATAAGGGAAATCGGCCCTTTAAACTACATTCCTGTAATTCAGGAGGTAGATCAGTTCCGTTTTACGCTGAAAATTGAAGTTCCGAGCAGGACCGCCATAGCAATAAATACCGCCCCTGCCCCTGAAGCCGCGGCAATACTGCCTGCAGCGGCCGGCACCAAAAATTGCCCAAATCGATTGCCCATCAGGCGGGCTGACACGGCCAGTGCGCGCTCTGAACTTTCAGTCTTTTGGGAGACAAGAGACATCGTTAGCGGTTGACCAACGCCTAAGGAAAAACCTGCAATAAAAACAATTGCTCCTAGCGTGATTGGGGTGTGAGCAAATGCCATCACAACGCAACAGAGCGTGGAAATTATCGTGCTCCACCACAGCAACTGGAAGGTACTGAATCGATCACTTAAACGTCCCAGAAATAAACGCGACAACATAGTTGTGCCGGCTCGAATCGCAAGAATCGCTCCGATGGCATACGGGGAGAATTTATTTTCAGTTCCAAATAAAGGCAAGAAAACTACAAGCACATCTGCAACGGATGAAATTGCAAGCGAAATATAGATCGCTGCCATGATTCCAGGGCGCTTAGCAAGTTTAATGGCCGCCTTGAAAGTTCCTTCCGAGTTTTCCTTACCCTCCACAGTTGGTCGTTCACTTCGCCACCTAATAACTGGAATAAGAGCAATAATCGTAAGAACAACTGCTAGTAAGAATGCATTTGATGTTGACTTCGGTAATGTTCCATTAGACCCAGAAACAATAGAAGCAATAATTGGTCCTAGCATGTGTCCGACTGATGCACTAAAGGTGTAGAAACCAAAATACCTGTCATAACTATCACGAGGTGCCCGTAACGCAACCATTGATTGACCGCCAACCATGCAAGCTAAATGCGCAAGACCTGCCGCAGCTGTTGCTATTCCTAGAGTTACTAAGCTGTTTGCAAAGATCAATGCTACTGAAGTGCCCATCATGGCCACGGTTCCATAAATGATGAACTTCGCTTCCCCTAATTTTCCAACCCAAGAACCAAATTGCAATGCAAGGATTACGGGAAAGAGTGCATACAGCGCTGCTATTAAACCAACTTGAGCTGCGTTTGCATCCAATTCAATCGCCCGATAAGTAATCATCGGACGAAGAACATAAATGGTTGCTTGTGTCAGGGTAGATGAAAGCAGAAGCGGCTTAGCCCAGGGCAAAAGCTTTTCACGACTCATTTATTTCTTATTGGCTAACTTCTTTTTGAAGTTCCAGACCAATGGCCCAACAATGACTATAAACAGCACACAATAAAGGATCTTTGAAAGTGAGGTTGCATAGAGTGCACTGATGTCACCTGAGCTAATCTGCAACGCTCGTCGCATTTGCAATTCAGCCATTGGTCCAAGAATTAACCCGATGATCAGGGGCGTGATTGGCACTCCAAATCGACGGAATGCAAAACCAATAATTCCAACACCGAGTGCGATCCATAAATCAAAAATTGCGTTATTTGCAACATAGGCACCCATTAAGGCAAAGCAGGTAATGCCTGAAAATAGATAAGGGCGTGGAATTTTCAGTAACTGAACCCACACTCTCACAAATGGCAGATTGAGTAATAAAAGAAGCGTATTTCCAATAAATAAGGAAGCAATCAGAGTCCACACGATGTCTGGATTGGTAACAAATAGCAGTGGACCTGGCTGAATGTTGTATGACTGGAAAGCAACTAAAACAACAGCAGCCGTTGCAGATGTAGGAAGTCCCAGAGCAAGAAGTGGAACTAGTGCACCAGCAGCATTTGCGTTGTTAGCAGCTTCTGGTCCTGCAACACCTTCAATCGCGCCTTTTCCGAACTCATCTTTATTTTTGGACAGTTTTTTCTCAGTGGCGTAACTTAAGAAAGTCGGAATTTCAGAACCACCGGCAGGAATAACACCTAGTGGAAAACCGATCGCTGTTCCTCGAAGCCATGGACGCCAAGAGCGTTTCCAATCCTCACGGCTCATAAGAGCTTTGCCCTTCATTGGAACAATACTCCAACCGGTATTTTTTGCACGTCCTGCGATATATAACGCTTCACCAATTGCAAACAAGGAAACAATTACAGTAACTGTTTCGATTCCATCAATGGCGTGAAGATTTCCAAAGGTAAGTCGCACCGCACCTGATTGAAGATCTGATCCAACTAATCCAAGAGTTAAACCAACTCCTAAGGAAGCAAGGCCTCTCAGCATTGAACGACCCAAAAGAGTTCCTACCGTCGTAAAAGCTACAAGCATTAATGCGAAGTAATCTGCAGCGGTGACGGCAATTGCCCAACCGGCAAGTGATGGCGCGGCAAATGCCAGAATTCCAGTGGCAATTGTTCCTGCGACGAAAGAGCCGATTGCTGCTGTGGCAAGTGCTGCTCCGGCCCGACCACGCTTTGCCATTTGATGACCTTCAAGTGCGGTGATTACCGAACCCGATTCGCCCGGAGTATTTAACAAAATTGAGGTGGTCGATCCACCATACATTGCACCGTAATAAATAGCCGCAAACATAATCAAGGCAGATGCTGGACTAACTGTGTAGGTTATCGGCAAAAGCAATGCAATTGCTAATGCTGGGCCAATGCCCGGTAAAACACCAACGAGTGTGCCAAGGATCGTACCCAGCAGACCAAACATTAAATTGGTAAGAGTCAGTGCTCCGACAAACCCAGTTAAAAGTGATTCGACATTACTCATGTCTTAAGCCCTCTTTGATCTTCTTGTCTAGCAACAACTGATATCGCCACAGCCATAACGAAATAAACAATTAAGACTTGAGCCATCATTCCTTGTGCCCACTGGCCAAAATTCAAGAACTTTCCAATGATTTCTTCAATCAGTCGTGATGGAAGATTCACATTCAACCCACGTGTAAAGCTAAAAAAAACTATTGTTGAAAACAGTAGCGAGACAAACAAATTCTTTAGAATGTTTCTGGCACCGAAGGCAAATGAGACACCAAAAAAGACAAGGGTCGAGGCTGGTATGAAACCTGCCCGCTCGATCAGCAATGGATATGTGACCATTGATCCTGCAACAATTAATAGGGTTTTGAAATCTGTTTTATCAATTGTGTCGCCAAATTCGGTTCCCTCTGGCTGGCCAATATTGCCGCGCAAAATCTGCACAATAATTCCAAGTGAAACTAAAATTAAAAATCCCGAAACAAGATATGGGAAAATTTGAGGACCAATCGTGCCCGATGCTGGGGGAACCAGCATGTTTATGGTGTCTATTAGAACAACTACACCAAGAATCAAGAGGGAGCCCGCAAAGGCGAGCTCCCCCTTGATGCTCTTGTTATTCAATGGGTTTATGCCAAACCGAGCGTAACTAGTGTGGCAGTGATGTCCTTCTTCTGATCAGCTAGGAATGTAACGAAATCTTTGCCGTAGAGGTTTAGATTCTGCCAATCCTTTGCAACCAGAGTTGCCTTCCATGCTGTTCCTGCACGTGTTACATCAACAGCCTTCATCCAGTTAAGGCGTTCTGCCTCAGTAAGTGATGATGAAGCGCTAACTCCGCGCCAGTTACCAAATACGAATGGAATACCTTGTTGTGTAAGGGTTTTGCCCTTGATTGAAGCAAGTGGCTTTGCAGATGAAAGAGCAAGTACACGCAATGTGCCTGCCTTTACCTGTGCTGTGAACTCTGATGTGCCTGAAACTCCAGCAACGGTTTGCTTGCTAAGTACAGAAGTAATTACTTCTCCACCACCGCTGTAAGGAATGTAATTCATGTCAGTTGCCTTCATGCCGTTCTTCTCAACCAATAGACCCATAAATACATGGTCAACTGTTCCCTTAGATCCACCAGCAATTGGTAGCTTTGGATTTGCCTTGAGATCATCAAGTAATTGATTGATTGTGCGGTACTTTGAGTTAGCAGGAACGACGATTGCTTCCCACTCACGCATCAAACCAGCAACTGAAGCAGAGGCATCTAGTTTCAATGCTGACTTTGTTGAGGCAATACCTGCCACCATTGCAAAGCCATTGATAAATGCAACATCGCTACGTGACTTTTGGTCCTGGAAGTATCCAAGTCCAACAGTTCCTGAACCACCTGACTTGTATGAAACCGTGTAATCATTAAGCATTCCTTCGGCCTTCATTGCGTCAGCAAAAGCGATTGCAGTTGTTCCGTATCCGCCGCCAACACCAGAGGATGCAACCCACTCAAGTTTTGTTAGTGGCTTAACATCTTTGTACCACCACTTTGTTTGACCCTTGTATGAGCCTGTTGGTACAACCATGCACGTTAGATCTGAGCCTTCGACTCCGCGACCTTTAGCAACTTTTTTAGTTTGTGCTGATGCTGCTGTGCAGTCATCTCCCACTACTGCTTTATCTGCTGGCTTAACAGCAGCGTTAGCTGGAAGTGTTGTGCCCACCAATACAGCAACTGCAGTTGCCGCAACAGCGAAGCGAATAAAAGAGTTTTTTCTCATCGATGAGTTCTCCGTATTTTTCTGCCCCCGAGGGTGAGGGATAGGGAGAAAGTATTGGATTTTGGGGCAATTAGTAAGCATCTACGGGTACCAAAACAGTAACAAAATGATTCAATTTACAGAAGATCTGAGACCTCAACGCCCAATCGAGAAAGCTCTGATTTACCCCCGTCAAAGGCTGTTAATACAAATGGTTTGCCATCTGGCATCACCGCGTAGGTGTGCTCAAAGTGTGACCCACGCGACTTGTCAGCAGATACAACGGTCCAATCATCCCCTAAAACCTTAGTACGAGCAGATCCACGGGTGATCATGGGTTCAATAGCTAATACAAAGCCAGGAACAATAACTGGACCATTGCCAGGTTTTCCAAAGTTTAGAACATGTGGCTCTTGATGCATCTCTGTACCTATTCCATGACCACCATATTCTTGCAAAATTCCATATGAGCCTTGAGATTTTGTGTACTCCTCAATTGCATGTCCAATATCAGAAAGTTTTGCACCATTCTTACCCGCAGCAATCCCCCGCCACATTGATTCCTCACACACATCCATCAACTTTTGATCTTCTGGGTCGATACTTCCAACGCCGACTGAAAAGGCTGCATCTCCATGCCAGCCTTCGACTATCGCACCGCAATCAACAGAGACAACATCACCATCATTGATTATGCGATCACCAGGAATGCCATGAACGATTTCATCATTAACTGAAACACAAATAGTCGCCGGAAAGCCGTGGTAGCCCTTGAAGTTAGATGTTGCGCCATGTCTCTTGATTACCGATTCAGCAACTGCATCTAATGCACTAGTCATCATGCCTGGCTTGATTACTTCACGAATAGCTTTATGAATTTCAGCAACAACTAAGCCTGCTCGACGCATGGTCTTTAACTGTTCTAGGGTTTTGATTTGAATTGCCATTGTACAAACTTACTGTGCGACTCGGCTTAACGCCGATATTGCATGGACTGTAATATCTTCAACATTTCCTGCCGCGCTCACTGAGATTAACAATCCCTCGTTGCGGTAGAAAGAAATGATCGGTGCTGTTTGTTCAGCATAAACTTCTAAGCGTCTAGCAATCACTTCAGCCTTGTCATCTTCGCGCTGATAAACATCCCCGCCGCATATTGGGCACTTGTCCACACCAACAGATGGAGCGCCACACTCGCGACATGTTCGACGAGAGGACAAACGCGCAACGATTTCTTCATTTGCAAGTGAAAACTCTAGAACAGCATGCAACGGAGTCTTTTTCTCTGCCAAGATCGCACGTAGGACCTCTGCTTGAGCAACATTTCGCGGAAAGCCATCAAGTAGAAAACCATTGGCTACATCATCGTGACTTAAACGATCTTTCACCATTTCATTTGTTACAGAATCTGGAACAAGGTCCCCACGATCCATAAATGACTTAGCTTGATTTCCTAGTTCAGTCCCAGCTTTTAAATTAGCACGGAAAATATCACCAGTAGAAATGTGTGGAATTGAATAGTGCGCTGCAAGGTACTGAGCTTGTGTTCCCTTACCGGCACCTGGTGGACCTACCAGGACACAACGCATTTACT
>JBIIKH010000034.1:0-3117 GCA_044233285.1 Candidatus Planktophila sp. | reverse complement strand
AAGGCCCGGTAGCGCAGTTGGTTAGCGCGCCGCCCTGTCACGGCGGAGGTCGCGGGTTCAAGTCCCGTCCGGGTCGCAAAGGTTTTGGTGTTGTATGCAAATTTATTTGTGTGCCATGCGTACTAGCAGGCAACTGCTAGCAAGATCTTTGTTGGCTTGGTAGCTCAGTTGGTACGAGCGAACGACTGAAAATCGTTAGGTCGCCGGTTCGATCCCGGCCCAAGCCACATTCGCTTTAGATTCATTTCTATATTTCAGATACTTTCTTCAAACAAAAAGCCCCACGCTCTTTCGAATGCAGGGCTCTTATCAATTATAAACTAGTCGAGAACTACAGATCCTGTAGGTGTCGTCAGATGCACCGCAACAATTCCGTACTCCCCATCATTTGTGGATGGGTCAATAAACTCAATGTCTGCTCCGTTTAATCCATCAAGGATCTCTGTCTTAAACCATGAGTCTGATAGATGATCTGTGTCGGCAATTGTGATCTTCTCAATTGCAGCTACTGCTTTGCCATCTTGTGATGGGTGATCTGCCGTTAACCATTGGATGAAGAATGGAAGTTCGCGAGAGTCAGTAATTTCATTTACTCCGATTTGCTTCCACTTAAGATCTGTACCGTCTGGGCGTGTGCGGTGACCTTCAGTTGCTGTGCGTCCAAACTTCTCTTCAATTGTTGAAATATCTTCAGTTGCAAATACCCAGGTAAGCCAACCGCCACCTTCTTGTGCTTTCTTGCTCACAGCTTTACCCCACGGTGTTTGCTCTGTTGCTGGGTGATCTAGTGGGCAGACAACTTCGATGTATTGACCGTTGTGTAGAGCAAGAGTGAAGTTGCGTGTGCCAAAGCGTGGGTGGACGCCGCCATCAACGAAGGTGCTGCCGAGGCGTGAACCTAGGCGTTGAACGGTGTCGGCTAGTTGATCATGGGACGTTACATATGAGACATGGTCTAAGCGCATAGGGAAATCTTGCCCTATGAAAGGGGGTGCTCATTACCAACTGCCCCGCCTGCGGCGGGCATCTTTGAGCGTGAAATTATGGCGGTTGTGGGGGAAATAGGGACAGTAGAATTTGAAAGTGAAGAGTGATGATGTGGAGCGTATTGAAAGCCACTTACAGGAAGCTGGCCAAGTCATTCTCTCAACTGTTGGGCTATCAGCCCAGATTGCCGAAGTTGCCCAGGCTCTCGTTACAAGCCTAAAGGCTGGCGGCACAATCTTTTGGTGTGGCAATGGTGGATCAGCAGCAGACTCTCAGCACCTATCAGCAGAACTAATTGGCCGTTACAAGCATGAGAGAAAAGCAATTTCATCTATTGCTCTAACGACAGACACCTCTGTAATAACTGCAATATCTAATGATTTTGGTTTTGAGTTTGTTTTTTCACGTCAGCTAGAAGGCCTTGCTCGCCCAGGAGATGTTTTGATGGCGCTGACAACATCTGGAGATAGTAAGAGTGTTATAAACGCCGTTGATAAGGCACAAGAGTTGGGTGTGACATCTGTAATTCTTACCTCAACACGGTACTCAGGAAACAATGGAGACTATGTGTTAAAGGTTGCTTCAGAAAAAACAGAGTTGATCCAACATGCTCACACAGCCATTGGCCACATACTGTGTGAGTTAATCGAGTCATCATCACTTGCATAAAGAAAGAAAACAACACATCGTGAAGTTTCCTCCTGGACCCATTCTGGATCCTGCAACAGTCGATCTTTTAAACTATCCAAAAGGTGTTTTTGTTTTTGATCGAGATGGCACCTTGGTTGAGGATGCTGGACAACACAATGATCCAGCGCGATTGGTATTTCGTGAAGGCGCAATAGATGCAATTGCGTTAGTAAGGGGCTTGGGATTTGGTGTGGCAATTGCATCTAATCAAGCAGGGCTTGAAAGTGAAAAGTTTTCTTTAGAGCAGTTAATGGCATTTAACGCAGAAATGAAGTCTCAGGTGGCTGTGGCAGGTGGGATTGATGTGATTGCCGTGTGTCCACACCATGAGTCTTCACACTGTGAGTGCAGAAAGCCTAAGACTGGCTTGCTTGAGGCTATTGAGGGCAGTGGGGTTGGTAGCCCTATTGTCTTTGTGGGAGACACACAGAGTGATCAGATGGCTGCGCAAGCATCTAAAATCGAGTACTTAGATGTTGCTCATAGCAATATCTTTGAGGTTGTGCAGGATTGGAGTCGCTCACATGAAGCTAGTTAAGACTCCTTTGCGTATTAGTTATGTGGGTGGCGGTACTGATTATCCAAGTTATTACTTAAACAATGAGGGCTGCGGCGTTATCGCCGCAGCTATCAATCAGTATGTGTATATCTACTCTCATAAGTTATCCCCCATTGCAAAAGAGCAGATCAGATTTACATACCGTGAAACTGAGAGCGTTAATGCAATTGGCGAGCTAAAGCATCCGGTGTTACGAGAGATGCTCAAGTTGCGTAACTGGCCAGAGAAAACAAACTTTGGAACATTTTCAGATTTGCCATCTGGAGTTGGATTAGGTGGCTCTTCATCTTTTGCTGTGGGACTGGCTCACTTAATACTTAATGCAGAATCTGGTGAGATAGACCCACATGTTTTAGCAGAGTTGGCTGTGCGAGTTGAAAGAGAAGAACTTAAAGAGCCTGGTGGGATCCAAGATCATTATGTTGCTGCTTTTGGAGGACTTAGAAAGTATGAGTTTAAGCAAAGTGGTGTGGAGGTCTCTCCAAAATTAATCAGTCAGGATGCTGTTACATATCTTGAAGAGCGCCAAATGTTGATTTGGTTAGAGGAAACAAGAGATTCAGAGACTCATGCTGCGGTAACCGAGAGTGAGATTGGTAAATCAAATTCTTACTTAAAGGAAACTATTGATCTCTTCCAAGAAACAAGCAGGATTTTTTCTGATGATTTAACTCCAGTGCAAACATTTGACACGATAAAAGAAGCGGTCACTCTTGGGTGGGGCTATAAGAAGAGATTTACCAGTGAGCTATCTCCGATTGTGCAATCAGTTGAAACAGTTCTTAGTAAGTTCTCTGATGTTGGTTATAAGTTGTGCGGGGCAGGAGGCAGTGGATTTCTGCTGATCCTTGCTGAGCCAGACATCCTTGCCCAGATTAAAA
>JBIIKH010000033.1:0-3186 GCA_044233285.1 Candidatus Planktophila sp. | reverse complement strand
TCTTACACCACCGTTTCACCCTTACCAACTTTCGTTGGCGGTTTACTTTCTGTTGCACTGTTCCCGCGGATTGCTCCGGGTGGGAGTTACCCACCGCCTTGCTCTGCGAAGTCCGGACTTTCCTCGGCATCTTGCGATGACGCGGTGATCCGGGCGACTCTTCTGTGTAAAGGATACTTGCAATGTAGGTGTTCTTGTAATCCCTTTAAAAATAGGCCACAGTTCACGGATGCAAACGGGCCGAAGCGTTGTTTACGCTAAAAATGGTGGGGCTGCGGCAAGTCAGCCTTTGGCTGTCAGCGCGGCAATTTCAATTCTAAAACAAGGTGGATCTTTCATTGATGCAGCCATCGCATTAAGCGCTGTCATCTGTGTTGTTGAACCAGGTGCTTCCCACCTTGGCGGAGATGCCTTCCTTGTTACACATCATGCGGCGAGCAAAACAAACCTTGCATTTAACGGCAGTGGTGAAGGTTCACATGCTGCAACACCTGAAAGTTATAAAGATGGAATTCCATTGCACGGATATAAATCCGGAACAGTGCCAGGCTTAGTCTCAACATGGTTTGACGCACACTCTCGTTACGGCAAATTGCCTATGGCAACGCTTCTAGAACAAGCAATTGATTATGCTGAAAACGGATTCCCCGCTAATAGTGGCTTTGTTAAGAGAATTGCTGGCCATTTAGCACTCACTCCAAACACCACCGTGTTTAAAGATATGGGCATCGATGTGGGTGTGAAGATCGGTGATCTAGTTGTTCAAAAGAATCTTGCCCAATCCTTGCGCGAAATTGCATCAGGTGGTCGCGCGGCCTTTTATGAAGGGCGCATCGCACAACAATTGATTAAGGGCTCTGAGGGTTGGTTTAACGCTGAAGATCTCAAGGCTCACACAACCAGAGTTCTTGATCCGCTATCAATTAAGTATCGCAATCTCACAATTTATGGACAGCCTCCCCCAACTCAAGGCATGATCTTGATGGAAGAGCTACTGCTGAATGAAAGATTTGATGTGGCAGCACTTTCTGAAGCAGATCGTATTCATATTGGAGTGGAATCAAAGAAGCTTGGTTTTGCAGACCGAAATGCAATCTTGGGAGATCCTGAGTTTATTGATGTGAATGTGGCACAGATCTTGTCGAAAAAAAATATCGATGCCCGTTCTGCTCAAATTTCTATGGATTCAGCCATGACTGACATCGCACCTGTCTCTGAAGGCAGCGATACAACCTACTTTTTAGTCGCTGACAAAGATGGCAACGCAGTTTCCTGGATTCAATCTGTCTTTCATGGCTTTGGTAGCTCATGGATCATTCCTGATACAGGAATTCTTTTGAACAATCGGTTAACAGGATTTTCATTAGACCCTGAATCTCCCAACATCATCGCGCCGGGCAAGCGTCCTGCACACACATTAAATGCATTTACTGCAGTTAACCCCGATGGGACTTTGCATTTAGTGGGTGGAACACCTGGTGCAAATATTCAGGTGCAAACTAATCTGCAGTTGATCGTAAATCTTGTTGATTTGAAGATGAATGTTCAAGAAGCAACAGAGGCACCGCGTTGGCAGCATTTAAGTTTGCCTGGTCAAAGTTCTGATGAAGAGCTTGGAAATGGAGTCCTCGAGATTGAAAATCGAGTTTTACCTGCGGTTCTGGATGGCTTGCGTGCAAAAGGGCATGATGTAAGACCTCTTGCTGCATGGGCACATGGCTCATCGGTGCAGTTAATGCAGGTATTGCCTAATGGCACCTTTGCTTTTGGATCAGACCCTCGTTGCGAAGGTCAGGCATCAGGTATTTAGAGAGATGCGAAAGCTTCGTCAATAACGCTTAGGGCATCCTTTAGAAGTTCATCTGTAATAACAATCGGTGGCAAGAAGCGCACAACATTTGAGTATGTGCCAGCGGTAAGAACAAGAACGCCCTTGCTCTGGCAATACTTAACAACTGCGCTCATGGCTGCAGTGTTAGGTGTCTTTGTGCCTGGCTCAACTAACTCAATTGCTTGCATTGCACCGCGGCCACGAACTTCACCGATCACTGAGTACTTTGACTGCAATGTGCGCAGTGCGTCACCAAGAATTTTTCCAATGTGATTGGCGCGCTCAACTAGCTTTTCTGCTTCCATAGTTTCAAAAACTCCGAGAGCGGCAGCACATGCCAGTGGATTACCACCATAGGTTCCGCCAAGACCTGAAACGTGAACGGAGTCCATAATCTCTGCGCGACCTGTGACACCTGCAAGTGGAAGTCCACCTGCGATGCCCTTGGCTGTAACAATCATGTCTGGAACAACGTTTTCATTTTCAACAGCAAACATATTGCCTGTGCGAGCAAAACCAGTCTGTACTTCATCTGCGATAAAGATAATGCCGTTTTCTGTTGAGTACTTAGATAGTGCAGGCAAGAAACCCTTTGGTGGAACGATAAATCCGCCCTCACCCTGAATTGGTTCGATCAGAATTGCAGCAACGTTGTGTGCACCAATTTCTTTATCAATCTTGTGAGTAATCATCTCGATTGCATCTTCTGTGATCGTTGCCTGATCGCCAACCCAATGGAATGAGTACGGCATTGGCACGCGATACACCTCGGGAGCAAATGGACCGAAGCCTTCTTTGTATGGCATATTTTTTGCAGTCAACGCCATAGTTAAGTTTGTACGTCCGTGATAGCTGTGTTCGAAAACAACAATTGCTTGGCGCTTTGTGTAATGACGCGCAATCTTTACTGCGTTTTCAACAGCTTCAGCACCCGAATTAACAAGAAGTGACTTCTTCTTAAATGTTCCTGGTGTCATTGCATTTAACTTTTCGCATACTTCGATGTAACCCATGTATGGAGCAACTGTGAAACAGGTATGTGTAAATGCTTGAACCTGATCAATAACGCGATCGACCACACGTTGTGCCGAGTTACCAACGTTTGTAACGCCGATTCCTGAACCAAGATCAATGATCTGGTTACCGTCGATATCAAGCAAAATCGCATCACTGGCGCGCTCGATAATGACGGGGATCGCCATACCTAGTCCCCCAGATGTCGCCTCATTGCGGCGCTGTAGCGCCTCGAGAGATTTTGGTCCCGGAATTGCGGTAACCAACCGACGCTCTTGAGTCAATGCGGTAAGTGTTGTCATGGGTAAAGTCTAAGCCATCATTTCCTACTCGCCAGTCCA
>JBIIKH010000002.1:0-111034 GCA_044233285.1 Candidatus Planktophila sp. | reverse complement strand
TCTCGTAGCGCGAAATTCACGCTTGTTGAACTAGTAGCGGAGGCGGGATTTGAACCCACGACACAGCGATTATGAGCCGCTTGCTCTACCAAGCTGAGCTACCCCGCCAAGGGTTGTGCTTGTAAAAGATCTTCTACTAGTGAAGAACTCTTTCGAGCCCCCCACCGGAATCGGACCGGTGACCTTTTCCTTACCATGGAAATGCTCTACCAACTGAGCTAGGGGGGCGTTGGTCGAAAGGGAAGCCTACCTGTATTAATTGGAATGGCAAAAAAGAGTCAATTACGCCTTTGGATCTAGCGTGATTTTGCCTGTTGTTTCTCGACTCCGCAACGCATTGTGAGCACTCACCGCTTGGCTTAGAGGATAGGTGGCACCGATTACTGGCTTCAACTTTCCCTCTACAACCAAGGCAAATAGTTGTTCAATCACATCATTCATTAACTCTTTTTTACCAAAGCAATGTTGCAACCAAAAACCTGTAATTGTTTTGCTTCCACCCATAAGTGAAGCAGGTTGAATCATTGTTGGGGCAACACGTGATGCCATTCCATAAGTAACTAAGCGACCAAAAGGTGCCAGAATTTCTAGACTGTCATCAAAAGTCTTTCCGCCAACCATTTCAAGAATTAGGTTTACGCGCTTGCCACCATTTGCAGCTCTAATTGCCTCACCCAAGTTTTCAAGTGTTGAATCCACTACGGCATCTGCTCCAAGTGAGGTTGCAAGCGCACGCTTGCTTTCAGATGATGCAACTGCAATTACCTTTGCCCCCCACATCTTTGCCAACTGGATAGCAATTGTGCCAACGCCACCAGCTGCTGCATGGACAACCACCGTCTCACCTGGTTTCACATGGCCAAATGTTTTTAAAATGTGCCATGCAGTTGATCCTTGAACTAACATGCATAACGCCTGTTCATCTGTGACGCCATCTAAAACTGGAATCATCATTGCCGAATGAGTTGTTACTTGTTCGGCATATCCCCCGGCCTCAACTATTGCAAGGACTCTCACGCCTGCTGGGGTTGTTCCGACAACTTCAACTCCCGGAATCAGAGGAAGTTTTTGTGGGAAGAGATATGAATTTTCAGTTTGGTGTGTATCGGCGTAATTGATGCCAATGGCTGAAACATTAATTAATTCTTGCCCGGCACCTGGAGTTGGTACTTCTAGATCGACAAGATGCATGACGTCTGGACCACCGAATTCGGTGATCTGAATTGCCTTCATAGTTATCCCTTCGTAGAACCGAGAGTTAAGCCTGAAACGAACTGCTTACGTAAAACAATGAAAATAAGAAGTGTAGGAAGGGCCGCCACAATGGCACCTGCAGCAAGGAGGTTGAAATCAGTTACAAACTCGCCTTGAAGGCGTGCCAAAGCTGAAGTAATTGGGCGCTTGGAATCAGACTTCATAAGTACAAGTGCCCAGAAGAAATCGTTATAAATCCAGGTTGTCATGAGTACTGCCAGTGAAGCCAATGGTGGTCGCAATAAGGGAAGAATGATCTTTGTGTAGTGCACCCAAACAGATGCGCCATCAACCATTGCAGATTCGCTAATCTCTTTTGGAATTGTCTTAAGATAAGAAGAAAGAACAAAAGTAGCAAAGCCCAATTGGAATGCAACGTGGATGAGCACCACACCAAAAATGCTGTCATATAAAAGGGCGCGATTGCCAAAGAAATCACCAATTGCTAAATACATCTTGAATAAGGGAATAAACACAAGTTGCTGAGGAAGTAAGTTACCCGCAGTAAAGAAGAGAAGTAGAGCTACATTAAACTTAAATGAATATCGTGAAACCACGAATGCAATCAAGGAACCAAATCCTAATGTCAGTACGACTGCAGGAACTGTTATTAAGAAGGAATTAGATAAATACATTGGCAATTTCATCAATCGAATTGCATTGTAATAATTGTCAAAGTTAAGGGTTTTTGGAACTGAGAAAACACCATTTGCGATCACATCGTTATATGGTCGCAATGAACTCCAAATTGTCCAAGCAATTGGAAAAAGCCAGGTCAAAGCAAAGAAACCAATAAAAATTGAGATGATTCGATCTTTAGTCTTTTGACTATTTCTGTACTTTTTCTCTACTACCGCCCCTGTCATCACTTAACATCCTCTGCAAAGCTTTGCTTCAAGTAAGTAATCATCGGGACAATACAAAGGGCAAAGAGGATCACCGCATATGCCGCACCCTTCATTGACATTCCACCGCCTGAAATATTCTGGAACACCAGAATTCCCAAGATTGGCCAACCAGTACTTGAGCCATAAATCATGTAAACGATGTCGAAGGCACGTAGAGAATCGATAACGGTAATAACAATAATGATGATGTTTACAGGCTTCATCGAAGGCAAAATAACCTTGCGGAATGTTTGCCATTCAGTAGCCCCATCAATGGCTGAGGCCTCTTTTAATGAAGCATCAACAGACTTTAAGCCTGATAAATACAAAAGCATGATGTAGCCAATATGTCGCCAAGAAGCGATGCCAAGAATTACATATGTATTGATGTCGTAATTACCATAAATTGAAATCGGGTTGCCGATGTCTCGTCCCAAAATTCCTTGAACAAAGCCACCTGGTTGGAGCATAAAGTTCCAAATGATGCCTGTAACTGCAAGCGAGAGTACTACTGGCACAAAGAATGCAGATTCATAAAAGCGGTGGCCTTTAATTCGGCGATCGATTTGATAGGCCAGCAAAATACCTATTGGTGTAGCAATTAACCCAAACCATAGAAGCCAAACAATGTTGTGCCAAATCGCAGTCCAAAAAACTGGGGTGCCAGTCAAAATGTTGTTGTAGTTTTGAAGTCCAGCCCATTTGATATCGGAAATGTGAATGCCGGACCAAAAAGTAAATGACAATCCGATTGTTCCAAGAGCAGGAACCCACACTAATAAAATGTGAAATGCCGTTGGAATGCCAACAAAAGCTGTGAGCGTTAAACGATCTTTCGGGGAAAATGCTCGACGGCGACGAACTGGTGTGTTCGTCGCCGTCGATGTCATAACTGTTAGCCTATCCTAGAATTCAAATTACTTCACTTGAATTAAAGAGCAGGTAGTGCATCCCATTGTGTCTGTACGCCTTCAAGGATCTTTGTGATGTCCTTTGGAGCGCGCAAGAAGTTTTGGATTGCAGGTGCAACAACTGGGTTCGCGAAATCTTGACGAGTGTCACGATCAAGGAACTGAGTGATGTACTTTGCTTCTCCCATAACAGCAAGTTGCTGCTTCTGGAATGGGTCGTAACTTGATGTGTCTTGACCATTGTTAGCAGATGTGAATGTGTTGCCAGAATCAAGGCGAGCTTGCATGCCTTCTGCAGAAGCAAGCCACTCAACAAGTGCCTTACCGCCTTCTGGATTCCCACCATTTGCTGCTACGCACAGTCCATCAATTGGCGCATCGATTGTGTCGCGACCATGTGTTGGATTGATTTCTGGGAATGGAACGATCCATAGATCGTCATAGTCAGCCTGTGACAGTGTCTTAAAGTCACCTGAGAACCATGAACCCATCATCATTGCACCGCACTTCTTCTGTAGTAGAAGATCGCGCATGCCTTCCCATGAAATATCTAGAACGTTCTTGTTCATGTAAGGAATCATCATCTCGAAGTACTTGAATACTTCTGCAACCTTCGGATCTGTCCACTTTTCCTTACCTGCAAGTAGATCAACATGGAATTGGTATCCGTTGATGCGTGCGTTAAGAATGTCGAAAGTTCCCATTGCTTCCCAGCCACCCTTGTCACCAAGTGCGTAGCCGATGAGGCCCTTCTTCTTTGTCGCTTCAAGCATCTTCATGAAATCATCCCAGTTGGCGATGTTCTCTGGATCTAGTCCTAGTTCAGTCATTGTTGACTTACGGTAGTGAAGACCCCATGGGTACCAAGAAGTTGGTAGGAAGTATTGCTTTCCATCTGAACCTGTTGATGCAATCTTGTATGAATCTGCAAACTGAGTTCCAATAGATTCCCAAACGCTTGATACATCTTCTAGCAAACCTTGATCTGCGTAGAACTGCATGCGATATCCAGCCATCCAGTCAAAGCCATCATCAGGTGTTCCCTGGAGATACTGTGAAAGGTTGTCTTGGAATGCATTTGAATCATTCATGTTCAGAGTTACTGTGTTACCAGTTGCTGTCTCGTAAGCAGCTTTAACTGCTTCGTGCCATTGAACTGAAGATTCTTCAAGTCCACGGCCGCCCCACGTCATTGGGCCGACATCTTTGCTTCCGCAACCAGCAAGAAGTGATCCACCTGCTGCTAGTCCGATACCGCCAATTGCAGCACCTTTAAGTACTGAACGGCGGGAAATGCCATTATTTTGTTCTGACATCATTGTCCTTTTCTCTTAAATTGAGCCTTCGAAGGTCATTGGGTTTTGAGGGGTCAAAGCCCTTGGACAGATGAAACCTACGCTTACTCATGAGTATTTGATAGGAAGAAGGGATAACAAAATGGTTACGAAAAGCAATTTATTCTCTAAAAACGGGGGATTTCCAGCCATTTCCCGCTATTTCCAGCCGATTCATGGGCCAGGATGCCGGGCAAGGTGAAGCGTGCGGCGTCCCTGACATCCATAGGCGCTTTTCTTTCCCCAGCGGCGTCCATGACAAAGTCATCAACCATGAATTGGTGGGAGCCACCATGGCCATTTGATAATCCTATGAACTCTTTAGGCAACGTTGATCTGTCATGAACCTTTGCAAATCCGCCATCCCATTTGTTAGGTGGGATGTAGTCACTCTGTAGCGAGTATGGGTTTTCTACATCAGAAAAAGTTCCGATTTCATCTGTAACTATGTCAAAGCTGTTCTTTGTCGCCCACGATGCGTATCCAACTTGTTGTTCAAATGAACCTTCTGTGCCAAAAATACTCATTCTCACAGTTGACTCCAAAGGAGCCGTACCCACACGGCGCAATTCTGCGATTCGCATAACACCGCCATCGCTAGTTTTAAACAAAGCAATTTGATTGCTTTGATCATTACCCCATTTACTAACTTTTGAATCAAAAATTCCATCTGCAATTCTGTCTTGAAGTCCTAGGCACGTTACTGATGTTGCATGCGCACCGGTTACAGACAAAATTGTGCTGACTGAATGTGTTGAATACAGCATCGGCGGAAAGCTTGCTGTTGCTTTCCACTCATCGCCACCATTTGCCGCAAAGGCATCTGTGAATCCATGAGACATATCGTGGAGGTATTCACCTTCACCATAGACAAAGCTTCCTAAATCACCACTTGCAAATTTACGACGGGAGAAAATAACTGCTGGATAGTAGTAACTAGTCTCAGCCATGAAATATGTGAGTTTAGTTTTTGATGCAACATCAACTAATTGGGAAACCTCTTCCTGAGTAATTCCCATTGGTACTGCCGTATAAACGTGACGTCCATTTTTTAGAGCCTCTAATGCAATCTGGGCATGCGTCCAGCGTGGGGTAAAGATTGCAACTGCATTGAAATCACTGTTCCATAGAGCTTCTAGTGAACCAAAGCTTTGCTCAATTCCGAATGTAGATGCAACGGCTGTTCTGCGCTCATCATTGGGCTCAACGAGACCAACTTCTTCCACCATCGGATGAGCTTGGAAGAGATGGATAAACGATGAGGAGAACTGACCTGCGCCAATGATCGCGACTTTAAGTTTTGGCACCACGATCCCCTCATGCGATTGCTAAGCCTTATTCTTACCAAAAATTCTACTCAGTAAACCTGGCTCTTTGGGGTCATTGGCATGTCCCTGACAACGATCATTCTTTGCAACCCCTTTGAGGGCAATTTCGATGTGCTGACCGCAACCAGACCATGATGGCTTTCCACATTTACGACAAGTAGTTCTACTGCACATCTTCTTCTCTTTTCTATTTAACTCCAGCAGGCGAGTTAATCCACGTTAGATAACCGCCATCAAGATTTACTGCATTAAAGCCAAGCTCTTTCAACAACATTGATCCTGTATGTCCACGAACTCCTACTTGGCAATTAACAAGAATGTTCTTATTTATTAGCTCAGACTGGCGTTCACGAATCTCATCCACAGGAATATTCTTTGAGCCAGGGATCATTCCTTGACCACATTCTGCAACCGAGCGAACATCCAGCAGTTCATAGCCTTTTTCGCGATACTGATCGACTTCATCCCATTGTGCGACCTTTGACAAACCAGAGATCACATTTTCTGCGACATAGCCCAACATGTTTACAGGGTCTTTAGCAGAACCGAATGGTGGTGCATAGGCAAGTTCAAGGTCTGCGAGTTCAGGTGCTGTGATACCACCACGCATTGCAGTTGCAATTACATCAATGCGCTTATCAACGCCTTCTATGCCAATACCTTGAGCTCCAAGAATTTCACCACTTTTTGGATCAAAGATTAATTTCAAGGTCATCTGCTTGGCATCTGGGTAGTAGCCTGCATGTGAATTTGGATGGATGTGTATTGCTTGGTGTGGTCGTCCAGCCGCCTTTAAGCGCTTTTCATTCCAACCTGTTGTCGCAATCATTAAATCAAAAACTTTAACAATTGCTGTTCCAATAGTTTTCACAGGACGAACCGTTAGGCCGCAAATGTGATCTGCTGCAACTCTCCCATGACGGTTAGCTAAATTTGCCAATGGAACTAGTGTTGCATTCCCGTCAAGTGCATCAGTCTTTTCAGCTGCATCTCCAACCGCATAAATATCGTGATTGCTGGTGCGATTGAATTCATCCACTTTTATCCCGTTGCGAACACCGATTTCAAGGCCAGCGGCCTTTGCTAAACCGAACTCTGGACGAACACCGATCGCCAAAATTACAATTTCGGCTGGAAGAATTTGACCATTAGAAAGTTCTACAGAGTCTGAATTAATTGAAACAACACTTGCACCTAGTCGAAGATCGATACCGTGTGATTTCATCTCTTGTGCAACCAAAGTTGCTAATTCAGGATCAAGTGGCATCAACACCTGGTCGGTTGCCTCTACTAATGCAGTCGGAATCTTGCGATGAACTAGGTTTTCGGCAATCTCTACACCGATGAAGCCGCCACCAATCACAACTGCACTTGCTGGTTGCTTTCCAACACTAGATGCAATCTTTTCTACATCTTCCACAGTGCGAAGGGTCATTCCGCGTTCAATCCCGGGAATTGGTGGAACCACCGGTGAAGCGCCAGGGCTAAGAATTAACTTGTCGTAATCCAATTCGGATGTTTCGCCGGTCATTAAATTCTTGATAGCAACTGTTTTCTTACTGGGATTGATTGCGAGAACTTCAGTTTTAATTTGAACATCTAGCCGAAAGCGAGCATGAAGACTTGCTGGAGTTTGAAGGAGGAGATCTTTTTCTTCTTCAATAACACCGCCAACGTAGTATGGCAATCCACAATTTGCATAGGAAACGTGACCACTTTTCTCAAGCACAATGATCTCTGCGTTTGCATCCAAACGACGCAAGCGAGTTGCTGCAGACATTCCTCCTGCAACACCACCAACAATAATAATTCGCATTAGCTGTTTACGAGAGGCATTCCTTGATTTGCCCAATCAATGACTCCGCCTTCAAGGTTATAAACAGTATGAAATCCTGCATCGTGCATGATCTTGACGGCTTGACCGGAACGATTGCCACTTCTGCAGTAGACCGCGTACGTGACATCTTTGTCGAGGGAAGCGATTTCATTCTCGAAATTACCGCTCTGGAAGTCGATCAATTGTGCACCCTCTATATATCCCTCGGCGAATTCACCTGGAGTACGCACATCTAAAATCACGACACCTGATTCTGTGATTTTCTTTGAAAACTCTAAAACGTCCATACTTGTAGCTCCCGTCGTACTAGTTGAACAACCTACAAGAAGTAGGAGTGAAGAGATTAATACAATTGCTTTTTTCATGTTCTCTCTTTACGCAAGACTTAAAAATAGTTTTTGAAGTTGAGCCGTAACTGCCTCAGAATTACTCTTATCTTTGATTAAGCACTCTTTGAGGCTCGCCGAGATAAGTGTGAAAGCTGCTGTATTGATTGCTTTTGAGGCAGCAGACATCTGCGTGACAATTTCATCGCAGTTTCGACCGTCTTCGAGCATGCGTGCCACCGCACCAAGTTGTCCCTGTGCGCGCTTAACTCGTTTGGTTATTGCCTCGATCTGTTGTTGATCGGTAAGCACATGTGCTGAACTCTTAGTTGCCATGATTAGCACTTACAGCGATCTGCTTCTGGAACTCCGGCGAGTGCAGATTCAATATGTTCGCCACACCCAGACCAGGTTGCTTTCTTACATACTGCGCAAGTAACACGTGAGCACATTTTTAAATCCCCTTCGTTAAGTAACTAAGGAGAATATAACATACCCCTAGGGGTATATGTCAAACTTAGAACCAACGGGAGTTGCGGCCTTTCAACAGGGTGTTTCGTCGCCCAGCGGCCGAGCGTGGTTAAGGCACATCGTCCCCCGCTATGAGTACATCTGCTTAAAGGGTGCCTTGAAGTACCATTTCAATCATGACTAGCTTAACGCTCTTGCTTTCAGCCCTTTCATTACTACTTCTGGCTTATCTAGTGCGAGGATCACGGGAACTTGGCACCAAGCTGTCAAAGTTGCAGAGTTTAAATAGTAAAAACTTCAAGGAAATTGAACAGATGCTTACGACCCAGGCGAGGTCGGCAAAACGCAGCGAGCAACTTTTGTATCTTCCATACATACAAGGCCAAAATCCAGACTGGAAGTTTGAAATTTCTGTCACGAGCCATCCTGCTCGATTTGATGCACTGGCAATTGCGCTGACGGCGCTAAAGACTCAAATATTGCAACCGCAGGGAATCAATGTATTTATTGCTCAAGCAGACCTGGCAGCACTTCCTGACTCGGTGAAGCAATTGGAAAAATCTGGCTACATCAAAATTCAATCTTGTGAAAATTTAGGATCAGGCAAAAAATTGATCCCTGCTTTAAGCAAGCAGGGAAAACTTCCAATAATTACTATTGATGATGATTTGTACTTCGAGAATGACTTGTTTCTTCACCTGATGATTAATCATTATCTCTATCCGAACGCGATCATTGCAGCGCGAGTCCATCGCTTGTCCCTCAGTGAATCTGGCGATGTGCTTCCTTTTAGCCAATGGGTTAAGCACTACGACCTTGGCGAAGGCCCATCTAAAGATTTAATGCCAACTACTGGGGCAGGAACTTTATTCCCACCGAAAGCAATGCATGAGGATGCATCTGATGTGGCCTTATATACAAAGCTTTCACATAACACTGACGACTTGTGGTGGTACTTCCAAGCACGAAGACAGGGCACTTTGATCCGCAGGCTTTCGGGGTTAGATCATCTAAATTTCATCGACAACACGCAAGAAGTTGGCCTTTGGAAAAATGGAAATCAGGATCAAAACGAAGTTAATCTGAAAGCTCTACTTGCCCAATACGGCAATCCACTCAATTTTTAACCCACTGAGCCGCACCTTAAGCAACTCTCTCTAATTAGGGTTGCCAGAATTTGGGCCCGCGCTTACCCTTTCTTATTGCCAAATAAGGGTGGTCACCATGAAGTACAAGTCCGTAAAAGGTTTACTCAAAAGTGATGAGTCTCTGATCCCCGTAACTTTCATTGATAAATTGGAAGATATTTTGCACGGCTTCCTAGGAATACTTTTATTTATTGTCTCTATTTTGGCTGCGGGCTATAGCTTGCAAAGATTAATTGAAACTCGCCCATTTTTTCCTTTGGGCATGATTCAAGGAATCAATGACATTCTCTTTGTTGTCATTATTCTTGAAATTATGCGAACAGTGATCGTTCGATTTACAGATGGAATTTTCCAGCTAGATAACTTTTTGATCATCGGCGTTATTGCAGCAGTTCGACATATTCTTACAGTTGGTGCATCACTAACAATGGAAAAAGAGAAGACAACTGAGTACTTCAACCGGGCGCTCATTGAAATGGGAGTTAATACCGGAATTGTTTTGGCTTTGGTATTTGCGCTATTTTTGTCCCGTGCAGCTAGATCCTCATCTAATAAATAAAAAGCAACTACAGTTCAGTAAATTGCCCTAAGAGAATTCCCACGCGCGCTGAGCCGCGAAAACTTAAATCTGTGAAAACATACTCAAAGTCATATAACCCTGCACTAGTTATGTTGCCAAACTCATGGTTGCCAGGTCCAGATCCAATTGGATAGGTCTGAATTTTTATTCGTTCCCCATTTGCATCCCGTTTGTAGACAGTTAATTCAGCAATTACTCCACCGGTTACATCGCTGGGAACCGTGAACACTTCAATTACCTGCCCCATTTCGAGTGCAAAAGTAAAGGTGTATGTGCGTTCTGGGAGAGTTAATCCATTAACTCGAAGGTTTGCATACTGCGGTAGTGCTATTCCCCCATTCTCATCACCTGGAATAACATAAGAATTAGATTGAATAACTGGCTGGCGAGATGAAAACAGGGTGCTCGTGCCGACTACATAGGAGAGTCCTGCAAGAGCCAAAATTGAAAGTGCTACTACTCCAGCTACCAACCACTTGCGAATTCGACGCTTCTTTACTCTTTCAAAAACCATATCGGCAAGTAAGTCGTTGGAAACGATGTTGAGGCCTAGTGCTTCAAACTCGCGCTTAATCAAAGGATCGAGATTGTCATTAGTCATCTTCGTCCTCCAATTCAATTACATTCGCATCGTGAGTCAAAGACTTACGTTGAGTATTCGAGATCGCTGGAGAAAATTGTACATACTCACCAACAGCAGATCGCCCGCGTGCTAGGTGTGAAGCAGCCGTTCCTGCTGGTATTCCAAGCTTTGATGCTGCCTCTTTTATTGAATATCCGTACTCGTAGATCAAGAGAAGAACTGCGCGTTGTGCTGCAGTTAGAGATTTCAATGCAGCTTGGACTAGCAACCGCTCTGATACATTTTCTGAATTATCACTTGTTTGTAAAAGGGTGGCTACAAGTTCCAAGGAGACTTCGTTTTCTGCTTTTCGCCTTGCGTACTTGCGTCGAATATCCGCGTGCTTACTCACCATCACTCTAATCACGTAAGCTTCCAAATTTTCATGCTCTTTAAGTTTTCTCCAGCGTGGAAAAATATCAGCCAAAGCCTCCTGCAGAACATCTTCGGCATTTTGCACATCAAAACAAATAGCTCTTGCGGCGCGAATAAGCTCACGCTCTTTTTCTTGGACCCACGCGGTGAACTCTTCTTCATCTTTGCGGGCCATGCTGGCAACTTTATCGGTCTTATGGCCAAAAAGACTTTCTGAATTGCCTGCATAGTGACTAGACCGTTAACGGGACCCTAATTTATGCAGTTGTTTAGATGTTCTTGAACTCTTACTGGTGGCGGGTGAAGGATTTGAACCTTCGAAGGCAGAGCCGGGGGATTTACAGTCCCCTCCCATTGGCCGCTCGGGCAACCCGCCAAGGTCGAACAAGTACTGCGGCAATTATGGATAGTGCGAAGGGAAAGGATACCTTAGGCACGTGCGCGTACAAACCGCGCTTTTATTCAGTGAAGGGGCCCACAGCATGGCAGCAGATAGCAGTTTCGACGTTACCTCCAAGATCGACCGCATGGAGCTAGATAACGCCATTAATCAGGCGGTTCGTGAGATTGAGACTCGTTTTGACTTCAAAAACACTGGCTCAAAGATCGAACTTGAAGGCGACAAAGTGTTGATTGAAGCAGACACAGAAGAGCGCGCAAAAGCAGCACTCGATGTTGTTAAGGACAAGATGATTAAGCGAGGTGTCTCATTGAAGCACCTTGATGCAGGAGCGCCACAGTTATCAGGAAAAATCTACAAGATCGCTGCTCCATTGAAGGAAGGCATCTCAACAGAGAATGCAAAAAAGATTGCAAAGATGATTCGTGATGAGGGTCCAAAGTCTGTTAAGACACAGATTCAAGGTGATGAACTTCGCGTGACATCAAAGAGTCGCGATGATCTTCAAGAAACAATGGCCATGGTTAAAGATGGTGGCTGGGACTTTGCAGTTCAATTTACGAACTTTAGATAATTGAGTAAAAACAAGCTCGGCCTTTTATTTGGAATCAGTGCCTACTCTTTGTGGGGTGCTTTTCCTTTGTACTGGCCTTTGCTTGAACCAGCTAATCCCATAGAAATTGTTTCTCACCGAGCCGTCTGGACTTTGGTTTTTTGTTTTATTGTTCTGGCAGCAACTAAAGCTCTCAAATCAACTTTGGCAACTCTCAAACAACCCAAGATTGCTGCGCGATTATTCTTAACCTCCCTGCTAATTTCTATCAACTGGCTGGTTTACATCTGGGCAACCAATAATGAGCATGTCGTTGAAGCATCTCTTGGCTACTACATCAACCCTTTGATCATCATTGGCTTTGGCGTAATTTTACTGAAAGAAAAGATGCGTCCGCTGCAATGGGTTGCGGTGGCAATTGCCTCTATCGGTGTTTTGGTTTTAACAATTGACTATGGGCACTTGCCGTGGATCGCATTAATACTTGCAATTTCGTGGGGCAGCTATGGGCTAATCAAGAAGCAGCTTGGCCTTGGCGCACTGGAAGGCCTAGCCATCGAAACCCTAATTTCAGCCTTTTTCTATCTGGCATACCTGGTTTATATAGGTAATCAGGGCACCGGACAGTTCGGGCATTCCTGGGGTTTAACAATTCTGCTAATCAGCGCTGGTGCGGTTACTGCAATTCCATTGTTGTTATTTAATGGCTCAACCAATCGATTGCCCTTTACAACTATTGGATTGCTTCAATACATCACCCCCACCTTGCAGTTTTCAATTGGTGTTTGGGTTCTAGATGAACCAATGAATACAGCACGTTGGATGGGGTTCTTGATTATTTGGGCTGCACTAACAGCCCTGGCGCTTGATCTTGTTAAATCAAGCAGAACGGTCGATAACAGCGTCGCATAGTGACATCAAAGCACCTGTTGCATCATTGATTGGCAGTGGGCCAAGTGCTCCACGTGCTTGCTTTGCAACTTGATGCAACTGCTCGCGCGATTCATCTAGCGCTTTGTGAGTACGCAATGCAACTAAGACTTGTTGCACAGTTGTCTCGTCCTCAATTGGCGCAGCCAGTAATCGCTTCAAATCTGCATCTGCTGGATCACTAGATCTCATAACATTGAGTGTCACAAGTGTTGGGACACCTTCTCGAAGATCTGTGCCTGGTGTTTTTCCTGACTGATTTGATTCACTAGCAATATCAATAACATCATCTGCTAATTGGAATGCGATACCAATTTTTTCACCAAAGACAGTAACTGTGTCCGTGATGTCTGCAGGTGCACCCGAAATCATTCCACCATACCTAGCGGACGCGGCAATCAAAGAACCTGTTTTATCTGCTACAACCTTTAAATAATGCTCGAGTGGGTCTTGACCTGGGTTAGGACCTTGAGTTTCCATAATCTGACCAATAACTAGACGTTCAAATGTTCGGGCCTGTAATCGAACCGCTGCTGGACCAAGATCTGCCAATAAATCAGAGGATTTAGCAAATAAGAAATCACCAGTAAGAATTGCAATTGTGTTACCCCAGCGCATATTCGCACTTTCAACTCCGCGACGCAGCGGTGCTTCATCCATGACATCGTCGTGATAGAGGGTTGCAAGGTGTGTGATCTCGCAGGCAACAGCTGCGGCGATAATTCCATCACGAGTTGGATCACCGTATTGGGCGGTTAAAAGTGTTAAAAGTGGGCGTAAACGCTTACCGCCAGCTGCCACAAGATGATGAGCTGTTTCATCAACAAAGGGGTATTCACTTCGAGTATGACTTAGCAACAAGGCTTCGACATCGGCCATCTGGCCAATCAATTGTGCTTCTAATGCAGGAGCAACGTTTGGAATGCCAAAAGTAGACATTAGCGTATGAAGATTGCGAGATCAGTTATGAAGTTCAGCAATGGTGCTGGATAAACACCTAGTGCCACTGTAATGATTGCTGCGATAACAATTGTTGCCCGTGTCAAGATTGAAGGGATCTCAACACTTGTTCCATCCTCTGTTGCATCTGTAAAGAACATCAAAACAATGACACGAATATAGAAGAATGCCGCGATCGCACTTGAAAGCACACCCGCAATTACTACGCCTTTAGCTCCACTTTCATACGCAGCTGAAAAGATAGAGAACTTTCCAATAAATCCGCTTGTAAGTGGGATTCCGGCAAAAGCCAATAAAAATAAGGCAAAGGATGTTGCTGCAAATGGTGAACGCTTTCCAAGGCCTCTCCATCGATTTAGATCTGTAACTTCGCCAGATGAATCACGAACAAGAGTTACTAGAGCAAATGCACCAACAGTTGCTATGCCGTATGCGAATAAGTAAAAGATCGTTGCATCAAGGCCAGACTTGTTTAGTGCGATCACGCCTGACAGTAAGAATCCAGCGTGGGCAATTGAAGAATAAGCCAACATGCGCTTCACATCGCGCTGTGAGATTGCAACAAGAGAGCCCAAGAGCATTGTCACGATTGCAATACCTGACAAGACCGGAGTCCAAGACCATTGAGCATTAGCAAACACTGTGTAATAAATGCGAAGCATTGCTCCAAAGGCTGCAATCTTTGTTGCCGCTGCCATAAAAGCTGTTATAGGAGTAGGTGCGCCTTGATACACATCAGGTGACCATGCGTGGAATGGAACTGCGCCAACCTTGAACAGTAAGCCAATTGATAGAAATGCCATACCGATCAGCAGAAGGACATCATTTCCGCCACTTGCAACAATTGCTTCTCTCATGCCGGCGAAGCTAATTGAGCCAGAATATCCATATAAATATGCTGCTCCAAATAAGAAGAATGCTGAAGAAAAAGCGCCTAATAAGAAGTACTTCAGGGCTGATTCCTGTGAAGCCAATCGGCGGCGGCGTGAGAGGCCGGCCATCAAATAGAGTGGCAATGAGAGCATCTCTAATGCCACAAATAGAGTTATCAAATCATTGGCAACAGTGAACAAAAGCATTCCGGAAACTGCAAATAAAGTAAGTGGGTAAACTTCAGTAATCTGATTACCAGATTGATTAGCCTGGCGTTCTTCTTCAGATCCTGGCAATGCAGCAGGTAGGGCTGCGAAATGTTCACCATCGGCAATTAAAAAGACTGAGATCATCGCGATAATTACGATCGCAGCTTGTAGCAATGCTGCTGGTCCATCAAAAACAATTGAACCCATTGCCGCTGTCAGCGACTGCTCTCCTCTAATTTGCCACAACTGCAATAACGCTAGTAGCAAGGCACCAAGTGTGACTGTTAGTTGAACAGCTGGGCGGGCAGCCTTTGATACAAAGGCCTCAACTAACACACCAATAAGTGCCCCAACAAGCAGGAAGAGCATTGGTGATAGAAGTGAGTACGAAAGAACCGGTGCTGTAAAAGTCATTACTTGCCCCCATTAGTTGGTGCAGGATCTGTGAATCCCATTTGCGTAATCACATGTGATGCTGCTGGGTTGATTGCCTTAAGTAGTGGGGCCGGATAGAAACCCAACACGACAATGATTGCAATTACAGGCGCAATCGCTAACTTCTCGCGAAGGTTGAGATCTTTGAGGCTCTCATTGCCTGGAGTCGTAGGTCCATGCAAAGCCTTTTGCACGGGTATCAAGATGTATAAAGCAGCCAAGACGATGCCGAATGTTGCGATAATTGCATGAACTGGATAACGAGTAAAGGTTCCAACGAGAACTAAAAACTCGCTCACAAAACTTGAAAGACCAGGTAGTGCCAGCGAAGATAATCCTGCTAAGAAGAATGTCCATGCCATTATCGGAGTAACTCGTTGCAACCCCCCAAAGTCAGAAATAGTTGAGGAACCGCGACGTGAAATCATCCAGCCTGCAACTAAAAACAGCGCCGCTGTTGAGAAACCGTGGTTAAACATATACAAAATCGCCCCACTTTGAGCTTGCGATGTCATCGCAAAGATTCCCATTGTGATGAACCCAAAGTGTGAGATTGATGTGTAGGCGATCAAACGCTTGATGTCCTTAGCGCCAATTGCAAGGAATGCACCATAGATAATTGAAATTACCGCTAGCACCAAAATGATTGGCGTAAATGTCTTGCTTGCCTCAGGGAACAAAGTTAGGCAGTAACGGATCATTCCAAATGTTCCAACTTTGTCTAGAACGCCAAGAAGCAGAACAGATGTCCCTGGTGTCGCAGATTTGGCGGCATCTGGCAACCATGTATGGAATGGCCACACAGGTGCTTTGATCGCAAATGCAATAAAGAATCCCAAGAACAACAGATTCTGGGTTGTCGATGACATCTGGAGTTCTGAAAGTTTATTAATATCAAATGTGTGACCACCTTGGGCACCTGACATTACATAAAGAGCAATAATCGATGCAAGCATGAGCAATCCACCGACAAGGCTGTAGATCAAGAACTTAACTGCAGCGGCTGCGCGCTCACCGGTTCCGTAACCTCCAATAAGGAAGTACACCGGAATCAACATTGCCTCGAAGATTACATAGAACAAGAAGACATCTGTTGCGGCAAAAACGCCGATCATCATTGTTTCTAGAACAAGAATGAGAATATAGAAAGTTTTAACACTCCAACGGCCACCATGAGCCTCATTCCAGCCAGCTAGAATAACAACAGGCACAAGAATTGTTGATAACAAAATGAGCACAAGGGCAATTGCATCTACGCCGAGCGAGTAATTAATTCCAAAACTAGGGATCCATGAATATTTCTCAACAAACTGAAAATCAACATTGTCGCGTTGGAAACTAACTGCCATCGCAATTGTCACCGCCATGACAACTAGAGATGTTCCAAGCGCTGCTAGCTTTGCAGCCTTTTCCATAGACTTTGGAAATATCGAAATAATTGCAGCACCTGCCAGTGGCAGAAGCATTAAAAGAGTTAACCATTTCATTACTGAACCACCACCCAAATCACCGCGACAAGTGCAACCGCACCGACCAATATCAACGCTGCATAGCTACGAACAAAGCCATTTTGCAGACCGCGAAGGGCCGAACCAGATCCCATGGCAATCTTTCCAACTGAGCGAACCGTTCCATCGATGACGGACTCATCGGCGGCAACCAAAGTTGTAGTCAGTACTTGCCCTGGACGCATAAATGCAGCCTCATTGAAACGATCCTGCATCAAATCTTGGCGAGCAATCTTTGTGAACACTGAGACGTTTTCTGGAGCAACCGATGCGACGTTTTGACGAGAGTACTTAACAAAAGCAATTGCAACACCAATTGCAACCATTGTTAACGCAAGTCCTGAAACAACAATTGGTTCCAATAAGTGCTTCTTGTACTCCTCACTGTGAGCAAAGAGCGGATGTAACCAGTTTTCCAATGCATCACCGCGAGAAAGCAAGAATCCTGATGAAACCGAACCAATAGCAAGAACAGCCATTGGTAGCCACATCAACCATGGGGATTCATGGGGATCAGTGTTCTCATCCCAGCGCTTTGTTCCAGTGAAGGTAAGAATCATGACGCGCGTCATATAGAAGGCGGTAATACCTGCACCAAGCAAGGTAACGCTTCCAAGAATTATTCCCTTTACTCCCCCAGCATCAAAGGCTGTTTCAATAATCATGTCTTTGGAATAAAAACCAGCAAATGGTGGAACACCGAGGATTGCTAGATACCCAAGACCAAAAGTTACAAAGGTAATTGGCATGAACTTACGAAGTGCGCCGTATTTGCGCATATTTACTTCATCATTCATTCCGTGCATTACTGATCCTGCGCCAAGGAACATTCCTGCTTTAAAGAAACCGTGAGTCAGTAGGTGCATGATTGCAAATGCATAACCAACTGGACCTAAGCCGGCAGCAAGAGTCATATAGCCGATTTGAGACATGGTTGAAGCAGCAAGTGCTTTCTTAATGTCATCTTTTGCAGTACCGATCAATGCACCAAACATCAGCGTGATAGCACCAACTATCACAACCAATAACTGAGCTGTTGGAGCTGCATCAAATACAAAATTAGAACGAGTGATTAAGTAGACCCCAGCAGTAACCATTGTTGCTGCGTGGATAAGTGCTGATACGGGTGTTGGGCCTGCCATCGCATCGCCAAGCCATGCCTGTAATGGGAATTGAGCAGATTTTCCAGCCGCAGCGACCAACAGCATTATTCCCATGGCAGTTAACGCAGCCTCTGATGTATTTCCGGCTTGTTCTGCCACACCTGAAAATGAAACTGTTCCCATAGTTGCAAATGCGATCATGATTGCAAAGGACAATCCCATATCGCCAACACGGTTCATGACAAATGCCTTCTTTGATGCTGTCGCATAGGCGGGCTTTTGATTCCAAAAACCAATCAACAAATATGAAGCAAGGCCAACACCTTCCCAGCCGACATAAAGGCTAAGATAGCTATCGCCCAAAACCAACAGCAACATGGCTGCGATAAAAAGATTTAAGAATGCAAAGAATCTGCGACGATCATGATCATGTGACATGTAAGAGATTGAATAAATATGGATGAGTGTTCCGACACCTGTAATGAGAAGAACAAAACAAATTGATAATTGATCTAACAATAGGCCTGCATCCACATTGAATGTTCCGACATTGATCCAGTCAAAAAGCTTTTGAGAAACAGGACGTGCCACTTCTGAACGTCCAAGCATCTGAATTAGTTGGTATAGACCAACGCCAAATGATGATGCCGAAAGTGCCGTAGCAAGTAGATGGCCCCACTTATCTGTGCGACGTCCACCAAGAAGAAGTAAGGCTGCTCCTGCCAAAGGCAGGGCAATCAAATAAACAAGACTCGTTGAAGTTGTCATCTCTATCGCTTCAACAAACTAGCATCATCAACAGATGCTGAACGGCGTGAGCGATAAATTGTCACGATGATTGCTAAACCAACTACTACCTCACATGCAGCTACGACCATTGTAAAGAAAGCCATTACCTGGCCATTTAGATCGCCATTGATTCGAGAAAATGTCACAAATGAAAGATTTGCCGCGTTAAGCATTAGTTCGATACACATGAAAACAACGATTGCATTACGGCGAACCACAACACCAACAGCTCCGATAGTAAAGAGTAGAGCTGAGATATAGAGGTAATTGGATGCGTCCATTACTTCTCCTCCTCAACCTTGGTGTTAATTTCGCTGAGATCAAACTTCTTGTTATCCAACATGTCTCCGCGTGCCGACAGAGTTGCATTCACTGAGTCAGCAGCAGGCGTGCCATCGGGAAGAAGCGCTGGAACATCAACTGCGTTGTGGCGAGCATAAACACCAGGGCCAGGTAAACCAGCCGCTGTTCCCAAAGAGTCACCACGGAAGCGATTAATGGAAAGCTGACGCTGAGTTGGACGAGTAGTTGAGCGTTGGTGATGAGCAAGAACCATTGCGCCAAGTGCTGCGGTGATGAGAAGGGCAGAAACAACTTCAAATGGCCAAACATAAGTACTGAACAAGAGCGCTGCTATTCCTTCAACATTTCCATCAGCGTTAGCTGCATTTAACCCAACTGCACTGCGGCCAAGAGTTGCACGGCCTAGTAAGGAAACCATCAATCCGCCAAAGCCAATGGCTGCAGTAATTGCAATTGATCGTAAGCCACGAATAGTTTCAGTTAACGAATCAGATGAATCAACGCCAACTAACATCAAAATGAATAAGAAGAGCATCATTACTGCTCCGGTGTAAACAACAATCTGGACTATTCCCAAGAATGCCGCATCCTGTGCGATGTAGAAAACTGCCAAAACAATCATTACAAATGCCATCAAAATTGCCGAGTGAACCGCTTTCTTGACCAGCAGCATTGCGAGTGAGGCAATAACTGCAAGTGGGCCAAGAATCCAGAACATCACTGCTTCTGGTTTGGCTGTTTGTCCGACTTCGAGGGCTAATTCCAACACTTACTTACCCTCCTGTGATGGATGTGATTGTTTTACATCACCGTTGTAGTAATTAGTGTCCGTCATGTCTGGATACATTGGATGCGGTGGCATCAACATTCCTTGACGAAGCGGAGCTAATAAATCTTGCTTCTCAAAGATCAACTTTGCGCGAGTATCATCGGCAAGTTCGTACTCATTTGTCATTGTTAATGCGCGAGTAGGACAAGCTTCTATACACAACCCACAGAAAACACAGCGAAGGTAATTGATCTGATAGACCTTGCCATAGCGCTCACCGGGTGACATGCGATTCTCTTCGGTATTGGTTTCGCCCTCAACATAAATTGCGTCTGCAGGACAAGCCCAGGCACATAATTCACAACCAATACACTTTTCCAGACCATCTGGGTGGCGATTTAGCTGATGGCGTCCGTGGAATCTTTCAGCTGTTGGCGCTTTCACCTCAGGGTATTCAACGGTCAAGGGCTTCTTAAACATCGTGGAGAAGGTGACCCAGAAACCTTTCATGCTTCCAAGGAAGCCAACAGGAGGGGCCTGCTCTACTTCGTAAAATTCAACATCGTTAATGCCGAGATCTTTTGGCTTTAACGGTTCGAGGTTTTCACTCACGCTTGCCCCCTACCTTCTGAGAAACATTGATAGTAGAAACTTCCATCGGCAATGAAGGAACTGCAAACTTTGGCGCATCTTTGTTATCACCATCTGGGATTGCCAGTGCCTTTTTCTTTTTAGCTCTTTCAAATCCAATATTGGCAACCATGATTATTAAAACAATACTGCTAGCAAATGCGATCACAATAATTCTTGGTGCACCTTGCAATGACATTACGCGAAGTGTTGCAACAACCAAAATCCACAAGATTGAAACTGGAATCAAAACCTTCCAGCCAAATTGCATGAACTGGTCGTATCGCAAACGTGGAAGAGTTCCACGTAGCCACACAAACACAAAGAAGAAAGTGAGAACTTTGAGGAAGAACCAAATGGCAGTGAACCAACCACCAAGCCAGCTTTCGGTAAAGCCAAGTCCTGGAGGTGCTTTGTAACCACCAAGGAACAATGTTGTCGCCAAAGCAGAGACGGCAATTATGTTTACATATTCAGCCAAGAAAAATAGTGCAAACTTGAGTGACGAGTATTCGGTGTGGAATCCGCCGACTAGTTCGCCTTCAGCTTCAGCAAGATCAAATGGTGCTCGGTTTGTCTCGCCCACCATCGAAATTACGTAAATAGCAAAGGATGGGAACAAGACCACCGCATACCACCATGATGACTGCGCAGCCACAATGTCAGATGTTGACATAGACCCGGCATAAATAAACACAGCTACAAGTGAAAGCCCCATCGCAATTTCATATGAAATCACTTGAGCACTTGATCGAAGTCCACCAAGTAATGGATAAGTAGATCCTGAAGACCAACCCGCCAAAACAATTCCGTAAACACCCACTGATGCGATTGCAAGAACATATAGAACGCCAACTGGAATATCTGTTAACTGCATGGCAGTTTGGCGGCCAAACATTGTTACTTCACCAGTAATTGGGATTACGGCAAAAGCCATAAAGCAAGTTGTAGCGCTGATAATTGGCGCTAATACGAAAACAATTTTGTCGGCTGCCGTAGGAATGATGTCTTCCTTAAGCGCCAACTTAACTCCATCAGCAAGGGCTTGAATTAATCCAAAAGGACCGACTCGGTTTGGACCAGGACGTTGCTGCATCCGCCCAACAACACGACGTTCTCCCCACACAGACATAAGTGTTAGCAATACGCAGACGGCAAAGACGATTAGTGCTTTTACTACAATTAACCATCCTGGATCTGCTCCAATGAGTTCTGCAGTTGTCATGCCTTCACCACCGTAACTACTGCGCCATGTGCGACGCCTAGGTTTACCAACAATTGAGAACCGCGCGAATTACGTGGCGCCCAGACTGCATCATCATGAATATTCTCAACGAGCGTAGAAAGTGTTACTGAACCTTGATTTGTTGAAATCTTTAGTAGATCCCCATCAACAACACCAATTGCTTCTGCTCGCTTTGGAGAAATAACTGCAACTGTTTGGCGCGCAGTGCCGGCAAGATTGTCTTCACCCTGTTGCAAAGTTCCAAGATCTAACAGCCGGCGCCAAGAAGTAATGAGCGCTTCATGTGCATTAAGGGCGGGTTGTGATGAGACGCTGACTTTATTGAATGACACTCGTGCACCATCCCACTTGCCAATTGATGCAATTTCTTTGATAGCTGCAGTCACAGTTCCCAAATTAAGCGAGATACCCATTTCCTGGGCGATCATTGAAAGTATTCGAAGATCACTTCGATTTAATGAATCACTAACGGCTGCATCAAATGAACGAGCACGGCCTTCCCAGTTAAGGAAGGAGCCAGACTTTTCAGTAATTGCAGCAACTGGCAAAACAACATTTGCTCGTTCCGTAACAGAACTTGGAGCAATTTCAAGTGAAACAACAAAAGCTTTATCAAGGGCTGCCAAAGTTGCTTGGCTATTGTGGCCATCTAGTGGATCAACTCCACCAACAACAAGTGCGCCTATGGATTCAGAATTAACCGCTTCAATAATTTGTGAAGTGCTGCGACCTACTTCGGTTGGAAGTGAATCTGTATTCCAAAGAGCCGCGATATCTACTCGCGCTGCTGCATCTGTTACTGGACGCCCACCTGGCAAGAGGTTTCCGATAGCCCCAGCTTCAAGTGCTCCGCGCTCACCTGCACGACGCGGAATCCATGCAAGCTTCGCACCTGATGAATCGGCAAGTGCTGCAACCGCACTCAGAGCACCAGCACTTTCTGCTGCCCGCTCTCCAACCAAAATGATTGATTTATTTGTTAATGACTGCGCAGCAATTGCGGCAGCTTCCTGTCCTGGAGCAACCTTTACAAACTCTGCCTTTAACTTGTCGACAGCAATGGATTCCTTGGAACCGATTGAAACAACCTTGAGTGCGCGCTTGCGGAATTGCTTATTAATACGCAAGAAAACGATAGGTGATTCTTCTTCTGGCTCAAAACCAACCAATAGAACTTGATCAGCCTTATCGATATCGCGATAGGTTGTGGATGAGCCAACTACCCGAGCTGCAAGAAATTCACGCTCCTCATCTGATGAAAGACGTGAACGGAAATCAATATCGTTGGTACCAAGTGCAACACGAGCAAACTTGCTATACCCATATGCATCTTCATATGTTGCTCGACCACCAACAAGTACAGCTGACTTTGCCGCCTTTAATCCTGCTGCAGCAACTGCTAGTGCTTCAGGCCATGATGCTTCTTCAAGCACTCCATCAGAGTTACGGATCTGAGGAACTTTGAGGCGATCAACAGCTGTTACATACTTAAATGCCCAGCGACCCTTATCGCAGTTCCACTCTTCGTTAACAGATGCATCATCGCCTGCAAGGCGACGTAATGTCTTTCCACGACGAACATCGGTACGCATATCGCAACCTGATGCGCAGTGCTCGCACGCTGATGGCGTTGAGACTAAATCAAACGGACGTGCACGGAAACGGTAGGCAGCGCCAGTTAACGCACCTACCGGACATATTTGAACTGTGTTTCCAGAAAAGTATGATTCAAAAGGCTTGTTCTCATAAATACCAACTTGTTGCAACGCCCCACGTTCGTTCAGGGTAATAAATGGATCGCTCGCAATTTGCTCAGAAAAACGAGTACAGCGGGCACATAAAACGCACCGTTCACGATCAAGAAGAACTTGCGAAGAAATATTGATTGGTTTTTCAAATACGCGCTTTACGCCTTCAAAGCGGGAAGAGCCTTGCCCGGTGCTCATTGCTTGGTTTTGCAATGGACATTCGCCGCCCTTGTCGCACACTGGGCAATCAAGTGGGTGATTTACCAGCAAAAGCTCCATAACTCCGCGTTGTGCTTTTTCGGCAACACTAGAAGTTAACTGTGTTTTTACGATCATGCCTGCCTCAACAGGAATTGTGCAAGACGCTTGTGGTTTTGGAAAAGCACGGCCATTAATTTCAATATCAACCAGGCACTGACGGCAAGCACCAACTGGATCAAGTAGTGGGTGATCACAGAAACGTGGAATCTGAATTCCAAGTTGTTCTGCTGCACGAATAACTAATGTTCCCTTGGGAACAGTAACTTCGAACCCGTCAATAACAACGGTGATCATGTCCACTACTTCAGTTGTCATTTATGCACCAGCTCCAGCAAATAGAGTTGACGCAACTGGATCAAATGGGCATCCACCGTTAGTTAAGTGCGCAATGTATTCATCGCGGAAGTACTTAATTGAGGATGTGATTGGACTAGTTGCTCCATCACCTAGGGCACAGAATGAACGGCCCATGATGTTGTCACAAAGATCAAGTAACTTCGCAAGATCTGCTTCTGTTCCCTTGCCAGCTTCGAGATCACGCAAGATCTGCACCAACCACCATGTGCCTTCACGACATGGTGTGCACTTTCCACATGACTCGTGTTTGTAAAATTCTGTCCAGCGCAATACTGCACGCACAACGCAAGTTGTTTCATCAAATATTTGTAATGCTTTTGTTCCAAGCATTGATCCTGCAGCTGCAACGCCTTCGTAATCCAAAGGAACATCAAGGTGAGCATCTGTAAACAATGGTGTCGATGATCCACCAGGTGTCCAGAACTTCAAGGTATGGCCAGGGCGAACACCGCCAGCTAGGTCTAGAATTTCACGAAGTGTGATTCCAAGTGGTGCTTCAAATTGACCTGGGTTAACAACATGGCCTGATAAGGAGTAAAGAGTTGTTCCTTTGCTCTTTTCGGTTCCCATTGATTGATACCACTCAGCACCATTGTTAATGATTGCCGGTACAGATGCGATTGATTCAACGTTGTTTACAACTGTTGGACGGGCATAAAGCCCTGCAATTGCAGGAAATGGGGGACGCAAGCGAGGTTGTCCGCGGAAACCCTCAAGTGAATCAAGGAGCGCAGTTTCTTCACCGCAAATATAAGCACCAGCACCGATGTGTAGAACTACATCAATTCCGTTGCCAAGAATTCCTGCAGCGTATGCATCTTCAATTGCTTGATTAACTCGACGAACAACATGAGTTACTTCGCCACGAATATAAATAAATGCGTGCTTGGCACGAATTGCATGGCAGGCAATGATGCAGCCTTCAATTAACACATGCGGATTAGCCATCAATAATGGTGTGTCTTTACATGTTCCAGGCTCTGATTCATCTGCGTTAACAACAAGGTAGTGATCCTTGTTATCGCCTTGCGGGATAAATCCCCACTTCATTCCGGTTGGGAAGCCTGCGCCCCCACGACCACGAAGTCCTGAATCTTTGACAATTTGAATAATCGCATCTGGATCCATTGCAAGTGCTTTTACAGATGCTTTGTAACCACCATGGCGCTTGTAACCTTCTAGAGTAAATGAATCTTTTTCATCCCAATGAGCAGAAAGTACTGGAGCTAGCTTTGTCATTACTTGCCCTCTTTCGAAAGTTTCAAGCCAAGCAACGTTGGCTCTCCGGCTTGAACGCCTTCATGTGCACGTCCATCATTTAATCCTGCAAGAACTGCTGATGCTTCTTTCCAAGTAACCAACTTGTTAGGTCCGCGTGTTGGTGGCTTTGGATTTCCTGCACGCATTGAATCAACTAATTCTTTCGCAGATTCAACTGTTTGGTTGTCGTAAAATTCCCAGTTGGCCATTACGACCGGTGCATAATCGCAGGCTGCATTGCACTCGATGTGCTCTAGAGAAACTTTGCCATCAGCTGTTACTTCATCGTTTCCAATTCCAAGGTGATCTTTAAGTGAATCAAAGATTGCATCCCCACCCATAACGGCGCACAAAGTATTTGTGCATACACCCACGTGATACTCGCCCACTGGTGTTGGCTTGTATTGGGTATAAAAGGTAGACACAGCAGTGACTTCAGCAGCCTCTAGCTGTAAAACCTTGGCAATAACTTCAATGCCTTCGTTAGTTACATACCCTGCTTTTGATTGCACGTAATGCAGCAAAGGCATGATCGCAGAGCGAGGGCGTGGGTAGCGTTTAATTATTGAATCCATGATCTGGAAATCTTCATCTGTGTATGCCATTAGCGATCAACCCCTCCCATTACTGGATCGATTGAGGCAACAGCGCCGATGATGTCGGCAACCATGCCGCCTTCACTCATTGCAGCTGTTGCTTGTAAATTATTAAATGACGGTTCGCGGAAGTGAACGCGATAAGGACGAGTGCCACCATCTGACACAACCGAAGCGCCGAGCTCTCCGCGTGGAGATTCAATGGCGACATATGCCTGACCTGCAGGAACATGAAAACCTTCTGTAACAAGTTTGAAGTGGTGAATCAAAGACTCCATTGATGTACCCATAATCTGGCGGATGTGATCAAGTGAGTTACCTAGTCCATCGCCACCCATAGCTAGTTGTGCCGGCCATGCAATCTTCTTGTCTGCAACCATTACAGGTGCACCTTCAAGCTTTTCTAACTTGTCGACACATTGTTCGATAATGCGAAGTGATTGTTCTAATTCATTCATACGAATTAAGAAGCGACCATACACATCGCAAGTATCTGCAGTTACAACATCAAAGTTGTAGTTTTCATAACCACAATATGGTTGAACCTTACGAAGATCCCATGGCATTCCAGTTGAACGAAGAACTGGGCCAGTAATTCCTAGTGTTGTGCAACCCGCAAGATCTAAGTAACCAATACCTTGTGTGCGCTTCATCCAAATTGAATTGCCAATTAGCAATGTTGCATTGTCTTTAAAATTTTTGCGCATCAGCTTCACGCCTTCGCGGATCTTTGTAAGCGCACCTTCTGGAAGATCTTGCTGCACTCCACCGGGGCGGATGTAAGCCATATTCATACGAAGGCCGGTGATCATTTCAAAGATTTCAAGAACAGTTTCACGATCACGGAAAGCAAAGAACATAGGGCCCATTGCGCCTAATTCAAGGGCTCCCGTGCCAAGTGCAACCATGTGTGAAGAAATACGGTTGAGCTCCATCATCATTACGCGAATAACTGATGCGCGTTCTGGAACATCATCTGTTATTCCCAAAAGCTTCTCAACAGCTAAGCAGTATGCGGTTTCATTGTGCAAAGGTCCTAGGTAATCCATGCGGGTTACAAATGTGGTTCCCTGAGTCCAGTTGCGGTACTCCATGTTCTTTTCAATACCTGTGTGAAGATATCCAATTCCGCAACGTGCTTCTGTAACTGTTTCGCCTTCAAGTTCTAGAACTAAACGAAGAACGCCGTGTGTTGATGGGTGCTGTGGGCCCATGTTTACAACAACACGCTCTTCTTTTGTTGCGCCAATATCTTGAACTAGTGCATCCCAGTCTCCGCCGGTAACAGAGAAAACTTTTCCTTCAGTTGTATCGCGAGAAGGAGCGTATGGATCAAAAGTTGTCACTTGTAGCTCCTTCTCTCACTAGGAGGTGGTGTTGTTGCACCCTTGTACTCAACTGCAATTCCACCGAGCGCGTAATCTTTACGTTGTGGGTGACCTTCCCAATCATCTGGCATCAAGATGCGAGTAAGGCCTGGGTGACCATCAAAGATGATTCCGAACATGTCAAAAGTCTCGCGCTCGTGCCAATTGTTACCAGCCCACACCTCAACCAACGAAGGAATGTGTGCATCACCATCTGCAACTGAAACTTCAAGGCGAATTCGCTGATTCTTAGTCATCGAAAGTAATGGGTACACGGCATGTAATTCGCGGCCAGTTTGCTCTGGGTAATGAACGCCATTAACACCCATGCACATTTCAAACTTCAATGTGTCACGCAAAATCAATGCAACTTCAACTAACTTTTCACGCTTAATGTGCAGGGTTATTTCACCGCGATCGACAACAACACGTTCAATGGCATCTGAAAATTCTGGATATGCACGTTCAAGATCGTCAGCAACATCATCAAAATAACCACCATATGGACGCTCAGAAGAGCCTGCAGTTGTAGCTTTTCGAACTAAGCCACCATAGCCAGATGTATCTCCGGTGCCTTTTGCGCCAAACATTCCATCAGTCATTACGCAAGCAAGCCCTTCATCTCGTGAGTTGGCTTTGCGTTCATTGCGGCAAGTTCAACTTCCTTAATGATTTGAGCACGATTTGCACCAAGCTTTGTTTCATTGATTTGTTCATGCAATTTCAAAATTGCATCAAGCAACATTTCTGGACGTGGTGGGCAACCAGGTAGATAAATATCAACCGGAACAATGTGGTCTACGCCTTGAACAATTGCGTAGTTATTAAACATTCCACCTGAAGATGCGCATGCACCCATGGCAAGAACCCACTTTGGCGCTGACATTTGATCATAAATCTGACGAAGTACGGGCGCCATTTTATTTGAAACGCGACCCGCAACAATCATTAAATCTGCTTGGCGTGGAGATGCGCGGAAAACTTCTCCACCAAAGCGCGCGATGTCATACTTTGCAGCAGAACCAACCGCCATCATTTCAATTGCACAACAAGCAAGTCCAAATGTTGCTGGCCACAACGAGTTCTTGCGCATATATCCAGCGAGTTTCTCGACTGTGGTTAGTAAGAAACCACTTGGAATTTTCTCTTCAAGACCCATGGTTTAGTCCCATTCCAATCCGCCGCGGCGCCACACATATGCATATGCAACAAAAACTGTTCCAATAAAAATTGCCATTTCAACGAGCCCAAACAAGCCAAGAGCATCAAAAGAGACAGCCCATGGGTAGAGAAACACGATTTCAATATCAAAGATGATGAAGAGCATCGCAGTTAAGAAGTATTTGACAGGAAAGCGTCCACCTTCGGCTGCCTGAGGCGATGGTTCGATTCCACATTCATAAGCATCTAACTTTGCTCGGTTATATCTGGCAGGACCTGCGAGCGCACCAGCAATAATCGAAAAGAGTGCGAAGCCAAAACCTATGGCGCCGATTACCAAAATCGGAACATATGGATTCGAGGTCACTGCGAAATCCTAAGGTCGATTGGCCTATGCCAGTGACCGCTAGCCCTTAATCCCGCTGTGAACTGCAACAACCCCAAAAGTTAAGTTCTTCCAGGTGACATCGTGCCATCCTGCTTTTTCCATCCGTGCCGCTAAAGCGGCTTGATCTGGCCATGCCCGAATAGATTCAGCTAGATAGACATACGCATCTGGGTTAGTAGCGGTCTTCTTGGCAATGGCAGGCAATAGCCGCATCAGATACTTTGAATAGATTGTGCGAAAGGGGCGCCATGTTGGATGACTGAACTCAACCACCACCATCCGTCCACCTGGCTTAGTCACGCGGCGGGCCTCGACTAACGCCTTATCGAAGTCGGCGGTGTTTCGAAGCCCGTAGGAAATAGTGACAACATCAAACATCTCCGCCTCAAAGGGCAGATTGAGGGCATCAGCCTTGGAAAAGTTCAGATATGGGCGAGCTTTTCGACCTTGGGCCAGCATTCCCTCGCTGAAATCAGTGGCAAATACCGTGGCACCAGCCTTAAAAAGAGGTTCAGAGGAGGAGCCAGGTCCTGCTGCTAGATCCAAAATCACCATTCCGGGCTGAGGGGCGATGATTCTGGTGGCCGCTTTACGCCAAGCTTTCGTGCGGCCCAAACTCAAGAGGTCGTTGACTAGGTCATATCGCTTAGCGACCCCATCAAACATTGCCGCAACCTCTTCGGGGTCTTTGCTCAAATTAGCGCGGGACATAGGTGCATTCTCCCTTGAAGTAGGCTCATCCACAACTTAGATACATTGAAAGGTTCTCATGTCGCTATCTGCTACTTCCCTTCGCTCTTCGCTGATCCCCCGCTCTACAGCCCTTTCACATGCTGTTTTGGTTGTCAGTGGAGTTCTTGGTTTAGCAGCTTTGGCACAAATTGCCATACCAGTTCCGGGATCACCAGTTCCTGTTACTGGTCAAACACTAGGCGTCCTGATTCTGGGAACTGCATACGGATCAACTTTAGGGACAACTACTTTTGCAATGTATCTCTTAGCTGGAATTGCAGGTGCCCCAGTTTTTGCAGATGGTGGCCATGGATTAGATCGTATTGTTGGCGCTACGGGTGGATATCTAATCGGAATGTTGGTTGCAACCTTTGTATTAGGTCAACTTGCACGATTCCGTTTAGATCAAAAATTCCTAACAGCGCTTCCATCGATGTTAATCGGAACAGTTATAACTTTTTCATTTGGTCTTGTTTGGCTATACCAATTCACTGGCCAAACCTGGAGTTGGACAATTGAAAAAGGATTGGCTCCTTTTATTGTTGGTGAAGTTTTAAAGATCGCAATTGCTGGAACATCCTTGCCTGCTATTTGGCGAGTTATTAATCGCAAAAATTCATAATAATGTCGCAACTGATTCCAATCACGACTACTCGCTTAGGCGAGCATTTGCCATTACTTGAATTACTTCCAGATTCAAATCCTCTTGCATGGGTCCGAAGCGGTGATGGTTTAGTTGGTTGGGGAACATACGCCACAACAACAGTAAGTGGCCCGCATCGATTTGCAGATGCACGTCATTGGTGGCAAAAACAATTAGAAAAATTAGCGGTTACAAACACAGTCCATGGCAGCGGAACTGGGCCAGTTCTGTTTACATCTTTTTCTTTCTCACCCGATGATGTTTCGGTGCTTGTAATTCCGCAAGTTGTTGTTGGCTCAAAGGGTGATAAATCCTGGATTACGTGGATTGGTTCAGATTCTCAACCAGTTCTGAAAACCACCCCCGATCATGTTTCTAATGCAGATATGAGCTGGGATGAGAGTCCACAATCCGATATCGATTGGAAGAATCGGGTTAGCACCGCAGTTTCCCGCATTCAATCTGGAGATTTAGATAAGGTTGTTTTAGCTCGAGATATCACCATTAAATCCAACAAAAGTATTGATCCACGGGCAATCTTGAGCAAGCTTGCAGTGGAATATCCAACAACATGGAAGTATTTAATTTCTGGGTTAGTAGGAGCCACTCCTGAACTTTTACTCCGCTTATCACGCGGAATGATAACTTCACGCGTCTTGGCAGGAACAATTAGCAAAACTGGCGATGATGCAAAAGATTTAGCACTAGCTGCTTCACTTGCGCGGTCATCAAAAGATTTAGCTGAGCATGAATATGCGGTGAGATCCGTGGCGGAGGCAATCGAGCCATTTTGTTCATCAACAAATGTTCCAGAATCTCCATTTGTTTTACACCTTGCCAATGTTATGCACCTTGCAACGGATGTGACGGGAGCATTGGTAGAAACACTTGCACACACAGATGCATTCACAATTCTTGAGCAACTACATCCAACTGCAGCGGTATGTGGAACTCCGAGACCAATTGCTTCTGCATTAATTGCTGAGATAGAAGGAATGTCACGTGGTCGTTACGCAGGTCCTGTTGGTTGGATCGATGCAGCAGGTGATGGAGAACTTGGGATTGCGCTTCGATGTGGCCAAATAAATGGGGACTCTATTCGCATCTTTGCAGGATGTGGAATTGTTGATGGATCAGATCCTGAAATTGAATTAGCTGAGACGTATGCGAAGTTTTCACCTATGCGCAGCGCACTTAAATAGAGCTAAGGTCTTCTACAACTCTCTTTAATGTGTCTGCATTGGATTCGCGATCGGGCACATCGCACACAACAACGCTAACGCCAGATATTGGTGCTTTTATTTCTGCCTCTAACTCTTTGAGTGATGTAATTTGCTTGGCTTGAACACCCATCGCCTGAGCAATCGCAGCTGGATTTAATCCATGCGGTGTTCCAAATACTGTTTCAAAGCCATTTACACCGCGCTGCGGCAGTGTTGAAAAGATTCCGCCGCCATCATTATTGATGACTATAAAGCGGCAATTAATCTCTTCTTTGTTTATCAGTCCTGTTAAATCATGCAAGAAAGAAAGGTCGCCCAGAAGCGCAATTGTGGCCTTATGGCCGTAGGCAACACCCAGCGCTGTTGAAATGTTGCCATCTATGCCGGCTAGGCCGCGGTTAGCGTAGGTGTGAACACCAGTACGCGGATGTGCAAAACCTTCAAGATCTCGAATAGGTCGTGATGAAGAAACAAACAACGCAGTGCCATCTGGAATCGTTGCAGCAATTGTTCGAGCAATGACCGCTTCATTCCAGCCACTCATTGATCCAATCAACTTTTGTGCGCGCTCAGAAACCTTGTTCCACTTTGCAATCCATTCATCAGATTGAATAACACCTTGAAGATCCGGTAACTCTGTAAATTTACGATCTGCTTGACGATCTGAATCCACCGTTGCAAGACGTTGATCCACAACATATGTGATTGGGCTGGACTTAATAAAAGCATTAATTGAACGTGAGAGAGTTGTTCGCCCAATAACAAGGACAGATTGAGGAATAAGAGTGCTGCGTATTTCTGGTGAAGCTAAGAAGATAGATGCATGTGCTATCGCATCAGGAAATGAAAGTGGGTCCTCAGTGATTACGGGCCAACCCAATATCTTTGTAAACCGGCTGATTTCATCAACTGTTAAGCCACCGCGATCATGTCCAATTACTACAACCCCTCGGGCACCAACCAAACGAAGCGTGCCGGGCTTGGTACGTGCGACAAACTCTTTTGGTGCGACATCGATCTGTGAAAGCCAGTCTGAAGAGTCATCTGGAAGAAGTGGTTCATCGAACTGAAGATTTAAGTGAATAGGGCCATTTCGCAAACTATCTAGTGGCAATTCCATTGGGTAAACAGGACCGTCAACATCTGCAAAATAACGCACAGCTTTACCAAAAATTCGTGCTTGCTCAGTTGTTTGATTTGCACCAGTTTTGCGCAACATTGCTGGACGATCGGCAGTTAAAACCATGAGTGGTGCGTTTGTGTGGCTGGCTTCAAGAATTGCTGGATGGTAATTCGCAACTGCTGTGCCGCTTGTACACACCACTGGTACTGGCCGGCCTGTTGATTTAATAATTCCAAGTGCAAAAAATGCTGCAGTTCGCTCATCAACCCGCACATGAATCTTGATTAAGCCCTCTTGCGATGCTTCAAAAAATGCTAAGGACAAAGGTGCATTACGCGAACCAGGTGAAATTACTACATCGGTAATCCCAGCTTCAATTATTTGGCGAACGACAACACGGGCCAGCGAGGTGGAGTTGTTCACTGCAGTAACTCCGCGGTTCTCATGATGCGATTCTTCCACCATTTGAAACGATCTGCACTGACATCTAGGCCATCAAAGTTAGGAATCACATCACTAATTGCAATCTTTCCATCAACTATTGGTAGCTCAGCAACATTTTTTGCCAATAGTGAGCCTGTGCCAAGACCGCAATCAAATCTCATGTCCTCAAATGACGCCCCCAAGATAAGCCCGTAGTTAATTCCAACAGCACTTTCTAAGGCACTAGAAACCACGACAGGTAAGTTGTGATGTTCTGCAAGTTTGTGAGCACGTTTAACTCCACCAAGTGGTTGAACCTTTAACATCAAATAATCAACGGCACCAGATAGGTCAACAGTAAATGGATCTTTTGCTTTTCTTAGAACTTCATCTCCGACAATCTTCACATCTACGCGCTTTTTTAATTCGCGAAGTTCTTCAATAGTTGCACAAGGTTGTTCAACATATTCAACATCGCCAATTGAATTTATGAACTTTTCAGCTTCATCAACGCTCCATAAGCCATTAACATCAACACGTATTGTTGCATTCGGCCGTAGGGTGCGAACAAGATCGAGGCGATGAAGATCTTCGCTGACATCGGTGCCTACCTTTACTTTAAAGGTTTTTACTCCAGGAAATGAATCAATGATTTTTTCTAAATCTGCAGGATCATTAAGTGCTGGGATCGTTCCGTTCACAGATACATGCGTGCGATATAGTCGTGGTTTTGGCTGAGTTGCCGCCTCGATCGCGCACGCTAGCCATGGTGCTGATTCTGAATCGTCATACTCAAGAAAAGGCGAGAACTCTCCCCAACCATATTCACCGTGAATTAAAGCAACCTCACGAACAGTCACGCCACGAAAATTTGTTGTCGTTGGCAGCGTAACTACACGCAATGTCTCTAGAAGCAATTGATCCATGGATTATGGGCGCTTTGGAAACTTTCCAAAATCAGGTGCGCGCTTTTCCTTATATGCATCGCGACCTTCTTGACCTTCTTCTGTCATGTAGAACAACAAGGTGGCATCTCCTGCAAGTTGTTGCACTCCTGCAAGTCCATCTGTCGCAGCGTTCAAACTTGCCTTTAACAAACGTAGTGCCATTGGGGAGTTGCGCAGCATTTCGCGGCACCAGGAAACTGTTTCTGCTTCTAGTTCAGCAATTGGCACAACAGTATTTACTAGTCCCATATTCAGAGCTTCTTGTGCATCATATTCGCGGGTCATAAACCAAATTTCGCGAGCCTTCTTTTGGCCAACATGTGCAGCTAGTAATCCAGCACCGTAGCCACCATCAAAGGATCCAACCATTGGTCCTGTCTGACCAAACTTTGCATTGTCTGCAGCAATTGTTAAATCACAGACAACATGTAATACATGTCCGCCACCGATAGCCCAACCAGCAACCATTGCAACGATTGGTTTTGGTGTGCGACGGATTTGTACCTGAAGATCTAGAACATTAAGACGACCGATTCCTTTTTTGGCTAATTTGTCATCGCCAAGGTATCCATCATCACCGCGAACACTGATGTCTCCACCAGAACAAAAAGCTTCTGTACCTTCGCCAGTAAAGATGATCACGCCTACTTCTTCGTTATCACGGGCTAAATCAAATGCTTCGATTAATTCAATAATTGTCTGAGGACGAAAAGCATTACGAACCTGCGGACGGTTGATCGTAATCTTGGCGATGCCATCGCCCATTTGATATTTGATATCTACGAAATCTTCTCCGCCAGGTGCTGTGACCCATAGTGGAATCTCACGGCTACCAAATTCGCGCTTGATCGGCTTGCTCACATTTCCTCCATCGTCGTTGCTAGCGATAGCCTACGGCTGCAATGGATACCTCGTCACAACGAAAGATTCTGCGAGTCAGCCCTGCATGCGAAATCTCCCAATTAGCGGGAGAAATCACATCGGCGCTCGTGGGTGATGGCCCCACCCTTGGTTTTGGAGAAATCTCATCTGAATACGCTCCAGGTTATGCCGCCGTTGCGATCGGTACCTCCGGAACAACCGGTGGCCCTAAAGAAGTTCTACTGACATCAACTGCGCTCATTTCATCTGCGCGCGCTTCCAATAAATTTATAGGCGCACAGTCTGGGGATACTTGGTCTCTCTTGCTTCCGCTGACTCACATCGCTGCTGTAAATGTAATTGTCCGCTCGATGGAACTTGGAACAACGCCAATAGACTTGCGTGATTTTGCTGGTGAATTTCCAAAAGCTAACTACACCGCAATCGTTCCAACACAATTATTCCGTGCAATAAATGGGGACCAACGTTTACTCAACCACCTTAGATCAACAAAAGCTGTTTTAGTCGGCGGAGCTGCGCTATCTGAAGGATTGCGCAATCAAGCCGAATTAGCCGGAATCAAAGTAATAACAACATATGGAATGACAGAAACTTGTGGTGGATGTGTTTACGATGGAATACCACTTGAGGGTGTCCAGGTAGAAATCCGAAATGAACAGATTTGTATTAAGGGTCCGGTACTAGCATCTTCAATTCCACTTAATGATGGTTGGTTTGAAACTAATGATATTGGTGAGTTCAACAATGATCATCTAGTTGTCATTGGAAGATCAGATGATGTGATTATTTCAGGTGGTGAGAATCTTTCACTTAGCGCAGTGGAAAATTCACTGAGCCTAGCATTTCCTGATACTCAATTTGCCGCATTTGCTATTGAAGATTCTCAGTGGGGACAGAGTTTACAACTTGCCGTCGTTGGAACAATTAGCGATGATCAAATCACCGCACATCTTGAAAAAGAGCTTGGTTATTTTGCAAAACCAAAAGGCATACATCACATGACTTCGTTACCATTGCTTGGTATTGGCAAGATCGATCGAAAGAGTTTGGCGAAAGGTTTTGCGAATGAATAAATGGGTCTTAGGTGCACGCCCTCGCACTCTGCCTGCAGCTATTGCACCAGTCGTCGTTGCATCTGCATTAGCGGGTTCAGATTTCAGTTGGTTTCGGGCAACCCTTGCTCTGAATGTGGGAATCTGGCTTCAGATAGGGGTCAACTTCGCCAATGATTACAGCGATGGAATCAAGGGTACTGATGATGATCGTGTTGGCCCGATTCGTTTAGTTGCCAGCGGAATTGCAACTTCGAAATCGGTTAAGGGTGCTGCGTTTATCTCTTTTGCAATTGCCTGCATCGCGGGTGCTTGGTTGACTTTTTTGACCACCTCACCTTGGCTCATTGTTATTGGAGCCATCTCTATCGCTGCAGCGTGGGGATACACCGGAGGAAAGAATCCATACGGCTACAAAGGCCTCGGTGATATATCTGTCTTCATTTTCTTCGGAGTAATTGCAACTGTTGGTACTTTTTATGTCCAGACTGAAACAATAACTCTTACGAGTTTTATCGTTTCAATTCCGATGGGTGCTCTGTCCTGTGCGATTCTGGCAGTTAACAATCTTCGGGATAGGCCTAAGGATGAGTTAGCCGGTAAATTGACGGTTGCTGTGCGCATCGGTGACACCAAAGCACGATATATGTACGTCGCACTCCTCGCTATTGCACACATCGCGGCTATTGCAACATTGATTCCGGAAGCACTCTTAACTTTGTTACTCCTTCCAATAAGCATCTCGATTTCAAGGCAAGTTCTCAGCGGGGCTTCTGGAAGGGACTTAGTTCCTGTCTTAGGTCGAACCGGCAAGTTCCAACTCATGTTTTCAATAGTTTTTGCCCTCGCCTTAGCGATACAATAAGTTCATGGCACGGTTTCTTCCATTCATCTCGGTCTTGGTCTTTGGTTTAACAATTTATGCATTGATCGATTGTGCCCGCACTGATGAGTCCCAGATCAAAACTCTTCCAAAATGGGGATGGATACTTTTAATTATTCTTCTTGGGCCACAAGCACTCGCAATAGGACCTATTGCATATTTAATTGCTGGAAGAAACAAACCAAAGGGACGCAAAGCTCCTAAGCGACGTATTTTGCCGCCAGATGATGATCCAGATTTCTTGGGAAAGCTTTAAAGACCTGAGTAGGTGTGCTTTCCAGTTCCCCAAATATTGACGTATACATAATTAAACAAGAATGTAGATCCGGCAAGTAAACACAGCCATGCTGCTCTACGCCCCCGCCAACCAATAGTTACACGAGCATGTAAGTAAGCGGCATATGCGACCCATGTAATAAATGCCCAGGTCTCTTTTGGATCCCAGCCCCAGTAACGACCCCAAGCGCTCTCAGCCCAGATCGCTCCAGCAATAACTGAAAAAGTCCATAGTGGAAATACAAATGCAACTAATCGATATGACAGTTGATCTAAAACTTCTAACGAAGGAAGTCGCTTAGCCCACGCTGTTCGCTCCCCTTTAGTTTCCATGTTGTCCAGATACAAATATGCAGCTGCAATCACATTTGCCAACAAGAACACGCCACCTGAAATAATTGCAGTAGAAACATGAATGATTAACCAGGGTGATTTAAGAGCAGGAACTAGTGGAGCACTCGGAACATATAAGACAGCTACTGCTGTACCAAGAGTGAGTAATACGGAAATCGAAACCAACAAACCCAACCAACGAAGATCATATTTAATTAATGCCGCCAAATATGCGCCGGTAAATGCAAGAGCACCTGTTATGGAAAACTCATACATGTTTCCCCAGGGTACGCGGCCAGCTGAAATGCCACGAGTTACTACACCAAAGAACAAAAGGATGAATCCCAAAATCATCATTGCGGTAGCAATACGAGCTACATTTTCTGTCCGCTTGTAATCTAAAGTCTTTGTTGTGTCATTTGGAACTTTTACTGCCCAGGCTGTCTCTATCGCATGAGCTAGAAATGCCAAGGTGTAGACAGCCATTGCAGAATAAACCAGGTAGTTCGATGCAAAGGCAAATATGCGTGTCATCTATTTATCTCCCTTTAACATCCGAACGAACTGTTCCATTTCTACATCTAGCCCTGGTGCACCATTTTTTGCTAACCCAGCAACCTCTACCTGCGTATCAACGCGAATCCAAATACGTCGTCTGCGAGTAAATAGTGAAGCGAGTAATCCAAGGATCGCAACGATACCGCCCAACAATGCGAACTGCTTTCCAGGATCTGCGACGAAGTTAAGGTTGACCCATTGCAAATAGCCTTCAAAGGTGATCGATCCGCCTGGATACTCAAAGACTTCTCCTGGTTTTAGGGACTTAAGACCTACCTGCAGCATGTTTGAGGTATCTATCCTGTACACAGATTGAGGAATTCCCGAGTCCAATCCAAGATCACCAGCCCACGCCGCTAACAACAGACGTGGATCTAGTGCTTTAGGGAATGCGCTCAGTGCCCCACCGCCATTAGGGTCACGAACATAGGTCGGAACAAAAGATCCCACAAATCCAATTTGTGGATCTGCATCTGGAACTTTTATTGCACCGATTGATCGAAGATTTGAATCTTGTGGCAAGAAAGGAACAGGGCCTTGGAAAGCAACGTTGCCTTTGGAATCCCTAACAGTTACTACGGGAGAATATCCGTTAGCTTGTAGATAAATTCGGGTACTGCCAATTGTTAAAGGGCTATTTACCTTAATAACTTCCTTTTCTATAGCTGACGAACCTTCGCGAAGTAATGAAACATCTAATGTGTAATCCTCTGGGGCACTAGTTTCGAGGTTGTACTGTGCAACAAATTTATCTGCAGTCAACATAAAGGCCGGCAGATTTCCATCCTTATACAATTTCCCATAGGTCAAGGTGTCATAACTTGTTGGTGTGTTAACAAATCGTTCACCAACATTAATAATTGCTTCACCACGCATACCAAAAAGTGAACTAAAACTAATCCCCAACAAGACAAGAATCAACGCTAAATGGAACAATAGGTTTCCAGTTTCACGCGCAAAACCTTTTTCCGCAGAAATTGATCCATCTTTTTCTAAAACTCTAAATCGCTTTGATTTAAACCAAGCTCTCGCCAGCTCTAATTCGTTCCCTTGGGCCATCCATGCTGAGTGATGTTCCATCCGCGTGAGATTTTTTGGGGTCGCGGGAGGTAAAGCACGCGATGCATGAAAATGCTCAATTGTTCGAGGTAACACACATCCAATTAAAGATATGAATAACAGGATGTAGATGGCACTAAACCAAGGTGATCCGTAGACATCAAATAGATAGAAACGATCCATCCAGCGAGCAAGCTCTGGAGAATCCTTAAAGTATTGGCCCACCTGGATTGGGTTTTGCGAGCGTTGCGGGACCAAAGAACCAGGGATGGATCCAACCCCAAGCATTAACAGCAAAATCAACGCGGTGCGCATACTTGTGAGCTGACGCCATGCAAAACGCAACACTCCTGCGCTATCTAGCTCTGGTAACCCTGTTTGTTGGCTCATTAAATCACCGGAATAAAATCAGAAATCAGCGAACGCAGTGAAATTAGTATTTGACCCCAAAAACCAAGAACTTGAAGTACTCCGATTGAAATCAAGAAGATTCCGCCGATTTTTGAAATCAGATCACCGCGGCGATAAATAAATGAGCGCAACTTCACAGACTTATCTAGAAATAATCCTGAAAGAATGAATGGAAGTCCTAGACCTAAGCAGTACCCAAAGGAAAGTACAGCTCCGCGCAATGCAGTCGATTCTGCAACTGCCAATGTCTGTACCGCACCTAGGGCCGGACCCATACATGGTGTCCAACCAACTCCAAATAACACACCAAGCAAAGGCGCACCTAGTAATCCGCCTGTTGTGCGCATCTTGAGTCTAATTGTTGGAGAAAAAGGGAAACGTCCGTAGAAGATAAATCCTAAGAAAATTGTTAAGACGCCAAGGATTCTAGAGATGATCTCTTCGTTGGCAGAGAGTTGATTGCCCAAACCACCAAACAACGCACCGTATGAAACAAAAACTGCGCTAAAGCCTAAAACAAATAAGAGTGAACCTAGAAAAACCTTTCCACGGCTTACTGAAAATCCAGCTGCAAATGAAAGATAGCCGGGGACCAATGGCAAAACACATGGGGAGAGAAATGAAATAACTCCCGCAATAAATGCAAATGGAAAAGCTGCTACGAGTACGCCTGAAAGTATCTGCTCTTGAAAGAACTCTTTCATTCGGCGCTCACGCGTTCAATCAACTGGGTTAAAGAAGCGACGGTAACGACCCCTGAAATACGTGCAGCTACCCGCCCATTCTTATCCAGAATTACCGTTGATGGGATGGCATTTGCTGGCAGGGAGCCTTTAAATCCGATCAAGATGGAGTCATCAATAAGTGTTGGGTAAGGGATTTTAAATCTACGTTCAAAGGCTTCAGCATTTGCGGGGTTGTCACGAGTTAGAATTCCGATGAAGGCAACATTTGTGTATTTGTTTGCCAAAGCGACAAGTATCGGTGCTTCTGCACGGCATGGTGAGCACCACGATGCCCATACATTGACAACTGCAACCCTGTCTTTCGCATACGTGTAATTCGTCCCAGACAATGTCAACCCAGTAATTGCTGGAGCAATTTTTCTATCTGCAATTTTAATAAATGTGACAGAGCCATCGCCTGAAACAAAACTTTCCTCTGCTGAAGATACCCCGCCGCCGCTACACCCGGTAAGTGCGATTGCTAAGCAAATAATTAGTGCAAGCTTCTTCATTACTGTTTTTCAGGTAATAGGTGACGTGCTGGTTCAGAGTAAGACAATCCAGAAATAACGCCTTCATCATCAAAATGAATGCTTGTGACGGATGCAAGTGTGCACTCTCGTTTGCGAGGATCATGCAACAAGCGGCGATTTTCAATTGCGCTGCGCAAAATCCAAATCGGCAGCTGGTGTGAAACACAAATTGCATCTTTGCCATTGGCTGCATCGCGGGCGGCAAAAACTGCTGCCAACATTCGATTAATCTGCTCATCATATGGTTCGCCCCAAGATGGCTTCCATGGATTCCATAAATATTTCCAAGCAGAAGGACGGCGTAATATTCCATCGCCAACACCAAATGGTTTTCCTTCAAAAATATTTGATGCCTCAATTAAGCGATCATCAGTTGTAATTGAAATATTGTGCGCCGCAGCAATGGGCGCTGCTGTTTCTTGCGCACGTTGCAAAGGTGACACGTGGAGCGCACCTAAATCAAGACTCTTTGACCATTCAGCGATTGTGCGAGCCATCTCTTGGCCTCGATCAGATAATCTCCAACCAGGTTGGCGACCGTACAAAATCTTGTCAGGATTATGGACTTCGCCGTGGCGGACCACATGGACTGTTGAACTCATTGGGAAAGCATAAAGCGTCCCGAAACCCCGTCTATCTGTAAGGTAGTGACATGGCACTCACAGGCAAAAGAGCTGCCTTCTTTGATGTCGATAACACGCTTATACGCGGCTCAACCATTTATTTCTTGGGCCGTGGGATGTATCAGCGTGGTTACTTCACCAAGAAGGACATATCGCGTTTCGTTTTAGCCAACCTGAGATTTCGCTTAACGGGAAAAGAAAATAAGGAAGAGATCGCTCGTTATCAGACTGCTGCCACAGATTTTATTGGTGGACATAATGTGAAAGACATACAGACCATTGCTGAGCAAATTTATGACGAGTTTGTATCTCCTGCAATGTGGCAGGGAACAATTGATATCGCACAAAGTCATATCGCAAATGGAGTTGAAGTTTATCTAGTTACTGCTGCGCCTGAAGATATGGCTACTTTAATTGCCAAGAGATTGGGTTTAACTGGTGCTCTCGGAAGCAAAGCAGAAATCAAAGATGGTCTCTACACCGGAAATATGAATGGTGCGCTTTTGCATGGAAAAGAAAAGGCGGTCGCAATTCGGGAATTAGCAGAGAGAAAAGGTTTTGATTTAGAAGATTGTTTTGGATATTCAGATAGCCACAATGACCTACCACTACTGCAGTGTGTTGGACATCCATCAGCAATCAATCCAGATGCATTGCTGGGCTTGCGAGCAATGGCCGAAGGATGGCCAATTCATGACTTCCGAAGGGCCAGATTTATTGGTCGAGCCATTTCCCCAATTGTCGTTCGATTGGCCGCGCTTGGCACTTGGTTGACCCCGCGTAAACGTAAAGGGTAATTAACAAGAACATCAGTTATGCCAGTAATGTAGGCAAGTTATGGAAATGCGATCCTTCTCTGACTACCTACGTAGCGTTGACGATGCTGCCCTTTTAAATCTATTTACGGCTCGTCCCGACTTAGTAACCCCGGTGCCGCCAGATATCGCTTCACTTGCTGTGCGTGCATGCTCCGCCCCTAGTTTGGCGCGAGCAATTGATTCGCTCAATCAATGGCAGTTCCAAGTCTTAGAAGCTGCGGCATCTTTAAATGAACCGTTTTTAGAAAAAAGCGTTGTAACCCTTACCGATAAAGAGGCAAAAAGTGTATTAGCCCACCTGATATCCATCGGCCTTGTTTATCCATCTGATGATGGCATGCGCTTGCCAACACAACTTCGGGATGTGATTGGCATAGAGCCCGCAGGATTAGGGCCGGCATCACTTGCAAAGTTAAAACTTAGTGAATTAGAAGATGCACCTGCAGATGCAAAGAAAGTTTTGGATCGATTGATCTGGGGCCCTCCCCGCGGCAGCGTTGGCGACATAAAAAATCCTGGACCTGGAGTGGCTTGGTTACTTGAAAAGAAGTTCTTAGTTCCACTGGATCAACGAACAGTGATTTTGACTCGTGAGGTAGCAATTGCATTACGCGGTGGAAAGATTCACAAAGAGCGATTCATAAAACAGCCAGAGTTGAACGGCACTAAACGCGATGAGCATCAGATAAATCTTGCCGCGATAGCAAATGTTTCAACTGTGCTTCGCTGGGTTGAAGAGTTGCTTAATTTCTGGGCTGATGAGCCAGCTGATGCATTACGTGCTGGAGGTTTAGGCGTTCGTGATCTTAAAATTATTTCAACACATTTAGGTGTTGACGAATCCTGTACAGCATTTGTTGCAGAACTTGCATATCTCGCCTCATTAATAAGTATCGATGCGGATGATCGAATTTTGCCAAGTAATAAGTTTGATATCTGGCTCATGCAAACACCTGCTGATCGCTGGCAGATGCTGGCATCACAGTGGTTGGTAACCTCACGAGTCAGTGGTCTAGTAGGTCGAGTAGAAGCAAAAAATGTTGCAGCACTTGGTCCAGAATTAGATCGAGTCAATGCAGCACGTGTGCGGGCCCTTACCCTTGAACTTTTACGGGAAAATCAGAGTATTGCTCCTGATTGGACTAGTTTCAAAGAAGTTTTGTCATGGCGTGCACCTGTACGTCGTAACTCTTCACTTCAAGAAGAACTTGCAGAATGGACTCTTCGTGAGGCTGAGTGGCTGGGAATAACAGGCCAAGGGGCACTCTCCAAATTTGGAAATCAATTTCTCAATGGAGATGATTTAAGTTCCATTAACGAAGACTTACCCAAGACAGTTGATCACATATTGATCCAAAGCGATAACACCGCAATCGCACCAGGACCACTTGAACATGAAATTTCCCAAACCCTTGCGATGATGGCCGAGATTGAAAGTCGTGGTGGTGCAACTGTTTACCGATTTACCGAAAGCACAATTCGTCGCGCCTTAGATCACGGTAAGACCGGTGATGAGATTAAAACTTTCTTAATCAAGACTTCTAAGACACCCATGCCACAACCACTTGTATATCTAATTGCTGATGTTGCCAAGAAGCATGGCAAGTTGCGAGTCGGGAATACGTCTTCTTTTATTCGATGCGAAGACACTGCATTAATTTCTCAGATAATGAATGATAAGAAACTTGAAATTTTAGCTCTGCGCCGTATCGCACCTGAAGTAGCAATCTGCGATGTGGATGCAACCGATGCAATGCGTCTATTGCGTGAATGCGGTTACTTACCTGCAGCCGAATCCGCAAATGGAATGATTCTGATGGGTCCGAAAACAAATCGCGCAATGACAAAACCACGCCCTCCGCGCGTGATTGGTGAAGTTGAAATTCCGGATGTGGAAAGTTTAAAAACTGCTATCCGCACATTGCGAACAGGAGAAAAATCAACCTATCGCCAAACACGATTGCGTCAGGTTGCCAGTGAAGCATTAGGGCAACTCCCTCGCACAACTGCAAACGAGACCATGGAAGTTCTCAATCAATTCATTATTGATCAGAAAACCCTTTCTATTGGATATGCCGATAACAATGGTGGAGTAACCCATCGAATTATTGACCCAATTCGCATTAGCGCTGGGGCCTTAATTGCACGCGATCATGCAACCGGTGAGGTCCAATCCTTTAGAATCCCACGCATCACAGGCGTGGCATCGCTATAGACTTACCCCATGTTGGCAGCCCTAGAAGCATTAGTTAAGTTGGAATCACCGACTGAAGATCTAGAGGCATGCCGCGATGTTGTTCATTTAGCAAGTGATATAGCAACCAGAATCTTGGGGACGCCTGCAGAAATCCGCGAAGTAAATGGGCGCCCAGTTTTTTGGTGGGGTGCACCTAATCCTGATGTCGTTCTGTTGGCACATTTAGATACGGTCTGGCCTAAAGGTTCTTTTGAACCTTTGTGGAGTGTTGAGGGAACAGCTGCTCGTGGTCCAGGAATTTTCGACATGAAAGCTGGTTTTGTTCAGGCGTTATACGCCATGAAAGGAATTACGGGAAGTGCAGCATTGATCGCAACCACTGATGAGGAAACAGGAAGTGCGACTAGTAAAGATTTCATTAAGGAAATTTCGGCGAATGCAAAAGCTGTTCTAGTTTTAGAAGCAACTCTTAATGGCAAAGTAAAAACTGGTCGTAAGGGCACAGCGATGTATCAAGTAAAAATTCATGGCAAGGCATCACATGCTGGACTTGAACCTGAAAAAGGTGTTAACGCTACAACTGAAATGGCACATGCGGTTTTAGCAATCACAGCAATGCAAAATCCCGATCATGGAACAACTGTTGTTCCAACAACATTACATGCTGGTAACACAACCAATACAGTTCCAGATCTTGCAGTTCTTGATATTGATATTCGTTCCTATTCAATGGATGATTTAAAGCGAGTTGACGCAGCAATCAAGGGCTTGAAGCCTGTCAATGCTGCTGCGAGATATGAAATTACCGGTGGATTTAATCGACCTCCTCTAGAGACAACTTCGACAATGGCGCTATATGAGCGAGCAGAGAAGGTTGCTAAAGAACTTGGAATGCCACCTTTGGGGCATGCATCAGTAGGCGGAGCAAGTGATGGCAACTTCGCCGCAGCTGCAGGTGCTCAGGTTCTAGATGGACTTGGTGCAGTTGGCGATGGAGCCCACGCAGCCCATGAATGGGTAGACATCAGCACCCTTGAAGATCGCAGCAAACTATTACATGCGCTAATAAAGGATTTACTCAATGACTGATGGTCCACTGATTGTTCAGAGCGATAAAACGCTTCTGCTCGATATCGACCATCCAATGTCCACTGAATGTCGACGAGCTATCGCACCTTTTGCTGAATTAGAGCGATCACCAGAACATATTCACACCTATCGCTTAACACCACTTGGTTTATGGAATGCGCGAGCGGCAGGGCATGACGCAGAACAGGTAATTGATACATTGATCAAATATTCTCGCTACGCGGTTCCCCATTCAATACTTATTGACGTTGCAGAAACCATGTCTCGCTACGGGCGCTTGCGTCTTGAGATGGACCCTGTTCATGGACTAATTCTTATAACTACAGATACAGCTGTTCTTGAAGAAGTAATTAGAGCAAAGAAGATTGCGCCATTACTTGGTGCCCGAATTGATCCAGAAACAATTACCGTTTTGCCAAGTCAGCGTGGGCAAATAAAGCAATCACTGTTGCGTCTTGGTTGGCCAGCAGAAGATTTTGCAGGTTATGTTGATGGCCAAGCACATGAAATATCTTTAGTGCAAAAGGATTGGAAGATACGCCCTTATCAAGAACTAGCAGCTGAAGGTTTTTGGCATGGTGGTTCAGGTGTTGTAGTTCTTCCATGCGGAGCAGGTAAGACAATTGTTGGAGCAGCAGCCATGGCGCATGCAAAGGCAACAACATTAATTTTGGTGACAAATACCATCGCAGCCCGCCAGTGGCGCGAAGAGTTGCTAAAGCGCACAACTCTTAATGAAGATGAAATTGGTGAGTACTCAGGGGCAAAAAAAGAGATTCGCCCTGTAACAATTGCCACATACCAAGTCATGACTAAGAAAAAGAATGGTGTGTATGCACACCTGGATCTCTTTGATTCATACGACTGGGGCTTAATTATTTATGATGAGGTACATCTGCTACCTGCGCCGATTTTCCGTTTTACCGCCGATATCCAATCACGCCGCCGTTTAGGTTTAACAGCAACGTTGGTGCGCGAAGACGGTATGGAAGGTGAAGTTTTCTCACTCATCGGTCCAAAGCGTTTTGATGTCCCGTGGAAAGAAATTGAGGCGCAAGGCTATATCGCACCAGCTGAATGTATTGAGGTCCGCGTTAATCTAACTGAAATCGAGCGCTTGGCGTATGCAACTGCAGAACCAGAAAATCGATATCGTAATTGTGCAACTACTAGAACAAAGCGAGATGTAGTTGAAGCATTAGTAGAAAAGCATGCCGATGATCAGGTTCTCGTAATCGGGCAATACATTGATCAACTTGACGAGTTGTCAGAAGTCTTGGGCGCTCCGTTGATCAAGGGTGAAACGCCGATTAAAGAACGTGAGGTTCTTTTCAATAAGTTTAGAACTGGTGAAATTAAGTGTTTAGTAGTTTCTAAGGTCGCTAACTTTTCGATTGACTTACCAGATGCAACGATTGCAATTCAGGTATCTGGTGCATTTGGTAGCCGTCAAGAAGAAGCGCAACGTTTAGGGCGAATCTTGCGACCAAAATCTGATGGACGCGGGGCAAAGTTTTATTCAGTGATTTCCCGGGACACTATTGACCAAGACTTTGCACAGAACCGTCAGCGCTTCTTGGCTGAACAAGGTTATTCATACAAAATTATTGACGCTGACGATGTTTTTCAAGGGAAATTCTAAATCGTTCTGGATCTACCCGCCAAAAATCGTGGTGAACGCCATCTATATGTGTGACAGGAATTTTCTCACCATAGAGTTTTTCTAGCTCTTCACTTCCGTCAATCAAAATCTCTTGGATTTCAAAGTTGAGATCATCTTGCAACGATTGCAGTATGGACAATGCCTCCTCGCAGAGATGGCAACCGGTTCGCCCATAAATTGTTACGAGTGTCATATAACCACCCCTCCTGACCTGACAATTGACTTAGAGAATAGATAATTCTTACCCCTGACCTTAAACCACGCACTGCGTCCTGATAGCGTTGGGCTCATGCTGCGGATTAAGAGATTAGGGGTTATCGCCTTTGCAGGCGCTCTTGTCGCCTCGATTCTTGTCGCACCTGCAGCGCCGGCTTTATCTTTTAAACAAATCCCTGCAACAAATTGGGGTTACATATACGCCGGCACTGATCCTGTTACAACTTCAAACGCACAACCAACTCAAAAGAATCTTGAAACTAAATCTAAGTTTGTAGTCAAATACAACAACTTTCCTGATTGGGCTAAAAAAGAAGTTCAGGCAGCGGTAAATGTCTGGTCGGCAAATTTCAGTTCTTCTGTACCAATAACTGTTGATGCTTCATGGGGCCGATCAAGTTCCTGGGGAGTTTTGGGAAGTGCGCGACCAGGTAGTTTCTTTTCAGCATTTTCAGGAGCACCAGATCCATCGCTCTGGTATTCATCAGCTACTGCCAATGCACTGGCTGGAAGAGATTTAGATAAAGCAAATCCTGAAATTATTATTCAGGTCAACTCTGGGGCAATATGGAATACGCGCGGTGATGGAACACCATCATCGACTGAATATGATCTTGAATCTGTTTTCATTCACGAATTGGGTCATGGCCTTGGTTTTCTCTCTAATGATGCATACGATCCATATTACGGATTGGGTAGTTTGGATCAACCAACACCATTTGATGCATACCTTCAGACGGCAGATGGGCGACGCCTTGCCGATCTTCCAACGCCATCAAAAGAACTCGGTACTGCACTAACTTCTTCATTGGTCTGGAATGGTGCACTTGGTATCAAGGCAAATGGCGGAATTAAGCCGAAAATGTACACACCCTCACGTTATGAATCTGGATCATCAACTTCACACTTAGATGAAAACACATTTTCAAAATCGGGTCTTGATTCAGTAATGACTCCGAGCCTTGATCCAGGAGAAGTATTTCGTCAACCTGGTCCACTTCTTTTGGCAATGATGGAGGACATGCGCAACAAGCCGCCTGCAGGTGTTGCAACAGAACTTCCTCTTTCGCCACGCAATGTGCAGGCATTCACCGGAGACTCTTCTGCGCTCATTTCATTTGATCCCCCGGTTAACTTGCGAACTGCTCAAATCAGCGAATATGTCATTAAAAACATCAAGACAGGACTTGAGAAGAAGTCACTCACTAGCCCCGTACTTATGACCGGCTTGAAGAATGGAACTTCCTATACTTTTTCAGTCGTAGCTAAGAATGCGTTAGGTTCATCAGATCCAGTTCTGACCAAATCTGTCACTCCGCAAGCAGGGTGGAAGAGCACGGTTCTTGATGCAGCAGCTGATGGAAAGAGTGTTGCAAGCACAACATTTAATGGTCAACCTGCAATTGCATATACGGATACGAAAAGTGGCGATTTAAAGCTTGCAACATTTGATGGTAAGAAGTGGAATAAAGTAACTGTGGATGGTGCTGGTGGAAGTAGTGGCCGCACGACTAACACGATTTCTGGCTCTATTTCGATGTGCGTTAATGGCAGTGGCGTTAGACAAACTCTTCACATTTTCTATAGTGATTCGACTGAAAAAGACCTCCGATACGCCGTTTACAACGGTAAAAGCTTTGCTGTCGACATTGTTGATGGCAATGGATCTGAAGTTAATGAGTACACAGAGGTGCTTCGAGTACGAACCGCTAGCGATGTAAGCGTGGCCAACGCTTGCGTAGCAACCGCCAGTTCAGTACAAGTCTTTTATCGTGATGAAACCCAAGGAGTACTACTTGGCGCAGTCAGAACAAAGACTTCCTCTTGGAAATATGAACTCATCGATGGTGACCGTAAAACTGATAGTCGCACAACAGGTGACGTTGGTTTCCACTTACAAGCCATCTTTGATGGCTCAAAGATCTATGTTGCATATGATTCAGTTGTTTCCATGAATCAGAAAAAAGAAATTACTTCTGGAGCAATAAGAATTGCAACCCGCACAGGAGTTGAACCAACAGCATGGTCGTATCAAACACTTGATATCTCTACAGATGATGCGTCTATATTTGGTTTTGATGTTGCACTTGCAAAAGTAAATGGTGACGTACTGGCTACCTGGTTAGCCACATCAACAGCAACTGCGCCAAAACCTAATCAGGTGCGTTGGGCACTTTTGAGTGATCCAACAAAGATTTCAAAGTTGACGACCGAAAACTTCGGAACACCTGGTGAGTATTTAGCCACCGATGGAAGAACAATCATCTTTAATTGCCAGGAAAGACTATGCGCTCTAGATACGAGCAAAAAAGATTTAGGGCAATCTGCAATACGTTTAGTAAGCAGTACCCAAGGCTCTGAACCTACTCAGAGCGCTTGGGTGACCGTTAACAAAGTCAAACTTCTACTTGCCACTGTAAACGGCAAGCTTGCACTTCTAAAGCCGTAATTATTACTTAGCGTTACGGCGCTGAATGCGAGTCTTCTTAAGAAGCTTCTTGTGCTTCTTCTTCGCCATGCGCTTGCGTCGCTTTTTAATTACGGAACCCATATGTCACGCTCTCATTTCTAATGTCCGCACTGAGTGTGCGGGGGCTTAGGTTACCGCGGAAGTAGGGTAAAAATCGAAACAGATTCCGCGCTTGAAGTCAGGGCCAAAACCCCGATCTCCTTCGAAATGATCAGTCCAAGCACTTCTCTTTGCCCCGCAGGGCCGCTATCGGCTGCAGTGATGATGCCTTTGGAGTCAAATGTAATCAGTAACGGTGTCGGTGTCTTTGGATTCCAATTCAATTGCGTGATAGCAGCTGTTGAAATGAAGAATGCATGGGTAGATGATGCAGAAAGTGCTGATCCTGTTGAAGCAAAGCGATAGGTCCAGGTTGGAACAAAAGACATTGAAAACTTTGTAACCGCAGATTCTGTCTTTCCCCCTGCAATCACTTCACCTGTCAGAAGCAAGGAAGAGGAAGTGTTATTCCAAATTCTTTTACCCTTTGCAACTGAGCTCCGAACAACAGAAGTAATTTTGAGTGCCTTTGAAACCTTAACCAAAATTCCATCTGTGACTCCAACAACTTTTTTTCCAGAAAGTGTTTCAGAGCTTGAACCCACAACTGTCACTGTTCCATCAGCATGTCTTGCAACTGAATCTGCCGTTGTAGAGATTGCACCAATTTGAAGTAACTTGGCAAAGACGCCCGCCGAATCTGTATTTACTAGAAATCCTGCATTTCCCTTTTCATTAGCAATAATTCCGACAAGTGATGCACCGTTCTTGTCAACGCCTATTGCCGTAGGAAATAGCACAGAACTAGTTGGTAATGTATTTGTAAATAGAGGCACGCCACCTGCACTAATTTTCCAAATGGTTAGAGCTTGAAGGTTGCCGACAAAGACAGATGGTGGAATATCAGCGCTATCTGGATTTAAAGGCGTAGCAGTCGGAGTTGGTGTAACTAATCCTGTTGCAAGTGGAGTGGCACCTGCTACCCAAACATCTCCTGCTGAATCAACTGCCGCAGCAGTAGCAATTGATGCTGCGGATTGATCTAAAGACAAATTCCAAAGCTCTTTACCGGTCATATCAATTGCCCGCGCATAAGCTTTTGATGCCTTTGTTCCAAAAATAATTATTGATTTACCGCTAGCAACAGCACCACTTACTTCATCAGGTGTCCCAATTGTTGCAAGTAATTGCATTGGTTTGACGTTGATCTTCTTCGGCGCTGCTAGCGCTGCAGGGGTAAATACAAGTGAAACAATTACAATAAAAGCTACAAACCGTTTCACGCTAATTCCTGCGAACGATCGCTCGCCGCCTTCATTGCCTTAGCAACCATAGAGTTGAGATCACTTGATCCAAAGGATGCGAGCGCAGCGGCAGTAGTTCCATTTGGACTTGTTACATTTTCCCGCAGAGTTGTTGCACTCTTACCAGATTCATCTAACAACTTTGCAGCACCAACAATGGTCTGGATCGTAAGGATAGTTGCTTCTTCTTCGCTAAGACCCAGATCTTTAGCTCCTGCGACCATTGCTTCGACAAATGCAAAAAAGTAAGCAGGCCCAGATCCACTAGTTGCAGTTACTGAATCTTGAAGATCTTCGGCGACTTCAATTACCTTGCCAGTGGCGGCTAGGAAACCCAGTACAAATTTCTTCTGAGCTTCTGTAACGCCAGTGCCCATTGACGCTGCAGCCATACCAGCACCAACCATTGTTGGTGTATTTGGCATAACGCGGACCACTGGGTTATTTGTGCCAAGGACGCTAGATATAAAGGAAATAGTTTTCCCAGCAGCAAAGCTGATTACAACCGTCGAAGGATTAATTGATTCCTTTATCTCCTCAAGCACCACACTCATATCCTGCGGTTTAACCACTAATAACACTGCGTCTGCGTCTGCGACATTGATTGAAAGTGGGGCTTGTCTAATTGAATACCTTGCAATTAGTTCTGCGCTTCGATCATCACGCTTTTCTGAAATCGTAATCAACTCTGGATTAACACCAGATGAAATCAATGCAGAAATCAAGGCCTCGCCCATTATGCCTGCGCCAATAACTGCAACCTTTGATTGCTGATTCATGTAACAAGCCTACCTGTTATGCCTGTAGGCTCTGCGACTATGTCAGAAGTTAAAGCTGGATTTGCCCGTGATTGGGTTGAATTCTTCGACCCGAATGATGCTGAAACTATTTTCAAATGCGATCTGACTTGGCTGACCTCATATTGGACATGTATTTATGGCGATGGTTGCCAAGGTGTATTTAAGAGCCAGCCGTTTTCTGGATGTTGCACCGAAGGTGCGATGTATACGGATAAGGCTGATGAAGAGCGCACAGTTAAAGCTGCTGCTTATCTTACTCCAGAAATGTGGCAGTTCTATAACGAAGCACGACCAAAGAAGCCTGGCGGCGAATTACGAATTTCTGAAAAAGATGAAGATGGCGAACGCAAAACTCGTCGCGTTGAAGATGGTTGCATCTTCTTAAACCGTAAGGGTTATGAAGCAGAAGGTTTTACAGGTTCATTTGGTTGCGTACTTCACCACGTTGCACAACGCGATGGAAAGCACTTTGCAGATACAAAGCCTGATGTTTGCTGGCAGTTGCCATTGCGACGTAGTTTTGAAACTCGCGAATATGGTGAGCGCGAATATTCAGTAACAGTAATCGGTGAGTACGAACGCCTTGCATGGGGCGATGGCGGAGAAGATTTTGACTGGTACTGCACAAGTAACAGTGACGCTCACGTTGGAACAGAGCCTGTGTATATCTCGAACAAGTACGAGCTTGAACTGTTAATGGGTAAGGATGCCTATAACGAACTGGCTCGTCTGTGCGATGTGCGCATGGAACACATCCGTGAGTCTGCAGCCCGCAACTTGCCACTATTTATCATTCAGCATCCAGCAACATTGGCTGCCCAGAAGAAATAGTCAGTCCCTTGTCATAGGGTTACCTCATGGCCAAGGTTGAAAAAGATCCATTCCGCTGCACAGAGTGTGGTTGGACATCCCAAAAATGGGTTGGTCGCTGCGGAGAATGCCAAGCATGGGGCGTTGTTGAAGAGATTGCTGCGCCTAAAAAATTATCACTGGTTGCAGGAAATGTAACCGCTAAAGCAACTCCTATTGGAGATGTTGATTTATCTGCAGCCCATGCACGTCCCACAGGTGTTTCAGAGTTAGATCGCGTTCTTGGTGGTGGATTAGTACCAGGTGCGGCAATTTTATTAGCGGGCGAACCAGGTGTTGGTAAATCAACACTTCTTCTATCAGTTGCCGCGCAATCTGCAGCAAAAGGAATCTCTGCGCTGTATATAAGCGGAGAAGAATCTGCATCACAAGTGCGACTTCGCGCAGAGCGCATCAACGCAATCGATCCACAATTATTCTTAGCATCTGAAACAGATCTTGGTGCGGTGATTGCTCATATTGACTCTGTTAAGCCACAACTAGTAATCATTGACTCAGTCCAAACTATCGGTAGCTCAGCAGCAGATGGTGCGCCTGGTGGTGTCACACAAGTTCGAGAAGTTGCTGGTGCACTCATTCGTATATGTAAAGATCGTGACATCACACTACTTCTTGTTGGGCACGTGACTAAAGATGGATCTATCGCAGGCCCTCGATTGTTAGAACACATCGTCGATGTTGTTTTACAATTTGAAGGAGAACGCCACTCTCGACTACGACTTATTCGCGCCATCAAGAACCGCTTTGGAGCATCTGATGAAGTGGGTTGTTTCGACTTAAGTGATACTGGAATTGAATCTGTTTTAGATCCAACTGGTTTGTTTACTTCTCGTCACGCAGAACCAGTTCCAGGAACCTGTGTCACCGTTACTCTTGAAGGACGCCGTCCATTATTGGCTGAAATCCAAGCCTTAGTCTCTGCCGGCCGGGAAAATGATTACGGAAATGCACGCCGTGTAGTTTCTGGTCTGGACTCAGCTCGCACATCAATGACACTTGCTGTGTTAGAACTACGCGCAAACGTTCGTGTTGGCGGTCGCGATGTCTATGCAGCAACTGTTGGCGGCATGAAAATGACTGAACCAGCAGCAGATTTAGCTCTTGCTTTGGCTGTGGCCTCTGCTGCAAAAGGCCTTGCCCTGCCTTCAGATTTAGTAGCAATTGGTGAAGTTGGGCTAGCTGGTGAAATTCGCAAAGTCAGTGGTGTTAATCGCAGACTGCAAGAGGCATATCGTCTCGGCTTTAAGCGTGCTCTAGTTCCTACTGGGTCAGATACCAAGATTGATGGCATGGAGATCGTAGAAGTTTCACGGCTAGATGCTGCTCTAAAACGGGTAAAAATTACGGGCGAATGAGTTCGTTAGAAAAACCAATTCTGACTTGGTTTAAAAAGAACAAAAGAGATTTACCATGGCGTGACACAACGCCATGGGGTGTGATGGTTAGTGAATACATGTTGCAACAAACTCCAGTTAACCGCGTGCTTCCTAAATGGAGTGAGTGGATGGAGCGTTGGCCAACTCCCAAGGATTTAGCTGCTGCAACACCTGCTCAAGTCATCACAGCCTGGGGACGTCTTGGGTACCCACGCCGTGCGCTACGACTACATGCTGCAGCACAAATTTTGGCCGAAGATTTCAATAACAAAGTTCCGGACGATCAAGAAACTCTTCAGCTCTTACCTGGAATCGGAGAATACACAGCAGCTGCTATTGCAGCCTTTGCTTTTGAACAGCGATCACTTGTGATGGATGTGAACATCCGCAGATTGCTAGTGCGAGCAATAGATGGCGAAGAACACCCAAAGCCCGCACCGACCGCCAAAGAAAAAGCTAGACGCTTAACAATTCTTCCTATCAAAAATGCACATGTCTGGGCTGCTGCAACAATGGAACTTGGCGCCCTTGTGTGCACATCAAAAAATCCTGCATGCGAGCTTTGTCCAATTATTAGTCAATGCCAGTGGTGTAAAAATGGCTATCCAAAAACAGATTTAATTCGTAAGTCTCAAGATTGGCATGGCACTGACCGCAAGTGCCGGGGAACAATTGTTCAAGCACTTCGCGAGAATAAGTCATTGACTGAATCCGCAATCAAGAAGTTGTGGTCTGAAGAATCGCAGGTCGAAAAAGCCCTTAAAACACTGCTCGAAGACCAATTAATTCAAGCTCTCCCCCGACGTCGCTATAGACTTCCCCAATGATCCGCTATGCAACTAAACATGATGTCCCGCGCATACATCAGCTGATTAAAGACTTAGCGGAGTATGAGAAAGCGCCATCAGAAGCCAAAGCAACACTTGAGCAAATTGAGGAATCACTTTTTAGCGATCATCCAGTTGCTTACTGCCATGTTGCAGAAGATGATGGCTTAGTAGTTGGAATCTCCATTTGGTTCCTTAATTACTCAACCTGGATTGGAAAGCCAGGCATCTATCTTGAGGATCTCTATGTTGATCCCGCATATCGTGGAAAAGGTTACGGCTTAGCATTCCTAAAAGAATTAGGAAAAATCTGTGTTGAACGCGATTATGAAAGATTGCAGTGGTGGGTCCTCGATTGGAACCAACCAAGTATTGATTTCTACACATCCCTAGGTGCAGTTCCTATGGATGAGTGGACTGTATATCGCGTTAGCGGAGACGCACTTAAAAAACTTGGTAGTTAATTAAGCTGTTGGTGCTTCAGCCAGATCCTCGGGAGTATCTGGCATCGCAGCCTTTGCTGCTCCCTTGAATGTGAAGACCGCTTCAGCCCCTTCCCCTTCAACATCAACAACGATGATCTCGCCAGCCTTTAGTTCACCAAACAAGATTCGCTCTGACAATCCATCTTCGATCTCACGTTGGATTACACGACGCAGTGGGCGTGCGCCAAGGAGTGGATCGTAACCACGCTCAGCAAGAAGATCCTTTGCAGCAGGAGTGAGCTCAATGCCCATGTCCTTTGTCTGTAAACGATCATCAAGATTTTTCAGCATCAGGTCAACAATTTGAATGATCTGTTGCTTAGTCAACTGGTGGAAGACGATGATGTCATCAATGCGGTTGAGGAATTCAGGGCGGAAGTGAGATTTGAGTTCATCACTAACCTTGCCCTTCATGCGCTCGTAATTAGTTAGGTCATCGCCACTGTTGGCAAAGCCAAGCCCGAGTGACTTAGAGATGTCACGGGTGCCAAGGTTTGTAGTCATGATGATGACAGTGTTCTTGAAATCTACCTTTCGCCCCTGTGCATCTGTGAGATGACCTTCTTCGAGCACTTGAAGAAGTGAGTTGAAGATATCAGGGTGTGCCTTTTCGATTTCATCAAAGAGAACAACAGAGAATGGACGGCGGCGAACCTTTTCAGTTAGCTGTCCGCCTTCGTCATAACCAACATATCCTGGAGGTGAACCGAATAAACGTGAAGCGGTGTGACGCTCTGAGTACTCGGACATATCAAGCTGAATTAACGCATCTTGATCACCAAACAAGAATGTGGCAAGAGTACGAGAAAGTTCTGTCTTACCAACACCTGAAGGACCAGCGAAGATAAATGATCCGCCAGGACGACGTGGATCTTTCAAGCCTGCGCGTGTGCGTCGAATCGCTTGTGACAACGCCTTGATCGCTTGGTCTTGTCCGATAACACGGTTGTGTAGTTCATCTTCCATGCGAAGCAGACGTGCTGTCTCTTCTTCAGTTAACTTGAAGACCGGAATGCCAGTTGATGCAGATAGAACTTGGGCGATGAGTTCTTCATCCACCTCAGTGACCTTATCTAGATCTGTTGCTTTCCAATTCTTTTCAGCATCATGCTTTTCAGTGATAAGAGTCTTTTCCTTATCGCGAAGAGTTGCTGCTAATTCAAAGTCTTGACCATCAATTGCTGACTCTTTTTCCTTGCGAGCGTTTGCAATCTTGTCATCAAACTCGCGAAGTTCAGCAGGTGCGGTCATGCGCTTGATGCGAAGACGTGACCCCGCCTCATCAATAAGGTCAATTGCCTTATCTGGCAAGAAACGATCTGACACATAACGATCAGCAAGGTTCGCTGCTGCTGCGAGCGCGCCATCGGTAATTGAAACACGGTGGTGTGTTTCATAGCGATCGCGAAGGCCCTTCAAGATCTCAATTGTGTGCGCAACAGATGGCTCTTTTACTTGAATTGGTTGGAAGCGGCGCTCTAGCGCTGCATCCTTTTCAACATGCTTGCGGTACTCATCAAGTGTTGTGGCACCAATTGTCTGTAGTTCACCACGTGCCAGCATTGGCTTCAAGATGCTTGCAGCATCAATTGCACCTTCTGCAGCACCGGCACCAACAAGTGTGTGAATCTCATCAATAAATAGAATGATGTCGCCGCGAGTTTTGATCTCCTTTAGAACCTTCTTCAAGCGCTCTTCGAAATCTCCACGGTAGCGACTACCTGCAACAAGTGCACCCAAATCTAGTGAGTACAACTGCTTATCTTTCAAAGTTTCTGGAACATCGTTCTTGAAGATCGCTTGAGCTAGACCTTCCACAACTGCTGTCTTACCAACACCGGGTTCACCGATAAGAACTGGGTTGTTTTTTGTGCGGCGTGAAAGAACCTGCATGACGCGTTCGATTTCATTTTCACGTCCAATAACTGGATCAAGCTTTCCTTCGCGGGCAGCTTGTGTGAGGTTTCGACCAAATTGATCAAGAACCAATGATGTAGATGGTGTGCCTTCTGCGGGACCACCGGTTTGTACAGCTTCTTTCCCTTGGTATCCAGAAAGAAGTTGAATAACTTGTTGGCGAACACGATTGAGATCTGCGCCCAGCTTGACAAGAACTTGCGCTGCCACGCCTTCGCCCTCACGGATTAATCCAAGAAGGATGTGTTCTGTTCCGATGTAGTTGTGGCCTAACTGCAACGCCTCACGAAGTGATAGTTCTAGAACTTTTTTCGCGCGCGGAGTAAACGGAATATGTCCACTTGGTGCTTGTTGACCTTGTCCAATAATTTCTTCAACTTGTGCGCGCACGCCTTCAAGTGAGATGCCGAGTGATTCCAACGCTTTGGCTGCAACGCCTTCACCTTCATGAATCAATCCCAAGAGGATGTGTTCAGTTCCGATGTAGTTGTGGTTGAGCATGCGTGCTTCTTCTTGGGCCAGCACAACAACACGGCGGGCTCGGTCGGTAAAGCGCTCAAACATGGGCGGTGCTCCTTTGGATCGATCTTCGGTTAAGCCTAATACCTGCGAGGCCACGCTCGCGAGGTGGATTGGTCCTGCCTCTTACAACCCCAAATGTGGTGGGGTTATGCCCGAAAACGGACTAAATCTAGGTGGTTATAGCTTTTTGAGCATTCGGGTATTTCCCAGGGTATTGGGCTTTACCGACTCAAGATCAAGGAACTCAGCCACACCTGCATCATAAGAACGCAGAAGCTCCTTATAGATCTCCGGTTCAACTGGCGTTCCTTCGATTACTTCAAAACCATGGCGACCAAAGAACTCTGTTTCAAAGGTCAAACAGAAAATTCGCTCCACCCCAATATTTTTCGCGCGATCAATAATTGATTCAAGAATTTGGTGACCAACACCTTTGCCACGTAGTTTTTCTGAAACAGCAACTGTGCGAACCTCTGCAAGGTCTTCCCACAAAATGTGCAATGCGCCGCAACCAACAACTTCATCACCTTCGACAGCAACTGTAAATTCTTGGACGCTTTCATACAAAGTAACGGTTTCTTTTGTAAGTAGACGACCTTGTGGTGCATACGAATCAATTAATTGACGAATGCCTTTGATATCATTCGTGCGTGCTGGGCGAATCTGCATTGACTAATCAACTTCAGGTTTAACAAGTGGAAACAAAATTGTTTCGCGAATTCCAAGACCTGTTAACGCCATGAGCAAACGATCAACGCCCATTCCCATTCCACCAGTTGGTGGCATTGCAAACTCCATCGCTCTCAAGAAGTCTTCATCTACTTGCATAGCTTCAAGGTCACCTTTAGCACCAAGTGTTGCTTGCTCCACTAAACGATCACGCTGCACGACGGGGTCGATTAATTCGGAATACCCTGTGGCAAGTTCAAAACCATCAATGTATAAATCCCACTTTTCAGCAACACCCGGCAATTCGCGGTGGGCACGAACAAGTGGAGAAGTGTCAACTGGAAAGCCCATGACAAATGTTGGTTCCACTAATTCATGACGTGCGACATGTTCAAAGATCTCTTCAGCAAGCTTTCCTGTAATCCACTTAGGATCAATTTTCATTCCAAGCTTTTCAGCAATCTTCTTTAAATCAGCAATTGGAGTCAATGCAGTAACAGATTCGCCAACACCATTAGAAATAGCGTCATATAAGGAGATCTGCTTCCACTGACCACCAAGGTCTGCCTGACGGCCATCATGGTGTGTAACAACATGTGAACCAGCAACGGCCATTGCAGCGTTCTGCACAAGGGAACGAGTCAGATCAGCAATAGACATCCAATCGCCATAGGCCATGTAGCTCTCGATCATTGCAAATTCGGGAGAGTGCGAAGAATCCGCGCCTTCATTACGGAAGTTGCGATTGATTTCAAATACGCGCTCAATACCGCCAACAACACAGCGCTTTAAGAATAGCTCTGGAGCAATTCGTAGGTACAGATCCATGTCATAGGCATTTGAGAATGACTTAAATGGGCGTGCTGCCGCTCCACCATGCATCACTTGAAGCATTGGTGTTTCAACTTCAATGAAGTTTGCCTGATCAAATGTCTCTCGCAAGGACTTCATCACAGTTGGACGCAAACGTGCATTACTACGTGCTTCAGGTCGAACGATTAAATCAACATACCGCATCCGAACACGAGTCTCTTCAGACATAGGCTTGTGATCATTTGGCAATGGACGCAGTGACTTTGAAGCCAAGGTCCAAGATTCGGCAAGAATTGAAAGTTCGCCGCGCTTTGAAGTAATAATTTCACCAGTTACAGAAACAATGTCACCTAAATCGATATCTGATTTCCATGAATCAAGAACATCTTGGCCGACTTTGTCTAATGAGAACATCGCTTGAAGTTCTGTGCCATCGCCTTCACGCAGAGTTGCAAAGCACAATTTGCCTGTGTCGCGCTTAAAGATGATTCGTCCTGTTAGAGATTCAATATCTCCAGTGGCAACATCTATGTCAAGACCAACATACTTTTCGCGGATTTCAACTAAAGATTTTGTACGCGGAACTGAAACTGGATATGGCTCTATCTTGCGCTCTAGTAATGAGGCACGCTTTTCACGCCGAATACGGAGCTGCTCAGGCAGATCCTCTTCAATAGGTTGGCTATCTGTGCTCATAGGTTCGGAAGTCTACCGACTTAGGCATTTCGCTCGTGAATTAGACGAAGCCCAATAAGGGTTAAATCCGGCTCGTGATGGTCAATAGTTTCAGAAACTCCAATGATCAGTGGGGCTAATCCCCCTGTTGCAATCACGGTTGGCTTTTCAGAATATGACTCCAACAGCTCTGCAGTAATGCGATCAACTAATCCATCAACTTGGCCAGCAAATCCGTAGATAGTTCCCGACTGCAAAGCTTCAACTGTGTTTTTACCAATTACATTTTTGGGTCTAATCAATTCAACTTTACGCAGTTGGGCAGCGCGGGCAGCAAGCGCGTCAACCGAAATTTCGATTCCAGGGGCAAGTGCTCCCCCAAGAAATTCTCCCTTTGGTGAAACAACATCCAAATTTGTTGATGTTCCGAAATCTACGACAATTGCTGGACCGCCGAACAGAGTATGGGCAGCCAAGGTATTTACAATGCGATCTGCGCCAATCTCTTTAGGGTTATCAACCAAAAGCGGGACTCCAGTTTTGATCCCTGGTTCAACAATTGTTACCCGAACATCAGAGAAGTAGTCAGCAATCATTGTGCGTAGTTCCCGCAAGGTTGCCGGCACTGTTGAACAAACAGCTAAACCTGTGAGCTTGTAATCTTCTATCAGCGCACGATATTGCAGCCACAACTCATCTGCAGTGCTCCGAGGATCTGTCTTAACTCGCCACGAGTGAACCAGAACTTTGTCATCAAAGATTCCAAGAACGGTATTTGTATTTCCAACGTCAACTGTTAATAACACTTTTATCTCCCCACCATTGGCATGTTATCTATCAAACGAACTCCCTCAATCCATCCAGCGATAATCGCTCGACGATTTTCCGTGCTCTCATCAGCTAATGAAAAATCTATTTCATTAATAATCGTTGCGTAATCCTTATCAAATCCCGGCTCAGTAGAAAGCGTTGTATTCAGAATCTCTTGAGCAATTTCCACTGTTGGAGCAAGCTTTGCCGCTGCTAAAGCACGGTGAATAACAAGTGCGATATTTCGTCCAGACTCACTGAGTCGAAGATTGCGAGAAGACATTGCCAATCCATCGAATTCACGAACTGTTGGCACTGAAATTATCTCAACTTTGGTTTTCATAGCTTTAACAATTGTTAGCTGCTGGAAGTCTTTTTCCCCGAATACCGCTTTGTCTGGTTTTGCAATTGCAAATAGGCGATCTAGAACTGTTACAACTCCATCAAAGTGACCAGGACGTGATTCACCCTCATACAGATTTCCGAGTGAACCAGCACTCAGGGTTTTAAATCCTTCGGGGTATAGATCTTCGTACTCGGGGAACCAAACTTCATTTGCACCAGCAATTGTTGCAATTTCAATATCGCGTTCTGGTGATCGAGGGTATTTCTCTAAATCCTCTTTGTTTTCAAACTGGAGTGGGTTTACAAAAATACTAACAATTACATCTTTATCTAATGTGCGCGCACGTTTAATCAACGCTTGGTGGCCCTTATGCAAGGCACCCATAGTTGGCACTAACACAGTCATTTCAGTGGCTCCAGTCCTTTCGTGGGGTACCGGGCGAGATATAGGAAAGTTTACCTCTAGGCAGGCAATTGCTCCAAAAGATCTTTTATGGATCCATGAGTGAGCAAGATTGCATCAGGCTCAATTTCAAACCAAGGCTGCAGAACAAAGCGGCGTAGATGTGCGCGTGGATGAGGCAACTGTAATTCATCAGCTTTACTCAATAATCCACCATATTGAATGAGGTCAAGATCTATTGTTCTGGGACCCCAGTGCTCAACTCTTTCTCGGCCAAGACTTTTTTCAATTCCATGCAGTAAGGACAATAGGTCCATTGCAGGTAATTCGCTCTCAATTATGCACACTGCATTTAAGTAATCAGGTTGTTCGGGTCCACCAACTGGCGCTGTTGTGTAGTAGTTAGAAACCAATTGCAGATCTGTTGCCTCACGAAGTAATGCAAGTGCAAGATCTAGATTTTCTCTCGGTTCACCCATGTTGGCACCGAGTGCGATAACAGCTTTCATCGAGAACTAGTTACTACAACTGCAATATCTTTTAGCTTTGCAGCAACTGGTGCTTGAGGTTTGTGCACTGTGACTGATACGGACAAAACCTTGGAATGTTGATTTAGGACACGTTCGCCAATTCGAGCAGCAAGCTTCTCAATTAATTTAACTGGATTGCTTGTAATTTCGTGAACAACTAAATCTGTAATCTCAGCATAATTAACAGTATCTGCAATGTCATCTGATTCTGAGGCAGCTTTCAAATCAACAGAAAGTGTTAAGTCAACAAAGAAATCTTGGCCGTCTGTGCGTTCTTGCTCGAATAGTCCGTGATAACCAAAGCCATGGATACCCGTCAGAATAATCTGATCGCTCACTGTTCCAACACCTCCTTGTGCGGTTTCACGCTGTGAACTCTAACCGCCCACACACCTGAGGTGGCAAGTCGTTTGGTTAAAGCAATTGTTGCTTGTTCGCGTTCATCAGGAGAATCTCCGCCTAGAAAACGCTTACGTGAAGCACCGACCAATACTGGATAACCCAATTCAACAAAAGTATTGATTGAGTCAATTATCTTCCAGTTGTGGTCTGCATCTTTTGCAAAACCAAGGCCCGGATCAATTATTAAATTGTTGGCTTTTATTCCGGCATCTAGAGCGGCCGTGATGCGCTCTTGTAACTCTGAAATCACATCGTTGACCACATCGTTATAAATGGCCTTTGAATTCATGTCTTTTGACTGTCCGCGCCAATGCATCGCAATGTAAGGCACCTGCAACCGTGCTGCTGTTTGAAGCATGTCTTGATCGGCTAATCCACCACTAACGTCGTTAATGATCGATGCCCCGGCTTTAACTGCAGCCTCTGCTGTACTTGCACGCATTGTGTCGATACTTATCCTTGCGCCATGTTTTACAAGTTCGGTTATGACCGGAATCGTGCGTTCTAGCTCTTCTACTTCACTTACACGATCTGCGCCAGGTCTAGTTGATTCACCACCGATGTCAATGATGTCAACGCCTTCAGCAATCATTTCTAATCCACGAGTAACTGCAGATTCAAAATCATTATGTCTTCCACCATCGGCAAAAGAGTCAGGGGTTACATTTAAGATTCCCATGATCAACATGAGAACTACGCCTTAGTGATTAGTGAAATTGCTTCTGCGCGCGTAGCAGGATTTGTTAGTGCTCCACGGACTGCAGATGTTGTTGTGCGGGCATGGGACTTCTTAACTCCACGCATCGACATACATAAATGCTCACAATCAATTATCACAATCACGCCAAGTGGGTCCAAGATTTTCACCATCGCATCTGCGATCTGAGTTGTTAATCGCTCTTGCACCTGCGGGCGCTTTGCATACATATCAACTAAGCGCGCAAGCTTTGAAAGTCCGGTGATCTTTCCACGGGGAATGTAACCAATATGAGCAACGCCATGGAAGGGAGTTAGGTGATGTTCGCAATGTGAAAAGACTTCGATGTCACGAACGATGACTAGTTCTTCATGTCCAATATCAAAAGTTGTGGTTAGTACATCCTCTGGTGATTGCCACAATCCTTCAAAGTTTTCTTTCATCGCTCGCGCTACCCGTGCAGGAGTCTCCTTCAAACCATCGCGATTAGGATCCTCACCAAGGGCTAAAAGCAGTTCACGAACAGCCTTTTCGGCACGTTCCTGGTCATAGGGACCAGATGCGCGTCCATCAGAAACAGTTACTTTATTGACCGTCACTTGCAGCCTTCTTGCGACGAGTCGGCTTTTTTGCCTCTACAGGTGCTTCTACAACAATGCGTTCTGGAACATCTACAGGTGGTTGTTCTGAAGGAACGCGCGTAGCAGAACCAGTCCAAGCAGGACGCTTAGTTACGAGCTTTACCTTCTTGAAAATTGATGCAATTTCATCCTTATTTAATGTTTCCTTTTCAAGAAGTTCAATAACCATTTCGTCGAGGATTTTTCGGTTTGCAACCAAAATATCAAATGCTTCTTGATGTGCATTCTCAATCAGTTGACGAATTTCGCGATCAACTACTCCAGCAATGTTTTCGCTGTAATCACGTTGGTGTCCGTAATCTCGTCCCATAAATGGTTCAGAAGCCCCACCGCCAAGTTTGATTGCGCCAATTGCTTCGGTCATTCCGTATTGAGTCACCATTGCACGAGCTAACTCAGTTGCTTTTTCAATATCATTGGAAGCGCCAGTTGATGGATCATGGAAGATTAGTTCTTCAGCAGCGCGTCCACCTAATGAGTAAGCCAACTGATCAAGTAACTGGTTACGTGTAGTTGAGTATTTATCTTCATCCGGTAAAACCATTGTGTAGCCAAGAGCACGTCCTCTAGGCATGATTGTTACCTTGTGAACAGGGTCAGTATGCGGCAATGCATGAGCAACAAGTGCGTGACCAGCTTCGTGATAAGCGGTAACTCGGCGTTCTTCATCGCTCATCAAACGAGATTTGCGTTGTGGTCCAGCCATTACGCGATCTATTGCCTCATCTAATTCTGGGTTACCAATGACTGCTTTATTTTCACGAGCAGACAAGAGCGCGGCTTCGTTGAGAACGTTTGCAAGATCAGCACCAGTAAAACCAGGTGTCCGACGGGCGTAATCAACTAACTTCACCTCATTGCTCAGCGGCTTTCCCTTTGCATGGACCTGCAAGATTGCTTCACGGCCCTTTAGATCTGGGCGATCGACCGCAATCTGTCGATCAAATCGACCTGGCCGTAGTAGTGCAGGATCTAAAACATCAGGACGGTTTGTCGCCGCAATCAAAATAACCTTTGAGTTCTCTTCAAAGCCATCCATCTCGACTAATAATTGATTGAGTGTTTGTTCACGTTCATCGTGACCGCCGCCCATGCCTGCGCCTCGTTGGCGACCTACGGCATCAATTTCGTCAATGAAAACAATTGCAGGTGCGTTTGCCTTAGCTTGATTGAACAAATCACGTACACGAGCTGCACCAACACCGACAAACATTTCCACAAAGTCAGAACCTGAAATTGAATAGAAAGGAACTCCTGCTTCGCCAGCTACTGCGCGAGCTAAAAGTGTTTTACCTGTTCCTGGAGGGCCAAATAACAAAACGCCTTTAGGAATCTTTGCGCCAAGTGGTGCGTACTTCTCTGGCTTTGCAAGAAAATCTTTAATCTCATCTAATTCGGCCAGCGCTTCATCAGCTCCAGCAACATCTTTAAATGTTGTTTTAGGAACATCATTGTCCTGCAACTTAGCGCGAGATTTTCCAAATTGGAAAACTTTGTTTCCACCTTGGGCTTGGCTCATAAACCAGAAAAACAATAATCCAATGAGCAGGAACGGGACGATGGAGAAAAGGAATGAAACCAATAGAGATTGCGAAGGAACCTTCACGTTCCAACCCTTTGAAGGTGGATTAGCTGTTAGTGCCTCAATCAGAGTTGGCTCTTGGCGAGCAACATAAAAAGACTCAACTTTTGAAGAACCCTTAATTGTGTTGCCAGAAGTAAGTATTAGGAGAATTCTCTGATCTCGATCAACCAGTTCGGCAGAAAGGACCTTTGACTGAGTGATTGCGTCAATTGCCTGCGAAGTTTCTATTTGTGTGTACTTATTACCAGCGGAAGTAATTTGACCAAAAACAGTGACAGCAAAGATTGCGACAACGATCCAAAAAAGAGGGCCCCGGAAAATCTTGCCGCCTGTGGTCGCAGGCTTCTTTGAGCTGTTCTTGCTAGAAAAACTCTTTTTTGTTTGCTTCTTAGGATTTTGCGCTTGTGACATAGCTGGGGATTCTCGTTTCTAATTCTTATTCATACATGTGCTTAGCAAGCACACCAATGAACGGAAGGTTGCGGTATTTTTCATCGAAATCAAGTCCATACCCAATTACGAAATCTTTTGGAATATCAAAGCCAACATATTTGACATTAACTTCAACTTTTGCAGCTTCTGGCTTACGTAAGATTGAAAGTATTTCGACAGACCCTACGCCGCGTGATTCAAGGTTTGCTTTTAGCCAAGAAAGCGTTAAGCCAGAGTCAACAATGTCTTCAACTATTAACACATTGCGGCCTGTTATGTCTCGATCCAAATCTTTAAGAATGCGAACCACTCCGCTGGACTTAGTTCCTGAACCGTATGAAGAAACTGCCATCCAGTCCATATCTATATGGCGTTGAAGTGCGCGTGAAAGATCTGCAACAGCCATTACAGCGCCCTTGAGAACACCGACAAGTAAAAGGTCTTTACCTTCGTAATCTTTATCAACCTGTGCAGCAAGCTCTTTAATACGTGCTTGCAATTGTTCTTCGGTCACGATTACACGTTCGATATCGCCTTTGACTGCTTCTAAATCCACGGTTCTCCCTATGGTCTGTGCGGTGAGAGCGAAAGTCTGCCCGAAATTCGCTCAACCTTCACACCGCCAGGAAGATTGAGCGCATTTTGGCCATTCCACGCGGAGATTAGGGTCTCAACTGCGCTTACATGGTCGGCTGAGACCGAACCTGCAGGTGCTCCTGCGGCGTAGATGGCTGATCGGAGAATTCGAGTGCGAATTGCCCTGGGCAAGGTTTCTAGGTGGGCGCAATCAAGATCAAGAAGGTTTAAATGAATCTCCTCGCGCTTTGCCCAATGATCTAATGCATCAGCATCATCACGTAACAAATGAGCACTTCTGGATAAAGCATCTGAGACTCCGGGGCCAATAGTTTTTTCTAAGATAGGAAGTGCTTGATTGCGAACTCGAACGCGCGCAAACTGTGGATCTTGATTGTGTGGATCTTTCCAATAATCTAAACCAACTTCCTTACAGAACTCTTCGTTTTGTTTACGTGTAATTTCTAAAAGCGGTCGAACATAAAGTCCATTGTGATGTGCCATTCCGGAAAGCGAACGTGTTCCAGATCCACGAGCAAGTCCTAATAAAACCGTTTCTGCTTGATCGTCTTTTGTGTGGCCAAGAAAAACCGCAGTAGCATTTTCTTGCTTGACAACTTCATTGATCGCTTCGTATCGTGCCTTTCGAGCAGAAGCTTCTAATCCTTCTTTGATATCAACTGTAACCTTCTTAATGAGACACTTGATTCCAAGCTTTGAAAGTTGCTCTACAACTTTTTCTGCTTGTTCAGATGAAGTAGGTTGTAATTGATGGTCAACTGTCACGCCAATAACAGTGATTGCAAGTTTTTCAGCTTCAACAGAAAGTGCGTAGGAAAGTGCCAGCGAATCAGCCCCGCCAGAAACAGCAACAAGAACTGTATCTCCGGCTTCATACTTTTCTAGCCAAACTCTCACCGCATTGCGAACTGCAGGAACCGCCGTTGTCATAGGACAAGAGTAGTGCTGGTTTAGACGCGACCGCCAAATGGCATCAAGCCCTTAATGCTGTACATGTTTGAGTAAAGCAATCCACGACCCTTTGAGTTGGCCTCCCACATCATTCCATCACCCGCATAAATAGTGATGTGGTGAATTGTTGAGATTGTTCCCTTGTATGAGTAGAACAGTAAGTCTCCAGGTACCAATTCTTTCAGTGAAACATGCTGGGTATAGCCAGAATACAAAGCTGAGTTAAGCCGATCCCAGTTAGGCCAACCTAATCCTGCTGATTTATAGGAGGCGTACACGAGCCCTGAACAATCAAATGAGTTAGGACCTTGTGATCCCCAAACATAAGGCTTGCGTGCAAGAACCTGTGACTTTGCAAAGGCAACAGCCTTGTCGCGTTGAGCTTGGGTAGTTCTAGATGTTGAACGGCCCTTGAAACCAATATCTGGCCACACATTTTTTTGTCCGCCGGTTTGTGAAGCAGTATTTGCTTGGCTTTCTTCAAGCAATGCAAGTTGGCGTTGTTGTTCAAGAGTTGTGCGAACTTTGCGAGCACTCAGCAAATCTTTCAGCAACTTATCTTGAACCGCTTGCAACTTAGCAACTTCTTTGGCTTGTTCTGCTTTTGCATCATCTGCAACTTTCTTTGCCGCTGCTACTTTATCTGTTGCAACCTGTTGAACAACTTTGGCAGCATCGGCTTCAGCTTTGGCTTTGCGTGCAGCTGCTTCAGCTTCTTTAAATCGTTCAAGTGCCACTGAGTTCTGTGCACCTAATGTGCTGAGTGTTGTCAGTTGATCAATTAAATCTTGGGGACCATTTGAGCTAAGCAGTGGAGCAATATCACTCATGCTGCCACCCAAAATGTATGCATTTGCTGCAAGACGACCAATTGTATTGTGCGCTTCTGCAACTGCGACTGCAGTTTCTTGTGCGTGCTTTGCAGCGGCCACCGCTAGAGAAGTTGCTACGGCTAATTCACCTTGAGCTTTTCTATACAAGGTTGTTGCTGCATTTGCCTTTGCAGTTAATGCTCGAAGACTTTGATTTGCTGCAGCAAGTTTGGCTGCTTGGGCATCGGCGATTTTTTTCTTTGCAGCTTCAACTTTCTTTGCAGCTTCGATTTCAGCCAAAGTTGGTTTAGGGACTGCAAGGGCAGGTACTGACGAAATCGACAGCCCCAGAATTACAGCAAGCGATACCGCCCTGAACTTTTTCACGTAAAACCTTTCGAAAGGGAAGGCCTAAAGAATAAATGCCTAACCTTAAAAAAGGGGGTTTTATGTGTGAGTGTCCCTAATTGGCTACATCACGGCGAACAAAAAGCACTGAAGCAATAATTGCTCCGACCGCTACATACATCCCACCGACAGTTAATGCATGGGTGTAGCTCAAATCTCTTGTGCCTCCGGAGGCGATTGCAGAAAGTTGGGCACCTGGTAGCCAACCCTGCAAAGAGTTCTTCACAGTTATTAACAAGAGTTCAATAATCAATAGCCACAGAACTCCGAAGGAAATTGCGCTAATTGGTGAGCGCAAAAGAAGCCCTAGAACCATTCCAAGGATGCCGAAGCCAACTACTGAAATCGTGACGTTAACAAATGTTGTGTAGAGCAACTCAATTCCAGCACTTGAAAACCACAAATCTGTTGAGACATCCACAGTAGGTGCCAAGGTTACAGAAGTTCCAAGACTGACGATGGCAGACAAGACAATCATGGCGAGGGCAAAGATCATCATCGAGATCAATTTTCCAGCCAAGATTTTCATTCGACTTGGTTGACGAATCAACAAGTTGCGAAGAGTTCCATATGTGTATTCCTGCGCAGTCTGCGCTGCAAATACACACAGCGCGATAATTCCTAGGAAACCACCAACGCTTGAAAATCCTTGAACGCCACCACCAGCCAACGACAAAGCTTCGCGAGTGATTACCTGTCCGCGATCAGCATTTCCCTGTGGTGAATCAATGAGCAAATAAAGTAACGCTGAAAAGAGCCCGCTAAAAAATACAACCGCACCCATGGTGCCTAGAAATAGTGTCGGGCGACGAAGTTTACGAAGTTCGGCTTTAACAACATTAAACATTACTTATCCCCCGTCATTTCAAAGAATGTTTCTTCAAGGTTAGGCAGCTGTGGAGCAAGTTGTGCCAATGTAATTCCTGCCTCAAAAGCAGCTTCATTGAGCACGGCAGCCCACTTCATATCAGCTAACACATGAACTGAATCATCCCGAATTACGGCGTGATGCCCTGCTTCCTTTGCAATTCTAACAATGCGCTTTAGGTCAGATTTCTTGAGCGATTTTGCAATAATTGTTGGTTGCTGCTGCGCCATCAATTCACCTATTGGTCCCGCAAAGACAATTTCACCTTTTCTTAGCATCACGATGTGATCGCTAATAATTTCTAGCTCTGACAACAAGTGGGAAGAGACAAAAACTGTCGTCCCTCCATTTGCTAAATCGCGCAATAGGGCACGAACTTCTTGAATTCCTTCGGGATCTAATCCATTTGTTGGCTCATCCAACATTAACAATTTTGGTTCAGGCAAAAGTGCTGCTGCAATTCCCAGTCGCTGCTTCATTCCAAGCGAATATGTCTTGAACTTAGATTTACCACGATCTCCCAGGCCAACTTTGTCCAACAGTTGTTGTACGCGCTCAACAGGAAAACCACCAAGTTTTGCAAGAACCATCAAGTTCTCATACCCTGAAAGTGCTGGATAGAAAGCAGGTCCTTCAATCATTGCTCCTACGCGACTTAAATATTTTTCTGGATGCTCAATTGGCTCACCGAGGATGTGACCTTGCCCAGTTGTGGGAGTTATAAGACCCAGCAGCATCCGCATAGTGGTCGTTTTGCCTGACCCATTGGGACCAACAAAACCACACACCGTGCCTAGCGGGACTTCAAAGTTGATATGTGAGACCGCTAAGCGATCTTCATATTTTTTCGAGAGATCTATGACTGAAATTGCAGTATTTGCCATACCCCTAACTCTGCCACAATTAGGCCATGAGCAAACGCCCCTGGGGTTATCGACCTCGTAAGGATTCACTGGGACCTGACTGGGAATTGCACCCGCAGACCCACTCGGTGCGCACTGGTTTGGCTCGATCTGGTTTTGGCGAAACATCTGAAGCTTTGTATCTCACAAGTGGTTTCACATATTCATCTGCTGAAGAGGCTTTTGACTCCTTTACTGAAGAAACTGATCACTACTTATATGGCCGTTTTCATAACCCAACAATTGCGATGTTTGAAAAGCGGCTTGCTGCAATTGAAGGTGCCGAGATGTGCGTAGCGACAGGTTCTGGAATGTCTGCAATGTTTGCATCCCTTGCATGTTTAGTTGAGCAGGGCGACCACGTAGTGGCATCTGCTGCAATGTTTTCTTCCTGCCATGTTGTCATTACAGAATTCTTGCCAAAGTGGGGCGTCACATACGAATTAGTAAAGGGAAATGATCCTGCAGATTGGGCCAACGCTCTAAGTAAGCCAACTAAGGCTGTCTTTATTGAAACACCAAGTAACCCGTTGTTAGAAATTGTTGACATCAAAATGGTGAGCGATCTTGCGCACATGGTTGGCGCAACTGTAATTGTTGATAACGTCATGGCTTCACCTGTTTTGCAAAAGCCATTACAGCTTGGCGCAGATGTAGTTATGTATTCAGCAACTAAACACATCGATGGTCAAGGTCGAGTATTAGCTGGTGCGCTACTTGGCTCTGCAGATTACATCGTTGGAAAACTTCTACCTTTCGTTCGTCACTCAGGTCCTGCACTAAGCCCGTTCAACGCCTGGGTACTTGTGAAGTCATTAGAAACAATGCACATGCGCGTTGAGGCCATGGTCTCTAATGCACAAGCGGTTGCTGAATTTTTAGAGAAGCAACCCGCAATCAAATCCGTTCGCTACCCAGGATTAAAGTCTCATCCCGGCCACGAATTAGCCATGAAGCAGATGAATAACGGTGGTGGCACAACCATTGGTATTGAATTCAAGGGCTCTCAGAAAGAAGTATTTGCTTTCATGAACAAGCTCTGTGTCATCGACATTTCAAATAACTTGGGCGATAGCAAATCTCTCATCACTCACCCTGCCTCTACAACACACCGACGTTTAGCACCAGAAGTTCAGGCAGAGATGGGCATTACCGCTTCAGTGCTTCGACTTTCTGTTGGATTAGAACATTCATCAGACCTGATTAAGGATCTAGAGCGGGCTTTAGCTAAGTAGTTGCGCCGCAACAAGTACAACCGAAAGCAAGCTTAAGTAAGTGATGGACCATTGGAAGATCTTTCCAGCAACCTTTGCATAATTTGGTGAATCTTGTTTAAGCGCTACCAATTGAACTGCAAAAACTAAACCAAGTCCGATGGTTACAACCATTGACCATGTTGGTAAATTTGCAGCACTGATTAACCAAATCGATGATGCGATCATCAGAGTTGTGTGGAACCACATCTCACTAAGCACTCGGCCCTTTGTTGCAACAACTGGAAGCATTGGTGTTCCCGCTGCTGCATAATCATCTTTGTACTTGATTGCTAACGCCCAAAAATGTGGTGGAGTCCAAAAGAAGATTACGAAGAAGAATGCCCATGGTGTTATTGAAAGTGAATTTTCAACTGCAGCCCAGCCAATGAGTACTGGCATGCAACCTGCTGCGCCACCCCAGACAATATTTTGTGAGGTACGTTGTTTGAGTGCCATTGTGTACACAACAACATAAAACACAATTGCGATTAGTGCTAACAGGGTGGCAAGTCGAGTTGTGAAAACAAAGAACAAGACAAGTGAAAGTATTCCAATTACCGTTGCAAAAATCGTTGCATTTGTTTTAGAGATTAAACCGGTAACAATCGGCCGTTTAGAAGTTCGCGCCATCAATTTATCTAGATCACTTTCAATAACCATATTGAAAGCATTTGCACTACCAGCAGCCAAAGTTCCTGCAAATATTGTTGCAGCAACTAGACCAAAATCTGGCAAACCTTCTTCCGCCAAAACCATTGCGGGTAGAGTGGAAACGAGTAGGAGCTCAACGACCCGTAATTTCATCAGATCTAGGTATCCCCGCATAGAAACGCTCACTAGCCAAGATTACTCAGCGATTTAAATTGCGCATCACAGCCTCCTCACAGGGATAATAGTTACCTTGCTCTCAACGAAGGGATTTACCATGACTGAGAACAACAAACCCGAATGGTTTGAGATCGCAGAAAATGATGGTCCTTCTGCGCCGCCCAAGGCATCTAAAGTGCTGCCTGCCTTGGCTGTCTTTGCTACCGCGCTGATTCTTGGCATCGGCGCACTCGTTGCGCAAGTTCAGGATAAATCCCCGGCTTCTGCAGTTGATGCAGCAAGTGTGCAGATAGAAGACACAAACAACACGACATCTGCTACATCACAATCTCCGATGACCAAACCTTCAGTTGGTTCGACAGTCTCTTCCACATCTGGCTTGAAAAACCCAGCTATCGCGCAGTTGCCTACTAATGGTGACGATGAAGACGACGATGAAGACGACGATGAAGATGAAGATGATGAAGATGAAGATGAAGATGACGATGAAGAGGATGACGACTAACTAGTACTATTTAGGGGTGCGCAAGCCCTTCCTGACTTTATTTCTCATAACCTTGCTCTGTGTCATTGCTATACCGGCACAGGGCGCTGTTGCTTTAGCCGAATCGAAAATGAAGTTGATTAAAATTATTAATGGTTCGATCTCGCCGAAGTCAGTGAGATCTTCTGGCGATGGTGTGATTAGCGCTCACAATATGATGTATCGACATTCAATTACTGTGTATGACGCAAAGACTTTTGAATTACTTAAAACAATTCCTGACTCAGTATCATTGCAAAAATACGGATTTTCTAAAAGCGCAGCAACTTTTAAGGGCTCGCCTGTCGAGGGAACATTTTCTCCAGATGGTAAGTACCTCTACGTGAGCAATTATGCAATGTATGGACCCGGATACAACAAAGAGGGGCATGACACTTGTTCGCCTTCATCTGGATATGACACAAGCTTTGTATATCGAATCAATAGGAGTTCCTATGAAATTGATGCGGTGTATCCAGTTGGGTCCGTCCCTAAAGTTGTAGAAGCTACTCCCGACAATAAGTATGTGCTGGCAGCTAATTGGTGTTCTTACACGATATCCGTAATCTCTGTGGCTTCACAAAAAGTAGTTAAAACAATCAAAATTGGTCGATATCCTCGAGGAATCGCAATCTCTAGTGACTCAAAGCGCGCCTATGTCGCTGAAATGGGTGGCAATAGAATTCATGTCATCAACTTAGAAGATTTTACAGTTACCTATATACCAATAGGCAGCAATCCTCGTGCAATTGTTTTGTCTCCAGATAACACAAAGATGTATGTAACTATGAACCTTTCGGGCAAAGTTGCCTCGTGGGATTTGATCGCAAACAAAGCCGGCAAATCTGTTAAAACTGGTGAGGCTGCCCGAAGTTTGGCGATTTCATCAGATGGAACAATAATGTTTGTGGTTAATTTTAAAAGCAACACAATGTCTAAGGTGAGAACAAGTGATATGAAAGTCTTAGAAACTATTAAAGCTTGCAATGAACCTATTGGTGTTACATATGATGCACCGACAGGTAACACCTGGGTTGCTTGTTACAAGGGACAGATAAAGATTTATTCCAATAATTAAGGTGCGGGCAAAACTTCAACTGGAATATTAGGAGCAGCAATTCTGCCCAGAACCCGATCAATCGCAGCTCGTGCTTTATCGAGAGCAGAATTTCCTAATGGAATCTCATCGGCTAGGGCAACAAATACGTAGTCACGATCAGTTGATTCAACATAACCTGCAAGTGTTGCGGTCCCGTTAAGGGTTCCTGTCTTTGCGCGCACTAAGCCCACAGCAGCAGGTGCAGTTGTTGTAAATCTGTTCTGCAGTGTTCCTGATACGCCACTTATTGGTAGGGAGTCATACAAAAGTGCATACTTCTCATCTTTATGAATCTTATACAAGAATTCACCCATTAATTTTGCGGTGATCCTATTTTTCTTGGACAACCCACTTGCGTCCACAACAACTAACTTACTGTCGTCGATTTCTAGTTGAGTTAGAAGGACGCGAAAAATTGTTTCAACGCCCTTGATGTCTAAGGAATACCCGGCAGCTCGTGCAGATAATCGAGCCAGGCGCTCAGACAATAGATTGTCGCTCCACAACATCATCCACTTAAGGATTTCTGCAACGGTAGGTGAGTTTTCTGAGGCGATTAGTTCGCCTTGGGCGACAAGGGTTTCTTCATCTGAAACTGCCTTGAAAGTCGGTTTGAATCCACGTTTTAGCCAAAATGCTTTTAGGTTTGTGACATCTTGGGAATATAGATTGCTATAGATAACTTTGTAATTCTTTAGCGATCCACCATTTGCTTTCTTAACAGCAGATAATGTGTTAAAGCCCATGTAGGGCAATGAAGCTCTGCCCATTTTACGAGCGACATTGTGATCCGAACTAATCCAAGGATCGAGTGAGCCACGAATAATGATTGATTTATTCTCCGGTGAGATACTCACTGTCGTGTTGAACACCGATTGTGGATTCAAATAATCAAGCGTTACTGCCGCAGCCAAAACTTTCATAACAGATGCTGGCTTGCGTTGAGAATAGATGTTTTTCTCGTAGATAATCTGACCTGATGTGCCATCGATAACAATCATCGCCGGGTTTGAAAGAGTCGGAATTTTGAGTAGCTCATCAAATGCTGCCGGGATTGATTCAGGGCCTAATGCCGCCCTGGCAGGTGCAATTGAAAGAATAAGTGCAAGAAAGAGGACAATTGCTCTCTTGAACAAAAGCATGATCTAGTTAATTACCGAGCAGAAGCGATGATTATGTTGAGTGTGGTTAATCCGATCATGGATAACCACACACTCTTTGGTAGCTCAGGCTTTTTAACATTTTTGTAACCAAGGGCAAGAATGACGATTAAGACCAATAGTTTGATGCCAACTTTTGTATGGTTGAGATTCTCGTCAGGCTTAACTGTGTCGTGTAGTCCAACTAATACGAGACCTGCAAGAAGGGCTGTTAACCCTGCATGCAAGACACCTGGATTTAATTTGCGGGGGCTCTTGTTCCACTGAAGCAGTAGGAGAGCAAGGATTCCAATTACCGAGAGGATGTGGATTACATACACGACTATGTTGATAGCTGACATGTGTTCAGTTTAGAGTGCCTATATGTCTTCTCCAACCACCCCCGCCAGTATTGGCCCAGGTGAATTCTTCCCTGTTGTAGGTGTGGGGCCCCATGAAAAACCATGGCCAGAAGGTGATCACTACGATCCTGAACTATTACTCAATGGCGATCGCCGCAATGTTTTAGATCATTATCGCTACTGGACTGTTGAAGCGATTGTGAAAGATCTAAATACTAAACGTCATAAACTTCAAATTGCAATTGAAAATTGGCAACATGACCTAAATATTGGGTCGATAGTTCGTACTGCAAATGCGTTCAACGTTTCTGCTGTTCATATTGTTGGAAAACGCGATTGGAACAAGCGCGGTGCGATGGTGACTGATAGATATCTAACAGTGATGCATCATCCAACGATTCAAGATTTTGCGCAGTACTGCAAAGAGCAAAATTTGCCGATCATTGGAATTGATAATGTTCCAGGATCAAAACAATTAGAGCCAGCAGCATTGCCTGAAAGTTGTGTTCTTTTGTTTGGTCAAGAAGGCGCAGGTATGTCAGATGAGGGTATTGCGGTCTGTGAAGTTCTATATGAGATAAATCAATATGGTTCGACGAGGTCAATGAACGCTTCTGCTGCTGGTGCGATTGCTATGTATCACTGGGCCCTACAGCATTTACCGCGCTAGTTCTAGCAACAATCCGTCCACAGCACGTTCAACCATAGTCAACGTAGCTTCATATGCTTCATCGCTTTTATTATAAGGATCTGGAACTTCTAATTTAAAGTAATCGGCAGAAGTTGGGTCGATGCCCTTTAAATCTGGATCAAAATTACGTAAATAGAAAACCTTGCTTCGATGTTCATCGCTCTCTGCCAAAGACACAACGTTGTGATAATTGCTTGAATCCATAACCAAAATCAAATCATGGATAAAGAAATCATTAACTTTGAACTGCTGAGCGATGTGTGAATGCTTATATCCAGCAGCCTCCCAAATCTTTTGTGATGAAGGGTGCGGGCCTTGTCCAATATGCCAAGAACCAGTGCCGGAACTGTGGACTTTTATAGTTGGTGCATTCCAGGCAGCAGTTTTGCCTGCCAGGACCGCTGCAGCCATTGGTGAGCGACAAATGTTGCCAAGGCACACCATTGAGATACTGAGTTGGTCTCTGCCCTTAAGTGAGGAGATCAAGCTCTGGTTCATCTTCAAGTGCTTCCTGAACCGACTTTAGTCGACGCTCGATTTCATCTGCATCTTCCCCGCGGCCTTGCATGCGCAAGATCTTGGCAATCCGAGACTCAATATCAACGATAAATTCGAAGTCCTTGGGTTCATCCTCGCTAACAATGGCCAGGACATTTTCAAGAGTTGCTAATCCTTCATCATATTTTTCAAGCAAAATTTGTGCTTTACCAAATTCAAAGGATGCAAATGTTTCACGGCGGTGATCATGTCCGGTTTCAAAAACATCAACTGCTTTGCGAGCGGTTTCAAGTGCTAGTTCGCCTTGACCCAACTCAATTAAACATGATGCCATTTTTTGATCACAACGGGCAACATGAATGACTTCTTTGTTGCGCTTGAAAAGAGTTCTCGCCTCCTTGAAAGCTTCGAGTGCCTTTTCATAATTTTTCAATTCCCGTTCGGCGCAACCAATTAGGTGCAGATCATTTGCTGCGCCAATTTCATTTCCGTCTACTAAATGTTCTTGGGCGCATTCATTCATTGTTTCAACGACTTTGTCGTATTGCTTAGATGAATACCACCATTCACCAAGAGTGCAGGCAAGTTCTAGCGCGATGGGTGATTTATTCTCACGTAGTAACTCAACAGCTTTGCTCATTGCCAGTGCTGCTTCATCCATGCGCTTTAATTGATTTAAGTTGTAACCAATTGCTGAATACGCCTGAGCTAAACCTTCAGATGGTGCGGAATCGCCAAGTTGCGAGTAAATATCGCGTGCTGTCTCAGCTAAGGCCAGAGCTTCGTCATATTGACCACGTGCATAAATGCGAGCGCTTAGTTCGTAATAAGTGCTAGCGCGTTCTTCGCCTTCGACCTCAGGGATGCGATCCCACAACATCTCTTCGCTGATGATTTCTTCTAAGCCGTCATCGTCGCTCATGCAAGAAACTTATACGCCTTGGCCTTAGATTGAGCAGGGAATTTGGTCTGCGCCACAGGCTATTTGGCCATTTTGAGCATAAGTTGCCTTCAAGATGCAGATGCGAATCGTTTGCATTAACATTGTCCTATGCATATTCCAGACGGGTTTATAGATCCTCAAACATCAGCAATCTTTGCCGGCATTTCGGCTATAGGTGTTGCTGCAGCCCTTAAAGGCGCGCGCACCCAACTTGATGAAAAGACCGCCCCTTTGGCTGGCCTAACCGCTGTATTCATCTTTGCGGTGCAAATGCTCAACTTTCCTGTCGCTGCAGGAACGAGCGGCCACTTACTTGGCGCGGTTCTTGCCGCAGTTCTGGTTGGCCCCTGGGCTGCAACGTTAGCCCTAACCATGGTTTTGCTTATGCAAGCTTTCTTGTTTGCAGATGGCGGATTAACCGCTCTGGGACTCAGTGTCTTTAACATGTCAATTCTGGCAGTGTGGGCTGGATACGGAATTTTCCTTCTTGTGCGAAAGATTTTGCCAAAACATAAGGCTTCGGTCTCTGCGGCTGCATTTGTAGGGGCTCTTCTTTCGGTTCCGATTGCCGCAGCTGGCTTTACTCTCCAATATGCACTGGGAGCAACAGCAACAATTTCAACTTCGACTGTTTTAAGTGCCATGGTCGGAACACATGTGTTGATCGGAATCGGTGAAGCGATTATTACTGGATTAACCGTTAGTGCCGTCTTAGCAAGCCGAAGTGATCTAGTTTATGGTTGGAAAAACAATAAGCAGAAGCTAGAGATTCGAAATGCTTGATAATCGTAAATTTTATATTTCGGGTTTTGTAATCTCCTTGTTTCTTGCAGGCGTTGTTTCTTTCTACGCATCTTCTTCTCCTGATGGACTAGAAAAAGTTGCGGAAGATATTGGCTTTATTGAAACAGCAAGAGTCCACTCAAATGCAGATGGGGCTTTGGCTGATTACGGTGTTAAGGGAATTGAGAATGAACGTGCATCTGTTGGCGTAGCTGGAGTAATTGGCGTCATTGGTACGGCGGTGGTTGCAGGAATTGGTTTTAAACTCATTGCACGTAAACCCAAGAAAGATGCCAATTAAGGTCGAAAAGGAGAAGCACCACCACGGCCACGATGTAGGTGAAAGGCTCTACCTTCATCGCCATTCGTTGGTCCACGCTTTACCTTCGCACCTGAAGATCATTTCAGCGGTCACCTTTATTTTAATTGTTGTCTCTACCCCAGTTACGCAATGGGCCGCGTTCGTTGCCTACTTCTACTGGTTATTTACCGTCGTATCAATTGCAAAGATCCCATTTCTGGTGCTTTTTAAGCGCTCATTAATCGAAATTCCATTTGTTTTCTTCGCAATTCTGATGCCATTTTTTGGCTCGGGAGAAAAGATCCAGGTCGGTCCATTCGATCTATACCGTGAGGGTTTAATTGCAGGTTCTGGAATTGTTGTTAAAGGAACCTTGGGCGTAATGACCGCAATTATCCTGTCCACTTCAACAACCGCGCGTGAAATTCTCCGAGGGCTTGAGCGGTTAAAGCTTCCAGCTTTAATGGTGCAGATAGCTTCATTTATGTTGCGTTATGTCAATGTTGTTAACGACGAGATGGAAAGAATGAAAGTTGCACGAGAGTCGCGAGGCTTTGAAGCAACTGGAATCAAGCACTGGAAAGTTTTAGCAACAGCAGCTGGTGCGCTATTTATTCGTTCATATGAAAGAGGAGAGAGGGTTCATCTTTCCATGCTCTCTAGAGGATATGAGGGCGTTTTGCCACATGAAGAACCACCACATGTTCAATCAACCGTTTGGATTAAAGCCATGATGTATCCATTGATTGCAGCACTGATCTTTATTACACAACTAGCGATTGGAAAAATGTAATGACTACGCCAAGTCTAGAAATCAAAGAGCTTGCATTTGCATATCCCGATGGCAATCAAGCGCTGTTTGGCGTTAACCTTTCTGTGCAAAAAGGAGAACGTGTTGCACTTCTTGGACCAAATGGTGCGGGCAAAACAACTCTAGTAATGCATATGAATGGAATCCATCCAACATCACATGGATCAATTCATGTTGCTGGACAATTAGTTGATTCTAAAAATAAAGAATCAATAAAGGAAATCCGCTCTAAGGTCGGAATTGTTTTCCAAGATCCTGATGATCAACTGTTTATGCCAACCGTTGGTGAAGATGTTGCATTTGGACCTTACAACATGGGAAAAAGAGGTGCAGAATTAGATTCAATCGTTGATGATGCATTGAACCTAGTTGGGATGCTTGAGTTCAAAGATCGTCCACCGCATCACCTTTCATTTGGGCAGCGACGACGGGTTGCAGTAGCAACTGTTTTGGCTATGAAGCCTGAAATTCTTGTCCTTGATGAACCATCATCAAACCTTGATCCTGCTAGCCGCCGCGAATTAGCTGACATTTTGCGCTCATTAGATATAACAATGGTGATGGTTACTCACGATCTTCCATATGCATATGAACTCTGTGCCAGATCGGTAATTCTGAAGGGTGGAGTCATCGTTGCTGATGGTTCTACGCATGAAATCTTGACGGATTCTGCGCTATTGGCTGCTAATCGACTAGAACTTCCTGTTGGTTTTTCAATCCAATAATTCACGATAGAATTAACCCATTGGTGCGACCGCACCAAAGCACTTCCCCCAAGTGCTGACTTAGTTCAGCACTACATGCGAGTCTTATTTTCGCCCTAGCCGCCAAAAGTGCGAGCTATACCCGAGACGCGCTTGTCGTCTCGATTGGTATGCATTTCTATGTCTCTACAACCACGTACTAGCGCGCCCGGAAAAGCTCGTCGCGCAGCATCAGCAGGTAAGCCTAAGCGCACGAAGAAGGCTGCTGCTTTTAAGGAAGCAGCTCCAAAGGCGCGTCACACAACTGCGCAAAAGGCAGCACGTAAAGGTGCAGCAGCTAAGCCTTCAACAAGAAAGCCAGCTTCAACTCGTCGCTATTCAGATGTTGATACAACAGCAACATCAAAGAAGGAGACTCGTTTAGTAGAGCGTTCAAAGTTGCGCGCAAAGCGTTACCAGGAACAAACTGCATCAAAGCCACGTCCAACTGAAGAACCAGCAGAGCGTTCAGCACGTATTGAGCGATCACAGCGTCCAGATTCACGTGCAAAGAAGTTTGTGAAAGAACGCGAAGTTCGCGAATCAGCACCGCGCACGGCTCGCACAGAACGTACTGAGCGAACAGAACGTCCAGCAGCTCGTCCAGAGTTTAAGAAAACATATAAGAAAGCAGCTCGTCCAGAGCGTCCAGCATTCAAGCGCGAGGATTCACGTCCAACTGAAACTCGTGGGTCAGATACTCGTCCAACAAATCGTCGCGATGCTGTAAAGGCAAAGATTGCTCGCACAGATGATGGTCGTCCAAACTTTGAACCTCGCAAGCGTGAAAAGTTTGATCCAACACGTCCAAAGAAGAGCAGCGTCGCACCAGATACACGCGCAGCTAACTTCCGCGCAGAGCGTCCAGTACGCGATCGCCGCAATGACTCACCAGCTTATGCTCGTGATGACTTTAAGAAGCATGCAAAGTCTCACTCAAATGCGGCCGTAGATTTCGGTGCAGATGACAACTACATTTCAGCAAATCTTGCAGATGCAAACCTTGTTGATGCAACTCCCCTAACTGAGATCACAACAACATTTGCTGATCTTGGTATTGCAGCACCTCTTGTTAACGCACTGAGCAAGCAAGGAATTCTGCATCCATTCCCAATTCAGATTGCAACACTTCCAGATGCTCTTGCCGGACATGACATCTTGGGTCGCGGGCAAACTGGATCAGGAAAAACTCTTGCATTTGGTTTAGCACTTCTCAACAACTTAAATGGCAAGATTGCAAAGCCTCATAAGCCATTGGCACTTGTATTAACTCCAACTCGCGAACTTGCACAGCAGATTGATGAAGTCTTGATGCCACTTGCTCGTTCAATTGGTCACGAATCAGTTGTTGTTGCTGGCGGAATGTCCTACTCAAAGCAGATCACTGCAATGCGTCGCGGAACAGCAATCTTGGTTGCAACACCTGGTCGCTTAATCGATCTACTAAACAAGGGTGAAGTTCAATTAGATCACCTTCAGATTACAGTTCTTGATGAAGCAGATCAGATGGCAGACATGGGCTTCTTGCCTGTTGTGAAGGAAATTCTTGATCAGGCAAAGCTTGATGGTCAGCGTCTTCTATTCTCAGCAACTCTTGACCGTGGCGTTGACTCATTGGTTCGTCAGTACTTGAAGAATCCAAAGACTCACTCATTACAAAACGATCGTGCCTCAGTTTCAACAATGGAGCACTACGTATTGGTCATGAACCCATCTGATAAAGATGACATCACAAATCAGGTTGCAGCTCGTAACGGAAAAACTATTTTGTTCGTAAAGACACAGCGCGGTGCAGATCGTTTGGCTGACAAGCTTGCTCACGCAGGTGTGCCAGTTGGTGCATTGCACGGCGGTAAGTCACAAGCTGTTCGAACACGTACTTTGGCTCTCTTCAAGGAGACTGCAAATGCTGCGCTAGTTGCAACAGATGTTGCTGCCCGCGGTATTCACGTTGATGGAATCTCATTGGTTGTGCACGTTGATGCTCCGACAGATCACAAGGATTACCTACACCGCGCTGGTCGTACAGCACGTGCTGGTGAGGCCGGAACTGTTGTAACTCTTGCGACTACACGTCAGCAGAAATCAATCGGTGGACTTACACAACGTGCCGGCGTAACCCCTAAGTTTGTTGGAGTTACACCACTCAGTACTGAATTAATGAAGATTACGGGTGCGCAGGAGCCAACAGGTATTCCATACATCGTGCCAATCGTTGAAAAGTCTGTACGCAGTGGTGGAAAGCGCCCTCGTCCAAACTCAAGCCAACGACGTCGTCGTCCTCACTAATTTCACTCTTTCTAAATATCGCTAAATAGGTAGTATTCGCGTTATGACAAACGCGAACCCATTTGCCCAACGCAGCACCCTTGAATATGAGCTACCTCCATTTGCTCTGATTAAAGAGGAGCACTACTTACCTGCCTTTTATGAAGGATGCACCCAGCAACTAGCTGAAGTGCAGGCAATTTTGGAGACACCAGGTGCTGCAACATTTGAAAACACAATTGTTGCTCTTGAAAAAAGTGGGCAGTACCTAGGACGAATGATGCGCGTTTTCTACAACAAGTCCTCAAGTGATACCAATGATGCACTCGATGCTATTGAAGAAGAGATTGCACCGAAATTAGCAGCGCATCAAGATGCAATTAGTTTAAATCCTGTGCTCTTTAAAAGAATCAAAGATCTCTATGACGCTCGAGAGTCCCTCGGTCTCAATAGCGAAGACTCTTGGTTGCTTGAGCGTTATTACAAAGATTTGATTCACGAAGGAGCACATCTAACAGAGGCTCAACGTGCCCGCCTGAAAGAGTTAAACGAAGAGCTCTCATCGCTTGAAACTCAGTTTTCGAAGAATGTATTGGCTGATACCAATGATTTAGCAGTTCTTGTGGATTCTGCTGCAGAGCTAGACGGACTTTCCGAAAATCAAATTGCCGCTGCCGCTGCCGCTGCAAAAGAGCGTGGGCATGATGATAAGTGGCTCATCGGAATGGTGAACTTCACTGGTAATCCAGTTCTTGATTCACTGACTAATCGCGAACTTCGCAAGAAGATTATGGAAGCTTCAAAGAAAAAAGCTAATCGCCCAAATGAAAACGATAACAAGCCTGTTTTGCTTCAAATGGTAAAACTTCGCGCAGAGCGTGCACGGCTATTTGGTAAAGAAACTCATGCTGAACACGTTATTGCAGTGCAAACTGCAGAGCATCCAGACAACGTGCATGCAATGCTTCGAAAGATCGCACCTGCCGCTGTCCGTAACGCAAAGGCAGAAGCTGAAGATCTGAAGAAATCTGCTGGTACCGACATTGAGAGCTGGGACTGGGGTTTCTACACTGAGAAAGTTCGTCTTGAAAAGTACAACATCGATACAACAAAGATGCGTCCTTACTTTGAGTTAGAGCGTGTTCTACATGATGGTGTTTTCTTTGCAGCCAATAAGTTGTTTGGAATTACATTTAAAGAACGTCCAGACCTAGTTACCTATCACGCAGAAGCCCGTGCCTTTGAAGTCAATAATGAAGATGGCACAAAGGTTGGGCTGTTCATAGGAGATTTCTACACACGTGACTCAAAGCGTGGTGGCGCATGGATGAATAGTTTGGTTGAGCAGAACTTCTTGTTCGAACAATTACCTGTTGTTGTGAACAACTTAAATATTCCAAAGCCACCTGAAGGTAAACCAACACTTCTAACATTTGATGAGACAACAACTTTGTTCCACGAATTTGGACATGCATTGCACGGTTTGTTATCTCAAGTTAAGTACCCACGAGTTTCAGGTACTTCTGTTCAACGTGACTTCGTTGAATTCCCATCTCAGGTAAATGAAATGTGGATCTTGTGGCCTGAAGTAGTTCAAAACTACGCACGACATAATGAAACTGGTGAAAAGCTTCCACAGGACTGGATTGATAGTCTAAAAGCCGCAAGTACTTTCAATGAGGGTCATGCGACAACTAGTTATTTAGCTGCTGCGATTCTGGACCTTGCTTGGCACTCACTCAATACTGAACAGGCTGCAAAGGTCACTGATGTTGAAGCTTTTGAAGCCCAGGCAATAAAAGATTACGGGTTAGATTTCTCACCCGTTCCAACCCGTTACCGCTCTACTTACTTCAGCCATATTTTTGCTGGGGGTTACTCATCAGGCTACTACGGCTATATCTGGTCTGAAGTTCTAGATGCTGACACTGTTGACTGGTTCAAGGAAAATGGTGGCCTGGTGCGAGCAAATGGCGATCACTTCAAGAACACTCTTCTTGGGCGTGGTGGGTCTATCGATTCGATGCAGATGTTCCGTAACTTCCGTGGGCGAGATTCAAAAATTGAGCCTCTTCTAAAGCGACGCGGACTCTTATAACTATTTAATTATTGCTTTTCTAGCGGTAAGTTGCGGTCATGAGAACTCAAACCGTATCCAAGAAATTTCAAGTGCTGGTGGCATTGATCGCAGTATTTACCTGTGGTTTGCCTGCAATCGCATCAGCTATCCCTGCAACAGTTAATTTAACTGTTCACTATCAGCGTCCTGGTGGTGACTATCAAGGCTGGAATTTATGGATTTGGAAGAACCTGACTTCTGGTGCAGATGTTGACGTTGACTCAAATGGAGTTAATTTCACTTCAGATGATGATTTTGGAAAAATTGCAACAGTAAAAATTGAAGGCATGGATAAGTTTGAAAATATAGGAATAATCGTTAGAAAAGGTGCTTGGGATTCAAAAGATATGGGTGATGATCGATTTATTTCAAACATCCCAGACAATGGAAATGTTGAAATTTGGTTACGACAAGGAGACCCAACCATTCACTACTCAATTCCTACAACACCGATTCCGAAAAACCCTGCAATAGAACTTTCAAAACTCTATGACTCCCCAGAGTTTGCCGCTAAGTACACCTACACAGGCAATGACTTAGGTGTCACATACACGAAGGCTTCAACAAAGTTACGCGTTTGGGCACCAACGGCTAAAGCAGTTAGTGTTGTGACATACAAAGAATCCGACTCCCCTTCATCATCTGGCACATTAATCAAGATGACATATGACACCAAGGGAACATGGGTAGCCACACTTAAAGGTGACCAAAATGGCACTGTGTTTAATTACCGAGTTAGTGTAAACAACACAGTCAATGAAGCGGTAGATCCATATGTGCGAGCCACAACCGTCAATGGAACACGTGGAGTAATCGTAAATCTCGATGCAACAGATCCAAAGGGTTGGAGCACCTCAAAACCAAAATTTAGTGGAAAGCCAACTGATGCTGTTATTTATGAACTTCACGTCCGCGACCTTTCAATGGATTCTTCTAGTGGTATTCCAGCAAAAAATAAAGGCAAGTTCTTAGCCTTAACAGATTTAAGCACAAGCAATAATGGGCAAAAAACAGGTGTCTCAGCGATTAAGGATCTGGGTGTAACTCACGTTGAATTGTTGCCAATTTTTGATTTTGCAACTGTAAATGAAAACATCCCGACATTTAACTGGGGTTATGATCCTCAAAATTACAACGTCCCCGAGGGTTCATATAGTTCTGATCCAACGAAGCCGACTGCTCGTATCACTGAACTCAAGAGTGCAATCATGAGCTTGCACAAAGCCGGCCTTCGCGTGAATATGGATGTGGTTTATAACCACGTTTCAAATGCAAATACATTTAGTCAAAACTTGATTGTCCCAGGCTATTTTTTCCGTAGAGATGACAATGGAAACTTAACTAGTGGAAGTGGTTGCGGGAATGATGTTGCATCAGAGCGCCCAATGGTTCGTAAATTCATTGTAGATTCCGTGAAGTACTGGACCACTGAGTACAACTTGGATGGCTATCGTTTTGATTTAATGGGATTAATGGATATTCAAACCATTAACGAGATTACAACTATGCTAAAGAAAATAGATCCAACAATTCTCGTAATTGGAGAAGGTTGGAATATGGGCACCCTGCCTCCAGAAAAGAAGGCAAACCAACTCAACATTGCTCAACTGCCAGGAGTTGCACATTTCAACGACCAGATTCGAGATGGCATTAAGGGATCTGTCTTTGATGCAGCAGACAATGGTTTTGCCACTGGAAAGTTCACTGCAAAAATGAACGTGATGGCTGGCATAGTGGGCAACACTGATTACTCCACCGACATCATGACAAAGTGGACCACTACCGCGCCAGGTCAATCGGTGAACTATGTGGAGTCACATGACAATATGACTTTGGTGGACAAAATAACCGCCAGCGTTAAGGATGCAACGCCTGCCGATGTCGCACAACTGAGCCGACTCGCATCATCAATCCCCTTCTTGTCTCAAGGAATGCCATTTATGCAGGCAGGCCAAGAATTCTTGCGATCAAAGGGTGGGGATCCAAATAGCTATAAATCTAGTGACGCTGTAAATTCATTAAAATGGAGTACACAATCAACGCATGCTGTCACGGTTAAGTACTTCAAGGGGCTCATTGCGTTACGTAAAGCGCACCCAGCCTTCCGAATGACTAGCACTGAGCTGGTAAGAAAGAATCTAAAGTTCTTAACTTCTCCAGAAGGCACAATTGCATATTCACTCAATGGTGCAGCAGTGAAAGACTCTGCAGGCACCTTGGTTGTAATTCACAATGCAAATACAACTGCGCAAACCATTTCATTACCTAAAACTGGAACCTGGTCGGTTCATGTTGAAGGAGACCGCGCGGGAACATCCGTCTTGCGCAAGATAAGTGGTGATTCAGTAGTTGTCGCACCAAGATCTACTCTGGTAATTACTCAATAAGTTACTGAACTTCACTCATCAACTCTCAAAGTAAAAAGAGGGTTGATGGGTGAAGAGTTTGTAAAAACTTAGCCAGCAGATCCTGAACCTGAAGGTCCGGCCTTGCGTTGAACCTGAGGGGCTCCACCACTGCGTTGTCCTCCACGGATCTTTGACCCCGATTCAGCATGAGATTGTGTACCTGGTGCACCTGGCTTGTTCTTTTTAGCTTCAAGGGCAGCAAGCATTCTTGCCTTCATGTCATCATTTTTATCGGCCATGCGTTGAGTCTACCGCTTAATTAACTAAGAACCTGACTCTTTATACTCGCGCAAGCGCTCAAGGACTTCTGATTCACGATAGCGACGATGACCGCCTAATGTGCGGATTGCAGTTAGCTTTCCAGCCTTTGCCCAACGGGTAACCGTCTTTGGGTTCACATGAAATCTCTGTGCAACCTCTTTGGGTGTCATGAGAACCTCCGCATCAGGAATGCGATTACTCATGATGACTCCCTAAGCTTGATATATGTCCGATTTGGTAGGTATTGGGGTGAAGTATTGCCAGTATTTAAGGGTGAAGCAATAGCCAGAAAGTGAATTTATGAGGCCTGCTCGAAAGCCTGTACTAAGCGCCAACGGGACATTAAACGCTGATATCCAAATCCGGCAGCCATTCCATCAGCTGAGGCAAGGCCTGCAACTGAACTTGTTACATCCTCGATCGATGTATCAGCATCTAGCCCCTCTTCACCTGAATCACGTAACGCTTTATCCATGTAGTTAGCTAAACCACCGTAATCAAGTTCTACTAATGATTGTGGGTGAAACATTTCTAACCATGCAAGAAGATTCTCAAGTTCTTGCTCGACAGGACCATCACCAAATGCTGCCAGTACTGCATCGTGCGCACTGTCACAACGTTGTTTTGCATTAGCGATCGTAGTTTGGGCGATGCAAAATTTGCCATATTGATTGTTGCCACGAGAGCGCTCGTCAGGTGAAAACAGAATAAACCAACGAGGTGGAATTATCCACGTCTCATTAAGAATATGAGGAACTTTGTCGTCAAGTAAATCGACACCGGCAGTGATTACTTCCTGCATCGCAGATGACACAAAGTATGGAACAACCGTGCTTGGCAAAGATTCTTTAAAATTATCGAGTGCCGCCCAGCAACGTGTTGCAGTTGCCCAAGGTGAGATGTAACGGATTCCATCACGATCTAAAATGTGAACACCATCTGGACGGCCTGCAGGAGGTTCAGGTAGGACAACACGATGTAACGCTAACTCTTCTTCGCGATTAAAACTTGTTTCATCTCTATCTAGATTTTGCCAACGCAAACGATCAGCAGGATCAAATGCAGAAAGTGGTTCGTAGATACGAAGTGAAGCTAAGTAGGGTGTTGCTCTCACGCACGTGGTATGTAATTACCCTCAGCAAAAGGATCATCGTCATCCTTGCGTGAAGTGTTATCGACCTCGCCATGAAGTTCTTTGGCAAGACGATCTAGATCCATATCTTGCGCGTTATATTTCAAATCACGCGCAACTTTGGTTTGCTTTGCTTTTGCACGGCCGCGACCCATGGGCGACCTCCTTCACTAATTGCTATGCGTCAGGAGCGTAGGTTATCGCGGTTGGTAGGAACCTTCCAAAGTTGAGCGTGGATCAGAGCCTTTACGCTCGTTTACAACCCCCGCGACCCAGGCTTTCATCCCCCGAGCTGCCAGTGAGCGCAGGGTCAAGTCTGCAACAGATGCGTCAACGATGGCGCTCATCCCAATACCGCAGTTCCAGGTGCGCTCCATATCGGCCTGTGGCACTCCGCCCATCTTTGCCATGAACTCCATTTCAACAGGCAAAGACCATGTTGAGCGATCATAAATGGCCGCTAAATGTTCAGGAATGACTCGGGCAGTATTTTCTGCAATTCCGCCACCTGTGATGTGTGAAAAAGCGTGCAAATGTTCTGGCATCGACTTAATCAACGCTAAACAATCGAGTGTGTAAATCTCGGTGGGTGTTAAAAAGACTTCACCCGATGTAATTCCATATTCACTGACATTTGCATGCAAACTCAATCCTACGGTCTTAATTATGTGACGGATTAAGGAGTACCCATTTGCATGAAAACCACTAGATGGCATTCCAATAATGACATCACCTGCCTTAACGCGATGAGCACCTAACTGACGATCTGCATCAACTACACCCGTTGCAGCTCCCGCGACATCAAATTCATCATCATCTAACAATCCTGGGTGCTCTGCTGTTTCTCCACCAATTAGTGCTGTGTTTGCTTTTGCGCACCCTCGAGCAATTCCGGCAACTATGTCGGCAATGTGTTCTGGGACTACTTTCCCGACTGCAATGTAATCTGTCATAAACAATGGTTCAGCGCCACACACAACTAAATCATCCACAACCATCGCAACCAAATCCTCACCAATGGTGTCGTACTTACCAAGAGCACGAGCAATCTCAGTTTTTGTGCCAACGCCGTCTGTGGAAGTAGCAAGTAATGGTTGCTTCATTTCCTTTAATTTGCTGGCATCAAACAAACCAGCAAAGCCACCAATACTGCTCATAACTTCAGGGCGAGATGCTCTGGCGATAGATGCTTTCATGAGCTCGACAGCACGATCTCCTGCATCAATATCAACGCCTGAATTTTTATATGTAGACATCAGTGACCACTCACTTCTGTGATTTCCAGACGCAACTTTCCTTCAGACATATCTTCAGGGATGCGGATTGGATATTGACCAGTAAAGCAGGCAGAACATAGTCGATCAGAACTCACCTGGGTCGCTGCAATTAGGCCGTCAAGTGAAACATACCCCAACGAATCGGCACCGATTGAACGGCGGATTTCTTCGACCTCTAAACCGTTGGCAATTAACTCAGCGCGGGTAGCAAAATCTATCCCGTAATAGCAAGGCCACTTAACCGGCGGGGATGAAATGCGCACGTGGATCTCACGAGCACCAGCCTCGCGCAACATACGAACAATTGCGCGCTGTGTGTTACCTCGAACAATCGAATCATCAACAACAACAATTCTCTTTCCCTCAATGATCTCGCGTAATGGATTTAACTTTAAGCGGATACCAAGCTGGCGAATCGTCTGTGAAGGTTGGATAAATGTACGACCTACATAAGAGTTCTTTACTAGGCCCAGGCCAAATGGAATTCCTGATTCTTTTGCATAACCAATAGCTGCTGGTGTTCCAGATTCAGGTACTGGGATTACAAGATCAGCATCTGCGGGTGCTTCCTTTGCGAGCTGCGCGCCAATTGCAACACGTGTTTTGTGAATTCCGCTACCCGCAATTGTTGTGTCTGGACGTGCAAGATAGACATATTCAAACAAGCAACCTTTGGGTTGTGCCTCTGCCCAGCGTTGTGAGCGAACACCATTTTTATCAATTGCAACAAATTCGCCAGGTTCGATTTCACGTACAAATGCTGCACCGACAATATCTAAGGCAGCACTCTCTGATGCAACTACCCAACCAGTTTCAAGTTTGCCAAGTACTAAGGGGCGAACACCATGTCGATCGCGTGCTGCATACAAGGTGTGCTCATCCATAAAGACAAGTGAAAAAGCGCCTTCTAGCTGCGGCAATACAGCCAACGCACTTGCTTCAACATTTTTCTCATCCTGCAATGCAATCAGTGCAGTCATGATTTCAGTATCTGTCGTGATGCCACTCATGCTTGTTGCAGAACCCTCAAGTTTTTGCACCAATTCAGCCAAATCACCAGTATTAGTCAGATTTCCGTTATGGGCTAAAGCCAGTGTGCCGTACTTAGTTGGACGCAATGTTGGTTGGGCGTTTACCCAGGTGCTAGATCCAGTGGTGCTATACCGACAGTGACCAATTGCGAGGTTGCCTTTTAATGTTGCAAGATCACCTTCTGTAAATACCTGTGAAACAAGACCCATATCTTTGAAGATAAGAATTCTTTCGCCATCACTTGTTGCAATTCCAGCAGACTCAGTACCACGGTGCTGTAAGGCGTAAAGCCCATAAAAACTTAATTTCGCTACTTCTTCTCCGGGTGCCCACACACCAAAAACACCACATGCATCTTGAGGGCCTTTGTCTTCTCCTAATACGTTGTGATTGAGCAAACCATCAGGGCGTCTCATGCATCTGATCCTAACGGTAGGTACTCGGTTAAATCTGCCCGGACACCAGAAGCTGCAATAGCTCCACTATTCATAGCATCAGACCAACTTAGTTTTCCAGAGGCCAACGCTAACCAGGTATCGGCATTCATTTCAATAGTATTAGGGGGAGTTCCGCGAGTATGAGTTGGTCCATCGCCACATTGAACGGCTGCATATGGCGGAACGCGCACTTCAATTGCACGACCAGGAGCCTTTGCGGTTAATAGCGCAAGAGTGCTTTTAACCTGCTCCAGTATTTGTTGATCGCGCATAACTATCACCCAAATAACTTTGGAAATGTAGATGTGTGGGCAGTTGAAAGTTCAGACAAGGAGATAGCCACCTCATTAATAGTCAATGAGTCTCCCCCTGTTACGCCTAGCTTTGTAATTTCTATTGCATTCTTAATAGCCAATCCCTCAAGTCGAGCAGTATCAGATGGATTGATAGCAATAAGTACGCGACCGGGAGTTTCGCTAATCAGGCTTACACCAGCGTTATCAAGTGAAATTGTTGCGCCAACTTTATGGCGCAAAACCATCTCAGTTAATCCTGCAGATAATCCGCCTTGGCTGAGATCATGGGCTGCAACAAAGAAAGAATTGCCTTCAAGTAGTAGCTCAATAAGGCGCATTTCACGCTGTAAATCAGCATCGGGTGATTGTCCAACACGTTGGTTGTGCAAGAAAGCCCATTCACTACCCGCTAGATCTTCGTGAGTTTGACCAACGAGATAGAGATCCAAGCCCGCTTTTGTAAAACTCATTGGTGTTCGCGTACGAACATCTTGAATAACACCCAGCACACCGATAACTGGAGTTGGCAAGATTGCTACAGATCCAGTTTGGTTATAGAAGGAAACATTGCCTCCTGTTACTGGAAGTCCCATTTCTAAACATCCATCTGCCAATCCGCGAACTGATTCAGCAAACTGCCACATAACTCCTGGATCCTCAGGTGAGCCAAAGTTAAGACAATTTGTAACAGCCAGAGGTCGTGCGCCAGCTGTTGCGATATTTCGCGCAGCCTCAGCCAAAGCTAACTTTGCGCCTTGATATGGATTTAAATATGACCAGTTTGCATTGGCATCTGTTGAGATTGCAACACCAAGATGTGTGGTCTCATCTATACGAACCATTCCTGAATCATCAGGTTGGGATTGAATTGTGTTGCCTTGAACATATTTGTCATATTGAGATGTAACCCAGGATTTATCCGCAAGGTTTGGTGCCGCTGCCAATTTTAGAACCGCAGCTTTGATCTCTGCTGCAGTTACTGGAATTGGTACATTAACTTTTTGGCTATTTACCTGATCAATATAGGTGGGTTGTGCTAGCGGTCGGTTGTAGACAGGTCCATCGTGTGCCACGGTGCGAGGTGGAACATCAACAATTAACTCACCATTCCACGTAATTTCAAGATGTTTTCCATCTGTTACTTCACCAATAACAGTGACTGTTACATCCCACTTCTTACAGATTTCTAAGAATCGATCAATATTGCTTGGCTCAACAATTGCACACATACGCTCTTGTGATTCAGACATCAAGATCTCTTCAGGAGAAAGGGATGGATCGCGCAGTGGCACCTTGTCTAACTGCACTTTCATTCCACCAGAACCACCTGATGCCAACTCACTTGTGGCGCACGATAAGCCAGCCCCGCCAAGGTCTTGGATACCAACAACTAAATCTTCAGCAAAGATTTCAAGGGAGCATTCAATTAAAACCTTTTCGACAAAAGGATCACCTACCTGCACGCTCGGACGCTTTGTTGATCCACCAGCACCAAAAGTTTCTGATGCAAGGACTGATACTCCACCAATTCCATCGCCACCTGTTTTTGCGCCATACAGCACAACTAAATTGCCAGCACCTGCAGCTTTAGCTAACTTGATGTCGCTGTGCTTCATCACGCCAACGCACAAGGCATTAACAAGTGGGTTACCGGCATATGTTTCATCAAATGTGACTTCTCCGCCAATATTTGGAAGACCTAAACAGTTTCCGTATCCACCAACACCAGCGATGATTCCGGGCAACACGCGACGAGTATCTGGTGCATCTGCAGGGCCAAAACGAAGTGGATCCATCACTGCAATTGGGCGAGCACCCATAGTCAAGATGTCACGAACAATTCCACCGATACCTGTTGCAGCTCCTTGATATGGCTCAACAAATGATGGATGGTTGTGTGATTCAATTTTAAAAGTAACGGCATATCCTTGGCCGACATCAACAACACCTGCATTTTCACCGATACCAACTAAGAGCGCATCTGACTTGGGTGCTTTTTCGCCAAACTGCTTTAAGTGGACCTTTGAAGATTTGTAAGAACAATGCTCCGACCACATGACTGAATACATCGCAAGCTCAGATGATGTCGGGCGACGGCCAAGAATTTCCTTGATACGCGCATATTCATCAGGCTTTAGACCAAGTTCAGCAAATGGTTGTGAGTTATCAGGAGTTACTTGTGCAATTGCGACAGTATCTAATGCCATTACTTCACCATTGCATTCAAGATTGATGTGAAGAAGCCAAGGCCTTGTGCTGATGGTCCTGTTAACTTATTAATTGCGTGTTCTGGGTGAGGCATAAGACCAACGACATTGCCCTTTTTATTGCTGATACCAGCGATTAAATTGCGTGATCCATTGGGATTTTCACCCACATAGCGGGCTATTACTCGGCCTTCACCTTCGAGCATCGCAAGAGTTTGATCATCACACTGAAATGAACCCTCACCATTTTTAAGTGGAATAACAATCTGTTCGCCTTGCTTGAATGAGCTGGTCCAAGGAGTTTGGTTGTTAATAATTTCAATCTCTTGATCTCGACACAAAAAGTGCAGATCAGAGTTACGAGTTAGTGCACCTGGCAAGAGATGGGATTCACAGAGCACCTGAAAGCCGTTACAAATACCAAGAACTGGCATTCCTTGATTGGCTGCTTCAATAACTAATTGCATAACTGGGGCAAAACGGGAAATTGCACCACAGCGAAGATAATCTCCATAAGAAAATCCACCAGGTAGAACAACAGCATCCACACTCTTTAGATCCGCATCCCCGTGCCACAGTGAAACCGCTTCGGCTCCGCCTGCTACTACTGCACGCGCGGCATCACGATCATCAAGAGTTCCCGGAAAAGTTATGACCCCAACGCGCATTACTTTTCAACTCTCACAACGAAGTTTTCAATGACTGGATTAGACAATAGAACTTCTGCAGCTTTTTCAACTTCAGCAAGTTGGGCCGGAGTTGGCTCGCCTTCGACTTCGATTTCAAATCGCTTGCCTTGACGGACAGATGTGGCAAAGGTGAATCCAAGTCGTGGCAGCGCAGATGCAACCGCATTTCCCTGAGGATCGAGAATCTCAGGCTTTAACATCACATCAACCACGATCTTTGCCATTTTGTGCTCTCCTTTTTAGAACTTGCTGCCGGTGATTCGGAAAAATGCTTCTTCGTAACGTTGTGCCGTTTTCTCTACGATTTCAACTGGTAGTTCAGGGGGTGGGCTATTTCTATCCCATCCACTTGAAACTAGGTAGTCACGTAGAAATTGCTTGTCATAGGAAGGTTGAACCCCGCCTGGCTTCCAGGTTGAGGCCTCCCAAAACCTAGAAGAATCAGGGGTTAAGGCTTCATCACCAAGGAGAATCTCACCCTTCTCGTTGCGGCCAAATTCAAACTTTGTATCCGCCACGATAATTCCACGGCTAGCTGCAAACTCTGCTGCCGTTTCATATAACTTGATTGTGAAATCGCGAAGTTCGGCAGCATCATCTTGGCCAACAATTGAGACTGCACCTTCAAAATCAATGTTTATGTCGTGATCGCCAATTTCAGCTTTAGTGGCTGGGGTAAAAATACTATGTGGAAGTTGTGATCCATCAAGCAAACCATCTTCCAAGATATTCCCACAGACTGCTTTGTTGTTCTGATACTCACTCCAACCACTTCCTGTTAAGTAGCCACGAGCAACACATTCAATCTCAAACATTTTTAGCGGTTGCACGATAATCGCACGATCTTCAACTTCATCCGGAACCTCAGTAGAAACAATATGATTACCAATAATGTCTTCAAGTAGTTCAAACCAAAAAAGTGAAAGTTGAGTAAGAACTGCACCTTTACCAGGGATTACAGTTGGCATCACCCAGTCATAAGCAGAAATTCGATCTGAGGCAACTAGCAAGATTTCATTTTTATCGTTTGTATAGAGGTCTCTTACTTTTCCGGTGCGCAGATGTTTCCACCCAGTTATTTCAGGCGCTGGCGGTGGGCCAGCTAGGCCAAAGCCGCTCACCGAATAGAGCCGGGCTTGTACTGCGCTGCGGCAGGATGCGCGGAAGTAATCGCACCGATGCGACTAACAACTCGAGCTACTTGTTGGCGAGCTTCGCCAGTAAATTCAATGGGATCACTAATTAACGCATTAAGTGCTGCGCGATCTAGTGGCAGTCGATCATCTGTGGCTAAATCATCCAACAGCGTGTTTTTGTTTCCTTCGCGCATTCCAAGAGCTGCCTTTACGGCATGCTCCTTAATAACTTCATGGGCCACTTCACGGCCAACGCCTGCTTTAACCACAGCCATAAGAATCTTTGTGGTCGCCAAGAATGGTAAATAACGTTCTAATTCAGCACTTATTACCGCTGGGAACGCACCGAACTCATCAAGAACTGTAAGCATGGTTTCGAGCAATCCATCGATTGCATAAAAAGCATCAGGTAGTGCAACTCGGCGAACAACGCTGCATGAAACATCGCCTTCATTCCATTGATCACCAGCGAGTTCGCTAATCATCGATGCATATCCACGTAACACAACTGCAAGACCATTTACTCGCTCACAGGAACGTGTATTCATCTTGTGAGGCATTGCGCTGCTGCCGACCTGGCCAGCTTTAAAACCTTCGGTTACCAGTTCGGCTCCAGCCATCAAGCGAATTGATGTAGCAAGAGATGATGGTGATGATGCAATCTGGACAAGTGTTGTCACGACATCGTAATCAAAAGAACGTGGATAGATTTGCCCAGTTGAATCTAGAACATTGTTAAACCCAAGTTCTTTTGCAATCGCACCTTCTAATTTAAAATGAGCGTCCGTTGATCCAAGAAGATCAATTGAATCTTGCGCTGTTCCCACTGGACCTTTGATTCCACGCATTGGGTAGCGGTTTTGTAATGCAGTTAAACGCTCATATGCAAACAACAACTCTTCAGCGGCGGATGCAAAACGTTTTCCTAAAGTTGTGACTTGCGCTGGAACGTTATGTGATCGACCTGCTATTGGTTGATCCGCATACTGTGTCGCTCGTTCTGCAAGACGAGCAAGGAGTGTTACAACCTTGTCATGGACAATCTCTAAACCGTTTCGAATCTGTAAGGCTTCAATGTTTTCAGTTAGATCACGGCTAGTCATGCCTGCATGAATCGCTTCGTGACCTGCCAGTGCGTTGAACTCTTCAATACGCGCTTTAACATCGTGACGTGTTTGCTTTTCTCGGGCATCAATTGAAGCAAGATCCACCCGTGTAATTACATTTTCGTAATCTGTAATTACATCATTGGAAATTGCATGGCCCAGCGTTGATTGAGCGCGCATGACCGCGATCCACAGCTTGCGCTCGGCGATGATTTTGGCCTCCGGTGCAAAGATTTCGCGCATCGCAGCTGATGCATATCGGCTCGCAAGCAGGCTCATTGGTGAATTATCGGTCATTTAATTGCCCTTCTCTGCCACCGACGCATTAAGTGCGATGTCTGTGCGATAGAAAGATCCAGGAAGTGAGATCTGGCTGATTGAACGGTAGGCACGGTTTCGGGCTTCAGTCAGATCTTCGCCAATACCGGTAACAGCAAGCACCCGACCGCCTGATGCGACAACACCTTGTTCTGTGGCCGATGTACCTGCGTGATAAATCTGAACATTCTCAATTACAGAAAATCCTGTAATTACCCCGCCGCTTTTAGGAGCCGATGGATAACCTTCGGCAGCCAAAACAACTGTTACCGCTGAATCTTCTTTCCACTCTAAAGTCGTGCCATTTAAATTTCTAGTAGCTGCCTTATATAGCAGAGTTGCAAGCGGTGTTTTTAGTCGTGGAATTAAAACCTGTGTCTCTGGATCACCAAAGCGCGCGTTAAATTCAATAACTCGAGTTCCATGATCTGTTAGCGCTAGCCCTGCATACAAGAGTCCAACAAATGGTGTACCGCGCGCCGCCATTTCAGCAATCATGGGCGCAAGAACTTGTTTATAGGTATCTTCAATAATGTCTGATGGTGCCCATGGCAATGGAGAGTAAGCACCCATACCGCCAGTATTTGGACCTTCATCGCCATCAAATGCACGCTTGAAATCTTGTGCCGGTTGCATTGGAACAATTGTGGTTCCATCGCTGATTCCAAATAGTGAAACTTCGGGACCATCTAGGTACTCTTCAATAACAACTCGCTTACAAGCTAACGCATGATCTAATGCTTCTTGACGATTCATAGTGACTACTACGCCTTTACCTGCTGCTAAACCATCATCTTTAACGACGTATGGTGCATCAAATGCATCTAATGCAATTTCAATTTCTTCCTGAGTTGTGCAGGTAAAACTATGCGCGGTTGGAACACCAGCATCTCGCATAACTTCCTTAGCAAAGTTCTTAGAGCCTTCTAATTGTGCGGCCGCCTTAGAAGGGCCGAAAACAGCGATTCCAGCTGTTCGCAGAAGGTCAGCAACTCCATTTACCAAAGGAAGTTCAGGACCTATTACAACCAGATCTACATTTAGACGCTGTGCTAATTCAAGGATGGCTTGATTATCTATAATTGATACAGGGTGGCATTGAGCAAATTGTGCGATACCAGGATTGCCTGGTGCAACATGTAGTTCTGAACATGCTGGATCTGCTTGCAGTCCTACTCCTAGTGCGTGTTCGCGTCCGCCGCTTCCGACTAGGAGGATTTTCATTCTTAAATGAAATCCTTCACAACAATTGTTTGATCGCGACCCGGGCCAACACCGATCGCACTCATTGGAGCACCTGAAATCTTTTCAAGGAATGCAACATAATCTTGTGCATTCTTTGGAAGATCAGAAAGTTTACGAGCTCCTGAAATATCTTCAGTCCAGCCAGCAAGATATTCATATATTGGCTTGGCATGATGAAAATCTGTTTGCGAAGCTGGAAGTTCCTCAACACGCTTTCCATCAATCTCGTATGCAACACAGACTGGAATCTTTTCCCATCCAGTTAAGACATCGAGCTTTGTAAGGAAGAAATCAGTTAAACCATTTACGCGAACTGCGTAGCGAGCAATCGGTGCATCAAACCAACCACAACGACGTGCACGGCCAGTAGTAACACCAATTTCTCCGCCAATACGGCGTAGCGCTTCGCCATCTTCGTCAAATAATTCTGTTGGGAAAGGTCCGCTACCAACACGAGTTGTGTATGCCTTCAAAATTCCAATTACGCGATCAATCTTTGTTGGTCCAATTCCTGAACCAGTGCACGCTCCACCTGCAGTTGGATTACTTGATGTCACGAATGGATATGTTCCGTGGTCCACATCTAGCAAGGTGCCTTGTGAGCCTTCCAGAAGTACTTTCTTTCCAGCCTTTAGCGCTTCATCTAAAATCAAAACTGTATCTGCAACGTATGGACGCAAAATATCGGCATACTTCAAATACTCTTCAAGTACTTCATCAACCTCGATGTTCTTGCGATTGAAAACCTTAATTAAGATCTGATTCTTATCGCGCAACGCACCTTCTAGCTTTTGGCGAAGAATCGATGGATCAAACAGATCCTGCACTCGGATGCCGATGCGATTGATCTTGTCTGCATAGGCTGGCCCAATACCGCGGCCAGTTGTTCCGATCTTTGATTTACCTAAGAAACGCTCAGATACCTTGTCGATTGTGCGGTGATAAGGAGTGATCAAATGTGCGTTTGTCGAAATTAGAAGTTTGCTTGTGTCAATACCGCGCTCATTGAGCCCACGAATTTCTTCAAGTAGAACACCTGGATCAATTACAACACCATTGCCAATTACAGGGATTACGTTGGGAGAAAGAATTCCTGAAGGCAGTAAATGAAGCGCATACTTTTGATCACCAATGACAACCGTGTGGCCTGCATTGTTTCCGCCTTGATAGCGAACTACATAATCAACACGATCGCCCAATAAATCGGTAGCTTTACCCTTGCCTTCGTCGCCCCACTGAGCTCCGAGTAATACCAATGCAGGCATGAGTAAAGCCTTTCCGACTAGTTGTTAATTACTTAAGTGATGAAGTACCAGTTGAACGTAAATCTTCACAACCACGCACAACTCGAGCTGCCATTCCAGCTTCGGCTAGCTTGCCCCAAGCGCGTGGGTCGTAAGCCTTCTTGTTTCCAACTTCACCATCGATCTTTAGCACGCCGTCGTAGTTCTTGAGCATGTGGTCAGCAACTGGACGAGTAAAGGCATACTGCGTATCTGTATCAATATTCATCTTAATTACGCCGTAATCAAGTGATTCTCGAATCTCAGAAAGTAGTGAGCCGGAGCCACCATGAAATACCAAGTCCATTGGCTTACTCCCAGCAGGCAAACCAAGTTTTGCGGCAACGGCTTCTTGTAGTGTTGCAAGAATCTTAGGTTGCAATACAACGTTTCCTGGCTTGTAGACGCCGTGAACGTTTCCGAAAGTTGCTGCCACCATGTAGCGAGCGTTCACATCTGTTCCTAGAGTTTCAATTGTCATCAATGCATCTTCAGGTGTTGAGTAAAGCTTTGCATCATGCTTTGCTTCGATGCCATCTTCTTCTCCACCAACTACACCAATTTCAATTTCAAGAATTGTCTTTGCAGCAACTGACATCGCTAACATTTCTTTAGCAACCTTCATGTTCTCAACCATGTCGACCGCTGAACCATCCCACATGTGTGAGTTGAACAATGGAGCTTTGCCTGACTTAACGCGATCAGCACCAAATGCAAGAAGTGGACGCATGAAACCATCTAGCTTTTCTACTGGGCAGTGATCTGTGTGAATTCCAATATTTACTTTGTAGTTCTTTGCAACAACGTGCGCGAACTCTGCGAGCGCAACTGCCCCGTCAACCATGTTCTTAACTGTTGAGCCTGATGCGTATTCAGCACCGCCCCATGAAAATTGAATAATTCCATCTGACTCTGCTTCGGCGAATCCACGAATAGCAGCTGTGATGGTCTGTGATGATGAAACGTTAATAGCGGGATATGCAAATGCGCCCTTTTTCGCGCGATCCAACATATCGGCATAAATTTCGGGGGTTGCTATTGGCATTGCTGACTCCTAAGAACTCGTTGTAATTCTTTAGACTGAGCGCTTCGTTGAGTCGTCTAGAGGCTTACGGCCAATCCTCTCACTTTCACCTTCATGGCACAAAAAGACCCTCCGCGAAGGGTCCGCGGAGGGTCTTTTCCCTTTTCAACTCAGTGTTTTAAGGGCATTTGCCAAGAATTTGGCCAGAGCGGCCAGTAGGAATGGGTTACTGAGCAGTTTGATCAGCATCAATATGAAAGATACAAGCATTTTTTCTCCTCTCTTTGGCGCATCTTCAAGCCAAAGTGGGCTTGAAAAATCCAATCCCCATTTGTCTGTTGATAACGGTGCCCAACAGGTAGCCTCTAGCGTTATGAGCCACGATCACGAATCCCTTGAAAACTTGCTCAGCGAGGATCGTCAATTTCCTCCAACTACAGAATTTGCAGCACAAGCAAATGCAAAGGCTGAGCTCTATGACCAAGCCGAACTAGATCGCTTGGCATTCTGGGATGTGCAAGCTAAGCAACTGTCATGGCAAACACCATGGAATAAAACTCTTGAATGGAATTCACCGTATGCCAAGTGGTTTGTGGGCGGAAAGATCAATGCATCTGTAAATGCGTTAGATCGACATGTCCTTGAAGGTAGAGGCGATCGAGTTGCTTTTCACTTCGAAGGAGAGCCTGGTGACACTCAGACAATTACTTACGCACAGCTACTTATTGAAGTTAAGAAGACCGCCAATGCGCTAATTGAGTTGGGTGTAGTCGCAGGTGATCGAGTCGCAATCTATATGCCAATGATTCCTGAAGCTGCGATTGCAATGCTTGCATGTGCACGTATCGGTGCTCCACATTCAGTCGTCTTTGGTGGATTTTCTGCAGAAGCGTTGTTGTCTCGAATTCAAGATGCAGATGCAAAGTTAGTTATCACTGCAGATGGCGGATTTAGAAAAGGCGCAGCATTTGCACTAAAACCTGCCGTCGATGAAGCGCTCAAGGGCAAACACAATGTCCAGAAAGTTTTAGTTGTCCAACGCACTAAACAAGAGACTGCTTGGAATTCGGCAACTGATGTGTGGTGGCACGACATTGTTGGTCGCCAATCAGCCGACCACACCGCTGAGTTTTTTGATTCTGAGCACCCCTTATTTATTTTGTATACCTCCGGAACAACGGCTAAACCAAAAGGGATCTTCCATACAACTGGTGGTTATTTAACCCAGGCTGCTTATACCCATCGAGTTGTCTTTGATATTAAGCCTGAAACAGATGTTTATTGGTGCACCGCAGATGTGGGTTGGATTACCGGCCATAGCTACATCGTCTATGGACCACTAATGAATGGCGTGACGCAGGTTATGTATGAAGGCACCCCCGATACTCCTCATAAGGGACGCATATTTGAGTTAATTGAAAAATATGGCGTAACTATTTTGTATACCGCCCCAACTTTGATTCGCACCTGGATGAAATGGGGCGATGAATTTCCTAATAAGTTCAACTTAAAGTCATTGCGCTTACTTGGATCGGTTGGAGAGCCAATTAATCCAGAAGCTTGGATGTGGTACCGCGAAGTTATTGGTGGAAACCGTTGTCCAATTGTTGACACATGGTGGCAAACTGAAACTGGTGGAATCATGATTTCACCATTGCCTGGTGTCACTGCAACTAAGCCGGGTTCTGCAATGACAGCAATTCCTGGGATCAGCGCAGTTGTCGTTGATGACAACGGAAAGCCGGTTGCTAAAGGCCATGGTGGATATTTAATTTTGGATAAACCCTGGCCCGGAATGCTTCGTGGTATCTGGGGAGAAGATGAACGGTATAAAGAAACATATTGGTCTAGGTTTGAAGGTATTTACTTTGCTGGAGATGGCGCAAAGTTAGATAAAGATGGTGCAATTTGGCTGCTTGGTCGCGTAGATGATGTCATGAATGTTTCAGGTCACCGTATCTCCACAACCGAAGTTGAATCCGCACTTGTCTCCCACGAAGCAGTTGCAGAGGCTGCCGTTGTTGGCGCAAATGATGCAATGACGGGACAGGGAATTGTTGCCTTTGTAATTTTGCGTGGAGGCATCGCTCATGCCAATGGTGAAACATTGATTACCGAACTGCGAAACCATGTTGCCAAGCAAATTGGTGCCATTGCAAAACCTCGCCAGATCTTGGTAGTTGCAGAGCTCCCAAAGACCAGAAGTGGCAAAATTATGCGGCGTTTGCTTAAAGATGTGGCTGAAAATCGCCAAGTTGGTGATGCGACAACATTGGCTGATCCGAATGTTATGCGTTTGATTTCAGATGGCCTTAATGGTTCAAAGGATGAGGATTAGAGCTTCACACCTAGATATTTGTTTGTAAGTGTGATGAGCTCGTTTTCATCCAATACTGCCCCTATTTTCTTTCCTGCAATCGAGCCATCTGCTGCAATAAACCATGTCACTGGAACGCCTAGTCCAAAGTATTCACGTGAGCGCCCATCGGGGTCATACAAATTTGGCCAAGTAATTCCACTGCTTTCTACAAATTCTTGGCCATCTTCAATACTACTTTCTTCAACGTCAACACCCACTAGGGAAACGTTGTCTTTAGCTTTTTCATAAAAGGATCTAAAGATCGGAATCTCTTCCTTGCATGGGCCACACCAAGATCCCCACACATTGAGAATCATGGGTCCTCTAAGAGTATTTAGTTGCGCGCCTATGGTCCCATCTAAGCAGCGCAGTTCAATTCCACTATCAAGCATTCTTCTTTCTTGGGGTATTGATGAGCAAGAGACGACTTCGCCTTGCACAAAGGAAGAAGATGGCGAACAAGCAGTCAGCAAAAGGAGTGCTGCAATTAATGATGCTCTTCTCACCTAAAATCCTTATCTGTCTTTACCAACAGTAACGCTTTATCTTTATCCATCTCGCCAATTCCAACACTTGGACAAAGTTTTGCAACCGGGCATGCCCCACATGCGGGTTTGCGTGAATGACATATTCGGCGACCATGCCAAATCATTCTTTGCGAAAGATTTGTCCATTCAGCTTGTGGGATCAATTGCTGAACAACTATTTCCACTTTGACGGGATCGGTTTCTTTGGTCCAACCAAATCGACGTGATAAACGTCCGAAGTGTGTATCAACAGTTATGCCTGGTGTATCAAATGCGTGCCCCAGCACGACATTGGCGGTCTTTCGACCAACCCCTGGCAATGTAATTAACTCCTCAAGAGTTTGTGGAACTTCTCCCCCAAAGTCTTCTAGTAACTTGATGTTTAATCCTTTTATATTTCGTGCTTTAGCACGATAAAAACCAGTCGAATGAATTAGATCTTCGATTTCGTGCAGATCGGCTTTTGCATAAGCTTTAGGGTTTTTGTACTTCTTAAACAGTGCTGGGGTAACAGTGTTAACTCTCTTGTCCGTACACTGCGCGCTCAAGACGGTTGCAATTAATAATTCCAATGGATTGGTGAAATCGAGTTCGCAGCGTATTTCTGGATAGGTCTTAGTCAGGATTCGGTATACCGCCCGAGCCTGTTTGCGGGTTTCGCTATCGACCACCATGGGTAGTAAAGTACCCCTCGTGCCCATAGATCAAGAAGTTATTCGCAAAGCGCCCCTCTTTACTGCTCTAGATGATGCTGCTGCGGCTTCGTTGCTTGCAAATATGGTCTCTGTAAAGATTGCAAAGGGTTCTGTTTTGTTCGCAGAAGGCGATGAAGGCGATCACCTGTATGTAATTGCCGAAGGCAAGTTAAAGCTCGGAACTTCAAGTGGTGACGGTCGCGAAAACTTGCTCTCCATTCTTGGACCAGGTGAAATGTTTGGCGAATTGAGTCTTTTTGATCCAGGACCACGCACATCAACTGCAACTGCAGTCACCGATGCAAAGTTGTTAAGTCTTGGTCAGGAAAAACTTCTTCCATGGCTTGCTGAAAATCCAAATGTTTCTCTTCAACTTCTTGCTCGTTTAGCTCAGCGCTTGCGCCGCACAAATGAAGCAGTTGGCGATCTAGTGTTCTCCGATGTTCCAGGGCGTGTTGCTAAGGCTCTGCTTGATCTTGGTGAGCGTTTTGGAAAGCAAACAGATGAAGGTTTATTTGTTCACCATGATTTGACTCAAGAAGAGTTAGCTCAACTAGTTGGCGCATCCCGTGAAACAGTTAACAAAGCACTTGCAGATTTTGCAGGACGCAACTGGCTAAAACTAGATGGTCGCGCAGTACTAATTACAGATCTCGAACGACTCTCAAAAAGAGGTAAGTAGTCAGTCGGTAATCTCAACTGTTAGTTCAATTTCCACTGGTGAGTTAAGTGGAAGCTCTGCAATTCCAACAGCACTACGTGCATGCTTTGCACCATCGCCCCAGATTGCTATAAACAATTCAGAGGCTCCATTGACTACGCCTGGATGACCGATAAAGCCTGGCACTCCGTTTACATATCCAACTACACGAACAATCTTTGTAATCTTGTTTACATCTGCCACCGTCTCAACAGCTGCAAGACAGTTAAGTGCACAAATTTGTGCAAGTTCTTTTGCGCGCTCAGGAGTGATCTCTCCATCAACTTTTCCAACACCGGCCATTTCTCCGCCAGCTAGTGGAAGTTGGCCTGCAGTGAAAACTAAATTACCGGTGCGAATCGCAGGCACATAAGCAGCAACTGGCTTGGCAGCAACTGGAAGTTCTAAACCAAGTTCAGCCAGCCTTGTGCGAACATCTACTTTATTCACGCAATCACTCTTTTCATGTAAGCAACAAGCTGCTCGCCTGTGCCGGGTGCTGGAATAACTTGTACGAGCTCCCAACCATCTGAACCCCATGTATCAAGGATCGCTTTAGTTGCATGTGAAAGTAGTGGGACTGTTGCATACTCATACTTGATCATTTGTTTAAACTCTCTTTCACTAGTGATGAAACGAGTGCCCCATCAGCCTTTCCTGCAATCTTTGCCTTTATCGCGCCCATTACTTTGCCCATATCAGCTGGGCCTGCAGCACCAGTAGATGCGATTGCATCAGCGATGATCTGCTTGATTTCATCTGCAGTTAATTGCGCAGGTAAATACTTAGCAATAACTTCGCCTTCTGCTTTTTCTAGCGCAGCCTTTTCTGGATGGCCGGCACCTTCGAATGCTTCTGCTGCTTCGCGACGCTTCTTTGCCTCACGTGAGAGAACGACAATTACTTCATCATCACTTAGAACGCGGGCTTCTTTGCCAGCAACTTCTTCATTAGTGATTGCAGTTAAAACCATACGGATAGTGCTGGATGTGATTTCGTTGCGACCACGAATCGCCTCTGTTAAGTCAGCGCGTAGTGTTTCTTTGATTGTCATTTTGTTAACTCTACCGCCAATAGCTCTGCGATCTGAGCTGTATTAAGTGCGGCTCCCTTACGTAGGTTGTCCCCACACAAGAACAAATCAAGTGATTTCTTATCATCTGGCGAGCGGCGTACTCGACCCACCCATGTTGCATCTGTGCCAACTGCATCATTTGGTGTTGGAAACTTCTTGTTCTCGGGATCATCAAGCAAGGTAACTCCTGCTGCCTTTTCTAGAAGTTTTTGTGCTCCTTTTCGAGTGACCTCGTTCTTAAATGTTGCATGCACAGCCAAAGAATGTGTTGTTAGAACTGGAACACGAACACATGTTGCAGAAACCTTTAAACGTGGCATTCCAAGAATCTTGCGGGATTCATTGCGCACTTTGAGCTCTTCAGATGTGTAACCATCTTCTTTAAGTGATCCTGCCCATGGAACAACATTGAGTGCAAGAGGTGCGGGAAATGGTCCTGAATCCTTCACGTGATTGCGAACATCGCCGGTCGCTTCACCGGCATTTGTTCCTGCAACTGCAGAAATCTGTTCACGCAATGCATCGATACCAGGTTGACCCGCACCAGATGCTGCTTGATAGGACGCAACTACTAATTCCTTTAATTGATACTTCTTGTTGAGTGCACCCATTGCAACAATCATCGAAAGGGTTGTGCAATTTGGATTTGAAATAATTCCCTTAGGACGCTTTTTTGTATCTTTTGGATTAACCTCAGGAACAACCAATGGAACTTTTGGATCCATTCGAAATGCACCAGAGTTATCAACAACGATTGCACCTCGCGAGACCGCAATCGGTGCCCACTCAGCAGAGACTTCATCTGGAACATCAAACATTGCAACATCGATGCCGTCAAAAGCCTCTGGTGAAAGTGCAACGACAGTTAGCTCTTCTCCGCGGCACATTAATTTTTTACCAGCGCTACGAGCAGAGGCGATTAAACGGATCTCTCCCCACACATCTTTGCGCTCAGACAAAATACTCAGCATCACCGTGCCGACAGCGCCCGTTGCTCCTACAACTGCAAGGGTTGGCTTCTTAGTGACCTTTTTAACTTTTTTGCTCATCGTCCTGTGCCTCCGTATACAACTGCTTCGCCTTGATCCGCATCTAGTTCAAAAGCAGTGTGCGCAGCTTTTGCGCCGCGCTCTAAGTCAGCCTCACGGCAAATGATTGAAATTCGAATTTCAGAGGTAGAAATCATTTCGATATTTACTCCTGCATCAGATAAAGCGCCAAAGAATGTGGCAGTCACACCTGGGTGCGAGCGCATACCCGCGCCAACTAATGACAATTTACCGATTTGATCATCGTATTGAATGGATGCAAAACCAACTTCACCTTGTAGCTTCTGCAAAATAGCAGTTGCTGCTGCACCTTCGGCCTTAGGTAGGGTGAAGGAAATATCTGTTAATCCCGTGGCAGCAGCGGAAACATTTTGCACGATCATGTCGATGTTGATGTCGGAATCTGCAATCGCTTGAAAGATGCGCGCAGCAACACCAGTGCGGTCAGGTACTCCGACGATCGTTATCTTTGCTTCACTCTTATCGTGTGCGATTCCTGAGATGATTGCTTGTTCCATGCTGCCTCCTTCTGGATGATCTTTGACCACCCATGTTCCTTCATTTGTTGTAAAAGATGAACGTACGTGAATTGGTAAGTTGTAGCGGCGTGCGTATTCAACGCAACGCAAGTGCAGCACCTTGGCACCGCTTGCTGCGAGTTCAAGCATTTCATCGTAAGTAACAGTTTTTAACTTACGTGCAGTTGGCACAACGCGTGGATCAGCGCTGAAAACACCATCAACATCTGTGTAAATTTCGCACACATCTGCATCCAACGCTGCAGCCAATGCAACAGCTGTTGTGTCGCTACCACCGCGACCCAATGTTGTTACATCCTTTGTATCTTGCGAAATTCCCTGGAAGCCTGCAACGATTGCAATGGCCCCGCCATCTAACGCTTCTTTAATTCGACCAGGTGTCACATCAATTATGCGAGCGCGACCATGCGCAGATGTCGTAATCACTCCTGCTTGACTTCCCGTAAAGGAAAGTGCTTCGTGGCCTAAATTGTTAATTGCCATTGCAAGCAGGGCCATTGAAATTCGCTCACCAGCTGTAAGCAACATATCTAGTTCGCGGCCCTGAGGGATCGGAGTGATTTGTTCTGCCAGATCAATAAGTTCATCTGTTGTATCGCCCATTGCTGAAACCACAACAACAACCTGATTGCCGTCCCGCTTGGCCGCCACGATTCGGTTAGCTACGCGCTTTAGCCCTGCGGCATCTGCCACAGATGAGCCACCATATTTCTGAACAATTAGTCCCATGCCTCAATCATGAAGCACAGATTTGTTTGGGGCTACCCGATTTCCTGTATTTCTCAAATAATGAGACACAAGACATCTCAATCAATGAGATTAAACATCCCTTCGGCCCTCAAATGCACGACCAAGGGTCACTTCATCTGCATATTCCAAATCTCCACCGACAGGAAGGCCACTAGCCAAACGAGAGACCTTTATATCCATCGGCTTAATGAGTCGGGATAGATAGGTAGCTGTTGCTTCACCTTCAAGGTTGGGATCGGTCGCCAAAATGACTTCAACGATTCCAGCATCTGCCAAACGAATCATTAACTCACGAATTCGAAGTTGTTCAGGACCGATGCCATCGATCGGACTGATCGCGCCACCCAGCACATGGTACTTACCGCGAAATTCTCGAGTACGTTCAATAGCAATAACATCTTTGCTTTCTTCAACAACACAAATAGTGGTGTTATCGCGGCGAGGATCACGACAGATCCTGCATTCATCTTCTTCAGAGACATTCCCGCACACTGTACAAAACTTCACGCGCTCTTTAACGACACGAATTGAATCAACCAGAGCAGATGCTACTTCGGCATCTGATTGCAAAATATGAAAGGCAATTCGTTGCGCACTCTTTGGACCAATTCCGGGCAGGCGACCTAGTGCATCAATTAAATCCTGGATAGCACCTTCATACATTCCTGACATCTATTACTTACCCTCAACAATTTTTGCGCCGAGTTCTTTTGCCAAAAGCGCCGCCCCTGACAAAAGCACAGCATCACTTGGTGCTTCAGAAGTTCTAGTCTCACGTGCTGCTGGAGTATTGGTATCAATTGAAGGATCAACAACAACAGCAATCTTTCGATCTAACCCCACCACATCAATAAATGCATTACGCAGAATCACATCAGACTCAGAGCGCTCAAAACTTTCCTTAGCGCCGGCATTAACAATGCCAATAGTGATTGCATTTTCATCAACAGACAATACTTGTGCACTTGCTGACAGCAGCGACCAAGTCAGCCTACGACGCTTCTTCACATCTTCAATTACATCTGGCCACGCTCTGCGTAGTGCTGCGATATCAAAGTTGCCTGGAACATGCGCCTTTGGTGCAACAACCGGTGTTGCTTCTGTTTCTTTAACAACAGGCTTTTCTTCCTGCACTTTAGGTACAGGGGTTGCCTTTACTTGTGGTGCTGCAGTAGTAAGAGGAGCAATGTTTTCTGCGCGTTCTAGTCGTTCAATTCGAGAGAGCATCCCCGCCTCAGTGTTATCGCCAATTGGCAACAAAATACGCCCGCAGATGAGCTCCAAGATCAAGCGAGGTGCTGTTGCCCCACGCATTTGGGTCAAGCCCTCTGCTGCAATATCTGCAGCCCTTGAAAGATTGGCCGTTCCAATTCTGTTTGCCTGATTGCGCATCCGTTCCATTTGATCATCTGGCATATCGCGCAAAATTGAATTAGCTGTTGAATCCTTGAGTGCATCAACAATCATTAAGTCCCGGATACGTTCCAACATGTCGCTAGTAAATCTGCGGGGATCATGTCCTGATTCGATAACTCGATCAATTGTCTTAAATAGCGTTGCACCATCATGGGCAGCAATGGCATCGATTGCATCATCTAGCAATGCACCATCTGTGAATCCAAGTAGCTGTATTGCAATCTCATAACTAACGCCATCTTTTCCTGCACCAGCTAACAACTGACCCAATACAGAAAGCGCGTCACGCACAGAGCCACCAGAAGCGCGAACTACAAGTGGAATTACACCCTTATCAACCTTTACGCCCTCGCTGTTACAAACTTTTTCAAGGTGGGCGGCTAATGTTCCTGGTGGAACTAAACGGAATGGATAGTGATGTGTGCGGGATCGAATAGTTGCAATTAATTTGTCTGGTTCAGTTGTAGCAAAGATGAAAATCACATGCGCAGGTGGCTCTTCCACAACTTTTAGTAATGCATTGGCCGCACCTGGTCCGAGCTGATGCGCTTCGTCAATGATGTAAATCTTGTAACGACTTTGTACTGGTGCAAAGAAAGCTTTGTCGCGAAGATCGCGTGCATCATCTACTAATCCGTGTGTCGCCGCATCTAATTCAATAACATCTAAGGAACCTGGGCCGTTTGCAACTAAATCTTTACATGATTGGCACTCACCACATGGATTTGGTGTTGGACCTTTTTCGCAGTTAAGCGAGCGCGCCATGATTCGTGCGCTAGAAGTTTTTCCGCAACCACGTGGACCGCTAAATAAGTATGCGTGGTGTGTGCGACCTGATTCCAAAGCATTTGAAAGTGGAACAGTTACATGTTCTTGTCCGATGACATCTGCAAAAACAGAGGGACGATATTTACGATACAAAGCTAATGACATCGCCGTGCTCCTCTACTGTTCGTCGCGCTGCACAATTTAATAGGACCCCTCGCACACCCGCCAGAGCGGACCTACCCTTGCTGCATTCCTGCCCTGGGGGAGTTCAGTACGGATAACGCCGTACGAGGGATCTGGCGTAATCATAGGGATAGCCACCGATAGAGTTCACCTCCTCGGGAGGATTCGCATAGCGGCCGAGTGCGCACGCTTGGAAAGCGTGTATAGGGCAACCTATCGAGGGTTCAAATCCCTCATCCTCCGCCAGAACGTGGGTAATCCCCCAGCCAGAACGTGGTTA
>JBIIKH010000012.1:0-35305 GCA_044233285.1 Candidatus Planktophila sp. | reverse complement strand
GGGCCGAGATCCTTCAGCATAGATTTGATAGCGATGGTGATTTAAATGGCCACGCAATGGGTAATTTGCTTCTGGCATCGATGTGGAACGCTGGAGATGATCCGGTAGTTGCATTAGATCGCGTTGGTCAACTACTTAAAGTTGTTGGTCGAGTGCTGCCCATGTCAGCAGTCGCACTAGACATTGAAGGTACATTTAATACATCAACTGGCCGGATTGTTGTTCGTGGACAAAAAGAGGTTGCAACTGCAAAGGGTCATATTCAATCCCTTCGAATAATCCCAGTAGATCCACCGGCAAGGCCGGAAGCTTTAGCTGCGATTGCAGATGCCGAATGGATAACTATGGGCCCGGGATCGTGGTTTTCAAGTGTGATTCCTCACCTATTAGTTCCTGCTCAGCTAGATGCTCTCAAAAGTTCGAATGCACGGAAAATTTTGATATTAAATCTTGATGCATCAAGTGCCTCTCAAGGCGATGAGTTTGCGGGATCTAGCCCCGAGCAGCATTTAGAGTTTTTTCATCGCTATGCACCCGGATTAACCGTGGATTACTGCCTTGTGGACCAATCTGTTGTTCGAGATGAGAAGTCTCTGCGCGCAGCAGCATCAACCTTAGGTTCAGAGATTGTGGTGGCAGACATACGAAAAGCACCAGGCAGTATTCATCATGATGCTGAAAAATTAGCTCTCCATTTGGGCCACATTTTTTCTCGCTAGATGGTTGGATTAGCCCCATGGCAATGACAGCATCAGTTAAGGACGAGCTATCTCGTCTGTCCATCACCAAACCATGTTGTCGCAAAGCTGAGGTTTCTTCACTCCTTCGCTTTGCTGGGGGTTTACATATAGCAGCTGGCAAAATTGTTATCGAAGTTGAACTAGATACTTCTCAGAGTGCTCGCAGATTGCGCAAAGACATCGCAGATATTTATGGACATGATTCAGATTTAGCGGTGTTGTCATCTAGCGGATTACGCAAAGGTTCACGATATGTTGTTCGCGTAATCAATGAAGGTGACGCCCTTGCTCGCCAAACAGGATTAGTTGATGCAAATGGTCGGCCAGTTCGCGGATTACCACCGCAGGTTGTCTCTGCTGCGACCTGTGATTCAGAAGCGGCATGGCGTGGGGCTTTTATCGCCCACGGATCATTAACAGAACCAGGTCGATCTTCCTCACTTGAAATTACCTGCCCAGGACCAGAGGCTGCACTCGCACTTGTTGGTGCTGCTAGACGACTTGGAATTGTGGCAAAGGCACGTGAAGTTCGTGGAGTTGATCGTGTTGTCATTCGCGATGGCGATGCAATTGGAGTTTTGCTCACTCGCTTAGGTGCTCATGAGAGCGTCCTTGCTTGGGAAGAGCGACGGATGCGCCGTGAGGTTCGAGCAACAGCCAACAGACTTGCAAACTTTGATGATGCAAACCTGCGCCGTTCAGCCCGGGCAGCAGTTGCAGCAGCAGCCCGAGTTCAGCGCGCCATGGAAATTCTTGGACCAACCATTCCTGATCACCTCAAAGAGGCTGGGGATCTGCGAATCAATCATGGTCAGGCATCCCTCGAAGAGTTGGGGTCATTGGCCACACCGCCCATGACAAAGGATGCAATAGCTGGGCGTATTCGCCGCCTTCTGGCTATGGCAGACAAGCGTGCGCAAGAGCTTGGAATTCCCGACACAGAGAGCGGCCTCTCGCCTGATTTGCTCAACTAGCGGGTAGATACTCGTAGGTACGCAAGAGTTCACTAACCCTTCACTGATAAGGTTCTACCTAAGACCCCAGTGTTGTGGCAGTTTTACGAACCACCAAGAGCTGGGCTTTTTTATGCCTGATGGAGAAACCTCCGCGGCATGGCCCCACTAGTAGCAAGGACACTTTCGTGATTAATGTCGGAATCAATGGTTTCGGACGCATCGGTCGTAACTTCTTCCGTGCCAGCCTGACCAACCCAAATATCAACATCGTCGGAATCAACGACCTAACTCCTAATGAGACTCTTGCTCACCTTTTGAAGTATGACTCAATCTTGGGTCGCCTGGGCCTAGAGGTCACATACACAGATGATTCAATCACTGTTGATGGCAAGACAATCAAAGTTTTCTCAGAGCGCGATCCAGCAAACTTGCCATGGGCAGCTGTTAAGGCAGATGTAGTTGTTGAATCAACAGGTATTTTCACCAAGGCTGCCGATGCTCAAAAGCACATAACAGCAGGAGCTAAGAAGGTAATCATCTCTGCGCCAGCAACAGACGAGGACATCACCATCGTGATGGGTGTTAACCACACACAATATGACGGCGCAAAGCACAACGTTATTTCCAATGCATCATGTACAACTAACTGCCTTGCACCAATGGCAAAGGTTTTGCAGGATAACTGGGGAATTGTTAAGGGCTTGATGACAACCATTCACGCTTACACAAATGACCAACCAATTCTTGATTTCCCACACAAAGACCTACGCCGCGCTCGCGCTGCTGCACTTAACATGATTCCAACATCAACAGGTGCTGCAAAGGCAATCTCGCTAGTAATGCCAGAGCTCAAGGGCAAGTTAGATGGATATGCGATGCGCGTTCCAGTTCCAACAGGATCTGCAACAGATCTAACCGTGGAATTAGAAAAAGAAGCAACTGCTGCGGAAATTAACGCAGCAATGAAGGCTGCGGCAGAAGGCCCACTCAAGGGTTACCTTTCATACACAGAGGATCCAATCGTTTCTTCAGACATCGTTACAGATCCATCATCATGTGTTTTTGATTCAGGTCTTACCAAGGTAATTGGTAACCAGGTCAAGGTCGTTGGTTGGTATGACAATGAATGGGGTTATTCAAACCGCCTAGTCGACTTGATCGATTACGTTGGTAAAACTCTGTAATGCCAGATCTTCCAACAATTGATGTAGCCGGAAAGCGAGTCTTTCTACGTTGCGACCTTAATGTTCCTTTGAAAGAGGGAGTTATTAAGGATGATGGACGTATCAAAGCTTCGCTTCCGACTATTCAATTGCTTCTTGAAAAGGGAGCTTCCCTTGTTATTGCAGCCCACCTTGGTCGCCCAAAGGGTGAGGCAAAGCCTGAACTCTCCCTTGCTCCGGTAGCACAGCGCTTGTCTGAACTACTTGGGCGCGAAGTTAAATTCACTGGTGAGGTAACAGGTGCTGCGATAACTACTGCAGCCCAGGAGTTGCAGGCTGGTGAAATTCTTCTTCTAGAAAATATTCGCTTCAGCGCAGCAGAGACAAGCAAAGAAGAGTCAGAGCGCGCAGCATTTGCCGAAGAGCTAGCACAGCTTGCTGATTTCTATGTTGGCGATGGCTTTGGCGCAGTTCACCGCAAGCATGCATCTGTTTTTGATTTACCTAAGTTGCTTCCACATGCTGCTGGCACATTAGTTGCAGCAGAGGTGCAGGTATTGAAGAAACTGACACAAAACCCAGAGCGCCCATACGGTGTTGTTCTAGGGGGATCAAAAGTTTCAGACAAGCTTGGCGTGATTGAAAACTTGCTAGGCAAGGTCGATGTCCTAGCTATTGGGGGAGGAATGGTTTTCACATTCCTTAAAGCACAAGGCAAAGAAATTGGAACATCACTTGTAGAAGCAGAGATGCTTGATATCGTTAAAGGCTTGATTGCCACAGCAGAAAAAAATGGCGTGAAACTAGTTCTCCCTACTGACATCGTTGTTGCTCCAGCATTTGCAGCAGATGCAACTCCAACACTGGTTTCAGCCGATGCTATTCCTGTGGATCAGATGGGGCTAGATATCGGTCCAGTTTCTGCAGCTGCATTTGCCGCTGAAATTGTTCACTGCAAAACAGTGTTCTGGAATGGACCCATGGGAGTTTTCGAATTTCCTAATTTTGCAGCTGGCACAAAGGTCGTTGCTCAAGCCCTAACGCAAGTAACAGGTATTTCTGTTGTGGGCGGGGGAGACTCAGCCGCGGCAGTTCGTGCTTTAGGTTTTGCTGACTCACAGTTTGGATATATCTCAACTGGCGGCGGCGCATCACTTGAATACCTCGAAGGCAAGGAACTTCCAGGCCTAAAAGCATTAGAATTAATTTAATTAAGAACAAGTAGCGGGAGATAAATAATGCGTAAACCATTAATGGCAGGAAACTGGAAGATGAACCTCAATCACCTTGAGGCGATTGCAGTTGCGCAAAAGTTGGTTTACGGCCTCGATGACAAGGATTACGACGCAGTTGATGTTGCGATCATTCCTCCCTTCACTGATATCCGCTCAATCCAGACTTTGGTAGATGGAGATCGCTTACGACTTAAGTACGGAGCACAGGATCTTTCACCTGATGCAAGCGGTGCGTTCACAGGAGATATTTCAGGTTCAATGCTCGCAAAGCTTGGATGTAGTTATGTTGTTATCGGCCACTCCGAACGTCGAGCTATTCATCAAGAGTCAGATGCTTTGATTAATCGAAAGATAAAGGCAGCTCTTGCCAATGAAATCACACCAATTTTTTGCGTAGGTGAAGAGCTTGCCATTCGTGAGGCGGGAACACATGTCAGTCATGTAATTCGACAAGTGCGAGCAGGTCTTGAAGGATTTACCAAGCCAGAGTTAAAGAAGATCGTTATCGCATATGAGCCTGTGTGGGCTATCGGTACTGGCAAGACGGCAACGCCTGAAGACGCACAAGAAGTGTGCGCGGCCATTCGCGAAGAGGTAGAAAACATCGGTTCACCTGAGATTGCTGCAAATATGCGCATTCTCTATGGCGGTTCCGTGAAGTCTTCCAACATCGTTGAAATCATGAAAAAGGCAGATGTTGATGGTGCTTTGATTGGTGGGGCGAGCCTAGACCCCGAGGAATTGGCCAAGATCGTTAAGTTCCACGCGGTAACGGAGTAAGCATTACCCCTGCTGGGCGGGTATCCTTACCCCCTACGAACTAGGAGTTTAAGAAAAGTGATACTAGGTCTCTCAATCGCGCTAATAGTTATTAGTGTTCTCATGATCCTCTTGGTGCTCCTTCATAAGGGCAAGGGAAGCGGACTCTCCGACCTTTTCGGCGGCGGTGTCTCATCTAACTACGGTGGCTCATCAGTAGTTGAAAAGAACCTTGACCGCATCACAATCGTGGTCGGCGGATTATGGTTTGCGTTAGTTGTTGCACTATCGCTTGTTCTTAAGTAAAAATATTTTTGTAATCGCAATTAAGTAAAACAAGGGGATAACTATGGCAAGTGCAATTCGCGGAAGTCGTGTTGGCGCCGGCCCAATGGGTGAGGCAGAACGCGGCGATTCAATCGCTCGTGCCTATGTTTCATACTGGTGTGCAAATGGACATGAAGTCCGCCCATCATTTGCAGTCGAAGAAACAGTTGTTATTCCAGCTGAATGGGATTGCCCAAAGTGCGGTTACCCAGCAGGACGAGATCGCAACAATCCTCCTAGCCCAGAAGTAAATGTTCCTTACAAGACGCACCTTGCCTATGTTAAAGAGCGTCGTACAGATGCTGAAGGTGAAAAACTCCTTGAAGAAGCGCTTCGCAAACTTCGTGGAGATGACGAAGAATAAAGAGTTAGAGCGCTCTTGCAGCTGCAAGTAATTCAGAGATACCCATTGCTCGATGTGTAAGATTAAATCGAAGTAGTGGGTATTTTCTTGAGGCAAGTGCATTTCCATCACCTAGTGCCTGCGCTGCAACTAGGGTTTCGAATCCGTAACCTTGACCTGGGATTGCGATATCTTTTTTGACATCTCCAGTAATTTGCAAGAACGCGCCATTTTGCTGGCCACCTTTATGGAACTGTCCAGTTGAGTGAAGGAAGCGTGGTCCCCAACCAAAGGTGACTGGGCGTCCAGATTTTTCGGCAAGAATTGCGCGTAGCTCGGCAATTGCTACATCATCTTTGCGATCAAGATAAGCCATGACGGCGATATATCCATCTGTTGGAATCTGAGAAATTAACTGCGACAACGCATCTGTTGCGTTACTTCCGGAGCCAAAGATTTCGATAGCACCAACAGTTGTGTTGCCGGTAAAGGTTGGCAGGACGCCTTTCCACTCATTGAGTAGGGCAGAAGTTTGCTCTTTCGCCTCTGTCACATTCGGCTGATTGAAAGGATCAATTGCAAGTGCCGCGCCAACTAGAGCGGTTACCCATTCCCACACAATAAATTGTGATGCTAGGTCACCTTCAACAACTAGATCTGCAGAACCGGTAAATGCGACGGTGAATGCATCTCCTTCTAAGCCACACTGTAATGACTCAGCAACAACGGGCAAGCGACCTACTTGATTCTTTCCAGTTGATTCAGCAACTAATTGTTCAATCCAATCGCTCAGCCCTGGCATCCCAGAACCGTGATCGGTATAGGCAACGTATTGATCAGATACATAGGTAAGCAGATATGCGATGTCACACATCATCTGTGAATCTGCAAAGAACGCCGCCTTGGTGTCGCTGGCGTTATCTAGCAATACAGAAACATCGACTCCAATCAGGGCTGCAGGGAGCAAGCCAAACGGACTTAACACGCTAAAACGCCCTCCAACATGTGGGTCGGCGTTAACTACTGCGTAGCCACCTTCTCGAACTTGCTTGTCTAAAGGAGAACCAGGGTCTGTAACAAAAACCATGTGATCAATTGGGTTGAGGCCAGCATCCTTAAATGCTCCTTCAAAGAGTGCCCTTTGTGATGCTGTCTCGATTGTTGAACCAGATTTCGAACTGACCACAACAACACTTTTGGCAAGGTTTGTCTTGAGTGCATGTGAGATGTAATCAGGGTCAGTTGAATCTAGAACGAAGAGATTTTTTGAAAATGTCTGAGCAATAACTTCGGGTCCAAGTGATGAACCACCCATTCCACACAAAATCACATTTGTCTTATCGCGATGTTTTGCAGCTAGTGCGTCAAACTGTGGAAGTAGTTGACGAGATGATTCCGGCAGGTCAATCCAATTCAAACGAATTGATGCCTCTGCTTGGGCATCTGGCCCCCAGATTGCAGAATCCTTTTGCTTTAGGCGTTCATGGAACTCCTGTAGCGCTTTGTATTGTGTGGATGAGCGGTCAATCTTTGAAAGAGAAGTACCTTTTATTGAAATCATTGTTGTTGGGCAGCCTTTACATTCTCAAGTAATTCATCCCATGCTTGGGCAAACTTTTTTACACCATCGATTTCTAAATCAGTTGTTATTTGATCCAGAGAAATACCTAGAGCAGACAACCCCTTAAGAACTTTGACGGCTTCGGCGTAGTTGCCAGAGATAGTATTTCCGCGCACGACGCCATGGTCGATCAATGCATCCAAGGTTGATTGCGGCATTGTGTTAACCGTCTCTGGTGCTATCAATTCAACAACGTACTGCGTATCTGGATATATAGGATCTTTGACTCCGGTTGAGGCCCATAGCGGACGTTGCTTATTTGCCCCTTTCGATGAAAGTGCAGTCCAGCGGTCTGTGCCAAATTTTTCCTCAAACAATTGATATGCCAAGTGAGCATTTGCGATCGCAGCCTTGCCCAAAAGTAGTTCTGCCTCGGGTGATGCGTTCTTTTTGAGCAATCCATCTACGGTTGAATCAATGCGGCTCACGAAGAAAGATGCAACCGAGTGAACCTGTGAAGGATTCTCACAGCGCTCTAAACCTTTCATATACGCATCTATAACTTGTCCATAACGTTTCACCGAGAAAATGAGCGTTACATTGACGCTAATGCCAGCTGCGATTAGCTCTGTTATAGCTGGCAAGCCTTCGATTGTTGCTGGGACTTTAATCATTACATTGGGACGATCAATGATTGACCAGAGCTCTTTTCCTGCAGCAGTTGTTCCTTCAGTATCTCTAGCAAGTCGTGGGTCAACTTCAATACTGACGCGACCATCAAAACCTTTGCTGCTTGAAAAGATTGGGGCAAAGAGATCACAGGCTTGTCGGACGTCATCGGTTGTCAGCTTCTTTACAACATCATCTGCTGTTGCACCTTTCATAGCGGCTATATCGGCGCTGTATTCAGCCGCACCACTTATGGCGCTACTAAAAATACTGGGATTAGTGGTAACTCCAACTACTCCACTATGGGCTATTCGTGATGGAAGTGAGTGAGCATCTGTTCCAGTGATCTTTGCCCGTGATAGATCATCTAGCCAAATAGAAGTTCCCGCACTTGCTACTTCATGAACACTCATTAGATAACCTTCTTAACTTGGGAAATTACATTTTCAACTGAAAAACCAAACTCTTTAAACAATCGTTTGGCATCTGCCGAGGCACCATAGTGTTCAAGAGATATTGCTACACCGCTATCGCCAATGAGTTCGCGCCAGCCTTGAGCGATACCAACTTCAATGCTTATCTTCACAACCCCAGGGGAGAGGACCGAATCCTTATACGCCTGATCTTGTTCAGCAAACCATTCAAGGCAAGGTGCGCTGACAACTCGGACATTGATCCCTTCGGCAGCCAAAGCAGTTTGCGCTTCGATTGCCAGAGATACTTCAGAACCAGTTGCGATCAATATTGCCTTTGGGTTTTCTGCCTCTTTCAAAATGTAAGCACCCTGTGCTGTTCCACTGGCTGGAGCACATTCAGTTCTATCAAATACAGGAAGATTTTGGCGAGACAAGAGAATGCCAGTTGCTCTACCGCGCGTAAGAATTTTTTTCCACGCCTCTGCAACCTCATTGGCATCTCCCGGACGCACAACATCGAGTCCAGGAATCGCTCTCAACGCTGCAAAGTGTTCAATAGGTTGATGGGTAGGGCCATCCTCGCCAACGCCAATCGAATCATGCGTCCACACAAAAGTAGATGCGATGTTCATCAAGGCAGCGAGTCGAACAGCCGGGCGCATGTAATCACTAAAGACAGCAAACGTTCCACCAAATGATCTAGTCAATCCATGCAGCGTTATTCCATTGAGAATCGAGCCCATAGCGTGCTCTCGAATACCAAAGTGAATAATTCGACCATAGGGGTTAGCTCCTTCAATGGCAGAAGTAGAAGGCAGGAATGACCCACCACCTTTAATGCTGGTGTTATTTGATCCAGCTAAGTCAGATGAACCTCCCCAAAACTCTGGAAGTTTTTTGGCTAGCGCGTTAATCACTTCACCTGATGCAGCTCTAGTTGCAAGATCTTTTCCTGGTGCAAAAACGGGAATCTCAGAATCCCATCCAGTTGGGAGTTCGCGTTTTCTCAATCTTTCAAGCAGCGCTGCCTTTTCTGCGTGAGCAGACTTCCAATTTTTAAATCGAGTGTCCCATTGCTTACGTGATTGCGCACCACGCTCTTTAACCAAACGAGCATGTGCCAAAATTTCTGAAGGCATTGCAAAGTGCTCATCAGGGTTTAATCCCAGTGCAAGCTTTGTGGCTCTGACTTCTTCTTCACCAAGTGCTGAGCCATGTGAGGCAGCAGTACCTTGAGCCTTAGGTGCAGGCCAGGCAATCACAGAACACATGCGAATAAGAGTTGGCTTCTTGGTTTCATTCTTTGCTGCAACCATCGCTGCATCAAGTGAAACGAGATCTACACTTCCATCTGTTGCTGCGGGCACTTCAATGACATGCCATCCATACGCGCGATAACGAGCAGAAACATCTTCTGTAAAAGCATTGTGTGTATCGCCTTCAATCGATATGCGATTGTCATCATAAATAATATTGAGGTTACCCAGCTCTTGTGTCCCCGCAAGTGAGTGCGCCTCAGCACTTACACCCTCTTGTAGATCGCCATCAGAGCAAATAACCCAAATGGAATGATCAAAAATAGAAGTTTTAGCGGGCGCATCTGGATCAAGTAGGCCACGTTCATACCGAGCAGCCATTGCCATCCCAACTGCTGTTGCTACGCCTTGACCCAATGGGCCAGTTGTCATTTCGACACCCGCAGTGTGACCGTATTCAGGGTGACCAGGAGTTAAAGAGCCCCATGTTCTAAAACTTTCTAGATCCTTCATTTCAAGACCATAGCCACTTAAAAACAATTGAATGTAAAGAGTCAGAGATGAGTGACCGCAAGAGAGAATGAATCTGTCTCGACCCAGCCACTGAGGATCAGAGGGATCATGAACTAAGTGGCGTTGGAATAATGCATAAGCAACAGGAGCGAGAGACATCGCTGTGCCTGGGTGACCATTACCAACTTTCTGAACCGAATCAGCTGCTAATGCACGTGCGTAGGCAACGGCGCGGTCATCCAATTCGGTCCAACCTGATAGTGCACTCATCCTTTATCCATTCTGTGTGATTACCGACAGGCGGATTCGCCATGCTGCGATCCATACCAATGTTGCTCCTAAAATATGTGCTCCGACCAAGATTTCAGGAACGCCCGTGAAGTACTGGATATAACCAATACCACCTTGGACTAACGCAAGAGCCGAGAAAATCTTGATCGTTTTTTTTGTTCGCTCACTTGTTCCCTGTGCCACATAAAAAGCAAACGTTATTCCGAGAAGAATAATTACTGCATCGGCATGGAGCCAGGATATTGTTTGAATATCGAGATTTAATCGTTCGGCTTGCGCATCACCAGCATGGGGACCTGATCCGGTAACAATAGTTCCAAGAACAATTGCTAAGAAGGCGGTTGTGATATGTGCTAAAGAAATCCGATTGGTCAAGGGTGAAGACTTTACAAAGACTGCCGGAGCGCGTCGACGCGAATACAGCGAAACGGCACCTGGTATCAGGATTATTGAGATCAAGAAATGTGGTGCAACAAAGTTTGGATGCAAATCTGTTCTAACAGTAATTCCACCAAGAATGCCTTGAACAATCACTCCAAGTAACTGGCCAAAAGCTATTATGCGTAAATCTTTTCTCTTACACTTCAACACCGCAATAACTACAAGTAGAGATACAAAACCCAGCACGATACCTAGTAAGCGATTTCCAAACTCAATCCAGACATTTAAAATTGGTTCGGCTTGATGAGCAACAGGGGTATATGAACCTGGCGTGCACTCTGGCCAAGTGGGACATCCCAATCCAGAACCAGTAAGGCGCACAGCCCCGCCAGTGACGATAAGCGTTGCCTGTAGTAAAAGCAGTAATCCTGAAAGGGGGACCAAAACTCTTGAGGCTAGATCTGAGATTTTGGGCATGGCCTAAGCCTATGACCCTTGAGCCACGCAGGGCTCTCGAGTGGCTCTCTGTGTCGAATTACGACACAATAGTGTTGTGAAAATGACCAGAGCCAATCCAGCAGGGGACGATGCCCGTACCCGCGACCTTGTGGCCCGTTCAATTCTAGAAAATGGACCTTCCACTGCCGCGCTCTTAGGCGAGCGGTTAGGCCTTACAGCCGCAGGAATTAGACGACACCTAGATCTTTTAGTCGCAGATGGTGTTGTAGTGGCACGTGAACCACGGTCTTCATCAATACGAGGTCGAGGTCGTCCATCAAAAGTTTTTGTTATGTCAGATCAAGGTCGCGAGAAGTTTGAACATTCATATGATGACTTAGCTGTTGCTGCACTTAAATTCATGTCTGCGCAATCTGGCGCACATCTTGTCGATGCTTTCGCACAATCTCGGGCCGACGACATTGAACGCCAGGCACAAAAGTTTATGGCAAAGCGCACAGGCAAAGTTGATGCGCTCGCAGATTTCTTAACTGATCAGGGCTATGCAGCAAGTGTTCATGACAAGCCAATGGGACAAGAGCTATGTCAACATCACTGCCCAATCGCACACGTTGCCTCTGAATTTCCACAGCTGTGCGAAGCCGAGACTGAAGCACTCTCAAAGTTACTCGGTACTCACGTTCAACGTTTGGCGACAATCGCACATGGCGATGGCGTATGCACAACATTTATTCCAAAGACACACACTACAACCCGAAAGGTACGTGCATGACAACAGCACATCCAGAACTCGACGGACTCGGCAACTACGAATACGGCTGGTCAGATAAGAGCTCAGCTGGCGATAATGCCAAGCGCGGACTCAGCGAAGAGGTAGTACGCGATATCTCCTCAAAAAAATCTGAACCGCAGTGGATGCTTGATTTGCGTCTTAAGGGTTTGGATCTATTTGGTAAGAAGCCAATGCCTAATTGGGGATCAGATCTTTCAGGAATCTTCTTCGACACTATCAAGTACTTTGTTCGATCCACAGAAAAGCAAGCAACAACATGGGATGACTTGCCTGATGATATTAAGAACACCTATGACCGCCTTGGTATTCCAGAGGCTGAAAAGCAACGCCTAGTGTCAGGTGTTGCTGCGCAGTATGAATCTGAGGTTGTGTATCACTCAATCCGCGAGGATCTAGAAGCCCAAGGCGTCATTTTCTTGGACACTGATAGTGCGTTAAAGCAGCACCCAGAGTTGTTCAAAGAGTATTTCGGAACAGTTATTCCAGTGGGAGATAACAAGTTTGCAGCACTCAATACTGCTGTGTGGTCTGGTGGTTCATTTATCTATGTGCCAAAGGGAGTGCATGTTGATATTCCTTTGCAGGCTTACTTCCGTATCAACACCGAAAACATGGGTCAGTTCGAACGTACCTTAATTATCGCGGATGAAGATTCATACATCCACTACGTAGAAGGTTGCACAGCTCCTATCTACAAGTCAGATTCTTTGCACTCAGCGGTCGTTGAAATCATTGTGAAAAAGGGTGCCCGTGTTCGTTACACCACTATTCAGAACTGGTCTAACAATGTTTACAACTTGGTTACAAAGCGTGCAACGTGCGCAGAAGGCGCAACCATGGAATGGGTCGATGGAAACATTGGTTCCAAGGTAACCATGAAGTACCCAGCTATTTTCTTAATGGGTCCACATGCAAAGGGTGAGACTTTGTCACTTGCTTTTGCAGGAGAAGGACAACATCAAGATTCAGGCGCAAAGATGGTTCACGCTGCTCCTTACACATCTTCATCTGTTATTTCAAAATCTGTTGCCCGTAATGGTGGTCGTACTTCATACCGTGGACTTGTTCAGGTGCAAGAAGGTGCTCATCACTCTGCAAGCACTGTTAAGTGCGATGCACTATTGGTTGACACAATTTCACGTTCAGATACTTATCCTTATGTTGACATTCGTGAAGATGATGTTTCTATGGGTCATGAAGCAACAGTTTCAAAGATCAGCGATGATCAACTGTTCTATCTGATGTCACGCGGCTTAAATGAAGATGAAGCCATGGCAATGATTGTTCGTGGATTTATCGAACCAATTGCTCGCGAACTTCCAATGGAGTACGCACTAGAGCTCAACCGTCTTATTGAACTTCAGATGGAAGGTGCTGTCGGATAATGTCAGTTTTAGCAACTAACTACTTAACGCCTACAGGGCGCGAGGAAGCGTGGCGATTCACGCCGCTCAAACGTCTTCGCGGTTTGCATGATGGCACCTCTGTGCAGTCTGATCGATCAACGTTGATCGCTAAGGACGCACTTCCTGCTGGCGTGACTTTCATCCGTGAGAATCTAGAACCTCTTGCTACAAGTGATGATGTCATCATTGAACGTATTCGTTCTTTTTCTCCATCTGTAGCCCACCTTGCTATCGCTGCAAATACTGAAGTAGCAGAGCCAATCTTTTTGGGCCGTTCTGCTGGAGCGCTAGATACAGCAGAGTTTTCACGTGTTCGAATCTCACTTGGAACCCACGCAGTTGCAACTGTGATTGTTGAAAACACCACAGACACCATCTTGGCTGAGGATTTAGAGATTGCATTGGCTCCTGGTTCAAACCTAAAGTTTGTTACTTTGCAAGAGTTCGAATCAAAATCTGTTTATGCCGCGCGCCACCATGCCGTGGTCGATAAAGATGCAACCTTTAAATCAGTAACAGTTACCGTAGGCGGGGATGTAGTTCGAATCCTTCCAACGGTTGAATTCACCGCACCTGGTGGATCAGTTGATCTACTCGGCGTTTATTTTGCAACTGCTGGTCAATTCTTCGAGCACCGCATGCATGTCGATCACGCTGTTCCACACGCGAAATCAAATGTGAATTTCAAGGGAGCTCTTGCTGGTCAAGGTGCACACACTGTGTGGATTGGCGATGTACTTATTCGTGCAGCAGCAGAAGGAACAGATACTTACGAGCTAAACCGCAATCTACTTCTAAGTGATGGAGCACGCGCAGATTCAGTTCCTAACCTTGAAATTGAAACTGGCGAAATCATTGGTGCAGGACATGCGAGTACAACAGGTCGTTTTGATGACGAGCAGTTGTTTTACTTGATGTCTCGTGGAATCGCCATGTCAGATGCTCGACGTTTGGTCGTCCGCGGCTTTTTCAATGAGATCGTTTTAGAGATCGGAAATGAAACTGTTCAGAACCGAATTATGGACCGCATTGATAACGAACTAGAAAAGGCAGGAAACAATGTCTGATTTAGTTCTAGATCAACTTGAACAAGGAAAGCCTGTTCTGATCCAAAAGAATGGTAAGTCAATCTGCGTTGCACGAGTGGGGGATGAGGTCTTTGCAGTTGATGACACTTGTACTCACTCAGATGCTTCTTTGTCAGAGGGCGATGTGACTGGGTTCAAAATTGAATGCTGGCTACATGGGGCTGAATTTGATCTTCGCACAGGGGAAGCCTTAACGCTTCCAGCCAACATTGCATTGAAAACATATGCGGTATCAATCGACGGAAACGCCGTCACGGTAGAGATTTAGCAACGAGAGAAGAGAGAAAAAATGAGCACACTAGAAATCCGCGACCTGCAGGTATCGGTTGATACAGACAACGGCGTAGTCGAAATCCTTAAGGGTGTCGATTTAACAATTAAGTCAGGCGAAACTCACGCGATCATGGGCCCAAATGGTTCAGGTAAATCAACTCTTGCTTACTCAATCGCAGGACACCCTAAGTACACAATCACAGGTGGATCAGTAACTCTAGATGGCGCAGATGTTCTTGACATGACAGTTGATGAGCGCGCCAAGGCTGGTTTGTTTTTAGCAATGCAGTATCCCGTTGAAGTTCCAGGAGTTTCAGTGTCAAACTTCTTGCGTACTGCAGCAACAGCACTTCGTGGTGAAGCTCCAAAGCTTCGTACATGGGTTGGTGAAGTAAAGGATGCAATGGAAGCTCTTAACATGGATCCATCATTTGCTGCTCGTAACGTAAATGAAGGTTTCTCAGGTGGAGAAAAGAAGCGTCACGAGATCATGCAATTAGAGCTTTTGAAGCCAAAAATGGCAATTCTTGATGAAACAGATTCTGGTCTAGATGTTGATGCGCTAAGAATTGTTTCTGAAGGTGTTAACCGTGCAAAGGCAGCTAATAATTTAGGTGTTCTTTTGATTACGCACTACACACGTATCTTGCAATACATCAAACCAGATTTCGTACATGTCTTTGCTAACGGCCGCGTTGTTGAACAAGGTGGACCAGAGCTAGCTGACAAGCTAGAAGCAAATGGCTATGCAGATTATGTGAGCAAATAAGAAAGTTATGGCATTTAACGTTGCGAAGGTACGTCAAGATTTCCCAATCTTTGAACGTACTATTCGCGACGGCAAAAAGTTGGTCTATTTAGATAGCGGAGCTACAAGCCAAAAACCATTATCTGTCATAGATGCCGAAAGTGATTTCTATAAGTTTCACAATGCTGCAGTGCACCGCGGGGCTCATCAATTGGCAGAGGAAGCTACAGATGCCTATGAAGGAGCACGACTCAAAGTCGCTAATTTCATCGGTGCCAGTGAAGAACAGATTGTCTTTACAAAGGGAGCAACCGAATCCCTCAACCTTGTTGCCTATGCCATGGGAAATGCAGAACCCGGAACTCGGTTTGCACTCACCTCAAAGGACAAAATCGTTGTTACGGAGATGGAACACCACGCAAATCTGATCCCTTGGCAGCAACTAGCAGCTCGCACAGGTGCTCAACTTTCATGGTTTGAAGTCACTCCGGATGGACTTCTTGATCTTTCAAACATCAACTCGGTGATTACAGAGAACACAAAGGTTGTTGCCCTTACCCATCAATCAAATGTCTTAGGAACTATCAACCCTTTAAAGGAGATAGTTGCTCGCGCGCATGCAGTTGGAGCAGTTGTAGTGCTAGATGCATGTCAGTCGGCACCGCACATGACCATTGATGTGAAAGAACTTGGGGTTGATTTTCTTGTTTTCTCTGGTCACAAGGCTTTAGGTCCAACAGGTGTTGGCGTGATGTGGAGTTCTTTACTTGAAGAGTTACCACCATTTTTATACGGTGGTTCAATGATCGAAACCGTAACAATGACAAGTGCAACTTGGGCACCAGCGCCTCGAAAATTTGAAGCCGGAGTGCCAAACATGGCGCAAGCTGTTGGCCTTGGCGCAGCTCTAGATTACTTAACTAGTCTTGGAATGCAGGAAGTTCATAACCATGAAGTAGTACTAACAAAGTATTTGATTGAGAAGCTACAACAAGTACCAGAGCTGAAAATAGTTGGTCCAACGAACCTTGATTCTCGTGGTGGAACAGTTTCTTTTACAGTTGGACAAATCCATCCTCACGATTTGGGTCAGTATCTTGATAGCCAGGGTGTTGCAGTTCGTACAGGACATCATTGCGCGTGGCCATTAACCCGAAAGCTCGGTGTTCCTGCTACTACACGGGCGTCGCTCTATCTTTATAACGATGAATCAGATTGCGATGCCCTATTCAGTGCAATTCTTGGCGCACAGAAATACTTTGCATAATGGAACTAGACAGCCTTTATCAGGAGGTAATTCTTGATCACTATAAGCACCCTTTGAACAAGGGCCTATCTGACACATATGGCGCTCAAGTACATCATGTGAATCCAAGTTGCGGAGATGAAGTGACTCTTAATCTCACTGCTGAAAATGGAATTATCACAAGCATTACGTGGGATGGGGTTGGCTGTTCAATTTCGCAGGCAAGTGTTTCAATCGCAAGTGATTTACTGGTTAATAGGAGCTTTGCCGAAGCAGATGCCATTCTTATGGAATTTACTGAACTTATGCAAAGTAAAGGGACTCAGCAGGGCAACCCTGAGGTTTTAGATGATGCTGTGGCATTGGCAGGCGTATCAAAGTTTCCAGCTCGTATTAAGTGTGCATTATTGGGGTGGATGGCGTTCAAGGATGCAGCGGTTAGAATAAAGACAACAACAGGGGGAGAGTAACCATGGCAACAAGTGTTGACGATGTAACTGAGGCGATGAAGGATGTTGTTGATCCTGAACTCGGTATCAATGTTGTGGACCTTGGGCTTATCTACGATGTGATGGTTGATGAAGCCAATATCGCAATCCTGAACATGACTCTTACATCTGCAGCATGTCCATTGCAGGATGTCATCGAAGATCAAACTCGCGCTGCACTTGCTGGAATGACTACAGATGTGAAGATTAATTGGGTGTGGATGCCGCCTTGGGGTCCAGACAAGATTTCTGATGACGGAAGAGAACAGCTGCGCGCTCTCGGCTTTACGGTTTAATCATGTCGATGCATGCAGCGTGGATGACCCATCGCTCAATGACAGCTGATCCTTCAGTGAAGGAACAAAAACTAAAACCTGGAACGGTAAAGCGTATTTTCAGGTTCGCCCTTCCATATCGAACCAACATCATTATTTTCCTAGCAACCGTGATAGTCGATGCTGCTTTAGTAGTAGCAACTCCACTTTTGCTCAAGCAGTTGATCGATGATGGAGTTATACCTAAAGATGGTGCGGTCATAACAAGACTTGCAGTATTAGTTGGTCTTTTAGCTATTGCCGATGCGGGATTTAATATGTTGGGCCGCTATTTCTCTTCTCGAATTGGCGAAGGGTTAATTTATGACCTTAGGTCACTTGTTTTTGCGCATGTTCAAAAACAGTCAATAGCCTTCTTTACGCGCACCCAGACTGGCGCCCTGATTTCTCGAATTAACTCAGATGTAATGGGAGCTCAACAAGCTTTCACGGCAACTCTTTCAGGAGTTGTCAGCAACGTGGTGAGTCTAGTTTTGGTTGGCGTGACGATGCTGATCCTGTCCTGGCAAATCACGATTTTTTCACTTCTATTACTTCCCGTTTTCCTGATCCCAACAAAGTGGGTCGGACGTAGACTGCAATCCTTGACTCGAGAATCATTTAACGTCAACGCTGAGATGTCTAGCACTATGACAGAGCGCTTCAATGTTTCTGGAGCGATGTTGGTGGCTTTGTATGGTGAGCCAGCTCGGGAGCGCGAATACTTCAGAAGTCGCGCCCGACGGGTTGCAGACATCGGTATCAAGATGGCGATGCTTAATAGATTGTTCTTTATCGCACTTACTAGTGTCGCTGCGATTGCAACAGCGTTTGCCTATGGAATTGGCGGGCACTTAGCAATTAATGGTGGAGTAACTGTGGGAACTTTACTTGCGATTACAGCACTGCTGGCTCGTTTGTATGGACCGTTAACAGCTCTATCTAATGTCCGTATTGATGTAATGACCTCCTTAGTTTCATTTGAAAGAGTGTTTGAAGTATTAGACCTTGAGCCAATGGTTAAAAATTGTGATGATGCCAGGCTCCTTGTTACTAAAGAACCACGGATTGAATTTGAAAATGTTAATTTCTCCTACCCTCGCGCCGAAGAGATTTCGTTAGCATCACTTGAGTCAGCCGCCAAAGCTGAAACAGTTCAAAGCGGGCAAGTTCTTCGCAATCTCTCTTTTGTGGCACAGCCCGGAACGATGACTGCGCTAGTTGGTCCATCTGGTGCTGGTAAAACGACTATCAGCGCTCTCTTGCCTCGCCTTTATGATGTCACTGAAGGTGCGATCAAGATTGATGGAAACGATATTAGGGAACTAACCCTTGAATCATTGCGTGATTCGATTGGTGTTGTTATGCAGGATGCGCACCTATTCCATGAATCTATTGCGGAGAATCTTCGCTATGCCAAGCAAGATGCGACACCTGCAGAGATGCAAGCCGCATGCGAAGCCGCACAAATTTGGAGGTTGATCGAATCATTGCCAAATGGTTTAGACACAATGGTAGGAGAGCGCGGACATCGTCTTTCAGGAGGAGAAAAGCAACGTCTGGCAATTGCTCGTTTGTTGTTGAAATCCCCGGCGGTGGTAATTCTGGATGAGGCCACAGCGCATTTAGATTCTGAAAATGAGCAGTTAGTCCATGCCGCTCTTCAAACTGCACTTAAAGGTAGAACTAGCATTGTTATTGCTCACCGTTTAAGTACTGTGCGCGAGGCTGATCAAATTCTCGTTCTAGAGAAGGGTTCTATCGTTGAACGCGGCACGCACGATGAACTTGTTGCAAAGGGTGGCCTTTATGCAGACCTTTATAACAGACAAGATTTAACGGGTGCGGCGAATCAAGATTCTTCCGTAGATAACTAACCCTGCAAAGAAAATCCATTGCAAGGCATAGGCCATGTGTGGACCATCGCTTAACTCTGGTAATTGCGCAGGTACTTCTGGAGATAGAGATGGCTCTGAGCCATTTAAAAGATCGATGTAGAACTTTTCAGTATTCAATTGGGATTGCGCGTTGAGTTCTGAGACTAATCCTTCACCTTCTCCAGGGAGTGCGAAAAATGAGCCCTGAGGCAGTGAAGAGTCAAGACGAAGTCGTCCAGTAATTGAAACCTCACCTTGCGGCAGTGGACTTACAACTGGTGGTGTTGTTGCGGTAGCACCAGCTTGGACCCACCCACGGTCCACCCAGAAACTCTTGTCTTGTTTTGATTTAAAAAGTGTGAGTACTTCATATCCATACTTGCCATCGTTATAGCGATTTCGTAGCAAGATCTGTCTCTTACCATCGAAAGTGCCGGACACTGAAACCGTTTGCCATTCATAATCAGGCAAGTCTCCTGTCAGCGTGATTAGTGCTACTGGTGATTGTGCGATGCGATCTTGAATCACAGCATTACGGGCATGTCGATCAACGCCTCGGTGATATTGCCATTGTGAACCCCATAGACAAAAGATGACCAAAAGAAGTGCAATCAGCGATTTGAACAGAGCCCAGGGCTCTTTTGCTTTTTGAGGTGAAGTCATCTTTAGTCGAGAGCGAGTGGTTTATCTTCGACTATATCCGCACCGCGCGTGATGGTTTCGCGTCCTGCATTAGCAATAACAACTGCGAAATAGGGCAAAGTCACAGCACCCAAAAGAGCAAACCAGCGATAAGGACTGGGAAAAATCACGGTGAGAATAAAACAGGCGGTTCTAATCATCATTGATATGAAGTATCTCTTTTGTCGGCCGGCTTGATCACGAGTCAAGGCTTGCGGGGCACTTGTGATGTCGTAGATCTTCTTTTCTTTGGCCATGTGAGCAAGGGTAGTGCTCGGCGCGCACCTTTGCTTCTTTTGTTTACTCAAAGGTAGGCACTAGGTTTTGACCATGAGTTCAATTGCCTTGGTCACAGGCGGAAATCGCGGAATTGGATTGGCTATCGCGCACTCCCTAAAGAAAGCTGGACATGACGTAGTCGTGACCTATCGAAGCGGAAATCCACCTGACGGATTCAAATCTGTCCAGATGGATGTAACTAGCACCGAGAGTGTTGATGCCGGTTTTGCATCAATCGAAGAGCAATGGGGCATGGCAGAAATCATCATTGCAAATGCCGGCATTACAAAAGATGGCCTTGTTATGCGAATGAGTGATGAAGATTTTGAGTCGGTGATAGATGCCAATCTCACTGGAGCATTTCGAGTTGCCCGCCGTGCCACAAAGGGCTTGCTCAAGTTAAAGCGCGGCCGCTTGATCTTCGTTGGATCTGTAGTTGGAGCTGTTGGTTCTGCAGGACAAGTCAATTACTCATCCTCAAAGGCGGGTTTGGTAGGAATGGCACGATCTTTCGCGCGCGAGCTAGGAAGTCGCGGCATCACAGCCAATGTTATCTCGCCGGGATTTGTTGAAACAGACATGACTGCAACACTCGATGAAAAACGCAGGAGTGAAATTTCAAATTCAGTACCTCTTGGGCGTTTTTGTACAGCAGAAGAAATAGCCGATGTCGTAACCTTTATTGCATCACCACAAGCAAGCTATATCTCTGGTGCTCTAATTCCAGTTGATGGCGGTTTAGGAATGGGGCACTAAGTGGGAATCCTTGAAGGTAAAAAGATTCTAGTTACAGGTGTTTTAACTGATGCCTCGATTGCTTTTCATATTGCTCGCCTTGCCCAAGAACAAGGGGCAGATATCATTTTGACGGGTTTTGGTAGAGCGCTTTCATTAACTACGCGCATTGCAGGTCGTTTACCCAAACCTTGCCCCATCATCGAACTGGATGTAACAAGTGATGCGGATTTAGCTGCCCTGGAAGCACGGGTTCGTGAACATTTCCCAGATGGACTTGATGGTGTTGTGCACTCAATTGGTTTTGCCCCAGAGGCAGCTCTTGGCGGAAACTTTTTGAATACGAAATGGGAAGATGTAGCAACTGCTGTTCAAGTTTCAGCGTTTTCACTGAAGTCATTGACGATGGCTGCCCGTCCGTTGTTTAGTAACGGGGGATCGGTAGTTGGACTTGATTTTGATGCTCAAGTGGCTTGGCCTAAGTATGACTGGATGGGTGTTGCAAAAGCTGCACTTGAATCCACATCAAGATATTTAGCACGCGATTTGGGAGCAGAAAATATCCGCATCAACTTAGTTGCAGCTGGTCCCATTCGCACGATTGCTGCAAAATCCATTCCTGATTTCGAGCGGTTTGAACATCTATGGGATGAGCGCTCTCCATTGAAATGGGATGTCAATGACCCAGTTCCAGCAGCACAAGCAGCTGTCGCACTCCTTTCTGATTGGTTCCCCAAGACCACCGCTGAGATCATCCATGTTGATGGCGGCTTCCATGCGATGGGCGGCTAAGCCTGAAGTCAGGCTCGATTTCACCTTTTTACCCCTGAACGGGTAATCTTTGCCCCAGACCAGTGGCGTTACAACCACTGCAAGAGGAGTTACCGCTCCCACCTTCACCGCCACTAGTGCGGGCTGGTTTGTCGGATAAGAGATTTGCTTCTCTTGCCCTCGCGGTTTTCTTTTGCAGCGCTGTAACACCAAAGCGTTAACGAACCGAAGGAGCACAAAGTCACCACTGAACCGCGCATCAATGATCGAATTCGCACACCCGAAATTCGTTTGATCGGTTATACCGGCGAACAAGTTGGAGTTGTCGATATCGATACAGCGTTAAAGATGGCAGATGAAGTTGGTCTCGACCTAGTTGAGATCGCACCAGATGCCAATCCACCCGTTTGCAAGATCATGGACTTCGGAAAGTACAAGTACGAAGTTGCACAGAAGGCACGGGAAGCGCGACAGAACCAGACCCACATAGTGGTGAAGGAAGTGCGTTTGACACCAAAGATCGAAAACCATGACTACGAGACAAAACGTAGCCAGGTTGAGAAGTTTCTTAAGGGTGGCGACAAGGTCAAGGTGACAATGAAGTTCCGCGGACGCGAACAAACGCGACCTGAGTTGGGATACAAGATGTTGCAACGTCTTGCAGAAGATATTGCAGAAGTTGGTTTTGTTGAGTTTGCTCCTAAGCAAGAGGGACGAAACATGACCATGGTTCTTGGTCCAACCAAGAAGAAGACTGAAGCAGTTGCAGAAGCAAAGGCAGCACGCAAGGCGAAAGCCATTGCTGCTGCAGAAACTACCGAGTAAGGGAACATAACCATGCCAAAGATGAAAACACACAGCGGTGCGAAGAAGACCTTCCGCATCACAGGATCTGGAAAGGTTATGCACGAGCGCGCTGGAAAGCGCCACTTGCTCGAGCGTAAATCTTCACGAGTAACACGTCGTCTATCGACAGAGTCAGCTGCAAAGCCAACTGTCGCAGTCACAGCCAAGCGCATGCTTGGTTTGAAGTAAGGAGCGGTTAAATGAGAGTAAAGCGCGGAGTCCACGCAGCCAAGAAGCGTCGTACAACTCTAGAACGTGCCAGCGGATACCGCGGGCAACGTTCACGTCTTTTCACAAAGGCGAAAGAGCAAGTTACGCACTCTATGGTTTATGCATTTAATGACCGTAAAGATAAGAAAGGCGATTTCCGTCGTCTATGGATCCAACGCATCAACGCAGGTTGCCGCGAACATGGTCTTACCTACAACCGTTTCATCCAAGGCCTAAAGGCTTCAGGTGTCGAAGTTGATCGTCGCGTTCTTTCAGATCTAGCAACAAATGATCCTGCAACATTCAAGACACTTGTTGATGTAGCTCGCAAGAGCCTTGCAGCACTCTAAGTTCCAATAATGATTGAGAGCCTTAACTCGCCACATGTTGCGCGGGTTAAGGCTCTTATTGGTTCTAGGGGAGTAAAGGAAAGAAAAGCCGCAGGACAGTTTGTTGCAGAAGGATTGCAATGTGCCCGCGAAGCACTGACCTCAAACAGTGGCCCAAGAGTAGAGACTCTTTATTTAACAACTAATGGACGTCGCAAAGTTGAAGAAGTAGCAGATTTGTCAGCCTTTAATGTTGTTGATGTCAGCGATGAAGTGATGAAGGAGATGTCAGAAACCATCACGCCGCAGGGCATTTTGGCGGTGTGCACGATTCCGCAGGTTACTTTTGATTCAATCACACTCAATGGATCGCGCAGATTCATTTACCTCTCCGAGGTGCAAGATCCAGGAAATGCTGGCACGATTTTGCGTTCAGCCGATGCCTTTGCAATGGATGCGGTGATCACATCACCAGGTAGCGTGGATATGTATTCGCCAAAGGTTGTGCGAAGTACTGCTGGATCTCTATGGCATATTCCAGTATTTGAATCAGTCTCCATTGAAGAAATTCTTGCATTGGGTATTAACGCATTTTCACTTGGCGCAGCAGGATCAAAGAGTTTAAGTCAGTACGAAATGTCGGGGGACACCCTCGCGGTATTTGGAAATGAAGCTCGTGGATTGCCTATGGGGCAGAATGTTGATTCGATAGCTTTAGTAAGTATTCCGATGCCGGGCAATGCCGAAAGCCTCAATCTTTCAGCGGCGGCTTCGATTGTTATGTATCACCTATCAAATATGCCACGGTAGCAAAGGGCTACAAGATAGAGTTATGCCTATGCGCGTTGAGGAGATTTCAACCTGGGTACAAGATGCCCGTAAGGCTTTCGCCTCCGCCACAGATCTAGATTCTCTTAAAACCGCCCGACTGGCTCATGCCGGCGACAAATCCCCAATTGCTTTGGCATCTCGTGGATTGGGTGCGCTTTCGCCAGAAGATAAGGCAAGTTTCGGCAAGATTATTGGAGAGGCCAAGGCGGAGATAGCCCAAGCATTAGCTGAGGCAACTGCTGTTCTTGAGGCAGAACGGGATCGCAAGGTATTGCTTGAAGAGGTTGTTGACATCACATTGCCAGTGAATCGCTCACATCGTGGTGGTTTACATCCAATAACAATTATTAAAAACGAAGTCTCAGATTTCTTTATTGAGCAAGGTTTTGCTGTTGAAGAAGGTCCTGAACTTGAATCTGGCTGGCTAAATTTTGATGCACTTAACATTCCCGCAGATCACCCAGCTAGAACAATGCAGGACACCTTTTTCATCGAACCTGTTGAATCTGGAATGGTTTTGCGAACTCACACATCACCTGTGCAAATCCGCACCATGCTTACACAAGAGCCACCGATTTATGTTGTCTGTCCTGGACGAACATTTAGAGCCGATGAACTTGATGCAACCCATAGTCCGGTCTTTCACCAAGTAGAAGGATTAGTTATTGATAAGGGCATCACGATGGCCCATCTGAAGGGAACGCTCGATAATTTTGCTCGCCACATGTTTGGTCCAGATGTCACAACACGATTGCGGCCATCTTTCTTTCCATTCACTGAACCAAGTGCCGAAGTAGACATTTTCTTTAACAACCGCTGGATTGAATGGGGCGGTTGCGGAATGGTTAATCCAAAGGTGCTTGCTTCATGTGGCATTGATACAGATGTCTATAGTGGCTTTGCATTTGGAATGGGACTTGAGCGCACACTGATGGTTCGTCACGGGATTACCGATATGCACGACATCGTTGAAGGCGATCTGCGCTTTACTCGTCAGTTTGGAGTTGGCCTGTAATGCGCGCGCCTCTGTCCTGGATTAAAGAGTTTGTTGATATTCCTGCATCAGTCGCCCCTGAGCAAATTTCAGATGGATTGATTCGGGTTGGGTTTGAGGTTGAAGAAATTATTGTGCAAGGTGCTGATTTAACTGGTCCACTCAAGTTTGCCAAGGTTTTATCTATCGAAGAAATTACAGAGTTTAAAAAGCCTATTCGCTATGTTGGTTTGGACTGCGGAGAAGGTCAAACTCGTTATGTTATTTGCGGTGCAACAAATTTCGTAGTGGGGGATTTAGTTGTAGCTGCTTTGCCGGGAGCAGTGCTGCCAGGAGACTTTAAAATTGGTGCACGTGAGACCTACGGCAAGACTTCTAACGGAATGATTTGTTCAGGTCGCGAACTTGGAATTAGTGATGATCATGCTGGCATTATGGTTTTTGCTGAAGGTGAAGCAACCATCGGCGTTGATGCAATTGAAGCCTTGCAGATCAATGATGTTATTTTTGATGTTGCAGTAAATCCTGACAGAGGTTATGCCTTAAGCATTCGCGGTATAGCTCGTGAGGTTGCAGGCTCTTTGGGGTTGAAGTTCACAGATCCTGTTGAGGCACTGCGAACATTAAAGTTTGAGGAGACTGGCAAGGGTGTATCGGCAAAGATTGCAGAAGGTCACCCTGCATCTGTTTTTTACTTGCGCACCTTGTCTAATTTTGATCCAAAAGCAACAACACCGATCTGGATGCGCCGACGCATCGAAAAAATGGGTATGCGTTCCATTTCCTTGGTTGTCGATGTTACAAATTATGTAATGCTCGAACTTGGACAGCCTTTGCACGCTTTTGATAAAGCAAAGATTAAGGGCGGACTTACGATCAAGCGCGCCGGCAAGGCACAAAAATTTAAAACTCTGGACGGTGTAGAGCGCACCTTAGATCCTGAAGATTTGATGGTATGTGATGATGAACAACCGTTAGCTCTTGCCGGAACAATGGGAGGTTTGTCTTCCGAAATTACAGAAACAACAACCGATATCGCATTGGAAGCGGTTCACTTCTGTGAGGTATGCATCGCTAAGAACTCTCGTCGTCACAAACTTTCATCTGAAGCATCGCGACGTTTTGAACGAAGCGTAGATCCTTCGTTGGCTGAGTTTGCTTCTGCTCGTTTCGTTCAACTGCTTACCGCTCACAGTTCAGCCAAGCATGTGGCAACTGTGGTTGATGGAGAGCCTATATATGCACCGTTAGTCACCATTGACCCTACTTATGTATCTAGAACTTTGGGTTTTGAGATTCCAGTTAAACAGGTAGCAGAGGTACTGCGAGTAATTGGATGCGATGTTGATGAGAAGAGTTTCACAATTGATCCGCCATCATGGCGCGCAGATCTTTTGACGGCTGCAGATTTTACAGAAGAGGTAGCCCGCATGATTGGCTACGACAAGATTCCTTCCGTACTTCCACCGCGTCCATTGCATGCAACATTGACCCCTACGCAAAAGCGTCGCCGGGCTGTTGCAACAATGCTGGCAAGCCGCGGATTAGCAGAAGTTCAAACCTTCCCATTTACCAATCAAGCATCTATTGATTCCATGGGTTTTGTGGGGGAGCGTGCTGCGACATATAAGGTCGCAAACCCAATGTCAGAAGAGTTCCCACTGATGCGTGTTCACTTAGTTCCTGGGTTGATCGAAGTTGCCCAACGAAATATCAGCCGCGGAGCAAAAGACTTTGCGATCTTTGAGATGGGTTCCATATTCCGCAGTTCCCAGAAGTTGGTTACATCGATTTCTCCAGATCTTTCTAAGCGCCCTTCAAAAAAGATCATCGATGAGATGTTTGCAAGCGTTCCACCGCAGGGATATCACGTTGCAGGTTTGCTAGTTGGTAAAACGGAGAATGAAAATTGGCAAGGCAAAGCTCGTGCATACAATTGGCAGGATGCAATTGCTTATGCCCAAGATATTTTGGCTTTATGTAATCTTGAATGGACAGTAGCTCGTTCAGATCTAGCTCCATGGCACCCTGGTCGTTGCGCAGAACTTATTGTTAATGGAAAAGCTGTTGCACATGCAGGTGAACTCCATCCACGCATAGTTGCCGCCTATGGGCTGCCTGAACGTTCAGTAGCATTTGCTGTTGCGTTAAGCGCACTTCCAGATTCAGCCCTAGTTCGACCAACAACTGTGGGCACAATGCCAGCTGCTCTTCAAGATGTTGCGCTAATCGTTGAATCAACTGTAAGTGCAGCAGATATTGAAAGCGCTCTACGCGAAGGCGCAGGGGAGTTGCTTGAATCCATCACCCTTTTTGATCGCTACGACAAGATTGGCGATGGCAAGATTTCACTTGCCTTCACCCTTGTATTCCGGGCACAGGATCGCACCCTTACAGGTGAAGAGGTATCTGCCATGCGTGAGGCGGCTACGGCCGTTGCCGCGGCTAAGTTCGGAGCTGTGGTCCGTACCGCATAATTATGCATAGGATTGCATAATTATAGAACATCCCTTACGCTAGACCCATGAAAACAGCGGTCATCGGTGCAAGCGGGTATGCAGGCGGAGAGCTCTTAAGGTTGCTAGCCCTCCATCCACATTTTCAAGTAACAGTTGTTAGTGCGCATTCAAATGCAGGGGAACAGGTCACAGCTGTTCATCCACAACTTCAAAGTTATGCGGGTAGAAATTTTGTATCAACAGATTCGATCGATTTTTCAACCCTAGAGTTAGTTTTTCTTGCACTTCCTCATGGTGAGTCAGCTGCCTTGGTCGAGAAGATTCCAACACATGTGAAAATCGTTGATCTTGGTGCAGACTTTCGGTTAGAAGACTCGTCTCAATGGGAAAAGTATTACGGTGGCAAGCATGCAGGCGATTGGGTATATGGATTGCCTGAGTTGTCACCGGGACAACGTGAGGCAATCAAGAAGGAAAACAAAGTAGCTAATCCAGGCTGCTATGCGACCTCTATTTCTTTAGGAATCGCACCTGCTCTTGAGCTAATTGATGTTTCAGATATCGTTGTTGTTGCAGCATCAGGCACAACAGGGGCTGGTCGAAATGCAAGAATCAATTTGATTGGTAGCGAGATCATGGGATCACTTACCTCCTATAAATTTGGTGGCGTCCATCAGCACACACCAGAGATAGAGCAAGCTCTTTCGGCTGTAGCGCAGAAGTCAGCAAAGATTTCTTTCACGCCAATCCTTGCCCCAATGCCGCGTGGAATTCTTTCAACGATCACAGCCAAATTAAACTCTGTGCTAACTACACAGCAGGCCCATGATCTTTTTGCAAAGCACTATGCCTCTGAATTCTTTATTGATGTCTTGCCTCTAGGACAAATGCCAAAGACAAGTGCAGTTACTGGAAGTAATAAGATGCAGTTACAGGTCGCAGTGGACGAACACACCAATCGCCTAGTTGTCTCCGTGGCAATTGATAATCTTGGTAAAGGTGCTGCTGGTCAAGCTATTCAAAACGCCAATTTGATCTGTGGGCTCGCAGAAATTAGTGGTCTGGCACTTGATGGAATTGGCGCATGAAACTACCTAAAGGGTTTGCTTCAGCATCTATTGCTGCAGGGCTAAAAAGCAGCGGCGCACTTGATCTGACCTTGATTCAAAACAATGGTCCTAACTTCGACTCTGCTGCTGTTTTTACAAGTAACAAGGTTGTGGCCGCACCTGTTATTTGGTCACGCCAGGTGGCCAAAGGCGGGATTGTTCGCGCCGTTGTTCTAAATAGTGGTGGTGCCAACGCATGTACTGGTCCACAAGGTTTTGCTGACACTCACAAAACCGCAGAGCATGTGGGTTCATTACTGCAGATTTCAGCAGGAGAAGTAATGGTCTGTTCAACAGGACTCATCGGAGAGCTCTTGCCGATGGAAAAGATTCTAAACGGTCTTGATTTGATTGCGCCGGTTCTATCACATGATGGCTTGGAAACAAGTGCTAGAGCGATTATGACCACAGATTCAGTTCCAAAGATTGCTACTGCTTCCGAACATGGGGTTGAATTTGCAGGAATTGCAAAGGGTGCGGGTATGTTGGCACCAGCTCTTGCCACAATGCTCTCTGTGGTAATGACTGATGCGATTTTTTCGACAAATGGACAGGAGATATTTGCTCGTGTAACTGATCGAACTTTCAATCGAATTGACTCAGATGGTTGTACATCAACCAACGACACAGTCCTGTTTATGTCTTCCGGTGCTAGTGAGGTTTCAATTTCAGATCAACAGTTAGAAGATTTACTGATGCAGGTGTGTGGCTCACTTGCAGGGCAATTGATTGCAGATGCTGAGGGTTCGACTAAGACTGTGGAGATTTCGGTGGTCAATGCCAATTCTGAAAAGGATGCAGTGGCAATAGGACGTGCTTGTGCTCGAAATAATTTATTGAAGGCGGCCATATTCGGTGGCGATCCAAACTGGGGACGCATACTTGCAGCGGTTGGAACGGCAGAGGCTGCTATGGATCCATTGACGATTGATGTCTCACTCAATGGTGTGCAGGTCTGCACAAACAGCGCACCAGATGGTGATAAATCTAAGGTGAATTTTGACTCTCGTTTGGTGGAAATTCTGATTGATCTAAAGATTGGTACATATAGCGCCACGATTAAGACAAATGATCTTTCCCACGATTATGTCCACGAGAACTCAGCGTATTCATCATGATCGTGGTTAAGTTTGGTGGCCATGCCATGAAGGATGAGAACGGCAATTTTGCTAGAGCTATTGCTGCAGCACAAAAGGCAGGGGAACAGGTTGTGGTTGTCCATGGTGGTGGTCCACAAATTGACACGGCCTTAAGTGCCAAAGGAATTGTCAGTACATGGGTCGGAGGATTTAGAGTCACAACACAAGAGATCTTTGATGTAGTTGAAGATGTGTTGGTTAATCAAGTCGGTACCGATGTCGCTGCCACTCTTGGTAAAGCTGGAATAAAGGCACAAGCGATGTCTGCGCGCACATTGCCCACCGTCATTGCCAACAGACGTACACGGTTAATAGATGGCACACCGGCTGATCTTGGACTTGTTGGCAATGTCCAGCGAGTAAACCCATCTGCACTTCTTGAGTTACTTGACCAAGGGATTGTGCCGGTTGTTGCGCCCGTTTCATCTGATGAAGATCTGAAAACAGGTTTAAATGTGAATGCAGATTTTGCAGCAGCAGCTATTGCGGCATCTTTAGGAGCATCTGCTTTGATCGTTATGACTGATGTGGCAGGGATTTATCGCAACTGGCCGGATAAGGACTCACTGATAAAGATGATCTCAGCAGTTGAACTCGAATCAATTAAGTCCGGATTTGCAGAAGGAATGGCTCCTAAAGTACAGGCAGCTTTGGATGCACTTTCTTTTGGCGCTAAGGCAGTTCGTATCATTGATGGAACAGATCCCGAGAGCTTTGCATCAGCTTTGGCTGGTAAGGGCGGAACGTTGGTGGTTGCATGACAAACAAGAAATATTTAAATCGTTGGGATAGTTCGTTGCAAAACAACTATGGGAAACCCTCGATAACTTTGGTAAAGGGTAAGGGAATAGTAGTAACTGATGCAGATGGTAAGAGCTACTTAGATTTTCTGGGCGGAATTGCAACTAGCATTCTCGGACATGCACATCCTGCAATTGTTAAAGCTGTCACAAAGCAGGTTTCGACACTTAGCCATGTCAGTAATTTCTACGCGCACCCTAATGCGATCGCATTAGCGGAGAAACTCACGAAAATGACGGGTGATAAGAATGCGAAAGTTTTTTTCTGTCAATCTGGTGCTGAAGCAAATGAAGCAGCGCTCAAGCTTTCCCGTCGCACCGGTAAAGTGCGAGTTGTTGCTGCCCAGGGTGCCTTTCACGGACGCACGATGGGCGCTCTCTCACTTACTGGCCAGCCCTCAAAGCGCGAGCCTTTCTTGCCATTGATCAAGGGTGTGAAGCACGTTCCTTACGGGGATATCGATGCAATGCGCAAAGCGGTGAGTAAGAAAACTGCAATGGTAATTATCGAACCCATCATGGGAGAGGCTGGTGTAATTGTTCCGCCACAGGATTACCTGCAACAACTTCGTCAGATCTGTGACACAAACGGTGCGCTACTTGTAATCGATGCTGTGCAAACTGGTATGGGAAGAACTGGTGATTGGTTCGGCTATGAATATTCTGGGATCAAACCCGATGTCATCACGTTGGCAAAAGGTCTCGGTGGAGGATTGCCACTGGGTGCGATGATTGCATTAGGAAAAGCAGCTGATTTATTCCAACCAGGAGATCATGGTTCGACATTTGGCGGTAATCCAGTTACAACGGCAGCTGGTTTGGCTGCAATTGAGTTTATTGAGTCAAAGAAAATTCTTGTCAAGGTGGAAAAACAGGGTGCGCATTTAATTCAGGAAATTGCACTCATCCCGGGTGTCAAAGAAGTTCGTGGGGCAGGTTTACTCCTTGGAATTGAGTTGGAAACGTTAAAGGCATCTGATGTCTCAGATGCGATGCGAAAGGCAGGGGTACTTGTAAATGCTGCGAATGCTTCCACAATACGAATCGCACCGGCTTTGATTGTTTCAGATGCTCAGATTACTAAGTTCATCTCAATACTTAGAAAGGTGATCACAGATGGCAAGTAATGCTCAGTCAGTTTCGGCTCGTAGGGCTAAAGCCATTGCTTTAATTCAATCGGGCCAAGTGCATTCACAATCAGACTTGGTTGTGCTGCTAAAGAAAGCTGGCTACAAAGTCACTCAAGCAACTGCTAGTCGCGATCTTGAAGAAATAGGTGCTGTTCGTGCTCGCAATAAAGAGGGCGAAAGTACTTATCAGATACGGGAAAGCAGCGACGATGCGATTGTTCGCAGTACCCCGCTTCCGTCGAAGCTGATTTTGTCTGTTGATCACAGTGCTAATTTGGCTGTCATTCATACCCCACCAGGAGCTGCGCAATTTCTTGCAAGTTCACTAGACCATGCAGGGTTAACTGGGGTCATTGGCACGATTGCTGGCGACGACACGATTATCTTGGTATCCAAGAAAGCCACAGGTGGAGCCCATTTAGCGAAAGAATTGCTCACTTACGCGCAGGCAGATGGAAAGAGGAAGTAATGGCTCTCTGGGGCGGACGATTTGCACAAGGACCTGAGGAATCAGTCTTTGCTCTGTCTAGAAGCGTGCACTTTGATTGGCGCTTAGCTCCTTACGATTTACGCTCATCAAAAGCCCACCTTGCAATCTTGAAAAAGAGCGGCCTTATCGCTCCTAAGGATGCCGAAGCAATTGCTAAAGCACTCAATGAACTTTCAACTGAAGTTGCCTCGGGTAAGTTCGTAGCGATCGATTCAGATGAAGATGTTCATAGCGCTCTAGAGCGTGGGTTAACCTCAAAGTTGGGCGCAGTTGGGGGAGCACTTCGGGCAGGCCGATCACGCAATGATCAAGTAACAACTGATCTACGACTTTTCTCAATCGATCACATGCTAGAAATTGCTCGAATGATCACAGCGCTGCAGACAGCAATTTTGGAAAAAGCAGCTGAGTATGTCGATGATCCTGCACCTGGTTTTACTCACATTCAACATGCCCAACCTGTTTCCTTTGGCCATGAATTAGCAAAGCATGCACATGCTTTTGCTCGTGATCTTGATCGCATTAATGATTGGTTGTCTCGTACATCTGTTAGTTCACTAGGTGCTGGGGCACTTGCTGGTTCATCTCTTGCACTCGAACCAACATTTACGGCAAAGAACTTGGGATTCGAAAAAACATTTGCAAACAGCATCGACGCGGTCAGTGATCGTGATTATGTTGCCGAGGCTTTGTTTATTTGCGCGATGATCGGAAATCACCTTTCTCGTATTGGTGAAGAATGGACTTTGTGGTCTTCTCAAGAGTTTGCCTGGGCAAAAGTTGCAGATGCATACTCAACTGGATCTTCCATCATGCCGCAGAAGAAGAATCCAGATATGGCAGAGCTTGCACGTGGTAAATCAGGACGGCTTGTTGGAAATCTCATGAGTGTACTAACGATGCTTAAGGGTTTGCCATTTGCATACAACCGCGATTTGCAAGAGGACAAGGAGCCTTTGTTTGACAGTATCGACACATTGATGTTGGTACTGCCTGCACTTACCGGGATGATTGCAACAACAGATTTTGATCGAGAGAAGATGGCACTTGCCGCACCGGCTGGATTCTCACTTGCAACAGAAATCGCAGATTACTTGGCAAAGAAGAGTGTTCCCTTTGCCGATGCACACGATGCCGCAGGTAAATGTGTGGCAATGTGTGAAACGTCTGGCCGTCAGTTACATCAATTAACGGATGCTGAATTTTTGCAGGTGCACCCACAATTAGATGGGAGTGTCCGTGATGTTCTTACAGTCCATGGCGCAATCAATTCCCGCACAACAGCTGGCGGAACTGCGCCGGTCCTCGTTGCATCCCAAATCAAAGATGCCTTAGCCGCCAATACAAAGACCGAGAATGAAATTGCCAGCAAGCACAAGGCATTTTCAGAGATGATGAGCGCATGAACCTGATTGAAGATCTTCGTTGGCGTGGATTATTAGCCCAATCAACTGATGAGGCGGCTCTATTAGAGGCGCTCAAAAAACCAACAACGCTCTATGTGGGCTTTGATCCGACTGCGCCTTCACTTCACGCAGGTAATTTAGTAGTTCTCCTAGTGCTGCGTCGTTTCCAATTAGCAGGTCACAATCCGATCGCCCTAGTGGGTGGTGCAACAGGTTTGGTGGGTGATCCCAGCGGAAAGAATGAAGAGCGCACGCTCAATAGCACAGAAGTTGTAGAAGGTTGGGTTAACCGTATCCGTACGCAAGTTTCAGCATTTTTAGATTTTGATGCACCTAAGAATCCTGCGCAGGTTGTCAACAATCTCGATTGGACCTCACCGCTGAGTGCAATTGAATTCCTGCGAGACATTGGTAAGCACTTTAGCGTCAACCAAATGTTGTCGAAAGATTCTGTTTCAGCACGGCTTGAAGGTGGCGGAATCTCATACACAGAATTTTCTTATCAAGTTTTGCAGTCATATGATTTCCTTGAGCTATATCGACGCAACAATTGCACATTGCAAGTGGGTGGATCAGATCAATGGGGAAATATTGTTGCAGGTCTTGATTTAATTCGACGTGTTGAGCAGGGGAGCGGACATGCACTAACAGTGCCGCTGCTCATGAAGGCTGATGGAACTAAGTTTGGTAAGACTGCGGGTGGCTCTGTTTGGCTAGATCCTGAAATGACTTCACCATATGCGTTCTTCCAATTCTGGTTGAACTCAGATGACAAAGATGTAATCAATTTCCTTAAAGTATTTTCATTTAAATCGCATGATGAAATCACTGAACTTGAAAAGTCTCATAATGAGAACCCTGGTTTACGTGAAGCACATCGCGCCCTGGCACGTGAGTTAACATCACTTGTCCATACAGAAGAGACAACACAACGTGTTGAAGATGCAGCCCGGGCATTATTTGGGCAAGGCGAACTTTCTGAACTAGATGAAGCAACACTTACATCAGCACTTGCTGAACTTCCTCGAACAACAGTGTCTTCTCAAGAAGAAATTCCAACGTGGGTAGATCTCTTAGCAGCAACTGGTGTCGTTGACTCAAAATCTGCTGCGCGCCGTATCGTTAAAGAGGGTGGCGCATATCTCAATAACCAGAAGATATCTGGAGAAGATTTCAGACCCTCAAAATCTGACTTTTTATGCGGCAAATATGCGGTTTTGAGAAAAGGCAAGAGAGATCTTGCCGCTGTCGAATTGGTCTAAACCTTCAAAGAGAGGCCTAAAACCTTAGCGGGCATGGATAATTTCCATTTTCGTCTTATCCGGAGCTTTCTTCAATCCTCGGACATGTCGATTTGACCCGTTCAGGGAGGCTATGTATAGTTACGCTCCTTGCTGGGAACGGACGATTTAGGCCGGACAGTAGGCACAGAAGCTCAAGAAATTGAGCCTCAGCCAGATCTAGTACCTCATTTAGGCCAGTTTGACCGAGCCTGCATGCATGCACTAAGTTTGGCGGTCTGCCCTGAAAATTAGGAGAAATTCTAATATTCAGTGCGCATCCGTACCTTGAGAACTCAACAGCGTGCCATAAGTCAATGCCAATAGTGGCTTGGTTCGTCATGCTTTTAATAGCGAAAAATCATTGTTTTACAGTGCTTTTGATGGATTAACAACCACGGCAAATATATAAATACCTCAATGAGGTATAGCCATAAAAAGCTATACCCGTTGATTTCCTTTGGTATATAAATGACAAATTAAACGACAGTTTGTTTGTCTGATCGCCAAGATG
>JBIIKH010000011.1:0-36887 GCA_044233285.1 Candidatus Planktophila sp. | reverse complement strand
ATGTATAAGTTTTATTCTGATAAACAACTTTTTGGTTCAAAACTTTGCAGGTAGATCCAGGAGTTATCTTCTGGGCAGAAAAGGCCGTGATAGGAATCAGGGTAAGAGTGAGGGCAACTAAGAGTCCCTTGGTAAGACTCCCCCTGATTCGCATTCCAAAAGAGTAATGGGCAAATCAAGCCATACGGGAATTAGAGCAGTCATTTCTGCTCTCACCTCCCAAATACGCTTATTGCTCTTGGAAGACCCTTGATTTGTCCCTGACTATCCCTAATATTGGAGATGAGTCAAGAACGGATATATCCGCATAGTGGGTCAAAGGGAATGGCTTGAAGGTTTGATAACGAGTCCCTCACCACCCACTTACGCAAGTGAATCCGAGTTATATGTCCAAATTGGATCTCATTCAAACCCTTGATTATTGGATATATCTGCTCACATTCCCCATTGGTTTGATCTTCCCATTATTATCTTTAAATGAGCATTAAGGCGAGTCTTTTCAAGAGCTTACTACTTGCCCTTGCCATTGCCCTCATTCCAGTTGTCGCAGTCTCTGCCCAGAAGATAACTCCAGGATCTTCTTGCAAAGTGCATAAACAAAAAGTCACCTACCAAAACAAAGTTTATACATGCACTAAATCTGGAAAGAAATTGATTTGGGATAAAGGGGTTGTTGTAAAGAAGCCAACACCGACACCAACGTCTTCGCCAACACCAACACCAGGAATCAAGCAGAAAAGATCGTCAGTCGTTTATTCTCCACCGAGTTTGCCTAGCGAAAATTTATCTCTCTGCAAAATAAAGAACGCCAGCGCCGACGGTCCAAAGTCCGGATTCCCAGCATCCACTCCTTTGTATAAAGGAACAGGCGTAGTTAAATGGGCCCTAGTTCCGCTGGATTTCTCCGATCTACCTGGTGAAGCAAACTTTATGGAACGCGTGCAAAAGGAAATGGAGTTTGCGTCAGATTGGGCAGATAACACAAGTGAAGGTCAGTTAAAAATTGAGTGGATGGTTCATAAGAATTGGATACGCCTACCCGGACTCTCGCGTGATTACGCCATCCCAAAGTCTGATAACAATTGGAATAAATCACCCGCGCAACATAGTGTCTGGCAAAGAGCCATTGCTGAATCAGATAAGTTCATAGACTTCACTGGCATCCAAGCTGTGCAATTTATACTTCCCTCAGGACAGTCAATAATTGAATATGGAGTTAAATCAAATATTGGCTTTGAGGTTGTCAGGAATTACGTTACAGGCGAAGGCACACGAATAGATCTTTTCTCAATTCCAAGCACTTTCAATGAGGAACCGAACTCTGGGCGCAACTATTGGTCTTGGTGGATGTATCACTACGTGGTAGGCCTGGGTGTTCCAAAGTATGGAGGATCTACTGCAACGCCCTTGCACTCATATCTGATACAAGGCAGCACCGAAGGCGAACGTGATTTAAGTGGTTGGATACGATTCGTAATTGGATGGATGCCTGAAACTCGTGTCTATTGTCGGACAGCAGAGAATCTCTCCACGCTTGATATAACCCTTGTTCCTTTAACCGACAACATATCTCAAGGCTTCAAGCTTGGGGTCATTCCACTCTCAGCTACGAAGGCTTTAGTGTTGGAGTCCAGACGAGTCACGAGGTTCGCTTGCACAACCGAAACTGAGAGAAATGGTGTACTCGCATACATCTATGACTCCACTCTTAGCCATCAGGAAGAATACTTCACGGCAATTTCGCCAAGTGGCAGATCCATAGAGAACTATTCTTGTTATGCCAGCAGGACCCAGGATTTTCTTCTACATGAGGGCGATGAAGTTACCTACGAAGGAATAAAGATTGAAATGGTGGCCCACGGCGATTACGATCGATTGAGAATAAGTAGAAACCCTGGGAAATGATCTACCGAGTTCTATGTCCAAACCTTGGATGTGGTTCAAACCCTTGAATAGTGGATATATCTGCCAAGCCTTTATATCCAGTATCCAGCGAATTACTTTTTGTTATAACCCTTTGGGCAAACTGGTTTAACTCTAGTTACTTTCTTAACAAGTTTTCCTTTGACGCAGGTGATGGTTGTTTTCTTGAGTGCAGCAGCCTTTGCTTCTGCTTCTTGTTTGGCTTTGAGCTCTGCAGCAGCCTTTGTTTCTGCTTCTTGCTTGGCTTTGAGATCTGCTGCAGCCTTTGTGTCCGCTTCTTGCTTGGCCTTCAACTCTGCTGCAAGTCGTACTACTTCTGCAGCGGCAAATTCTCTTTTTCTGTCTTCCTCAACTATCCCCTCAGCAGTTTTCAGTAAATCTCGCAACTTAGAGTTAGGGTCGATCCAACTCATCGAGGGAAACCCATACCATTTTTCTGGCGGCGGGCAATTGTTGTTTACCAGTCCTAGTCCAGTCGTGCCAAGTACATATCGAACATTGTCTTCTTCTACGAAAAATACAGACCCTGAATCTCCATCGCAAATATGACTTTGCTTTAACTCACGATGTTGAACAATTCCATAAACTCCTGGTTTATTGATTTTTTGCCAATCCACATTTGGGTATTGTCTGTAGAACTGAAGCACCGCTTCGGGCGACAATAACGTGCCTGTTAGTTTATTTGGAGGCCTGTTCATCATTTCTTCATATGGTCTGTTTCTTTGACTGCCATGAGTAATTCCATAACCAACCAACTCAACTTTTGACTTCTCTCTTGCGAAACGTTGCATTTGCTCTTCTGTTGCAAGCACAGCCTTTTTAGTTAATGGGATGTCTTCACTCAGAATAATAATTGCGAGATCATCAATGATGATGTTCTTTGCATAATCTGGGTAAACATAAGTACTGGGAACAAGTACTTTTTTAACTTTATATTGTTTTTCCCCAGCTATGGTCACGATGCCTGGTCGGTAAATGACACCGTCTCGTTCCCAATAGGCAATGCCCTGGTTAATTTCGTCACCAATTACGTGCCCAACAGTAATAATGATTCTTTCAGAATACAAAAATCCAGAACCACCTCTAACTTTGACCGCATTCGGATCACCTGTTGCGTCTTGTCCAAACTCAACTGAATGAGCCAGTGAAGAATTGTTTAGCATCAGCCCAAACACAAGAGTTAGCGATGTTAAGAGATTACTCCGACTGATTCGCATTCTGAAAGGGTAGTAGGAATTTCCATTTTTTTGAGATCTTGAGTGGTCATATCTGTTCTTGCCTCCCAAAATTCCATTCCTTTCTCTTCCTATCCCTAATCGATTTATCCGCGAAGTAGATCAAAGGGAATGGTTTGAAGCTTTGATAACGAGTCCCTAACCACCCACTTACAAGTGTGAGTGTGCCTGAGAATTAGTTCACTTCAAGTCGATGACTTCGTGAGGATGAATTACTTAGCCTCTAAATCCTTTAGTTCGCGAAGGCCCCGCATTAAGAAAAATGTTGCAAGTCCGCGTAGTAAGGCAGTTTGAAGCCAAAGAATCACCCAAACTGCCAAAATTAGAAGTAATCCGGGAATGACAATCGACCCTGAAGCAGCACCCGAAGCAACAAACAGGGTCAGGGCTAGAAGCATTAGTCCTATAGAGACGTAATTCAAAATATTTAGAATGTCACCGATAGATTTAAAAATTTTCGAAAAGCGAACAACATCATTTGCTGCATTTCTAAGCTGGCTTGGCAAATCGATTCTTTGAATTGGCTTAGTTGGTAATATTGAATCTTCGGTATCAGCGAAGGTCTCTTCTGGTAACACATTATCTAACTCTGCGTTGTTCCAATCCAACAATTTACTGCATGTTATACAGGTTCCATCAAAATTTGGGACAGGACTACTGCATACGCATTTTTTTGTCATAGCAAATTGTAGATTTTTTGTTCTAAACAAGCCTGCATAGACACGAAGGATGGTTGCCCATTCTCCGTGACTCTTAATCTAAGGCTCGAGGTTCAAGCCCCTCACCACTCATTTACGTAAGTGAAACCGATTTCTACGTCAAAACCTTGTATGTGGTTCAAACCTTTTAAAGTGGATATATCTCCCAAACCTTTATATCCAGTATTTGATCTCTTAGCCCCTTTATGAATTACAAATTATTCGAATTAATCTGATCTTGGACATATTGCGCCATCCGCAAATAAAAATCCTCTTTTTCAATCTTTAAAGTTTCTTTTAGGCTCAAAGAAAAATTGCGCGATTTATGGACAGATAAAATTAGATTATTTACTGACTCTGCCCCAAAGCTAAAGTACAAATACTCACTCATCAACATTCCCAAGTTGTATCCAAGAGAATTATCCGTAACGTATGTATTATATTCTTCGATCTGCCCAAACAAGAGTACCAAGTCATCGATTGACATTTTTGTTATGTTGGGCAAAGTTGAAATCAATCCATTTATCTGTGATTTTCTCAATCCCTCAATTTGTTTGAACGTTTCAAAATTTAGATTTGAAACGTTGCCAAGAAACGTTGCCTGCCCCTCAATAAACCAAGGCGGGAAAAAAGTGTACATATTTTCCTCGGTCAAACTTTGTTGGTACATGTGCACAGCTTCGTGATAGTTCAAGGTCTTGACCCAGGTTGAATTTGGGGAAAATTCTGATCCGATTACTTGATAAAAGACTATTTTGCCTGACGCCTTATTTGAACCATAAGCGCAATAAGTGTTTTTGGAAACTAGACAGTGATTGTTTTGGAAAAAGCTTGGATCCCCTCGTGGGCCTTCTAGCGCCAGAACTTGATCTTTGTAGAAACTTTGGTCCTTTTCACTCATGAAAACGATGTAGAAAGGTTTAATCGGTCCCAGAAACTTTTTATAGAGTGATATTGATTCGGAAAAATTTGAGAGTATTGAAGCCGCTGATTCTCTATTTACGGTGTCACTATAAATCGCAACCAGTTGAACCTCTTCACCCTTGATTGGGCTAAGGGAAGAAAAAACCTCCAAATATTGACTTTCCCAAGCATTGGGAGTTGGTGTTGGTGTTGGTGTCGGTGTTGGTGTCGGTGTTGGTGTCGGTGTTGGTGTCGGTGTTGGTGTCGGTGTTGGTGTCGGTGTTGGTGTCGGAGTTGGTTTTCCTTTCACAACGACCTTCAGGCCCTTATTCCAAACCAACTTCTTACCTGACTTGATGCAGGAGTAAGTCTTGTTTTGGTAAATAACCTTTTGGTTCAAAACTTTGCAGGTGCTTCCAGGGGTAATTTTCTGGACAGAGACAGCAGGAACGGGGATCAAGGCAAAAGCAAGGGTAATTAGAACTCCCTTGGCAAGAGTTCCTCTTAGTCGCATTCTAAAAGAGTAACGGTGAGATCAAGTTACGTATGTGACTTCTAGCAGTTTTTAAGTGCGTTTTTATTTCTTGAACAGGTTGGTCCAACAGTCTCTGTTTCCAGCGCTGGAGCTGAAGTTGGTGCAGGAGCTGCAGTTGGTACTGCAGTAGCAGTCGAAGCGGTTGCGGAAGTTGGTGAAGAAGTAGTTACTGGCTTTACAACTACGACCCCTTTATTCCAAATCAACTTCTTACCTGACTTCATGCAGGTATAAGTCTTGTTTTCACTAACAACTTTTTGTTTCCACACTTTGCAGGCACCTGAAGGAGTTACATTCTCGGCAGCACCTGCAGTAACTGGAATCAGGGCAGTACCCAAGGCAAGAAGAACACCCTTGGCAAGACTTCTCTTGATTCGCATCCCATAATGGTAATAGAGGATGGATAAAAAGGGGATTTGAACCGTAATTTCTTCCTTGACTCACCCCTGCTTTCAAGGAAAAAGGGCTGAGGCTTATCGCCGCAGCCCCACTTTCTATAGTGCGCGCAGAAGCTTATGCGTGCTCTCCACCTGTGTGGGCAAATGTCTTATTGGTGATCTGCCAGCGACCTTCAAGAACTGAGAGCGTGAAGTAGTCAGTAAATGAGAGAGTCCCCCAGAAACCTTCTTCCTTCACAGTCACAACTGCAACAGTTCCATCAATTTGGATGTCAGTTATTTCTGCCTTGAGCTGGCCACCATCTGCTGGAGACTCAACCATTAGCGCGACAAAGCCTGCTTTATCAACGTCATAATCTGTGCCACCCATTGTGCCAAACCAGCGGGCGCTTGAATGAAATGCTTCATTTAGCTTGTCTGCATTACCTTTTCCAGCACCTTCAATATAGAGATTAATCAGGCGTGTTACTTCTTCTAGATCCTTGCTCATTGTGTTCCTCTCCCTAGTTAGCAGAAATAAAACCAGATTTGAGGGGTGATGTAAATAGAAATCTAATGAAGAAATCTTTCAAATTTGCACCTAGTTCAATCCAAGATCAAAACGAGCGCTGTTTAAGGGATAACAAATCCTTGATTTGCCAAAAATGGCTTAACTTCTACAAAGAACTCCTTCAGTGTTATGCCATGAGCCAATGTGAACGCTTCTTCAAAGGTCTTGCCCTGTGCGACATATTGGTAATTTTTAAGAATTGCGTCGACGCCTCCGTGCCAGGCAACTAGATAATCTGTCATTCTCCGACCTAGACCGTATTCACATTGTCCAAGTTCTGAAAATCCAGTGGCATTATTGGTTTGTTGCCAGTAAGTCCACGCTTTATTGCAATCGCTATAGGACACAGGCGATTTCTCAAAACGATTTAATTCACCGTAGTTGAATTTACCTTTGCTCATCAATGATCTAACTAGACCACCGAAAGTTGAGGCACTTCCTTCGCGATACCAAGAGGGATGGTATGGATAAAAGAGTGAATTGTTGGGGTCAGTTCCGACAAGAGCAGCGACATATTCGCCAATATGAAATGTCTCATGGGCTGATTCAAACCATGAGCCATCGATGCCCGCAATTTTATTCATCCAACCATTTAGATTGGAGATGACGAGCCTGCCGCATCCAACTTGTGCACCGGCACTAGTGCTTGCTTGGCCCACCAAGTTTGGACACGTTGCTGCCATTTGTTTATCGACCCACTCCGTCGTTTCATACATGTAATACGTTGGAGAGACCATTCTTGGCAAAGATTTCCCCAAGATTTCAAGGGACACTTCTGCGCTAAGCCGATTTTCTTCATTGCGAGGATGTGCTGGATTTTCACTAATAACTTTCACCTTATTGTTTTCAAGTGCTGAAAGATAAGGAGCCCACTCCTTAACAATCGCATCCATCTTTAGGTAAAGATTGCGTTCAATATCTAAAACCCCAGGGTATGGAACTTCCGGTGTTGGAGTAGGAGTAGGAGTCGGTGTTGGTGTTGGTGTTGGTGTTGGTGTCGGTGTCGGTGTCGGTGTTGTTTTGATAGCAACACCCTTATTCCATACCAACTTCTTACCTGACTTAATGCAGGTATAGGTCTTATTTCCGTAAGTTAACTTCTGATTCAAAACTTTGCATGTATTCCCTGGGGTGACTTTCTGTGCCGAAAATGAAGCAACTGGGATCAGGGTAATTGCCAGGGCGAAGAGAACTCCCTTGGCGATACTTCCCTTAAATCGCATTCTGAAATGGTAGCGGGGAGATCAAGGCTCATGGGGTTTTGAGGAGTCATTTCTGCCCATGCCTGTTGCTGGAGATGAGTCACGAACGGATATATCTGCATCGTGGATTCAAGGCCATGGCTTGAAGGGTTATTAACTATTGTTTTGCGTTAGCCAAGAGCCATTCAATTATTGCTTTAGGAAAAGTCGCACTAAATGAAGGTCCATGCACACCATCAACTATCTGCCAGCTGGTAATAGTTGAGTTAGTGCAGGTGCTTTCAAATACTTTTGTTTCAGCACCATCAATGCCTTCGTCGATATCGATATCTTCCTTGGCGATTGGATCTCCAACGCACTTATCAAGATTGCGCCAGATATCGAGTGTTTGGGCCACGGATGTATAAGAAATGCCAGCGATCGCACCTCCAGTAAACCCGATAACCTCATCTGCGGTGCCATGAATTTCTAGAACACTAACTGGCGATGAAATAGCACAGTCATTCCCTTCTAAGTCCATTGCACCTGCCACACCAACTACTGCTGCCACGGTATCGGGATAGGTGCAGGCGAATTTGTAACTCATAAATGCGCCATTTGAATGACCGAAAATGTAAATACGTTTTGGATCGATGGCAACTTTTTTAGAAATCTCATCTATCAAAGACTTAAGGAAGGCAGCATCATCAATATCTGTGCGATCAAAGTTGCAGCAAGAACGCGAGGCATTCCAGAATTGATTTCCATTTGAGTCACGCACACCATCTGGGGCGACATAGACAAAGCCGTTCTCACGTGCGACATTGCTGAGTCTTGAAAAACGCTGTTGACTTAAGCCATCGCCCATATAGCCATGCAGATCTAGCAATAGCGGAGCAGGATTATTCTCGCTATATCCATTAGGCAGATCCACAGAAGTTGAGCGGTCACCACCGACAATGAATGAACTCTCGGTCATCTTTGGCTCATCACCCTGCATACTCAAAACACCGTATCCAACACCCACAAGAACAATGAAAGCTGTCGCAATGACGGAAAACCTTTTCATAGTTCAATATAGCCCAGAGATCGGGAGGTTCGAGAGAGTCCGTGAATACTTCACTGCCTAGCCATAATCAAGACATGCTCGCGCATGAATGACCTTGAAGTAGGCATAAACCTTCTAATTGGGAAAGTGCCGTTGTAACCTAACGCTATGGAATCTAGTTGGGGCGCGGGAACAACATCACCCTCGAGTGACCCAATTGTTCATTTGCTTCATAGATTTACCTATGGACCAACAAAGGATTTAGTCGCAGAAGTTAGCAAGGTTGGGGCTGATACTTGGTTTGAAAAGCAACTAGATCATCTGGCTTTACCGGACACTAAAGTTGAGACATACCTTGCCAAGTGGGATATTTTCAATTACATCCATAAAGATATGAATTTCTTATGGCCTATTGCTGAATCAGAAGGCGATATGAGTAAGGGTCAAATATTTTACATAAACCATTTGTCTGGCAGAGTTCTGCATCTCTACACCCTTATTCAGCAAACTCACTCCGAGCGACAGATATTTGAATTGATGGTCGAGTTCTGGCATGACCACTTGAATATTACGACTCTTGGAGATGAAACAAAAGATGGAAATCTTGATTGGCATACCAACGATTGGAATAAGCGGGTAATTCGCCAGCATGCTTTAGGAAAATTCGAGGACTTGTTACAAGCATCAGCGCTGCATCCAGCGATGATTGTTTATCTAGATGGAGAATTAAGTACTAAAGAGCAACCTAATGAGAATTATGGGCGCGAGTTATTAGAACTCTATACGGTCACACCAAAATCTGGCTACACCCAATCAGACATTGTTAATGCAGCAAAGTTGTTTTCAGGTTTGCGAGTCAAGTGGCCTGAGCGCTGGTATCAAAGAGGTCCAAGAACTCGTCCTTGGGGCAACACCTTCAAAGATGTTCCACCCTTTTCGACCATGTTGCATGGAGAGCGTCAAAACTACGGCACTTTCAAAATCATGGGCTGGCAGCAAACTGTCACAACACTTGATCAGGTTCTTCCTGCAATCCAGTCACTTCTTAAATATTTGGCTGCTCATCCGGAGACAGCAAAAGCAATTGCTCTCAAGCTGGGGCGTCGCTTTGTTGAGGATGTGCCCTCACAGCAATTCATAAGTGATATTGCTGCTTCCTACACTTCAAGTGGTGGCGATATCAAGACTGTATTAAAGGCTGTCTATCAACATCCTGACTTCAAAAATGCCGTGGGCAAGAAGTTGAAGCGCCCGGGTGAGGATTACGTTTCGGTTGCACGCACGCTAAATGTTTTCCCAAACTTCACTAGAACCCAAAAGTGGAAAGGCATGACCAAAGAGTTTGCTTATCCTGCAGTAGTTCCGGATGAGTTAAGACGTATGGGCCATGCACCACTATCGTGGCCATTTCCTGATGGCTATCCAGATGTTGCATCCAATTGGGTTAATGCAAATTATCAGGTGCTTCGCTGGAATGCTTATGGACATTTTATTCAAGGAAATACTTGGAATCAGCCTTCTTTAGATTGGTTACTCCCTGTTCGAGAAACAAATGTTGACAGGCAAATAGATCAGGTTGCTCAGGTACTCCTTTTCAAGGAGCTCGGTAGTGCTGATCGTACTTCGGTTCGAAATGCGATTACAAAAGCCTATGGCCCAAATCCTGACATGAATACTTATTATCGCGATATCACTGGTCTGATTGCTCGACTGATATTTCAATTACCCGTTTGGAGTCTTCGATGATTTCAGATGATGCAATAAAAAATTGTCCTGAAGGACGTGAGGGCTTTACTCGTCGCCAGTTCCTGCGCGGAGCAGCCCTATTTGGCGGAATGACAGTTCTTTCTGCAAGTGGAATTAGATATACATTTGCTGCCACCACAACCGAAGTACCTGATGTGGTCGTTACCCTCGTGCTTCGTGGTGGGTTTGATTCCTTAAGCGCAGTTGTGCCAACAGATGAAACCTTGATGCGAAAAGTTCGAGGCGAGATTTATATTCCTAATTCAAGCTTGCTGCCACTTGATCGAGAGTTTGGCCTGCATCCTGCTCTTAAGAAGTTTATGCCGCTGTGGGAAGCAAAAGAACTTGCCATTGTAAATACCCTTGGCGCACCTACACATTCACGCAGTCACTTTGATGAAATTTCAGATGTGGCCTATGCCGCATATGGTGAAAAAGATAAGCGAAGTGGCTGGATTGCCCGCTTCTTGGATGTGGCTGGCAATGGCTCTGCGGTGCAATCTGTCGGAATTGGATCAACCACACGGCAACTAATTGGCGGCAAAGCAGCTCCTGTGAATGTGGATTCAATTAATAACTTTAAATTGGATTCTATTTTTGGATATAAGGCAGAGGACTTAGCAGGATTTATCGATGAAACCCATGGTCGATGGACAAATGTTTGGGCAACTCAAGCAAAATCAACTATTGCAGCCTTAGATCAAATTGCCATGGCTAGCGCCCAGAAAAGTGTTGTGACCTATCCAAATACAGGAACAGGCCAGCGATTTAAAGATGTGGCAGCTTTATTAAAGGCAGGCATCGGCGTGCGCGCGGTCGACATTGAGTTCCAAGGCGACTGGGACATGCATGCAAATATGGGAAACCTTCAAGATGGTTGGCTGACCTCATATCTTGCAGATCTTGCTGGATCAATTTCCTCCTTTAGAGAAGATCTTGGAGTTCTTTGGTCGAGAGTAACGGTTGTAACAGTTACTGAGTTTGGAAGAAGAGTGAGCCAAAATCAATCAGCTGGAACAGATCATGGCTGGGGTTCAAGTACCTTTGTTGCAGGTGGCGGTGTCAACGGTGGACAAATCCACGGAAAATTCCCGGGGCTAGACAATAAGAATCTTAAAGATGGCGACTTGGTTGTAACCGCAGATTATCGAAGCCTGCTTTCAGAGATTCTTACGCGCCGAGCCGGAATCACAGCAGAAGGTGCTGCACAAGTTTTTCCAAACTTTAGACCAGAAGTTCTTTCAGTCATGAAGCATCTTTCTGAAACTCCACTTCCGGAGAATTTTCCAATCAAAGTTCAGACTGCACTGGGAAATATTGCTTACGACCCCGATAAATTGCCAACTGCTGCGCCGGTCGCATCAGCTACTCCAACACCTACAAACTCTGTTGAAGCAAGTCCAACTCCTACGCCGAGTGCTTCTAGTTCTCCTGTTGCCTCCCCGACTCCAACTGCAAAGAGCGTGAAAAAGACGATCACATGCGTTAAGAATGGCAAAACAATCAAAGTGACCGGAACAAATCCGAAGTGTCCAACAGGTTACAAAATTAAGAAATAACTATTCTTACTTCTCCATTAACTTCAAGTGTGCGATAACTCTTAAGAGGCTCGACAGCAGGTCCGCGGACTACTTCCCCGTTTTCTGGATCAAATACCGATCCATGGGCTGGGCATTGCAATAGTGACTCACTCAAAACGCATGGTGCTCCCGCATGAGTACATCTGGTATCGAAAGCGACAACTCCCCGAGAAGTTCGAGTCAGCGAATAACTTGTGGGGATGCCAAATGAATCCTTCAAACTAAAAACTCTTGTCTGACGCAGAATTAGGTCGGCACTTTTTGCGATGACCACGCCCTCAAGAACTGGTGTTTGCGTGGCTTGAGGGCTAGAAGTCTCGGTAGGAGTATTGGTTGGTGTTGGCGAAGAAGTTTTTTTGCTTGGCGTTGACGATGGAGTTGCTTTTGTATTACTCGGAGTGGGTAAAGGTGTGTTTGGCGTCGGCGTAGGCGTTGCTGTCTTCTTGCTCAAAACTTCAGTTCTTTGAACGATTGCACCAAGTAGTACCGCCCCCGCAAGCAATAGAAATACCCGTCGAGAGTTCTGCATCATGTTTCACATCGTAGTGGGCTAGTTTTAAATGCTTCCATAACTTTTAGTGTGTGAGTCCAATGTCCTCTCACAAGTGCCTAGTCCCCTAAGCCCTCATAGTTGGCAAACTGCCACATATCAATTTCATCTAGGTCAATGACCTTTAGCCCATGGTTTGCAAAGATCCCAGCAATTTGCGCACGATGTTCTGTTGCGTGGTGAATAGATTGAGTCAAAATTGTTTCGCGGTTTCGACGGATTGTTCTTTCTCCCCGCTGAAACTCTACGAAGCCAACTGGGTTTTTGGCCGATTCGCGAAGGCGAAGATCAAAGCCGTGTGAGAGCTCTTTCAGTGCAAGCACCTCTGCTTTGTTGCTAGGAACTTGTGTAGGAATATCACCGGTGCCATCAAGTAGATCTGCATACCTTGAAGCTGTTAGGTGCTCCAATATTTCGGCAACGGTCCATGTGTCATTCGGCGCTGCAAGTTTGAGACTTGAGTCTGGTTGCTCGGCAATCCTGTCAAAAACATAATTGTTTGCCCAGGCTAAGTGGCGGAATAAACGATCAGTTACTACATCCATTAGGAGAGATTACTCGACCCAAGTAGAATTGGAAACATGCTTGGTGGAATCAATAACGGGTTGTTCTTGCAATCTTTCGGGGGCTTTGTTGGCCTTGGCCTTTTGATACTAGTTTTAAAATGGGGTTTTTCTTCAAATAGAAAGATGATTGTCACCCCCATTAAGGCAGGTAAGAAAGATCAGTATGGCCTTTTGAAGCCATTGCCAACGCCAGGTAATTACATAGAAGCACAAATGATTTTACAAAAACTTGTCGACTCCAATATCAAGGCGACTCTTACGCAAACCTTGGACGGGCCACAATTAATGGTCTTTGAAAAAGACTTAAGGGCCGCAACCGCGATTCTCAAAAGCTAAAAAATAGCCTTACCGAATCTGGCGCGACCCTTAAGTCGATCCTTACAAATGTTGCTTAAGTTTTAAGGACGCACTGGCTTTGTTGGCTTTGCAGGAACTGTTGCCTTTGCTGCGTCAACAGCTGCCTTAAGTGCTGCGCGTGCAGCCTGACGTGCTTCCTTGGTAGTTGCCGCTGCCTTTGCTGCTTCAAAGTTGGCTTTTGCAGTTGCGATGCTTGCCTTGGCTGTTGCAACAGCTGCTTGACGCGCATCACGTGCAGCCTTGAACTGCGCCTTTGCTGCTTCGAATGCTGCCTTTTGTTCTGGAGTTAGTGCGACTTTCTTTACAACCGGTGTTGCAGCATCAGCTGCGAAAGAACCAGCTGTTCCTGTTAGTGATAGTGCTACTGCCGCGGCGATAACTGCGCCGCTCTTGATTATCTTGTTCATGCCTGCCCCCTAAGTTTCGGATCTAACTTCTAGCGGAAATATAAGGGGGTGACGGTCAAGAATGCAGGAGTTTTTCCTGTGAAAAGGCACAGAAAAATGAAAATCTAGTAATTTCTCGCGTCAATTTTGTTCCCTAGAAACATGTCAGCAATATATCGGTCTGCAATGGCTGCGAACTCATCCCACGTCATACCAAAGCTCTTCGAGAACGCGGAGGTGAAAGAGCCTTCTTTGGTATTTCCTTGGACACCAATTTCTCTCATGAAGTTGAGATATCCATCAACTCCATATTTTGCAATCATCAATTCTGTTGTCAGTCCCCCAGCCCAGTAGGAACGTTGCAGTATGTCTCCAAAACTACAGTTGCAAGGATACTTAAACGTGTCGATGAGTTCAGAGATTTTCGGAGGCACATTAGTGTTGAGATAGTTCGGCTTCGTTGGAATGTATGCAGAAGTTGTCCCAGGATTTCTCATTTCACCCAGAGCCACTCCGACATACATTGCAGAACCCTCTATCCAAGCCATTGGGCCAGAGAAGAGTTCGTTGATGCTATTTGTTCTGGCATTTGCTTGGAATATCTCATTCCAACCTAATTGAACTTCGGAATATGTTGGAGCTGGTTTTCTAAAGTATTGCTGAGCAGCATGAGTTAGCTCATGTGGTGAAGTGAAATAGACTGAACCACTTAATTCGCTTTCATTTCCAGATGCGAACAAATAAAGTGGTGTTGCGCGAAAGAGATAATCAGGACCTTCCATAGGGCCGCCGGTTGCGCCATAAAGTTGGAGAGTAGCTGCAGGTTCTGGCCAATTGTTCTGAAGATAGCTATAACCACCTTCTTGTTTGATGCAGCTACTAATTACTGATGTATTTCCGACAAACCGAGTAGAACAGAATTCATTACTCATCCACGGGCTTTTTGTTCCACCAACAATAACTATTTTATTGAGGACGCTCTTTCCCCAAAATTGCATTCCATCTTTTGTTGACTGGATAATAACTTCAATTGATTTTGCGCTCAAACTCGGATCGAGTCTGAGGTCATACTCACCAATATCTCCTGCTTGCGCGGCAAATCGCTTTTCAATCTCTGCTTGCGCAATTTCTCGAATTGATTTGAATGTTGGAGTCGGAGAAGGTGTTGGAGTCGGAGAAGCTGTGACTGTTGGTGCTGGGCTTGGCGATGAGGTTGGCGTTACTGAAGGTGTAGGTGTGACTTTTACTGAAATTTTCGAGCCTTTATTCCACACGAATTTCTTGCCGGACTTAACGCAGGTGTACTTAGTCGTTCCCACGACTGCAGTCGAGCCCGCTTTTGAACAGGTCATGCCTGGCTTTACTGCCGCGTTTGAAATGCCTGCACCTAAAGCCACAAAGATCAACATGGCCAGAATCAATCTCAGGAAGCGCTTCATAGAGTAAGTGTAGGAGGCAAGAAGTGGTGGCGACGAGAGTCTTGTTCATTTAATTTGAGTAATTAATGCGTATTCATACTTTCTGCTTTAAGGTTTCCTCATGGAAAAAGTGAACATAGATGAAGCAGCCCTCAAAGCTCGAGTTGGCGATCTTGCCTATGATGTTTTGCGTAATGCTGCGACTGAACGTCCTTTTACCGGCGAATACACAGACACAGAATTAGTTGGTTCATATCGTTGCAAAGCATGTAGCGCCGAACTGTTTAAAAGCGAAACTAAATTTCATAGTGGCTGCGGATGGCCATCCTTCTATGCGCCAACTGCAGATGATGCCGTTACTTTAATCGAGGATCGCTCACTTGCTCCACGTATTCGCACCGAGGTTCGTTGCGCTGCCTGTGATTCACACCTGGGCCATGTATTTAAAGGTGAAGGTTATGACGTGCCGACAGATGAGCGCTGGTGCATCAACTCTGTTGCAATGTATTTAGAACAAAAAGATTAAGCTAAAAGCTCTGCAAGCAGCACTTCTACGCGCCTCTTGATCTCATCACGGATCACGCGCACTGGTTCAATCCCCTGTCCTGCCGGGTCATCTAATACCCAATCTTCATAGCGCTTGCCTGGATAGAACGGACACACATCGCCGCATCCCATTGTGATGACAGCATCTGATTCTTGAACCGCCTCTGGTGTTAAAACCTTAGGAGTGTTGTTTGCAATATCAATTCCAATTTCAGCCATTGCTTCAACTGCAATTGGGTTGATTGAATCTTTGGGAGCACTACCTGCTGAAAGAACTTCTACCCGGCCCTGTCCAAGCTCACGCATGAACCCTGCTGCCATTTGTGAGCGACCTGCGTTGTGGACGCAGACAAAGAGAACCGTTGGTTTATTTGTCATTGGTAAGTACCTTCGTTAGGCCCAGTCCTATTAAGGCACCGAGAATTTGAGCAGCTACAAACTTTAAAACACACCCTGGTGCGATTCCGGCAAAAGAGTCAGAGAAGATTCGACCCACGGTTACAGCTGGGTTTGCAAATGATGTGGAACTTGTGAAGAAGTAAGCGCTGCCGATCCATGAAGCAACAATCACTGGGATCAGAGCTGGCTTTTCTTGATGGATCATCAGGTTAATAATCAGGATCAAACCAGCTGTTGCAACCATTTCACCCAGGTATTGGTTGCTGCCGTTACGAACCTTTGTTGAGATCTCGATTAATGGGTGCTCAAACATCGCATTTGCCAATATCGCACCTGTAATTGCGCCCGCTGTTTGAGCAATCGCATATTGAATAAAGGTCACAAAGTTGGTGCGCTTTTGAATTAAGTCGACCATCGTTACGACTGGATTGAAATTAGCACCACTTATTGGACCCAGAACCTGAATCAACACTGCCAGTCCAAAAACCGTAGAGATGGTGTTGATTAGCAGCTGCACACCGACATCTTTTGAAAGATCGGTGGCCATAATTCCTGAACCAACAACAATTGCAACTAGTGTGGCAGTTCCTAAATACTCTCCGAACACTTTCTTCATGCCAGCAGAGTACAACTCTTAGGCAAACACACGGTGAACAAACACAAGACCCCACCAGCCAATACGGCCGATGGGGTCTTATTAAGTGAGTGTTATGAAACAGCGATGATGTCTACGACGAAGATCAAGGTTTCATTTGGTCCGATTGGGCCTGAGCCATTTGGGCCATATGCCTTATCAGCTGGGATAACGAGCAAACGACGTCCTCCAGCTTTTGCACCTGGCAAACCTTCTTGCCAACCTACGATTACACCTGACAGTGGGAATGTTGCTGGTTGTCCACCAGACCAGGATGACTCAACAATTTCGCCATTAGACCATGACATTAATGTGTAATGAACTGTAAGAGTTGATGTCGGAAGAACTTCCGCACCAGTTCCTACGATGATGTCTTTTGTTTGCAGTGTTGTTGGTGCATCACCTTTTGGTGGGGTAATTGTTGGTGCTTCCCCTGCGTTATCTGTTACTGATGGCAATTTGTTATTCCCTCCGCATGATGTGACAGTTGTAAATGTCATTGCTATCACGGCCAAAACCGCAAATACTTTAATCAGAGTTTTACTTGGCATTTTTCTCCTCTTTATTCGATTTCGCCGATTAGTTTAAATTCTCCATCACCGATCTGACCCTGCGCGCGATAGAGCTCTAACTTAGCGCGGGTGTCGGCAATATCAAGGTTTCGCATGGTTAATTGTCCGATGCGATCTACAGGGCCAAATGCAGCATTTTCAGTTCGCTCCATTGACAGTTTTTCTGGGTGGTAACTAAGTCCTGGGCCAGTTGTGTTGATGATTGAATAATCTTCACCACGGCGCATACGAATGGTTACTTCACCTGTGACAGCAGATGCAACCCAGCGCATGAGTGATTCACGAAGCATTAGTGCCTGCGGATCAAACCAACGTCCTTCATACAAAAGACGGCCAAGACGGCGACCTTCTGCGTGATAGTTGGCAATGGTGTCTTCATTGTGGATCGCACTGATTAAACGCTCGTAGGCAATGAAAAGTAAAGCCATTCCAGGAGCTTCGTAAATTCCACGACTCTTAGCCTCAATAATGCGGTTTTCTATCTGATCAGCCATTCCAAGACCGTGGCGACCACCAACTGCATTTGCTTCTTTCATTAGATCAACAATGTCATCAAAAGTTTTCCCGTTAATTGAAACAGGGCGGCCCTGAACAAATGCTATCTTGACATCTTCTGTTTCGATCTTTACGGCAGGATCCCAGAAACGAACTCCCATGATTGGCTGAACTAGCTCCACTGAAGTGTCTAGGTTTTCAAGGCTCTTTGCTTCATGAGTTGCACCTAAAATATTTGCATCTGTTGAATATGCCTTTTCAGTACTGTCGCGATATGGCAGACCATGTGCGACAAGCCATTCTGACATTTCTTTGCGCCCGCCAAGTTCAGTGACGAACTCTTGATCAAGCCATGGCTTATAAATTCGTAAGTTTGGATTTGCAAGAAGTCCATAGCGATAGAAGCGCTCGATGTCATTGCCTTTATATGTCGAACCATCGCCCCAGATTTCTACTGAATCTGAATGCATAGCGCGAACAAGCATTGTGCCTGTTACCGCGCGGCCAAGTGGGGTGGTATTGAAATACTGTTTTCCGCCTGAACGAATATGGAACGCTCCACAAGCAATTGCGGCTAGGCCTTCTTCAACAAGTGCGCTCTTGCAATCAACAAGGCGTGAAATCTCTGCGCCATACTCCTTTGCGCGGACTGAAACTGAATCAATATCTGGCTCGTCGTACTGGCCAAGATCTGCTGTGTAGGTGCAAGGAACTGCTCCTTTATCGCGCATCCATGCAACAGCTACAGATGTATCGAGGCCTCCAGAAAAGGCGATTCCTACTTTTTCGCCAACTGGAAGGGATGCAAGGACCTTAGACATATTCCAAGTCTAACGGATGTTAAGCGTGGGAAGTTTCTTCTCCAAAGCAGGTGTAACGCCCCATTGAGCGGTAATTTCGAGATATCTATCAATATCTAACTTATCCGGCTTTGCATCCGTCTTGACTGCACGAATCATCAAATTCCGGGGAGTGTGCTCTCCTCCAATAAATTCAATAATTTCAACCCGGTATCCAACTATTCGCAATAAGTGCGCCCGGAGTGAATCTGTTAGTAGATCACCAAGACGTTCTTTCATTACACCAAACTTAGTTAATGCACCCCATGGCTCTGGGGCACTATCCATTTGCTTTTGAATATCGTGGTGGCAACAAGGGGCGATAAATAACAATCTTGCTCCACTATTTACTGCCCAAGCTATAGCATCATCTGTTGCCGTGTCACATGCATGCAGAGCGATTGCAATATCTGCAGCATCAGCTGTTGTCTTGGCTATCTCTTCTGCTTTGAAACTAATTGTTGTTGCAATACCTAATGTCTGGGCAATTGCGTTATTGCGATCTCTAGAATCTGGGCGAATGTCTATTCCGGTTACTAAAACAGGGATTCCTGAATTCATTAAAAATTGATGGGCTGCAAAAGTTAAGTAGGCGTGCCCACACCCCAGATCTGTAATGCGCAGAGGGTTTTGCGCAGTTGGCTTATGAATCTGTCCAGCTTCAATTGCGGCGTTGAGGGTCGGTGATAGCAATCGAAGGAATTCTTCAACCTGCTTGTACTTATCTTGCTTTGAAGGCTTAATGACTCCTTTGGCATCTGCAATACCGACTTCGCGCAGGAATGGATCATTTGAATCCAGCAATCGATCTTTCTTTTTATCGTGTGACAAGTTTTGCTCAGCCTTGCGCTTTTCGGTGTGCACTTGAGCATCTCCACTTTTAGTAATGCGCACAGAATATGCCTCATGAGTGCTTTCAACGGTGATATTTGCATATCCGCTGTCCAATAGCTCATCAACTGCTACCTGATGTGGCAGTAGATTTTTAGTTGTCGTTGCGCGACCATCATTTTGCATCAATTGAAGATTCAAAATACCTTTGATTTCAACTAGTCGAATGTCTATACGCTCATACTCCACCTGCATATTGCGGCGACGCCCTGACAAAACTGCACGAACAAAAGTGGAGGTATCTAAAATTCTAGAACTTGCCTGGGTTAAGGCATCCTCTTTAGTCGATTGCATAATTTCGCAAGTGTATCGTTGATGTATTACTTGATTAATGAGCCAAACCTGCCTTTGGCAATGAGCCCACTGTGAAAAACGTTATAAAAGTGCAACCTTGTCGTAGCCGTTACACGCTTTTTACATTGTCACAGATTTCCCTTTTCCGTAGCCTTTCACCATGAAATCTTCGCCTTGGTGGAAAGAAGCAACCATCTACCAGATCTATCCTCGCTCTTTTTTTGATAGCAATGGCGATGGTGAAGGCGATCTCCCAGGAATCACTTCTAAACTCGAATATGTAAAATCTCTAGGCGTCGATGCAATTTGGCTCAGCCCCTTTTACACATCGCCCAATAAAGACGGCGGGTATGACGTAGCCAATCCACGCGATGTTGATCCGCGTTTTGGCAATTTAGCTGATGCGAAAGAAATGATTGATGTTGCTCATTCATTGGACCTGCGAGTCTTGGTTGATGTAGTTCCCAATCACTTTTCAGATCAACATGTGTGGTTTCAGGAAGCACTAAAGGCTGAACGCGGTTCTCAAGAACGTTCACGTTTTCATTTTTACGATGCAAATCCCGACGGAACACTGCCAAATAACTGGATTTCACTTTTTGGCGGACCATCATGGACGCAAGTAGAAGATGGGCAGTTCTACTTACATTTGTTTGACTCATCTCAACCAGATCTCAATTGGGAAAACCCTGAAGTATCTGCAGATTTTGAGAAGACCTTACGTTTTTGGTTAGACCTTGGTGTTGATGGTTTTCGAATTGATGTTGCACATGGTTTAGTCAAAGAGGATGTTCTTAAAGATCATCCAGATCCACAAGGTCTAAGTGATGCCTTGCGCCTTGATATGCCGATGGATCCTGAAAAGCGTTATGCCTTGTTGCCAACAGTCCCATTTTTTGATCGCCAAGGAGTCCATGAGATTTATCGTGAGTGGCGCAAGCTGTTTGATTCCTACGGTGATCGCGATGTAATGGCGGTTGCAGAAGCATGGGTCCACCCGCCTGTTAATTCCACCCGATATGTGCGACCAGATGAACTGCACCAAGTCTTTAATTTTGATCTTTTGGATGCTCCCTTTAGCTCGATTCATCTTTACGATGTTATTAGTCGCTCTATTGATTTAATGAAATCTGTAGATGCCCTGCCCACATGGGCCCTTAGTAACCATGATTCACCTCGCGTTGCTACGCGCATGGGTGAACAAGAATCACGTGCCCTTGCCTTGTTTGTTCTTGCATTGCCTGGATCAACCTATGTTTATGCTGGTCAAGAGCTTGGACTGCCAGATGGAGTAATTCCAGATGAATCTCGACAAGATCCAATTTATTTTCGCACGGGAGGCCTCCAAAAAGGTCGTGACGGTGCGCGAGTTCCACTTCCTTGGAATGGAGATACAGCACCTTTTGGATTTACATCCGGAACTCCTTGGCTGCCCATGCACGATGGTTGGAAGGATTCAACAATTGAAAAGCAATCTGCTGAACCAAAGAGTTCGCTTAACTTGTATCGAAATGCGCTAAATCTGCGTGCAGAGCATTTGGTAAATGCTGGAGAAATTCAGTGGCTTGAGAGCCCTCATCATGGGGCTCACAGCTCTTCTGTCTTGGCCTATCACCGCGGAAGTGTGTCCGTATACATGAATCTTGAGAATTCACCCGTTGAGGTTGAAATCACAGGCAAGGTGTTGATCGTGAGCGCAGGAGTTCCTGATGGCCGGGACGGAAAGATAACAATTCCACCAATTTCAACGATATGGATTCAACGCTAACTGGCACAATACCGCCATGGAATCTACAGATGTTTGGCTGCTCACACTTGGTGGTTTGTCTGCCGTAATCATATTTGACTTAATTCTTGCAGTGTTACGACGCAATAAAGAGACAAGCATGACTGAAGCAGGAATTTGGACAGTTATCTACGTGTCTGCTGCCTTGGTATTTGGATACTTCTTGCCCAATTGGACAACAGATGAAAATGCACAAAAAGAATTTTTTGCTGGTTGGTTAACAGAGTATGCATTATCTGTAGATAACATCTTCGTATTTGTAATTATCCTGAGCCGCCTGCAAGTTGAAAAAACCAAGCAGCAGCTCGTCTTGCTCTTGGGAATCATTATTGCGTTAGTTCTTCGTGGCGGATTCATTGCTGCAGGTAGTGCGATCCTTGAAAAATTCTCATGGGCTTTCTTTATTTTTGGTGCTTTCCTGATTTTTACCGCATACAAACTCTTGGTAGAGCACAACGAAGAGGAATGGAAAGAAGACCGTTTAATCACCTTCTTGCGAAGTAAAGGTGCAACAACCTTCACAATCGCACTAATTTCACTTGGCGTTACAGACCTAGTCTTTGCCCTTGACTCTATCCCGGCAATTTTTGGAATTACCAAAGACCCATACATCGTTGTGTGTGCAAATATCTTTGCGCTGATGGGTCTTCGCCAATTGTATTTCTTATTGCAAGGGTTGCTTCAACGCTTGGTTTATCTCTCCAAAGGCCTCTCATTCATTCTGGCCTTTATCGGCGTCAAGATGATCATCGAAGCCTTCCATGGCGTTGATATAGATGAGTTAGCAGGAGTCAAGCTTCCACATATTCCAATTGAATTTAGCCTTGGTGTAATCGTCACGACATTAATTGTCACAGCCGTTGCAAGCCTTACCGCAACACGCAAAGATGGAACTGAAATCGTCTAAAGATCTGATTTCATTTTTCGTAAAGTTTCACGATCATGATCCTTTGTGCGTTCGTGAAACTTTCGAATTTGTAGTGCAAAGGCTTTAATCGCCGTATCAAAGGCTGCCAAGTCATTGAACTCTGCAGCCTCTGCACGGATTAACGGTCCTGAACCATGTGAGGTCAAGACAACTCTATGTGAATGTTTTCCCTGTTGGGGATTAGGTTCGTGAAGAACTTCAACTTCAACGCGATCGATAACTACACTAAATCGCTCCATGCTGCTGAGTTTTTCTTCTGCGATTAATTTGAAATCTTCTGCTAAGTCTGCATTACGTGTATGAATTAGAATCTTCATACTTAGAAGGGTAGTACTAATACCACCCCAGTTGCTATGGCTGCGAGTAACAAAGATTTACCCAAGATTTTTAGTGCTGTCACTCGATCGGCTTTTCGATCTTCCTTGCTTGCAACCCGCTTGATATCTCCTAGTTTGCCTATGTTAAAAGTTCCGGCAAACCCATAGGCTAAACAAAATTTGTTTCGAGATTGCACAAAACCAACGGAGGCAACTAATAAAGGAAAGAAGATTAAGGAGCGGATTTGGATTGGGGTAGCAGTTGCACTAAAAGCTAAAAGCATTAAGAATGATGAGATTAAACCAACTAGAGCTACTGATTGTCTACGGCGAATTTCACCTTTTCCAATGTTGCAACTTCCAGGGATGTATTCGTAATCAGGCATCTTCTAATTCATCTTCGTCGACCCAGGTGTCTGCAACAGAATCTTCTTGATTTTCTACCCAAGAAAGAAATGAACTCACAGCCTTCAAGGCCAAAAGAGTCACTGCCACTGCGGCGAGAATTCGACGAATTACTTTGAACATAGGATAAAAATACTCGCTTTTCCTGGATATTTCTTTACAAAGCGGTTAACGCTTGCTGAATGTCTTCCCACAAATCATCAATATGTTCGCAGCCGACTGAAAGCCGAATCAATTGTTCGGGCACAGAGGGACTCTCAAGTGCCCAGCGTCGGCGGCGTTCCCACAGTGATTCAACCCCACCAAGGCTAGTTGCATGGGTGATCAGCCGTGAAGACTCGCACACCTTTTCGGCACCTTCGGCTGATCCATCAATTTCAAAGGAAACAACTGCGCCAAAGCCTGGGTAACGAACCTTGGTGATCTTTGGATGTTGACTCAGACGCGCAACTAGCTCTTTAGCATTTCTTTCAGCTGCCCTGAAGCGAACAGGAAATGTCCTAATGCCGCGAACAGCCAGCCATGCTTCGAATGGTCCTGGGATCGAACCATTGAATCTACGAGCCTCCTCTAACCGCTTGAGGAGTGCCTCATCATGTGTCGAAAGAGAACCAAGCACAACATCGCTGTGACCAGATAAATACTTTGTCACTGAGTGCATCACTATGTCAGCGCCCATAGTCAAAGGCTTCTGAATCAGTGGTGTTGCAAAAGTGTTATCAACGGCAACCCCAATTCCTAGCTTTTTGGCCGCCGTTATTAAGGCAGGAAGATCTGCAACATCTAGACAAGGATTAGTTGGTGATTCCAGCCAGACTAATGCCGCTCCTCTCATTGCTGCAATTACCTCTTCAGTATTGGTAATTTCAACAAAGCGAACTTCTAAACGACCTGATGCTTGAAATTGATTGAGCAATCCCATAACACCGCTATACCCCTGGTTAGATGCAACAACTGGCGCACCGATTGGAAGAATAGAAAAAACTGCACTGACTGCTGCCATGCCGGATGAAAAGGAAAGTGTTGCTCCGCCTTCTAATTCACCAATTGCACTTTCTAGTGCACTCCAACTTTCGTTGCCATAGCGCCCGTATCCGATTGGGCCACCAGCGTGATAGGTAGAAGAAACAACAATTGGAGGATTCAATGAAGCATCAGGTGCGGCTTCAGGACGGCCAGCAGTGATTGCAGATGTTTCAGGGTGAAGACTCATGGAATAAGTCTAATTGTTAGAAAGGACTGCCATCGCCGCATTATGACCAGGGATTCCGCTTACTCCCCCGCCACGAATAGCCCCAGCGCCACAAATGAAGATGCGTGGGTCATCGGTCTCTACGCCCCAAGAAAGCTCACTGTCATCTTCACGAAATGGCATCGAAAGATCTTTATGGAAGATATTGCCGCGAGGCAGTGAAATTGCCTCTTCAATATCTAGTGGTGTCTTCACCTCAATCGCAGCAATCACATCTTCTATGGGCTCTGCCAAATACTCATTGATAGATGAGAGAGCTGAAGCAAGTGCTACTTCACGAGCAGAATCATTGTCGGCATCAAATAATGAAGCTGGAGTGTGTAATCCAAAGAGAGTCAATGTGTGATATCCAGCTGACTGTAAATCAGCACCTAGAATCGACGGGTCAGACAAGGTGTGGCAATACATCTCAATCGGCATTTTTGTAGGCATTAACCCCGATTTAGCATCAATAAAAGTTTGCTCAAACTGTGAAAAACTCTCATTTGCGTGGAATGTTCCAGCAAATGCAAGGCGCGGATCTATTCCTGACTTCAACTGAGGTAATCGTTTTAGCAAAATGTTAATTTTCATCTGAGAACCATCAAGTGCTTTGGGTTGCGGCTTTCCGCGAAGTTTAGCCAAAACCTGAGGCGCTGCATTAGATAACAAACAATCTGATGTGTAAGATTCACCAGATTGCATAGAAACAGTTACACCTGATTCATCACTAACAACAGAATCAACTTTTGAATTAACTTTGATTTCAACCCCTGATTCAGTCGCAACTCGAGTGAGTTCTTTAACTAGAGCGCCCATTCCACCAATGGGTACTTTCCACTCTCCCGTGCCATTACCCATCAGATGATAGAGAAAACAAATATTGGCTTGCAGATCAAAGGCAGAGGCAAAAGTTCCAATGAGTGCATCCGTTAAAACGACTCCTTTAACGAGATCACTTGTGAATCTTTTGTTTATTTCATTGCCAATAGGATTTTCAATCAAGTAATCCCAGATACCTGGCAAGCCTATTTCTCTTTTTAGTTCACCTCGGGTCTTAAGAGGTTGAAGCAGCGTAGGTGCAATCCTTTGCGCAAATTCGGCAACTTCAGCATAAAACTCTTGCCAGGCGCGCGCTTCATGACCTGTTGGATCTAACTCATTGAAAGATGCTGCGGTTTTTTCATCCCATTTTCTGGAGACATATAGCCCTTTATCCTCATACGGGGTGTAGCTAGAAACTTCTCGCGAGACACACTCAAAGGAGAGTCCAAGATCTTCCACAATTTTGTCTGGCAAGAGCGAGACTAAATATGAATACCTTGATAAATGAGCATCAAAACCAGGGAATGCTTGCACGCTCTGGGTTGCCCCACCTACTTCAGAATTTGCTTCAAGGATGACAACAGATTTGCCTGCTTTAGCTAAGTAGGTCGCCGCTACCAGACCATTATGCCCACCACCAATAATGGTGACATCGTGTTTCTTGTTACTCATTTAAACAGACCGAGCAATCCGATCAATCGCTTCGGTAAGAATTTCTGGGCTAGTCGCAAAATTTAAGCGCACGTATTGATCACATTGTTTTCCAAATGCATGCCCTGGACTAAATGCCACACGACCCTTTTCGACCAAAGTAACTGAAGGATTTTCTCCAAGATTAAGTGACTCAACATCTAGCCATGCTAAATAGCTATTTTGCGGAATGTGATATCGCACTGTTGGAAGTTTTTCCGCCAAGAGCTTCTTAATCAAATGACGATTATGGTCCAGTAGGGCAATAACACTATCTAGCCAAACTCCAGATTCAGCAAATGCAGCAGCGGTTGCTACTCCCCCAAGTAATGATGCGCGATAGTGCATAGCGGGGGCAAGATTTGCTAACTTAGCATTCATTTCTTGGTCTTGAGAAATAATAATTGCACACTTCAAACCTGCAATATTCCAACCTTTAGATGCTGCTGTTACGCAGACTGCAACAGATTCTGCATCACTGCCTAAAGTTAAAATCGGCACAAAAGTTTCGCCAGGATAAGTTAATGGGGCGTGAATTTCATCGCTTATTAGAAGCACATCATGTTTCTTAGCCAGAGCTATTAATCTGAGTAAATCTTGTTTGGTATAGATAAATCCAAGAGGATTATGAGGGCTACATAACAAATGAACTTTAATTCCAGATGAGTAAGCAGTTTCAATAGCTTCCCAATTAATGACCCAAGGGTTAGCCGCTTCGTCGCCTATTCGTTCAAATGGAACATCAACGAGAGTCAGTTTTGTTTCATTAATCCACGTATAGAAATTATGGTAAACAGGAGAGCTAATGAGAATTTTGTCGCCAGATTTTGTGAATACACGTAAAATTTCTACAACTGCTACACCAACATCAGTGGCAACGCGTACTTGCTTTTCATCAACTTTCCAGTTCCAGCGTTCTTCTGCAAACTTTTTAAAGCCCAAACCAAGTTCTGGTATCGGACCAAGGTAACCCAAATCTGAATGTGCAACCATCTCAGAAAGAATGGCCCGAATGGGTTCTGCAACTGGAAAATCCATTTCAGCAACCGGCAATGGCAGTACATCGTGAGCAAATCCACGCCACTTTTCGCTGCGGTGTGTTTGGAGCTCTGCAAGATTATGGGCTGTAACTTCATGATCGCTCATGCCTGCAAGGTTACCTCAGAGTGACTGCTCTTCGGGAGTCAATCGGCGAGTTGAATTACGCACAACTAGTGTTGTTGGAAGCACCAAAGAAGGCGGATCTATCGCAGGCTTGCGCAAACGTTCCATAATTGACCACGCTGCCATTTCGCCCATGAGTGTGACTGGTTGTTCGATGGTTGTAAGTTCTGAGAATTCAGCCATTTCATGACCATCAAAACCGATTATCGAAATGTCATCTGGTGCTTTTAATCCATGGCGCCGAAGTGCTTGCATTGCGCCTATTGCCATTTCATCTGATTCACAGAAAATGGCCGTTGGTCTGTTTGGACGTGCTAGCAAGTCATCCATCGCCCGTGATGCTGTATGCATTGTGAAGTCACCATGGACTTCGCGTGAAGGTAACCATTCGAGTCCACTTTCTGCCAACGCCTGCATGAATCCTTTACGACGGTCCTGAGGAACGCTGAAGTTAAATGGGTCATCCGGGCGACCTGACATTAATCCGATCTTCTTATGTCCCTGATTTACAAGGTGTTGCGTCGCAGTTCTAGCAGCTGCCACGTCATCGATCTTGATAGATGCGCACTTTGCGTGATCCATTCCAACTAGAGCGATTGGAATTCCAAGGCTAAGCATGGAGTCAAACTCTTCTTCAGTTGGTGGCAATGAGATAACAATCAGCGCATCAACTCGCCCCTTTAACAAGTGATGCTGGAATAATCTCTCGCGACCTTTCATTTGTGAAAAGTTATAGAGAAGCAGATCTAATCCGGCTTCGCGAAGTGCTTGTTCGGCACCGCTAATTACCTGTGAGAAATACCAGCGAGAAATGTATGGAGCCACCACACCAACAGCATTTGTTCGCCCGCCAACAACATTCTGCCGATCAGAAACCAGTGGATAGTTCAATTTTTCGGCAGCTGCAATAATCTTTTCGCGGGTTTGCTGATTTACATGGTGAAGGCCGCGAAGTGCACGCGAGACTGTTGCAGTCGAAACACCCGCTTCTTCAGCAACTTCCTTAATTCCTGCCATGTGATCACCCCCTGTGCTGATAAATACTGCAAAAATTTCTGCAATAACTGCAAAAGTATGGCAAGTAACCTGCAAAAAGCAATTTCACGCTTAAATTGGGAGTAGATTGGAGAGCATGAGCAACCAAATTGAAACCCAAATAGATGTAACGATGACTGAAAGAAATCGCGTGAGTGCTTTCTTTCGCCTGATCCTCATCGTCCCGATTTACCTCTTTGCTGCCTCGTTTACCCCGTCCGTGGCCAGCATTCAGAGCGGTGATTTCAGCGGGCTGTTTGCAGGGTTCTTCGTATTGCCTGTTGCTTTGGCAATCCTCTTCCGCCAGGTCTATCCAAGCTACCTGCTGGCATTTAATGAGGCTCTACTCTCGTTCCAGACGCGCATCGATACCTACTTACTTTTGCTAACAGATGAATATCCATCAATTGAAGAAAATGATGTTGTGAGTGTGACTTTTCCAGAAGTTAATGCGAAAGAACTTAGCCGTGGGTTGCCATTGGTCAAATGGTTCCTTGCGATTCCGCTATACGTTGTTGGGTTTGCATACATTATCTATGGGGCGGTCTTAACAGTCATAGCATGGTTCAGCATTTTGTTTACAGGTAACTTTCCCGAATATTGTGCTGAAGGCATCGTCGGAGTGATCGCTTTCTGGAACCGAGTTACTGGTTATGCGCTCCTACTTGTCACTGATGAGTACCCAACCTTTTCTCTTTAATTAAACTGGGTATGCAACACCTGTGCTTGAATGACAGTCATATCCGTTTGGGTTTTTCTGTAAATACTTTTGGTGGTACTCCTCGGCCTCGTAATATTTAATTCCATCTGCACTGAGAATTTCTGTGCAGATCTCATCTAAACCCGCAGCAGTCAAAACTGATTGATAGGCAGATCTAGATGCGAGCGCAGTTTTCAGCTGTTCTTCATCACTGGTGTAAATAGCGCTTCGGTACTGGGTTCCAATATCTCCACCCTGCTGATTTAATGAAGTCGGATCATGCATCGTCCAAAACTCTTCTAGTAATCGTTGATATGAAACAACTGTCGAATCAAAAACCACCTTTACCATTTCAGCATGGCCGGTAACTCCTGTACAAACCTGTTCATATGATGGATTTGGGCGAACTCCACCCATATACCCAACGCTTGTCTCAAGGACTCCATCCATCTGCCAGAAGCGACGTTCTGCTCCCCAAAAACAACCTGTTGCAAAGTAAGCCGTTGATCTCATGCGTGAATTCTTGCAGTATGCAGAGTTATTCGCACCCGCTGATAACCTTGCGCTTAAACCCACGAGCCCCCGTAGCTCAGGGGATAGAGCACTGCCCTCCGGAGGCAGGTGCACAGGTTCGATTCCTGTCGGGGGCACACTTGAGGTAAATCACTCCGATCTGCGAAAACACTTTGCCTACATCCTTGTATAACAACGCTTAAGGATGGACAATTAAGACCTTGCACGCACAACTGTGTGTAGTAATACCTCTTAACTTTTAATAAGTTGTACTTCCCTAAGGAGACATGCAATGGATTGGCGACATCAATCAGCCTGCCGCGATGAAGATCCCGAGCTTTTCTTCCCTGTTGGAAATACAGGACCAGCCCTAACTCAAATCGAAGAGGCAAAAAAAGTCTGCAACCGCTGCATTGTGAAAGAGCCATGTTTGGCTTGGGCACTTGAGAGCGGGCAAGATGCAGGAGTCTGGGGCGGCTTATCTGAAGATGAGCGTCGCGCCCTTAAACGTCGCGCTGCACGTAATCGCGCGCGATTGATGGAGCAGCAAAACCAAATTTAAAGAGGAAAACGCAATTTAGCGTGTGTTCCTTTGTGTGTAGATTCTAAATGCAGTTCACCCTTTAATTCATTTTCTATAAGGGTGCGGACAATTTGTAAACCTAGGTTTGATGATGTTGTTAAATTAAAGCCGTCCGGTAATCCCACGCCATCATCAGAAATCGTGATCAGGCCTTCGTTGCTATAGCGCTGAACTTCGATTGTTAGCCGTGTCCCGGATTCAAACAAGCCATGTTCAAGAGCATTGTGAATCAACTCCGTTACGACCAGAGAAAGTGGTGTGGCGATTCTAGATTCAAGTGAACCAAGCTGACCTACACGTTCAATACTCAACTGACCCATACGAGGACTGAGCTCAAGTGCATGGGTAACTAAGGAAGTAAGAACTTCATCAAAGGCCACGGTATTTTCAGTGCTGTTTGAAAGAGTTTCATGAACGAGTGCAATTGATGCAATACGGCGAACAGCCTCATCCAGTGCTGCAGCAGCAGCCGGGTCATCGATACGGCGGGACTGTAACCGCAGAAGAGCAGATACGGTCTGCAGGTTATTTTTCACCCGGTGGTGAATTTCCCGAATGGTCGCATCCTTTGTAACAAGCTCGCGATCGCGGCGGCGCAGTTCAGTAACATTCTGCAAAAGAACAATTGCACCAATCCGATCCGCTCCTTGAATCAGCGGTAAGACCAATAGATCGATTGTTGCGCCCTGGTTATCAATTTCGACCCGGCGAAGCGTCTTTCCATTTAATCGAGTCCGCACTCCTTCCTCATGTGGATTTGGAGAGGCGGTGACAACTTGTTCTGCAACTTCACCAAGATTGCGATTTTCTAGCTCGCCATGTAAGCCCATGCGAGAAAATGCTGACTTGGCATTAGGGCTAGCAAATGAAATTGCACCATTTACATCAAGGCGAATTAAACCATCACCAACCCGTGGTACCGGCTCAAACAGTGAACCTGCAGATTGATAAGGAAAGTTGCCTTCTGCAACCATTTGATACAAATGGTTTGCTATCTCTCGATAATTTAACTCAAGTTTGCCGGGCGAACGCATGTGTTCGGCATTGCGATGACGGGAAATAACTGCAATAACCTGACCCTGAAAGAAAACAGGAATCGTCTCTTCCTTGATTAATAAATCACCGACGCGCTCCGGTTCGCTATTTCGCATAATGTCACCCGAAGACAGTGCCTCGTCAATGCTTGGACGTGCACCCCACAAAACTTCTTGACCGATAACATCATTGATAAAGACTGTTGAAGAGGTAGTTGGGCGAATATGAGCCACGGCAATGTGGCCAGTTGGCCAGAGCTTTATGTCCTTGCGAATTGGAACCCACAAAATTAAGTCAGCAAAAGAAAGATCAGATAACAATTGCCAATCCGCGACAAGCTCTCGTAGTCGATGAGATTGATCAATAGTTACCGTCGTTCGCCCACCTAATAAATTGTCTATCTGGAACATTGCTATTTCCACTCAGCTAAATGCAGGTCGATTTCTTGAGTTGCAAACCAGACCAGTTCATCATCGCCTTGAAAAGCAAGCAATGCACATTGAACCTGATCCCACTTCAAAGGAGAAGTAAGAGTGATTGATTGGGCATGGTGCTCTGCGATCTGTTCTCTTTCAATTTCAAGGGCAATCACAATTCCGGGTGCCTTCTCCGAGAGACGATTTTCTAATGCTTCTTCACCTGCGGCAACTGACAACAAATATTCAAGTTCTTCCTCATCGCAATCCGGGTTCTCTACAACGAAGTGGATTGTTGGCGCATATAGCTCATCAGCCATGAAGCTTTTGTTTAGTACAAAGCCTTCGAGGTCTTTATGACTAATAGGAAGATATGCGCGCATTGAGCAATAGTAATAGATCCTAACTTTTTAATTCACGGGCCAAATCAGCGATTGATTTACGCACACTCGAGCGCACATTGATCTCCACCAAGGTCGCATGCTCATCTTCAGCGGCCACAATTGCGCGAGAATCCTTAGCAATACTCCTGACTCGCACCGGATTAAGTGCTGTCGTGCTGCTCAAGAATTTAGCTTCCTCGCTTTCGCCACGCTTGCCCGGAGATTTCATATTCAGTACAAAACTTAGATTGGCTCGAACTGAGGTGTGCTGCAAGAGATCTGCGACTTGGGAAAGCCGATGTCCGCCTAATTGATCGGCTCTAGAAACAATCATTAGCTCATCTGCTTGATCACAGCACCATGTAGTCATGGTGGAAGTCCATCGTCTATCAATAAGCCGATTTGATAAGCCAGAAATAGAACCTAGGTCAATGATGATGAATTCAAACTCTTCTGCAGCGCGATCCATGAATTCATCGACTCTTCCAGCGTGCTCCTGATCTATCTCAGCTAGGGACAGGTGTGGAGCAATACTCTTCCATTCTGAATCGCTATTTATATTTCGCATAGCAAGATAAGCCGCTATCGATGGGGCGCGATAATTTCCTTCTATCAACAATGTAGGTTTTTCAAGAACGCTCAGCTCCATCGCCAAATTCATGCTTAGCATCGTGCATCCGGTGTAGCTTCCTGCTGAGCCAACTGCTATCACACGGGCTTTACGAGCTGCACGCTGTGGTGCATTTATACCGCGTAACATTGGAGCCCGAACAAAACCACGCACCAGAGTGACTAAATCTGTCGTTGATTTTGGAACATCGTGAAGATGGTCAAAATCGTGTTCTCGCTGCTGATCTGTTGAAAAACCAATGGTGTGGCGAATTTTTGATGTTATCGATTCAATTTTGGCTTTTGAGATTCCTGGTAAATCTGATCCAAATATTAGAATCGCTCCCCGAGCCATATCTTGATTGGTCTTTATGAAATGCTCCAGTGACTCCCAATCTATTGCCCGAAAAACCACACTCCAGCCTTGAGCAAAGAGTGTTCCAGCAATAAAGCCTTCAGTTTCAGCGGATGAAATGGCGGTTATTACTGTGGGCATTTCTAGTTCAGACATGAGAACGAATCACCACTAAACGGCCCACGGTAGTAGCGCTCAAGAGCCTCATTACTTGTGTTTCTTCAACAGCAAGTGAAATCCCAACATCGCTTCCAAAATTATTTCCTTGACTATCAATGCTAAGTAAAGTCACTCCACCGAGTATCAAAATAGGATCTACCGAATTCTCACCATTTTGAGCATCTAGAACCCAATAGATATCAACGCTCTCACCATCAATTAAACCTGCAGCGACATCAAGGAAGCGAACGCTAATTGGCACTGAACTTGTTGACATTGCACTCGCGGCCGATGTCAGATCGCTACTGCCTAATATTTCTCCAGTACGCATTATTCGAGTTGCGATCATTCCAATTGGTTTAACTCCTGCATCCAAATAGAATTGAGCACTTGAGGCTAAATTCATATGGGCAATCGAAATATCGCTGCCTGTGATTTGGTGGCCAGGTGAAATAGGAACATTGACCACCCAATACTCAGAACTTTTGTTTGAATATGCTGAAATTAGAAATGTCGATATGAATGCGGCTGTAATCAAAGTAATTGCTAATGGTAGACGTGCGGAACGATTTTTCTGCTTTAGGGTCATAGGAGTACCCAAACCTCATGAGTGAGATCTATCCATGCTTTATCCACAGTCCTACTTAAGTATCAGAGTTATTCAATCTTAAAGTTGAGGTGAGAGCATAAAATCACCTCGATAGTGACTCCATGACAACACAATTTGATTACAGCCAGAAGCCATCCTTCTCCACAATTGATTTAACACCTATTTCAAGTGACCCAGGTGAAGATTGGCAACATCTAGTGCTCGAGATTTTTCGTCCACAGCAACCTACATCATCTCCTAAAAAACCTCCGCTTTATCTGGTCGCATCAACATTTGGTGAAGAGTATGACGCTGAGTTTGCGCCAAGACCAACCTCAGCTGAGGATCTACCAGATATCTATCAATTAACATCTCACTTTATTCACAACGTTGTTGAAATCTGGGCTGGGCGTCGGCCTGCTTCACAAGTGCAATCAATGTGTCATCATCTTATTTATTCCGATTTGCAGAAAAGAGTGGGTGAGCAAAAACTACTAGGCCGGATAAGAAAGATTAAGGTCACGCAGCCTCTAGATGGAATAAGTGAGTCAACTGTGACGATTCGATATGGAAATAGATTGCGTGTTGTGGCAATCAGATTTGAAGGACTCGATCAACGTTGGTTGTGTACTGCTTTAACTTTGATTTAAGCAGCGCCACCGTGACAACGCTTGTACTTCTTACCGGAACCGCACGGGCAAGGGGCATTTCGAGAAACCTCACCTGTTGTGCGAACGCCTGATTCATCGGCTGCGGTGTACTGCAACCCTGTTGCGGGTAGTTGCTTTGCTTCAAGCCCCGGAACAACTACTTCGTTGTTAGAGCTCTCCACTGTCACTTCAATATTAAACAAGAGACTAGCAATCTCTTCTTTAATGGCATCCATCATCGCTGCGAACAGGTCAAAACCTTCTTTTTGATATTCAACTAGCGGATCACGCTGTGCCATTGCTCGAAGCCCAATACCTTCTTGCAAGTAATCCATCTCGTATAGGTGCTCTCGCCATTTACGATCTAATACCGAGAGCAACACTTTGCGCTCTAGTTCGCGCATAACTTCTTCGCCAAGTGTTTCTTCCCGCTTGGCATAGGCATCTTTACAATCTTCTACCACTCGAGCAGTTATAAACTCAGCATCTAGTCCAGGTCGAGAACCCACCTGAGCAATTAATTCATCAATGGTGAACGAGATTGGATAAATGGTTCTAAGCGCAGTGAACAGAGTTTCTAGATCCCATTCTTCTGCATATCCTTCAGCGGTTGCTGCCTCTACATATGCCGTCAAAGTATCTGAAACAAACCCTGCGATCTGATCCTTAATATCCGCACCTTCTAGGACCATGCGTCGCTCACCGTAAATAACAGTGCGTTGGCGATTCATCACATCGTCATACTTCAAAACATTCTTGCGCATTTCAAAGTTCTGGGCTTCAACCTGCGTTTGTGCAGAACGAATTGCGTTTGAAACCATTTTTGATTCAATCGGCGCATCTTCTGGAAGTCCAGCAGCTGTCAAGAAACGCTCCACCATTGCTGAATTAAAGCGCCGCATCAGATCATCTTGTAATGAAAGATAGAAGCGTGATTCACCTGGATCACCTTGACGGCCAGAACGTCCACGCAACTGGTTATCGATACGACGAGATTCGTGCCGCTCTGTTCCGAGAACATACAATCCGCCCAGAGCTACTACCTCTTCATGACCTTTTTCAACCGCAGCTTTTTGACGTGCTATCTCTGCTGGCCATTCCTTTTCATATTCTTCAGCATTCTCAACTGGAGAAATTCCTCGACGTTGTAACTCAAAATCTGCCATGAACTCAGGATTTCCGCCGAGCATAATGTCTGTTCCGCGACCTGCCATGTTAGTAGCAACAGTTACAGCTCCGCGAACACCTGCGCGAGCAATAATTGCAGCTTCACGTTCGTGGTGTTTAGCGTTAAGAACTTCATGAGGAACACCTGATTTTCGCAAGAACGCAGAAAGTTCTTCGGACTTTTCAACACTTACTGTGCCTACCAATACAGGCTGACCTTTTCGGTGACGCTCAGCAATATCTGCTGTAACGGCAGTGAATTTTCCAGCCTCTGATTTATACACCAAATCAGGTGCATCAATGCGTTGCATTTCGCGATTTGTTGGAATCGGGACAACGCCTAGTTTATAAATCTGGTGGAATTCAGATGCCTCAGTTGAAGCGGTACCTGTCATTCCAGAAAGCTTTGTATACAGGCGGAAGTAGTTCTGCAATGTAATTGTCGCAAGCGTCTGATTTTCATCCTGAATTTCAATACGTTCTTTAGCCTCAAGTGCTTGGTGTAGACCTTCGCTATATCTACGACCTGAGAGCATGCGGCCCGTGTGCTCATCAACGATTAAGAGTTCACCATTCATTACAACATAATCTTTATCGCGCTTAAAGAGTTCCTTGGCCCGAATTGCATTGTTGAGGTACCCGATCATGGGCGTATTTGCAGCCTCATAAAGGTTGCCAATTTTGAGCATTTCCTCAACTTTGGTTACACCTTCTTCAATAATGCCACACGCTTTTTTCTTCTCGTCGACTTCGTAGTGAACATCGCGCTGTAAATTCTTAACAAGATTGGCAAACTCGACATACCACTTGGTTGCCTTGTCAGCGGGCCCACTAATGATCAAAGGTGTTCTTGCTTCATCAATTAAAATTGAGTCCACTTCATCGACGACGGCAAAGAAGTGTTCGCGCTGCACGCAATCTTCCAGCGACCAAGCCATATTGTCGCGAAGATAATCAAATCCAAATTCATTATTTGTTCCATAGGTAATGTCAGCTAGGTATGCGCGTCGACGCTCTGCTGGTGACATGTTTGCCAGAATTACATCAACTTTCAAGCCAAGAAAACGGTGGACGCGACCCATCCATTCGCTATCGCGCTCTGCTAAATAATCATTTGTAGTTACAACGTGAACACCACGACCTGCAAGAGCGTTTAGGTATGAAGGCAGAGTTGATACCAAAGTCTTTCCTTCACCGGTTCGCATTTCTGCAATATTGCCTTTGTGAAGTGCTGCCCCACCCATTATTTGAACGTCATAGTGACGTTGGCCAAGTGTGCGCTTGGCTGCTTCACGAACTACAGCAAATGCTTCAGGGAGCAAGTCATCGAGAGACTCTCCCTTTGCATAACGATCTTGAAAAATTGCTGTTTGACTGCGCAGGTCAGAATCAGACATCGCAACAAAGCGAGCTTCTTGAGCATTTACTAAGGCAACGACCTTGCTCAGATCACGAAGGATGCGTCCTTCGCCTGCGCGCAAAATCTTGTCTACAAATGCTGGCATTGATTCTTACCTCTCATCGCGGCTCCCTGAGGGGGCCTTTTCACCCCCTTATCGTAGAGGTTGAGACACACAGGCGGTAACCGCACAAACTGAGCCAA
>JBIIKH010000023.1:0-12047 GCA_044233285.1 Candidatus Planktophila sp. | reverse complement strand
TGAGCCGCTATTCGGCCTTCAATTTCTGATATATGCATTCCCCTACCCCGCAAACGCGCAATACGATTTTCCATTTCAGATTCAACAGTTATCACAACATCAAATCTTTCTTGTGCCCCAGTCTCTATTAATAATGGAATCTCATAGACAAGAACTTGATCACCTTTTAGGGATGCAACGGCTTCTTCGAACTCTTTGCGAACGAAGGGATGAATGATGTTTTCTAACTGTTTCTTGGCTGTGGGATCTTTAAATATCAGCTCGCCCAATGCCCTGCGATCAATGTTTCCATCCTTTAAAATCGAATCACCAAAAAGAGTGACAACTTCATCAAAGCCATCTGATCCGCGTTCAATTGCAGCACGCGCTAATTGGTCGGCGTCGATTACCAGTGCACCGAGTTCAGCAAAGTACTGCGCAGCAAGTGACTTGCCGCAACCAATACCCCCAGTTAATCCGATAACTCGCATACTCAAAGAATAGTCGGAGAATGAAAAAGGCCCCGCAGTTACGCGAGGCCTTTTCCGTAGAGTCTTCTTACTTATTCGGCAGCAACAACTTCTTCTGCGCCTTCGGCTGGAGTAGCTGCAGCGTCTGCAACCTTTGCCTCAGACTTCTGCTTCTTGTGCGCCATGAAACGCTCTTGAGCCTGGGCGTATTGCTTTTCCCATTCCTCGCGCTGTGTTTCATATCCTGGCTTCCACTCTTGTGAGTCTGCATCGAATCCTTCAGGATAAATGAAGTTTCCTTCTGCATCATAACGAGCAGCCATTCCGTACTGAGTTGGATCGAATGCTTCGATCTCAATCTCATGTCCCTCATTAGCCTGCTTGAGTGATAGTGAAATACGACGACGCTCTAGATCGATATCGATGATCTTTACGAATAGTTCATCATCAACCTGAACTACCTGCTCAGGAATTTCAACGTGGCGTTCTGCCAACTCTGAAATGTGAACTAGGCCTTCAATGCCTTCGTGAACACGAATAAATGCACCGAATGGAACAAGCTTTGTCACAACACCTGGAACAACCTGATTGATTGTGTGTGTGCGAGCAAATGCCTGCCATGGATCTTCCTGTGTTGCCTTGAGTGAAAGTGAGACACGCTCACGCTCGAAATCAACTTCGAGAACTTCAACAGTTACCTCGTCGCCAACTTCAACGACTTCACCTGGGTGATCAATGTGCTTCCATGAAAGCTCTGATACGTGAACCAAGCCATCTACGCCACCAAGATCAACGAATGCACCAAAGTTAACGATTGATGACACAACACCTGAACGAACCTGGCCCTTTTGTAGCTGGTTGAGGAATGTTGTGCGTGATTCTGATTGTGTCTGCTCTAGGAATGCACGACGTGAAAGAACAACGTTGTTGCGATTCTTATCGAGTTCGATGATGCGTGCTTCAACCTGCTTGCCAATGTATGGAGTCAGATCGCGAACGCGACGCATTTCAACAAGTGATGCTGGAAGGAAGCCACGTAGACCGATGTCCACGATAAGACCGCCCTTAACAACTTCAATAACAGTTCCGATGACAACTTCGTCACGCTCTTTCTTGCCTTCGATGTCTCCCCACGCGCGTTCGTACTGTGCGCGCTTCTTGGAAAGAATTAGGCGACCCTCTTTGTCTTCTTTTTGAAGAACGAGAGCTTCAATAATCTCACCGACTTTAACGATTGAGTTTGGATCTGCATCGTGGCGGATTGAAAGTTCGCGAGCAGGAATCACGCCTTCTGTCTTGTATCCGATATCGACAAGTACTTCGTCGCGTCCAACTTGAACAACAGCACCTGATACTAGGTCGCCGTCATTGAAATTTCTGATTGTGCCTTCGATTGCTGCTAGAAAATCTTCAGCTGATCCGATGTCATTTACTGCAATTTGTGGTGTAGACAATTGTGCTCCGTAGGGATAGAAAGTAGTAGTTCCCGCTTTCGCGGCTGAAGGGCAAGAGTAGGGTTTCTACGCTCACAAGGGCAAATCCGCTTACTTTCTTCAGCGTGAAAGATACAATTACAAACGTTATGAATAGATATAGCGAGCTTATGGCTTTCCCCCAGGTCATTCGGCTCGGCATTAGTGCATTTCCAGCGCGACTGGCCTACGGCATGATCGGTCTGGGCATCTTTTTTAAAGCAGAGCAAGAAACAGACTCTATAGCTATTGCTGGTTTTGCTATCGGCTTGAACTCCTTGGCTGGCTCTTTAACCGCGGGTCTTCGAGGTTCGGTAATAGATAAATTCGGCCAGAAGTGGCCCATTCGTATTTTGGTACCCATGTATGCCGGCTTGATTTTGCTTCTCAACACAATGGAGACCAGAGAATCAATTTTAATCACTGCCTTTATTTTGGGTATCACTGCTCCCCCAATTAACTTATCTGTTCGACCATTATGGAAAGACATTGTTCCAGGTTCATATTTGAGAACTGCATATGCATTTGATTCTTCGATGATGAGTACAACTTCCGTAATTGGCCCAGTCGTTATCACTGCACTCTCCTTATCTTCTCACCCCGGTTTTGCTTTGGGAACGGTATCTGCATTGATGCTTACAGGTGGAATAGCGCTTTCACTCACTCCCGCGTCTCGCGATTGGATACCAGAAAAAAAGCAGTCAGGTCAGCAAAAACTGTGGCGAGATCGAGCCATCCAACTTTTAATGTTTGAAGGTTGCTTCATTGGTTTTGGTTGGGGAGTATTCGATGTTGCAGTTCCTGCCTATGCAACACAAGAAAACGTTCAATATAGAGTCGCATGGATCTTTGCAGCTTTTGGAATCGCAACAGTTATAGGTGGTCTGCTGGGTGGTTTAGTGTCAAAGAGATTGCCACCACTTCTGGCTCTACGACGAGCATATGCATTGTGGTTAATCGCCTGCATTCCTGTCGCCTTCACGCATCCAGACTGGACCATGGCACTTGTTGGAGCCTCTATTGGATTTTTTGGTGGCGCGGTTCAAGTTTTTTACTTTGAAGTGCTTGAAGCTGTAAGACCCAAAGGTTCACAAACCGCATCTCTTGGTTGGATTTGGAGTGTTGAAGGTTCTTTCATGGCGATAGGCGCAGCCGTTGGTGGAGTTGTGTCCGAAGCTTTTGATCCTCGAGTTGGTTTAGCAATGCTGCCCATCATGATTTTCACAGGCTTAGTTATTCTTACAATTGGTAAGGCAAGGCTCAGCGCAGCAAATGACATTCCAACAGAGGAAGAAGATCTTCAAGCCATGAAAGATATTTCTAACGAAGTTAAATAGTTAGTGCGCCGCTTCATGCCAGGTAAGACCTAAACCAGCATTGACATCTAATGGCGCTTTTAGAGGGTAGGCCGCGCCCATTTCGCGCTTAACCAACTCAACAATCTTTCCCTCTTCACCTGCAACTACTTCAAGAATTAACTCATCGTGAATCTGTAAAAGTAATCGCGAATTGAGTTTTTCTCTTTCAATTGCTGACTGAACATTGAGCATTGCCATTTTGATTATGTCCGCCGCAGACCCCTGAATTGGAGCATTAAGTGCCATGCGTTCTGCAATCTCACGGCGTTGACGGTTGTCATGCATCAAATCAGGTAAGTACCTACGCCGCCCCATAATCGTTTCGGTATAGCCAACCTTCCGTGCTTCTTCAACGACGATCTTTAAGTAATCACGAATTCCGCCAAATCGTTCGAAATATGTGTCCATTAATTGTTGCGCCGCTGGTGGGGAAATATCTAGTTGAGCAGATAATCCGTAAGAAGAAAGTCCGTATGCAAGTCCATATGACATCGCCTTCATCTGGCGACGCATTTCTTGATCTACTTCAGATGCCTTGACTCCAAAGACTAACCCCGCAACTGTGGCGTGTAGATCTTCACCTGATGCAAAGGCAGCCAATAGCTTTTCATCATGTGACAAGTGCGCCATGATGCGCATTTCAATCTGACTGTAATCAGCTGTTAATAGAGCAACATACCCTTTGCCAACGGTGAAACAATTACGAATCTTTCTGCCCTCTTCAGTGCGCACTGGAATATTTTGAAGATTCGGTCCAGTAGATGAAAGTCGACCAGTTGCTGCAACTGTCTGCTGGAAATGGGTATGGATCCGGCCATCCTTAGCAATTTCTGATATCAACCCTTCAACTGTAGTTCCTAACTTCTTTGTCTCGCGAATACGCAACAGTGAAGTCAGTAATGGGTGACCGCTCTTTTGGTGCAACCAATCAAGGCTTTCGGCATCTGTTGTGTATCCAGTTTTTATCTTCTTTGTCTTAGGTAGCTTTAACTCATCAAACAAAACAACCTGTAATTGCTTCGGTGAAGCAACATTGAATTCATGACCAACAGAATCATGGGCTGCTTTGGTCTCACGAGCGACTTCTCCTTCAAAAAATGCTGCCAGTTCATCTAGGCCCTTCTTGTTAACAGCGATTCCAATGGATTCCATCCGTGCCAAAAGACTTGCAACGGGCAATTCCATGGAGGTAAAGAGTTCCCAGAGATTTCGCTCTCTTAATTCGCGCGTCAGCGAATCCCTAAGCGCGAACAAGGCACGTGCCGACGAGAGTAGTTCTTGCTCGGGCGTTGATTGATTTATTGCTGATCCATCCCCCCAGCGTTCTTGAATATCTTTCAAATCTTGACTTCTGACCCCTGGGTTAACAAGGTATGCGGCCAAAGATGTGTCAAAGGAAATACCAGCTAAGCCATTGGTCCGCGCTAATGATTTTGCATCGTGAGCTAATTTTGTGACATTTGAATCCTGTGCCCAATCCCCCATTACTGATCCGTGAACTAAGAAAACATCATCAGGTGTTAATGCAATTGCGTAACGATGCAGTTTCTCTTCCACTAATTGAAAGGCAATTGCAACATCACCAGAGTGTTGTGAAATCTTTGCTGAAGCTTCCTCGGGTGTTAAAACACCTTCTGCGATCTCTGTAGCAAACAACTCAAACTCAGGTTCAGGAGTTTTCGCGCTCCCCTTAAGCAAGATCGGCTTCATGCGATCCTTGAGCGTTTTAAACTCCAATTTTTCAAAAAGTGGGTTCGTTAGGTTCTCATCAACACCACTCCAAGCAAGTGCATCAATACTTAGATTCAAAGGAACATTGGCAACTAATTGCGTCAATTCGCGGTTTCGAATCACATCGTTAATTGAATCTCGCAGAGATTGACCTACTTTGCCGCCCAACTTATCAATGTTAGCTATTAGTTCATGGAGAGAGCCATACTCGACAACCCACTTAGCCGCAGTCTTTTCACCAACACCAGGAACAGATGGAAGATTGTCACTGGGATCTCCGCGAAGAGCAGCAAAGTCTGGATACTGCTCAGGACTCATTCCGTATTTTTCTTGGACCGCCTCAGGTGTCATGCGAACTAGATCGCTCACACCTCGCTTGGGATAAAGCACTGTTGTCTTTTCATTTACTAACTGGAATGAATCGCGATCTCCAGTGCAGATAAATACTTCTGCGTTTTCACGTTCTGCTTGTTTTGCAATTGTTGCAATGATGTCATCTGCTTCAAAGCCTTCTACTTCAAATGTTGTGATACCAAATGCGCTTACAAGCTCATGCAAGTAGGACATCTGGGATCTAAATTCATCCGGAGTCTTAACCCGGTTAGCTTTGTATTCAGGAAAAATCTCAGATCTAAAGGTTTTGCGAGAGACATCAAAGGCAACTGCCACGTGAGTTGGTTTTTCGGTAGACAGCAGGGATAACAACATGGTTGCAAAGCCATAAATAGCGTTGGTGTGTTGGCCTTGGGCTGTGGTGAAATTCTCCGCAGGTAAGGCAAAAAATGCACGATATGCCATAGAGTGCCCATCGATAAGCAATAGGCGTTTGGTCATGGATGCATCGTAGAGTGCCCATTAGACTCCAGCCATGACAGAACCGGATTATCTTTCATTTATTCGTGAACGAGGAAGTGGTGCCCTTGATGCAAAGATGGGCATTGAAATTACCGAAGCTTCCCTCACTCGCCTTGTTGGAACAATGCCTGTCGAAGGTAACACTCAACCCATGGGAATCTTGCATGGCGGAGCAAGTGTTGTTTTGGCAGAGAGCCTTGGTTCAATTGGCACGCAACTAAATGCAGGGGCACATCGCAGAATAGTTGGGATTGATATCAACGCAACTCATCACAAAGCCACAGCAACAGGCATTGTTACGGGTGTAGCAACAGCTGTTTCAATCGGAAAAACTCTATGCTGTTGGGATATTGTGATTACAAATCAAGATGGGCAACGCACCTGCACTGCACGAATCACTTGCATGATTCTTGCAGAACGCTAAAGATTAGTGAGCGCCGGTTCCAAGGTATGCAGCGCGCACAGCTGGATCGTTAAGGAGATCAGAGGCCTTAGCTTCCTTTACTACCTTGCCGATTTCTAAAACATAGGCGCGATGAGCTCGTTGTAAAGCCTGTTGTGCGTTTTGTTCAACTAACAAAATTGTCACACCCTGCTTATTAATTTCAGTAATGATTCTGAAAATATTAGCGATCATCTGTGGAGCAAGTCCCATAGAAGGCTCATCTAGCAAGAGAACTTTAGGGCGAGCCATGAGTGCTCGGCCTATGGAGAGCATCTGCTGCTCTCCACCAGAAAGTGTTCCACCAGATTGGGAAGTACGTTCCTTCAATCGTGGAAATAGGTGATACACCATTTCCAAATCCTCATGAAGTTCAGCTTTGCGATTTTTGCGGTTGTACTTACCCATCTCTAAATTTTCTAACACAGTCATTCCAGGAAAGATGCCACGACCTTCTGGAGCCTGTGAGAGCCCAAGATCGACTCGCTTGTGCGCTGGAACCTTAGAGATATCTTCTCCGTCAAAAAGAATTTGACCGCTAGAAACGGGGCGTAACCCAGAGATTGTTTTTAGCATCGTTGTCTTGCCTGCGCCATTAGCGCCAATCAAAGTAACGATTTCTCCCTGATTGACCACAACAGAAACGCCTTTAATGGCTTCGATCTTTCCGTAGTGGACTCTTAAATCTTTGATTTCAAGACGCATCGGCTGGCACTCCTAAATACGCTTCAATTACACGCTTATCGTTTTGGACTACTGAAGGTAGATCATCTGCGATTTTTTGACCAAAATCTAAGACCGCTACTCGATCTGAGATTCCCATAATTAGTGACATGTCATGCTCAATCAATAGCACTGTGTACCCAGCATCTCTAATTCTCATAATAGTTTTTGCCAATTCAACTTTTTCAGCAGGATTAAAACCAGCTGCTGGCTCATCAAGCAAAATCAATTGTGGATTAGTTCCAAGCGCTCGTGCAATCTCTAATCTGCGCTGAACGCCGTATGGAAGGTTTCGAGCTAACCGGTCGGAGTACTCATCAATCCCGATGAATTCAAGAATTTCATGTGCTTTTGCACGTCCTGCTTTTTCTTCGCGGCGTGCACGTGGCATGCCGAACAATCCACCTAAAAGGCCAGATTTTTTGTGAACATCTGTTGCCGTAATGACGTTTTCTAAAGCGGTCATATCTCCAAAGAGGCGAATGTTTTGAAAAGTTCTAGCGATTCCAATTTTAGTGATGTGATGGCGCTTCATGCCGCTCAGTGATTGATTATTTAACAACACTTGACCTGAAGTTGCTCGGTAAACACCAGTAACAACGTTAAACACCGTTGTCTTGCCCGCTCCATTGGGGCCAATTAGGGCAAGGATTTCACCTTGATAAATCTTAAGATTCACAGCGTTAAGAGCAGTTACTCCTCCGAACTTGATCGTTAAATCCTGAAGCTCCAAGAGAACTTTTCTAGAACCGTCTTCACCGCTGTTGCCCTGCCATATAAAACTTTTTTGAAGGCGATCCTCTTTAATGGCAAGCACCGATATTGCAGCAGCCATCACAAAGTAAACAAGTAAAACGCTAGTCATCATTTCTTGTCACCGACCGTCGATTTGACAATCGCCTTCTCTCGCTTCTTGCGAGGAAGCAGGCCATCTGGACGGAAATTCATGGTGATCACTAAAGCTAATCCAAATACAAGTAAACGAGCATCTGAAATGAATCGAATGCGCTCAGGTAGATAAGCCAATATTGAGGCACCTAGGACTACGCCCCAGATATTTCCCATTCCGCCGAAAACTACACATGCCAAAATGAGAATAGAAACATTGAGGGTGAACATTTCTGGAGCGATAAACAATGTTTTGGAAGCATAGAGAACGCCAGCTGCTCCGCCTACTGCAGCGCCAATTGAAAAAGACCACAACTTGTACTTGAGTGTGTGAACACCCATTAGCTCTGCTACATCTTCATCCTGTCGAATAGCTTCCCATGCTCTACCCGCACGTCGAACTGAGAGCCGACGAATCATCCAAATCGTCAGAAGAATCATGATCAGCACAACCCAGAAAAATGCCTTCTGATCATTTAATGAGAACTTTATTGGCCCAATGGAGGGTGGAACCGGAACGTTTGCGATTCCGTTAGGCCCACCAATTTCACGGGTGTTTAGCGCCGAGATACGCACAATCTCGCCAAATCCCAAGGTAACAATTGCCAGGTAATCTCCACGCAAACGCAAGGCTGGCAAACCAAGAATTAACCCTGCGAGCATCGCAAGTGCAATTCCGATCGGCATGATCTGCCATGTATTTAAGGATGTTCGTGTTCCAAGAATGGCCATGGTGTAGGCACCTATTGCAAAGAAAGCAACATATCCCAGATCAAGTAAGCCGCTCTTTCCAACAACAATGTTCAAACCCAAAGCCATCAAGATAAACATGCCAACTGGATATACAAGAACTGCGCCGTAATCACTGACAGGGGTATCGAGGATTCCAAATCCCATGAAGGGAGCTAGTACTGCTAATCCAATAAGGGAGGTAGCAATAGCCTTTCGCTTTGTTGGCGATGACTTTTCCCAATAAGAAGCACCCCAATCGCGCAGGTTTCCCTCACTTACTTTTTTTGTTTTTTCAGGTTTCATGACTCATGCCCTCGTTTGCTGGACAGCTTCGCCAAAGATTCCACTTGGTTTGAGAACCAAGACAAGAACCAAAATAACAAACACAGTCACTGATTTCCATTCGGTTCCCAAAATCGAGGATGCATACACCTCAACCAACCCCAGTGAGAGTCCGCCGAAGAATGCACCTCGGATGTTTCCAATGCCGCCAATAACAGCTGCCGTAAATGCCGCAAGCCCTAAGGTAAAGCCAACATTGAACTTGGTGTTTTCATATGTGAGAGTATAGAAAAATGCAGCAGCACCTGACATCATCCCGCCAATTAAAAAGGTCGCAGAAATCACCTTATTTAGATCGACTCCCATTAACTTGGCTGCGTCCTCATTCATGGAAACTGCGCGGATGGCACGTCCTAATCTGCTGAACTTAACAAATCTATCCAATACAAAGAAAAGTACGGCGGCAAAAATGATGGTCAAAACTGTGTCAATGCGAAAACTTGCTCCGGCAATTTCAAAAAGTGATTTCTTCTCTAAAACACGTGGGTTCAGGGTTGGGCGCGAATTGGTGATGATGCGCATAAACTCACTCAAAACAATTGATATTCCAATTGCAGAAATAAGTGTTGCCAATTTGTTCGTTCCGCGGGCACGCAATCTGCGGTAGGCAACGAGTTCGACAAAAACCGCAACAAGCCCTGAAACAATCATAGATCCGATTAGGCAAAGAGAGATTGTTAAAATCAATTTTGGCAAAGGAAGCGATTTAGAGCCATCTACGTTGCCAAGAAAATCTCGTGAAATAACAATTGTGGCAAAAGTACCAAACATAAAGATCTCAGAGTTTGCGAAATTGATCATACGAAGAACGCCATAAACCATTGTGTAGCCAAGTGATATTAAGACGTAAATAAAGCCCAATGCGATACCCGAAAGAGTAAGTGACCAAAACTGATCAATTAATGTTGAAAACATTCTGCCCTCCCGCCGAGATAAAATCAGACCTTTAATGTAGTGAGTACCTCAGGAACTTGATGCTCCTGAGGTACTCACCTTAACAGTCTTGCTTTTCACGAAATACGTGAATTTTTATTACTTTACAGCTCCAGTACTAACAACCTTGCCAGCCTTGACTTCAAAGCCATTGATGAATCCGAGAGTTGAATCTCCGTTTGCATCAAATGAAATTGTTTCTCCACCAACACCGACGTACTTGACGGTCTTGATGTAAGCAAGGATTGTTGCACGAGTTGTGTTTCCAGCCTTGATTGCCTCGATGATGATGTTTGCTGCGTCAAATGACTCAGCTGCATATACACCAGGCTCAACGCCTTGAGATGTCTTGAACTTAGCAGCCAAATCAGCTGAAAGCTCTCCAAGAGGAACAGTTGCTCCAGTTAGGCGTGCGCCTTCTGCAGCAGCTCCTGCTAGAACTGCGAACTCTGAGTTAAGAACTCCGTCGCCGCCTGCAAAGATGCCCTTGTATCCACCATCACGTAGCTGCTTAACAAATACAGCTGCCTGTGAATAGTAACCAGTGTAGATAACAACGTTTGCACCCTTAGCCTTGATCTTTGCAACTGTTGGAGCAAAGTCTGCGGTGTCATTCTTTGTGCTATCTGTTCCGACAACTGATCCCTTAGGTAGTGAAGGAACTAGGTACTCAACTAGACCAACTGAGTAAGCGGTCTGATCGTCAACAACAAACACCTTAGGTGAAGCTACGCCACTTACAGCAAGCTTTCCAAGTGCCGGTCCTTGGATCTTATCTGTTGCTGGAATACGGTGGAATACTGGACCACCAAATTCACCTGCAACTGATGGATCTGTTAGTGAAACCTTTGTTGCTGATGGAGAGATCATCGGCAATCCAGCTTCCTTGTAATAAGGAAGTGATGCGATCGTTGCACCTGAGTAAGCAGGTCCAACAACTGCAACGATGCTTTCATCGTTTGCAATTCCTGGAGCAACGCTTGCAGCTACAGTTCCATCGCCCTGATCATCTGCTGAAACTAGTTCAATCTTCTTATCTGGGTTTGTTGCGTTATACAGTTCGATTGCGAACTTAACAGCGTTTTGCTCGTCAATTCCTGTTTGAGCTTCGCCACCGCTAAGTGGACCTTGGTATGCAATCTTGATGGTGTCTGAACCGCCACCACCTGCAAACAAGGTGTAGCCGAAAACAAGAGCTATAACGGCAACGACGCCAATTACAATCTTCTTCATTGTGTTCCTTCCTGTTGTAAATCCATCCCGGGACAGGGAGGCTGAAAGAGTAATGCCAGGGGTGAGCATTAGACAAGGGTAAATCGTGCGTAAAATGTTTCAGAATCGTTATATTTGGGATATTAATATCAAGTATTGAGACGATCCTGAAGACTACTTATCGGGCACCGCATTGGGGTTGATTACCGCCTCAGCTACATCCTTCATGGAAAGCCTGCGATCCATTGCTGCTCTTTGAATCCAGGAAAAGGCCTCTGGCTCTGAAAGATTCAGAGCTTTCATCAAAATACCCTTTGCTCGATCAATCAATTTGCGCGTTTCTAGTCGATCATGGAGATCTGCAACTTCAGCCGCCAGCGACTTCATTTGCAGATGCCTACTGATTGCAATTTCAATAGCCGGCATCAAATCCCCGATTGTAAATGGCTTTACAACATATGCCATCACGCCTGCATCTCGCGCTCGATCAACTAACTCTTTTTGAGAAAAAGCGGTCAACATTAAAACGGGCGCAATTTCAATAATTTTTTCTGCCGCAGAAATTCCATCCAGGACTGGCATCTTTACATCAAGAATCGCAAGATCAGGTTTGTGTTCAGTTGCCAGCTCAATTGCCTCTTGGCCATTAGTTGCTTGAGCAACAACTTCGTACCCAGCCCCTTGCAACATTTCAACAAGGTCCATACGAATTAAAGCTTCATCTTCTGCCACAAGGATTCGAACGCTCATGTTCAAGTGATCCTTTCAATAAGTACTTCTAATGTGCCCCGAGTCGGATTCGAACCGACACTATGCAGTGTTTGAGACTGCCCTCTCTACCGTTGGAGTACCGAGGCCTTTAGTGGAGCAATCTTAGCGGTATGCCGCTACTACTCCACCAACTGCATCT
>JBIIKH010000022.1:0-12065 GCA_044233285.1 Candidatus Planktophila sp. | reverse complement strand
TAACCTTGCTAGGGACTACACCTGTCCATGCTTTAACTAAAGCTGGGGCTAAGTGCTCAAAAGCAGGTGCCACATCAACTTCTGCAGGCAAGAAATACACCTGCATTAAAAGTGGCAAGAACCTTGTGTGGAATAAGGGTGTAACTGTGAAAAAAATTGTTGTGGCAAAAAAGGCTGTATGTCCATCTAAGTCTTCTCAGGATATAGATCCTGGTATTACCCAAACCCGTGCAGATAATCTACTCACAATGAGTGAGGCAGATGCGGAAACCTGCGCAATGCAACTTGATTGGCAGTTTCGGGTAGGTCAGCGAGATGACGAGATGTTTGCTGGCACCTTTGATTATCGAACAGACCGTGTAACGGTTACTGTGATGAAGGGCCTTGTAACCAAAGTTTACCTAGGCTAGAAATTGAACCTTCTTAAATCATCATCACTTTGGGTCAGGGATAAAAAACTATGAGCAAGAGGCTCCGTGCAAGTATTTTTCTTGCATTGTGTGCTCTTTTTTCACCGATAGCAATCGCCAATGTTTCTGCCGCAACTCCAACGTCATATTACAATGATTGTGGCTATCCTGAATACAAACCTCAATCGCTAACCCAATACTGCGCTGATGCAGGCGCGGGTGTGACAAAGATAAAGTGGAGTAGTTGGACCAACACAAAAGCCACGGGAACTGGCTCGTATTATGTAAATCAATGCAACCCTAACTGTGCCGATGGGAAACTCATCTGGGCCAAAGTCAGAGTCGTATTAAGCAGTCCAAAGATCACTCATGGCAAGCGATATTTAATGACAGTCTCTGTCTCAACGATTAATGGAAAAACGCTGCCAGGAGAATCTAAGTCACCAATAACCACATGGGTAACTGACTATTGGATGGGGTAAGCCACATTCAATTATCAGGTCATTATGCGCAGTAAAGGGTTCTTACTACTTCTAGTTGCAGTATTAAGTATCGGGATGCTGGTGCCTGCACAAGGCGACCCAATACAAAAGTCATTGGTCATTATCGATACCGGATTTGATACTTCTCTACCAATCATTAAAGATGCCATTGTTTTTGAAAGCTGCATTATGAATTGGTTAGGGTGTCCAGACGGTTCAAGTTTTCAAGAAGGACCTGGATCTTCGGCTTTGCCTACAAACATCTCTAATACTTCAAATATGAGTCATGGAACTCAAATGGCAAGCATTGCGATGAACGCTAACCCGGGACAGAAAATAGTCTTGATTCGCGTGGTCGCATATAACGCGCGTGGTGAGCGTATGAATATTTCTGATAGCACTGTAGTCAAAGTTTTCAAGTGGATTGTCTCCAAGCGCATAGAACTAAATATTGGAGCTGTTGCGATGGCTCAGGGCTATCACCCCACGGGATCTGCCAAGAATTACTGTCCGAGGAATGCAGAACTAGAAAAGATGATTCTTGATCTGAAGATAGCCAACGTTCCGGTTTTTTTGCCGACAGGCAATGCAGCAGATAAGGTAAGAATTGATTGGCCGGCCTGCATACCAGCAGCGATAGCAATCGGTGCAATTAATAGCAAAGGCCAGATAGCCGACTATTCAAATTATGATCGCAACTTAGTTGATTTCTACACACCCGGAAATGCAGAAGCACTCTTGCCAGGGGGAGAACCGTCATCTGCTGTTGGTACATCTGTATCAACACTCATTGCCGCTAGTTATTGGATGAATGTTGCTAGTTTGAAGCCAGAATTGACCGTGCCGGAGATTTCTCAGCTCTTTAGAAATGCAGGCAAAATGATCTTTGATTCAAAGTATCGATATGGTCGAGAGATGCAAATTAAAAGCTTTCAAACAGGTTAAGTAATTGATTACATTGGTTAGACTTTAAGTATGCAAAAGAGAGTCCTAGTTTTACTCACGGTGACCCTTATTTCACTCTCTCTGCAATCAATTGCATCGGCTGCAGTTAAACCTGGTGGGACCTGTAGCAGACTCGGTCTAACAAGCACATCTGCAGGAATCAAGTACACATGCGTTAAATCAGGCAAGAAATTTGTGTGGAACAAAGGGGTTGCCATCAAGAAACCTCTCCCAACTCCTTCTCCAACTCCTTCACCCTCTGTAACGCCAACACCAACTCCTTCTCCAACTCCTTCACCCTCTGTAACGCCAACACCAACTCCGACACCAACAATTAATCGGAAAGATTGGGAATTGATCTACTTAAAGATTTGGGATGAGTTAGACAAGGCGCAAAGTCAGGGTAGTTTTCCTTTTGAATACAAATTAAGCCCAACAGTTAATCCAGACAAAGCACGCGAAAGTATTGCTGCATACGACAAAGCTATGAAGCTGTGGATGGCTGTTCTTGATGGAGCAAAAGCAAGCCCAGTGATTTGGACAATCATGAGCGAGAAAGACTACGCCTGGTGGAGACAGGTTTCTGAACAGCAAGAGGGTTACTCCAGTACCGTGTGGAATCCAGTTACAAATATGTTGGGTCATTGCCAATTACGGCCAGATATTTTCTGTGGCTATGGCACTACTTATAAATCAAATACTCCTGACTACAAGTTCTTGCAGTACAACGTAATTGGATCCCAATACAACCAATCACCAAATGCCAATACGGTCAATCACGAGTCTGTTCACTTCTATCAACTAAGCGTCGTTCAGGGTTTCCCACAAGATGTGCCATGTTGGTATGTAGAGGGCCAAGCATCTCTCTATGGCGGCGCACTCGAATATAACCTAAACGATCAACGTAAAAGCTCGATTGCCCAACGAGATAGATTCAAGGGGATCGTTTTACAGTACCAACCCAATGCGAATTCATACACAACTCAGCAATGGGTAGAGGTACTCAAGAACATGTATGGCTCACATATTTCATGCAGTGGCCAACAAGATTATTTCAAGTACGCCCTTGGCATGTTTGTTTGGGAGCACCTATATGACAAATTCGGCCCTGCGGTCATGCACAAAGTTCTCTTAGATTTTAAAGCAGGCAAGATGTTTACTCAGGCCTCACAAGCACAGTTAGGTTTGAGCGTTGACCAACTCAATGATCAGCTAGCCAAACATCTTGTCCATGTTTTTGCCGATGGTAATTAGGGCTTTAAGACAATACGAATCGGATTGCCAACTTTATTTGCCAGCTTATCCAACGCCTGGGCGGCATCTTCTAGTGCCATTACCTCGGTAACGGAGTGAGATAAGTCCAAACGACCCTCACGTGCAAACTCAATCAGTTCTTTCACGTGATGTTCTTCGGATCCGTAATGACCCATGATCTGAGTACGCATATATGTAAAAGCCATGTCATTAGGAATGACAATAGGTTCATTGGCAATACCAACGATAATCAAGCGCCCCTGTTCACCAAGTAGCCCTAATGCTTGCTTTCGAACTGGCGTCACACCTGCAAAATCAAAGGCAGCGTTTAAACCGCGATGTTTTTTCAACTCAGGATCATCGGGTGCAAATGCAAAGTGCGCACCCCGTGCCAAAGCGTTTGCACGCGCATCTTCCCGAGGATCAATAGCAATGATTGTGCTGCAACCAACAATTTTTAGTAATTGCACAGCGTGGATTCCTAATCCTCCAACGCCAAAGACAGCGGCAGTTTCTCCAGCCTGCATCTTGGCTGTTGAAGAAATCGCAGCCCAGGGGGTTGAAACAGCATCAGGAATAATTGCAGCCTGCTCAAATGGCAAAGAAACTGGAATCTTGGCAACAAGGTGCGCACTTGTAACAACGTATTCTGCCCATCCGCCGTCGTAATCAAAGCCCATTGTAGTTATCTGTTGGGCAGCGTTTCTCTCACCTGCAATAACAACAACTCGATCACCAAGGGCACTTGTTTTTACTCCTGCACCAACTTGATCAATGACACCGGCAACTTCATGGCCCAATGTCACATGATCGCCCTTTAGATATCCTGGAGATAAAATTCCTTCTAGTAGGTGCACATCAGATAAACACACACCAGCTGCTGCAACTTTGATACGCACCTGTCCTGCGCCCGCATCAGGAGTTGGCACATCGACAACTGCAAAGGCTCTTGTTGAGACAGTTATTTGCCCAGCTCTCATGTGATCTTTCCTTCTGCTCGATTGATCAAAGTATTAACCGCATCTCCAAAGCCAACAAAGGCTGGATTAGTTGTTTGTCCTGCCCTATAGCGAGCCCAAATCTGTTGAATAATCACGGCTAAACGGAAAAGCCCAAAGACTTCATAGAAGGTAAAGTCATCGCACTTTCGTCCACTTAACTCTAGATACCTTGCAACAAATTGTTCACGAGTTGGCATGCCAGGTAAGTGACTTGGTTGCCTGCGGAGAGATGCAAAAGCAGCGTCATCATCACGATCAACCCAATAGGCAAGGGCTGAACCTAAATCCATCAGAGGATCACCAACTGTTGCTAGCTCCCAATCTAGTACGCCAGTAATGCGCCCGTGTTCTAAGTCAAAAACTACGTTGTCAATCCGCCAATCGCCATGAATGATGCAGGAATCAACATCTTCTGGCTTATTTTCCATCAGCCAGGCCATTACCTTTTCACCGTTTGGCACATCATCAGTCAAAGCATTGAGATAACGCTTTGACCAACCTTCAACTTGGCGAGCAACATAGCCTTGGCCTTTATTGAGTTCAGCCAAAATTGATGAATCAACTGCGTGGAGTTGGACTAATCCATTTATTAAAGAATCTGCCATTACTTCGATATCACTGGCGGTAATCTCTTGTGCGATATCTCGACGGAATATCTGACCAACCACCCGCTCCATGACATAGAAATCCGAGCCCATTACAGAATGGTCTTCACACAGTGCAATCATTCCGGGCACTAAAGAGTAGACAGGTTGTAATCTAGATTGAATTAAAAACTCACGTTTCATATCGTGGGCTGAAACAGCCTTTGTGCCAACAGGTGGCCTGCGCAGCACTAATTCGCGGGTCGAATATTTCAAGAGATAGGTCAGATTAGATGCACCACTTCGAAACTGCAGCACCTCAGGCAGTTCATCAATGTTGATATAGCTGCGAAGCCACGCATGCATGGCTGCAACATCAAAGCGATCCTCTTCGCGGACCGTGGTTACATCATTCATGACAAATAAGGTTTGATTTCTAAGCGAGCGATGTCACGAATATGAACCTCATCTGGTCCATCAACGATGCGTAATGTGCGAATTCCTGCATACATCGAAGCCAGAGGCGTATCTTGGCAAACTCCTGCCCCGCCATAACTTTGAATAGCATGATCAATAATTCGCTCTGCCATCTGGGGTACAGCTACTTTGATTGCAGCAATCTCTTTACGAGCACCTTTTGCCCCAACGGTGTCGATCATCCACGCAGCTTTTAAGACAAGCAGGCGTGCTTGCTCAATATCAATACGAGCTTGGGCAATCCAATCTTGAATGACACCTTGTTGCACTAACGCTTTTCCAAATGTTTCCCGCCCAATTGATCGCTTAATCATCAAGGACAAGGCTCGCTCTGCCATACCAATGGCCCTCATGCAGTGATGGATGCGTCCTGGTCCAAGTCGGGCTTGTGCCAAGGCAAAGCCCTCACCTTCTGGTCCCAAAAGATTTGCAACAGGAACGCGGACATTAGTAAAGGAAACTTCGGCATGACCATGCTGGTCCACATATCCAAAGACAGTTAAATTGCGCTCCACCTTCACACCCGGAGTGTTGATGGGAACAAGCACCATTGATTGTTGGTTATGCGCTTCTGCATCAGGGTTGGTCTTTCCCATGACAATAAGTAATTGACAGCGCTCATCCATCGCACCGGTTGTCCACCACTTAGTGCCATTGATGACATAGTCACCACCATCTTTAACAATAGATGTTCTGATGTTTCTGGCATCACTAGATGCCACATCAGGCTCGGTCATTGCAAAAGCTGATCTGATCCGACCATCTAATAACGGCTCAAGCCACATTTTCTTTTGCTCATCTGTGGCAAACATGTCTAGTAACTCCATGTTGCCCGTATCAGGTGCTGCGCAATTGATTGCCTCTGGTGCAATCTCAGGTGACCAACCAGTTATCTCAGCCAAGGTTGCATACTCTGTAACAGTTAAACCATGGTGGGGATCATGGCTATGAGGTAAAAACAGATTCCAAAGACCTTGTGCTCGTGCCTTAGTTTTTAACTCTTCAACTATTGGCGGCAATCCATGAGGCTTGCCAGCTGCTCGTAGCCCTTCCCTTTGATGTTCATAAACAGCCTCTGCGGGAAATACTTCCTTATCCATAAAGGCTTGCAGTTTGGCGGCATATTCGCTTGTCTTAGCGCTCAAGGTGAAGTCCATGCCTTAACCTTACGCATAGTTGCCCAATTTGAGGAGAGAAAAAATGAGTGTTCTTGACCGCTTTCGATTAGATGGAAAGGTCGCAGTGGTCACGGGCGCATCCTCAGGTCTTGGGGTTGCTTTTGCTAAGGCGTTGGCCGAAGCCGGGGCAGATGTTGTCTTAGGAGCACGCCGGGTTGAACGCCTGGCAGATACTGGTGCATTAGTAACTGCAGCCGGCAGAAAGTTTGCATCCTTGCAAACAGATGTAACACAGCCAGAACAATGCGATGCACTGATTGCTCATGCCATTAAAGAGTTTGGTCGCGTAGACATCCTGGTTAACAACGCAGGTGTTGGCACTGCGGTGCCGGCAACACATGAAACCCCAGAACAATTTAGATCAGTTCTAGATGTCAATCTCTTTGGTGCCTATTGGATGTCACAAGCATTTGCAAAGGCAAACAAAAATGGTGGAGCAATCGTTAACATCTCCAGCATCCTTGGCATCAAACCTCAAGGATTACCACAAGCTGCATACGCTTCCAGTAAAGCTGGGCTCATTGGATTAACCAGAGACTTAGCTGCCCAATGGACTGGGCGTAAGAACATTAGAGTCAATGCGCTCGCACCAGGCTTTTTTCCATCTGAGATGAGTGATGAACTACCAGCAGATATGGTCAACATGATCAAGATGTTTGCACCAGCCGGACGCTTGGGAGATCCAGAAGAGTTAGCAGCAACGCTTATCTGGTTAGTTAGTGATGCATCTAGTTATGTCACAGGAATTACCGTGCCAGTTGATGGTGGATTGGTCATGCCATAAGTATTTAAGCAAGACAAAAGCCCCGCGGAAGTTATTCTGCGGGGCTTTTGCTTTTAAGCGCAGTTCTGACAATTCACAATGTATCACCGATATCCACAGAAAATCATGTGAGATCAACTGGTCGCATAAATGAGTCTAGTTTCAACTCTGCGTGCGGTTGTAGCTCATCGGATAGAGCACAGTTCTGACGATATCTGAGGTAGTGGGTTCGATTCCCATCAATCGCACGCACATCAAGTGGCCCCGCAGTTCGTCGCGCGGGGCTACTTCTTTGTCAGTGACTCTAAGTAAACTAAACACATGGCCATTCGCTTTCGACGATCTATGAAGTTACTACCAGGCATTCGCCTGAGCGTTAATAAAGACTCTGTTGGTATGTCCTTTGGTGTTCCAGGTGCTCGCTACACAATTAATTCAAAGGGCCGCCGCACCGTTTCAACAGGAATTCCTGGAACAGGTCTCTATAACGTGGAAACTTTAAGTAGTGGGAAGAGATCTACCCGCGGGAGTTCCAAGTCAGCAACACCTCAATCAGAGGAAGAAGTTCTCCCTTATAGCCCACCAGCGAGTTTGCAGCCTGGACTTTTTGCAAGGAAAGCAGAGCGGGAACTGTATGCATACTTACGAGACATCTTTAAATGGGATGAAACCGATACGCCAGATCAAGCAATTGAAAAGGCGACAACTCTTCAATTCATACACCCAGCTCTCATGCAGAGCCTTAGTCTGCTGAAATTTCTCTATTGCGTTAAAGGCAGCTCGATAGATGATGCGACGAGTTATGAATGGGGCAAGGAGATGTGGGCTAATCGCCACGTCGCATTTTCTGATAAGTATGTAAGAAAGTACTTTCAAGGAATCTCTCCACAGGTCCAAATCACACACGGCATTTTCACCTCAAGTATCTATAACGCACAAACCCTGGGCCACATCTACGTTGAATTACTCCAGCAACTGGGCAAGTTTGATGAAGCCTTTGCAATCTTGCATGAGATGGAACCTGATCAACTGGTGGCTATTTCGCTCGCTGATCTTGAGATTTGCACAAAGGATTATGACGGTGCGATTGAGACGACTGAGGATATTGAAAACGAGGATGATGCAACAGCGATGATGTTGATCCTGCGTGGTGTGGCTTTCCGGGAGAAGGGATTAAATGAGGGGGCACTTGAATGCTTTAAGCGCGCTCTTGCATCAAAAAAGCGTTCTGAAATATTGCTCCATCGCGCACTCTTTGAACGAGCAGAAACCTATTCAGCATTAGGTAAGAAATCCTTAGCAATCAAAGATCTAGAAAAGATTTTGGTGGATGACTCTGATTACCCAGTGGTCCAGGAGAAACTAGAGAAGTTAAAGGGTTAACTCTCTATTGGGCGATGAAACCTCTTTATCAACAAGCCCAAGTTTGAGGGCAAGTCGCATAAACCATTGTGGCATGGGTGTGCCGGCATGTATCCAGAACAAAATGAGAGCTGGGATAGCAAAGGTAAGGAATGGATAAAAGGGATGAGTTAATCCCTGCCAAAAATCAATTGATACGCGTGACTCTAGTTCTTGCTTAGTTGGCGGATCAGAAAACAACAAACCAGCGTTTGAGAATACATGTAGAAAAATTGGCATCCACATACTTTTTGTCACTACCAATAGGGCACAAGCAAAGAGTCCAAAAGCACCTGCTGACATCACATGCCAATATGCCTGCCATGGATCCCAATAATCAGAGTAAACATTGAGATGCATTAACCCAAACATCACAGAGGATCCGATCACGGCGACAGGTAGACCATGGCGTAGTAACACCCCAAAGATCACACCTCTACTCAGGATCTCTTCTGCAGTTCCAATGGCACATAGGAAAAGAACCCCACTAAGCCATTGGCCAACACTTAAATTACGAATCGGTTCGCCACCAACCTGCACAACAATTAAATTGATACACAATGCCAGAGCAACCAAGAATCTCCAACCTAGTACTGGCTTTGAAAAGTAGGCCATAGTTGGGACACGTAAAAAACGCATGATTACAAAAAAGATTATTCCCACAAGCAAGAAACTTGCGGTGCTATCAAACTCTTCACCAGGCACAATTGCACCGGCCGAGTTCAAAATCAGGATCGCAAGGACAGACATGGCTATTAGCCCAAGCCACATGCGCAGGGTTCTCATGAGTCAAAATCTAGTGGCACCCACCGACAATTAATCTTCACCTCGCAGGTACCAGCTGCTGATTACACAGTAAGTGCCAAGCGCCGGTTGGAAAAGTAGTCCCTCTTGTAAGTGCATGTGTGCTTACTTATTCCATCTCTACGAAATACGATGTGAGCATGCGTAAGTGGGGTGTACTAGCGATCACAGCAACTATGTTGCTTACCCTTTCATCCCCATTAAATGCCGCAGCTCCAAAAGCTGGTGCTAAGTGTTCAAAAGCTGGTGCTACATCAATATCTGCCGGAAAGAAGTTCACCTGCGTTAAATCTGGAACTAAGTTGGTGTGGAATAAGGGCGTCGTTGTTAAGAAGCCAGCACCAGTTGCAACAGTCTCTCCAACACCATCACCTACTCCAACAGCCACACCAACCATCACTCCAACGCCAACAGCCACACCAACACCAAAGACACCAACCTCATTTGATGATCTAGTTGAGAACTATCAAGGCATTGCCTATGCCGCTTGGAGCAAGAGTCGAGAGAAGATTCTTGCCTCTAAGAAAACCGATATCACCTTAAAAATGATTATGGGGCCAAGCTCTCAACTCACCTACAAAGAACCCCTGATACCAATTGATCTGGTCAGCAGAATGTATGCCGGAAACGTTGAACCTGTAGAGATTTACTATTTGGCTTTTAATTATGCTGATCGAGAATGGGCTGTAAACCAGATGGAAAGTATTCTTCCTAATTCTGGAAGTAGATGGGTTACAGATGTTGCCTGCCGCACCCAAGCAACCTGTTGGGGAGGTGGCTCTTTTTATAACGGTAGCAATAGGTATCTCATCGTGCTGGCAGTAGAACTCCAAACTCCTGAACACATGAATGGCACAGTTGAAGCTCATGAATTCACCCACACGATTCAACAAATGAATATCAAGAAGGGTCGTCCAGCACAAGAGTTCCTTTATGACCCCTGGCCACCAACTTGGTACTGGGAGGGCCAAGCACACTTCACCCAACATGCAGCTGTTTTCTATGACTCTTTCACTGATTACATGAAGTTTAGAAAAAACACATCAAGTGATCTCTACACAAATCAAGCACTCAACGCGCAGTATCTAGAAAACTATTTCGTCTTTAACGCCCCAGATGCTTGGCAAAAGAATTATGAGCGCTGGTATCAATACAGCATCGGCGCAAGGTTTGTTGAGATTCTCACCGCTCTTAAGGGACCAGATTCGACAATGGAAATGTGGAAGATCGCCAGTTCGGGGGTGGATTTCAAAACCGCCTTTGAGAAGGTGTATGGGGTTTCATTTGATAAGGCAATGCCAATCATGGCCAAAGCAATCGCCTTAGAGTTAGGACGAAGTTGATTTCTTGAGCCACTTTAGGCGACTACAGGACAATCGGGACTGGCCAAAATTCATGACCAAAACACTCTCTAGAATTTCCGGGCAACTTTTTGACTGAGCCTTAAACTATTCATGAGTTCAAATGATTTGTACTCAAGATTCTAGGAGGAACAATGCAAAGCAGCTCAGAAATTGGTTTTCTTAAGTCACTATTTGATTTTCAGTTGCGTCACTATATTACCTTGCGTGTACTTCGAGTCCTATATGCAATTTCAACTGTAATTATCCTCTTTGTGTCAGTAGTCTTTATGCTCTCTATGCTTTTTGGTGGTGGAGCAAGAGGTTTCTTATTTGTTCTTCTGACACCATTAGTAACATTCTTTTATTTGATCTTGTTGCGCCTTTGGATTGAAACATTGGCGAATTTGCAACGCGTTGGCGATAACACTCAAAAAATGGTGGAACAAAGTTCCTCAAATTAGTCTCTAAGGTTGGGCTGGAGGATATCTCTAACCCAACCCTGACTGCTTAGAGTATTTCCACCAAGTTTTTTCACTGTCAAACTCAAACTGGCAGACGAGAGATGTTTTCACCGCAAGGGTGGTTCCTATGCAAATAGAGAGTTGTTCAGGTATCTTCGTGTCATGAGGTCGCAAAAACTCAACTCCTTATTGGTGATACTTTGCCTTTTAATTTCAATCTCCCTTACTAGTTGCTCATTCGCCTCAGGGAAAACTCAACCCGTAATGATTGTCTTTGAAGACTGGGCTCATGGCCTTCTGGAAATTACTGACTCTCTAGAAATTAAAGTCAAAGGCTCATCACCTCTCGAAGTCAGTGATATTAAAAATAGCGGTAAGAAAAATCGAGAAATGAATGGCGAAAATCAATATGGTGATAATTTTGGACTGCTTCCTGATTGCGAGGGTTGGATTAGAGAGTGTGGAACTTTTGCAGGGGTAAAATTCGATCAAGTTGAAGCCTTGGGCTTTTATGGTGAAGATAGTTTTATACAAACTGAACTTGATATAAACAAAGAGGGCAAAGCGGTTTTGAATATCGCCGAAGGAGATCGCTCAGCTGCATGGGAGTTCGAAACAACTCAAGACAGCAATGAGCCGATATATCTGAAAATCCTAATTACCGACTATTACGTTGGTGTTACCCAACTTGAAAAAGGTTATCTGACCTTCACATCAACGCTCATCACCGAAGAAAATCCTGAGAAGAGTTATGGGTTCGATGAATTCATCGGGCTTGAAGAATATTTGTTCCAGAGACCAAATAAGTGGTTTGACTTGAAGGCTGCATACAAAGAGTTCAGTGATGCTCGAAACACTGGAATTACCAAGACATGTGAAATTTTCGGTAGAGGGTGTGACGGGAGTGCGTCATGGTCGGTTATCGAAGAAAAATACAAGTCTGTTTATGAAGAAGAAATTTC
>JBIIKH010000001.1:0-159548 GCA_044233285.1 Candidatus Planktophila sp. | reverse complement strand
AAGACATTACTGAGTCAGTTAAAAAGGAAACTGGAGCTAATGTTGTTCGCTCCGTAACTTTGGTGGGGTAATGACAACAATCAATTTGGCAGTTATTGCAGGCGATGGCATCGGCCCTGAGGTTGTACATGAAGGCCTCAAGGTTTTAGATGTTGTTGCCAAAAAGTATGGAGTTGAATTTAAAAAGACTCCATATGATCTTGGCGCAGCATTCTGGCATCGCACAGGTGAAGTTTTGCCTGATGCCACTTTGGCCGAGCTTGCAAAAGCAGATGTGATTTTGCTTGGGGCAGTTGGAGATCCAACAGTTCCAAGTGGTGTTTTAGAGCGCGGACTTTTACTAAAGCTTCGCTTTGCCTTTGATCACTACATCAATCTGCGACCTGCTCGATTGATGCCAGGTGTCACAGGTCCATTAGCCACAAAAGCCCCTATTGATTTTATTGTTGTTCGGGAAGGCACTGAAGGCCCATATGTTGGGGCAGGTGGTGTTTTGGCTGAAGGAACTGATGCTGAGATAGCAACTGAAGAGAGTTTAAATACTCGTCGCGGTGCAGAGCGAGTAATTCGTGATGCTTTTGAGCGTGCTTCTAAGCGTGATCGCAAGAAATTAACACTTGTTCACAAGAACAATGTTTTAACTCGCGCAGGTGGATTGTGGACTCGAACCTTTAACGAAGTTGCAAAAGAGTATCCAACTGTAACTACTGACTATTTACACGTAGATGCAGCCTCTATGTTCTTTGTTACTAACCCGGATCGTTTTGATGTTGTAGTGACAGATAACCTATTCGGAGACATCCTGACTGACATCGCCGCGGCAATCTGTGGTGGTATCGGACTTGCTGCCTCAGGAAATATCAACCCAACCGGTAATTTCCCATCAATGTTTGAACCGGTTCATGGTTCAGCACCTGATATTGCAGGCAAGAATTTGGCCGACCCAACAGCAACGGTTATGTCAGTTGCCATGATGCTTGATCATCTTGGCTTTGCAGATGCTGCTCGTGATGTTGAGCGCGTGGTTGCTGCAGACCTGTTAACTCGCGGAGATAAGAAGCGAAGCACAACTGAAGTTGGAGAAGCGCTAGCAAGCGCACTGTAATCATGAAAATCACTCTGAATCCAAATGCCAAAGATGCTGCTACCCGCGATGGGCTAGTTGCTGAAGGTGGCTTTGGCAAGTACTACACCGACCACATGGTGATGTGCGAATGGAGTGAAAAAGATGGCTGGGGCGAACCACACCTCATGCCATACGGACCTATCTCACTAGATCCTGCAACAGCTGTTTTCCATTACGGTCAAGAAATCTTTGAAGGCATGAAGGCATACCGCCAACCTGATGGCTCAATTGCGTTGTTCCGTCCAACGGCAAACGCAAAACGCTTTGCTAACTCTGCCAAGCGTTTAGCACTTCCTGAAATGCCGGTTGAGTTATTTTTGGAAACAGTTGAAGCACTTGTCACACAAGATGCCGGATGGGTTCCAAACAAGGTGGGGGAGTCGCTCTACATTCGCCCATTTATGATCGCAACTGAGGTCGGCTTGGGCGTTCGTCCCACCAATAAGGCGTCATACATTCTTATTGCAACACCAGCGGGTGCTTACTTTGACCCTTCAAAAGCTGTCTCTGTGTGGATCTCAACTGAGTATGTGCGAGCAGCTCAGGGTGGCACAGGAGAGGCAAAGTGTGGCGGAAACTATGCGGCATCTCTGATTGCTCAAAAGGCTGCAGCTAAAGAAGGTTGCGATCAAGTTGTGTGGATTGATGCAAAAGAACGTAAATGGGTTGAAGAGATGGGTGGCATGAATCTTTACTTTGTAAAGGGTAAAGGCGCAGATGCCACAGTAATCACACCAAAGTTAACTGGAACGTTACTACCCGGAATTACTCGTGATTCAATTTTGTCCGTTGCTGCAGATCTTGGTTATAAAGTTGATGAAGTCATGCTCTCTGTTGATGATTGGCGAGATGGCGTTACATCCGGTGAGATTACTGAAATCTTTGCTTGCGGCACAGCAGCTGTTGTTTCACCTGTCGGACAAGCAAAAAGTGCGATGGGCACCTGGGTAACTGGTGACGGACAACCAGGAACAATCACAATGCAGATTCGAAACCACTTACTAGGAATTCAACACGGAACTATTGCAGATAAGCACAACTGGATGAGTGCGGTTAAGTAATGCCAGTTAACGATTCTTTTCATATTTATGACACCACCTTGCGCGATGGGGCGCAACAAGAGGGACTAAATCTCTCTGTTCATGACAAGCTCAATATCGCCCGCCATCTAGATGATCTAGGGGTTGGCTTCATTGAAGGGGGCTGGCCTGGAGCTAATCCAAAGGACACAGAATTTTTCGCTTTAGCTAAAAAGGAATTGAAATTAAAGAACGCAACCTTTGTTGCTTTTGGTGCGACCCGTCGTCCTAACTCAAATGCAGCCGATGATGCTTTGCTGGGTGCATTGCGCGATAGCGGAGCACCTGCTGTGACGCTGGTTGCAAAGGCATTTGATCGCCATGTTGATCTAGCGCTTAAGACAAATCTTGATGAGAATCTCGCGATGATCCGTGATTCTGTTACTCACTTAATCCAAGAAGGCCAGCGCGTATTTCTAGATGCAGAGCACTTCTTTGATGGCTATCGCAGCAATCGTGCCTACGCTCTTGAAGTTGTTCGAGTAGCAGCAGAAGCGGGCGCAGATGTGATTGCACTATGTGACACCAATGGCGGAATGTTGCCCGATGAAATCTCGCAGATTGTCCATGATGTTTTGACGGCAAGTAGTGCGCGCCTTGGTATTCATTGCCACAATGACACAGGGTGCGCTGTTGCAAACTCAATGGCAGCTGTTGCAGCTGGTGCGACACATGTCCAGGGAACATTAAATGGCTATGGTGAGCGCACAGGAAATGCTGACTTAGTCACGATCATCGCCAACCTGGAGTTAAAGAAGCAGCAACTAGTTTTGCCAACTAATGCCCTACAAGAAGCTTTTAGAATTTCACATGCAGTAGCTGAGATTACAAATGTGGCACCAAGTTCTCGTCAACCATATGTTGGCGTCTCCGCATTTGCCCATAAAGCAGGATTACATGCCAGCGCAATCAAGGTTGACCCATCGCTATACCAACATGAAGATCCATCATCAGTCGGCAATGACATGCGCATGTTGGTCTCTGACATGGCAGGTCGAGCATCAATTGAACTTAAGTCACAAGAGCTAGGTGTTGATCTTGGTGGAGACAAGGAATTAATCGGTCGCATTGTTGATCGTGTGAAGGAAATGGAATCACGCGGATTTACTTTTGAAGCAGCAGATGCCTCATTTGAATTACTTGTACATGAAGAGATAGCTGGTAAGCGTCCTTCATTTTTCACCATTAATCATTGGGTGACATCTGTTGAACGTGCGGCCGATGAATCAATTATTACAAAGGCTGAAGTAACTGTGACTGCAAGTGGGCACGAGATCACTTGCAATGGTGAAGGCAATGGCCCTGTTAATGCATTTGATAATGCCCTTCGCTCAGGTTTGCTCAAGCTCTACCCAGAGCTATCTTCCCTAGAACTAACTGATTACAAGGTTCGTATCCTTGAAGGTCGTTTAGGAACAGGTGCGGTTACCCGTGTTTTAGTTGAAACTAGCGATGGCAAGGGTGAATGGAACACAGTTGGCGTTCATGAAAATGTTATTGCTGCCTCTGCAATGGCGTTAGAGGATGCCGTTACCTTTGGCTTACTGCGTCAGGGACGTAAGCCCGAGTAAACTCGCACCGTGAGCGAGAATTACGAAAAACTAGTAGCGGCTTTTACTCGCCATTTAGAGGTTGAGCGAAGCCTTTCAGTTCACACAGTCCGTGCCTATCTTGGTGATCTTGAGAGTCTGATCACATACCTTGAACAAATCGGTGTTACCGATATTTCACAGTTAGAACTTGTTCATCTGCGATCCTGGCTTGCCAACCAGCAAGTTAAAGGGGGAGCCAGAACAACACTGTCACGTCGAGCAGTCTCTGTGAGGTTGTTTACGAAGTGGGCACTTAAAAATAAGTATTTAGAAAAGGATGTAGCAGCAACTTTGGCAACACCCAAAGGTCATCGCACACTGCCGGAAGTCCTAGGCATTGATGATACGAAAACTGCGATGGATTCAATGGCAACTCGTGCTGCAGAGGAAGAAACACCTTTAGCTATTCGCGATGTGGCAATGGTTGAGTTGTTGTATGCATCAGGGGCTCGTGTTGCCGAACTGTGTGGGTTAGATCTATCAGATATTGATTATGACCGGCAAACAATCAGGGTGCTCGGTAAAGGAAATAAGGAACGCACAATTCCATTGGGCAATCCTGCGATGCGTGCTTTGGAAACTTGGTTGAAGGATGGAAGAGATTCTTTGAAGAACTCACTGTCTGGCACGGCTGTTTTTCTAGGTGCTCGCGGAAAGCGTATTGACCAACGTACAGTTCGCACTGTTGTGTATAACGCACTTCAGGCAATTGAAGGAATAGAGCGAATGGGGCCCCACGCATTGCGACATTCAGCAGCAACTCATTTGCTTGAAGGTGGTGCGGATTTGCGCACAGTGCAAGAGATCCTTGGACACGCTTCACTTGCCACAACACAGATCTACACACACGTATCTACTGAGCGCCTTCAAAAGGTATTCAAGCAAGCGCATCCACGCGCATGAGAGCATCATTGGTAGTTATTCCAACCTATAACGAAGCTGAAAGCATCCCAAAAATTCTTGATGGATTAAAAAATCTTGATGTTGATGTTTTAGTCATTGATGATGGTTCACCTGATGGCACCGCAGAGATTGTGCGAGGCCGAAATGTTGAGGTCATTGAGCGCTCAGGTAAACAGGGTTTAGGTAGTGCCTATCGCGCAGGGTTTTCAATCGGCATTGAACGTGGGTATGCCTACATCATTGAAATGGATGCCGATGGATCCCATCAAATCAAGGATTTAGAAACAATGATGGAGTGGATTGGTTCTAGTGATCTATTGATTGGCTCTAGATGGGTGGCAGATGGGGCCATTGAAAATTGGAGCAAATTTCGGGAGTACTTGTCCAGGTCTGCTAACAGATATGCAAATTTGCTGTTGTCTCTTGGGATTAGGGACACGACTTCAGGATTTAGAATCTATTCGACAGAGCTTTTGAAAAAGATGGAGATTTCAACAATCCGCAGTGAGGGGTATTGCTTTCAAATTGAAATGACCCGCAGAGCAATTGCTCGTGGGGGATCAATTGCAGAAGTGCCTATTACCTTTATTGAAAGAGAGCACGGCAAGAGCAAGATGTCCTTTGCAATTGCCCTTGAAGCGGTCCTTCGCATCACCGCATGGGGAGCCTTACGCCTAATTGGGCGGTAATTTCCACGCTCACGCTCAGGTAAGATTTCTCCTGCACCAGCCCTTGGGCAGGTGACATCTCAGCACTGCCTGATCCTTACTTGATAAGTATGTATCGGTGAATCATCTCGGTCCGTTAATTCGGTGGATGAATCTCAGTGCGACGGGCCTAACAAATTGTTTGGCCATAAACCGAGCGGGTTTTACATCTGCATGCGCAGATAAAACCTAAGAAGGAGTATGCCGTCATGGCAGTTGTAACAATGCGAGAGCTCCTCGACAGTGGAGTCCACTTCGGACACCAGACTCGTCGATGGAACCCAAAGATGAAGCGCTTTATTTTCACAGAGCGCAATGGCATCTACATCATCGACATCCAGCAATCACTTGCACTTATCGATTCAGCATATGAATTTGTTAAGGACACAGTTGCAAAGGGTGGCCACGTTTTGTTCGTTGGCACAAAGAAGCAAGCACACATGCCAATCATCAATCACGCAGCACGCGTTGGAATGCCAACAGTGACAGAGCGTTGGTTGGGCGGAATGCTTACTAACTTCCCAACTGTTTACAAGCGTATTCAGCGCCTGAAGGAGCTAGAAGCTCTCGAAGAGAAGAACGATCTACTTCTAACAAAGAAGGAACTTCTTGTTCTTCGTCGCGAACGCGAAAAACTATTTAAGAACCTAGACGGAATTCGTCACATGACTAAGTTGCCTTCAGCAATTTGGGTTGTTGACACAAAGAAGGAGCACCTAGCAGTTCAGGAAGCAAAGAAGCTTGGTATTCCTGTTATTGCAATCTTGGATACAAACTGTGATCCAGATGAGGTTGATTACAAGATTCCTGGTAACGATGATGCAATCCGTTCAATCGACTTGCTAACACGCGTAATCACCGATGCAATTGCAGCAGGCCTACAGGCACGCTCTGCAACAGTTAAGGCTGAGACAAAGAGTGATGCTCCAGCAGAAGTTGCTGCGGGCGAGCCTTTAGCTGACTGGGAGAATGAAATTCTTGCCGGTACTCCAGCAGAGACACCAGTTGTTGCAACAGAAGAAGCAGGTGCTTAAGTTGGCTAATTACACAGCTGAAGATGTAAAGAAGCTTCGCGAAGCAACTGCTGCGGGAATGCTTGATTGCAAGAAGGCACTTGATGAAGCAGATGGTGACTACGCCAAGGCGCTAGATCTCATCCGCGTGAAGGGACTTAAAGGCGTTACCAAGCGCGAAGGTCGCCTCACATCAAATGGCGCAGTTGTTGCAAAGGTCGAAGGCAACCTTGGCGTGATGCTAGAACTGAACTGCGAAACAGATTTCGTTGCAAAGGGTGAGCGTTTCGTGGCACTTGCAGATGAGCTTTTGGCCCATCTTCAAAATGCACAATCTGATTCAGTTGAAGCATTCTTGGCATCAACAATGGGTAACGGAAGCACAGTGCAGTCAACAGTTGATGATGCAAACGCAACACTTGGCGAGAAGATTGAAGTTCGCCGAATTGCTGTTATCAAGGATTCACCAGTTGGTATTTATCTGCACCGTACAAGCCCAGATCTTCCACCTCAGGTTGGTGTGTTGGTTGAACTTGTTAAGGATGCAGCAGAAGTAGGCAAAGACATCGCACAGCACATTGCAGCATTTGCACCGCAATTTGTTAATCGCGAACAAGTACCTGCTGACCTCATTGAAAACGAGCGCCGTATTGCAGAAGAGACAGCGCGCGAAGAAGGCAAGCCTGAGGCTGCTCTTTCAAAGATCATCGAAGGCCGAGTGGCTGGTTTTGTTAAGGAAGTTTCCTTAATCGAGCAGTCATTTGCTAAGGATGCAAAAAAGACTGTTAAGCAGATCCTCGATGAGGCGGGAACAGCTGTTAAGGCTTTCTATCGCTTCCGCGTGGGTCAATAAGGACTAGGTCGGATCGCTTAGACTTAGAGTAACAACCCAGAAGTTAGAAGATTAAGGAGCACTCATGCCCGGTACAAGAGGTACGTATCGCAGAGTGCTCCTTAAACTTTCTGGAGAAGTTTTTGGTGGAGCTAAAGGCATCGGTGTTGATCCTGATGTTGTGCAAGATATTGCAAAGCAAATCGCAGATGTTGCACGCAGTGGCGTGCAGGTAGCGATCGTTGTAGGTGGTGGTAATTACTTCCGCGGGGCAGAACTTTCACAGCGCGGAATGGATCGCTCTCGCGCCGACTACATGGGAATGCTTGGAACAGTGATGAACTGTTTAGCACTTCAAGATTTTCTAGAAAAAGAGGGTGTGCAAACCCGCGTTCAAACTGCCATCACAATGGGTCAGGTTGCAGAGCCATATATTCCATTGCGCGCCATTCGCCACCTTGAAAAGGGCCGCGTCGTAATTTTTGGTGCTGGTGCCGGAATGCCGTTCTTCACAACCGACACAGTTTCGGCACAGCGCGCACTTGAAATTGGCGCAGAAGCACTTCTGCTTGCAAAGAGTGGTGTTGATGGCGTTTACAGCGCGGACCCAAAGAAGGATCCAAAGGCCACAAAGTACGACACCATTACATATGATGAAGTGCTTTCTAAGTCTTTAGCGGTTGCAGACGCTGCAGCCTTTGCACTGTGCCGAGAGAATAAGTTGCCTATAGTGATATTTGATTTAATGGAAAATGGAAATATAGGACGCGCAGTTCGCGGTGAAGTAATTGGAACTCTTGTCGCATAAGCGACAGGTTGTAGTAAGAAGTAGTAAGAGGAGCAAGGACCATGGCAGATGTAGCAAGCGCTCTCAAAGACGCTGAAACAAAGATGAACAAGGCCGTTGAAGTAGCAAAAGATGACTTCGCCACTGTTCGCACAGGTCGCGCACACCCATCAATATTTAACAAGGTAATGGTTGATTACTACGGCACCTACACAGCCCTGTCACAACTTGCCTCTATTCAAGTTCCAGAAGCACGTATGGCACTTATCTCTCCATTTGATAAGGGGGCTATGGCATCTATTGAAAAGGCCATTCGTGAATCAGATCTAGGCGTAAATCCTGGCAATGATGGCGTAGTTATTCGAGTTAACTTCCCTCAGTTAACTGAGGAACGTCGCAAGGAGTTCATTAAGGTTGTTAAGAGCAAGGCTGAGGACTCAAAGATCGCGATGCGCAATATCCGTCGTGCAGCCAAAGAAGCCATGGAAAAAATGGAAAAAGATGGGGACATTGGAAAAGATGATTTAGCTCGAGGTGAAAAAGAGCTAGAAAAAGTAACTTCAGATCACGTTGCAAAAATTGATGACATGCTCAAGCACAAAGAGGTTGAACTCCTCGAGGTTTAAGGGGTTCACATATGTCCGACATCCATTCGATAAACGAAGCGATCAATAAGAAGGCTGGGCGAAAGCTGCTGCCATCTATTGGCGTTGGTTTGTCATTGATCGGACTTGTTTGGTTTGCATTGTCATATCAGCGAGAAATTTTCGCAATTGTCGTTGCTATTGCAGTGATTTTGGGATTACGAGAAATCGTTCGCGCTTTTGCTGCTAGAGCAATAGCGATCTCCTTTAACACCTTGACTCTTGCTGCAATTGGATTGGCATATGCATCCTGGATTGGCGGAGTTGGGGGATTGGCAGTGGCAACGGCGGTTGCTATCCCTCTATTGCTGATTCGAGCGTTAATGCAGGGGCCGCAGGGATTTGTAGCAAAGGCGACTGCCACAACTTTTTCTCTTTTGTACTTACCATTTTTAGCGGGATTTCTTATTTTGCTCGCTAGACCAAGCACGGGATTTCAGCGAGTAATGACCTTTGTCGTGTTAGTTGGATGTAATGACACCTTTGGATACATCATCGGCGTTTTGTTTGGAAAGCATCCACTGGTGCCAACTATTTCCCCTAAGAAAACCTGGGAAGGTTTAGTTGGTTCAATAATCTTTACAGTAGCCGGTGGCTGTTTAGCTTTTCACTACATCATGGATATGCATTGGTGGATTGGCATCATCGTTGGCTTGATGATCGTCTTTACTGCAACTTGCGGTGACTTAATTGAAAGTGCGATGAAGCGGGACATGAGCCTTAAAGATATGGGAACGCTTTTGCCTGGCCATGGCGGGATGCTAGATCGCCTAGATTCAGTAGTTTTATCCGCACCTGCCATGTGGTTGGCACTTGAATTAGTAAAGCGTTACCTGTGAGCGGGCAAGTTCCAGAAGTAAAACTGGTTTTTGATGAGCCGGTCCAACGAAAAAAAGCACCTAAGCATTTAGCTGATTTTTCTCCGACAGAACGTAAAGTGTTTGCAAAGGAGCTTGGTTTTGAGCCATTCAGAGCCTCTCAAGTAGCAACTCATTACTTCAGTCATCTGTCGAGTAATCCAGAAGAGTGGACAGATATTCCTGCAGCAGAACGTCAATTGATTGCAGATGCTCTGACCCCTCAAATGATTACGTTAGTAACAACTCGCACAACAGATAACGGCATGACTAGAAAAGATTTGTGGAAGTTACATGATGGTGTTTTAGTTGAAAGTGTCTTGATGCGTTACACCGACCGTGTAACAGTCTGTATTTCCTCACAAGCTGGTTGCGGTATGAACTGCCCATTTTGTGCAACTGGCCAAGCCGGTCTAACTCGAAACTTATCTGCAGCTGAAATTACAGATCAGATAGTTGCTGCGGCTCGTGCTTGTGCCAATGGTGAACTACCGGGTGGGCCAACACGACTTTCTAATATTGTGTTTATGGGAATGGGAGAACCCTTAGCAAACTACAACGCTGTTGTGCGCACACTGCGCAACATAACTGATGCAAACCCTGATGGTCTTGGAATTTCTGCTCGTTCAGTTGTTGTTTCAACCGTTGGGCTTGTGAACGGTATTGAAAAATTGATGGATGAAGGCATTAACTGCACATTGGCTGTTTCACTTCACACGCCAGATGATGAGCTTCGCGACTCCTTAGTTCCCATTAACAATCGCTATAACGTTCGTGAAGTTTTGGCTGCAGCAGATGCTTATGAAAAGAAGACAGGGCGTCGCTATTCCATCGAATACGCCCTGATCCGGGACATTAATGATCAATCTTGGCGCTCAGATTTGTTGGGTCGCTTGCTCAAAAACCGTAACGCCCACGTTAATTTGATACCACTCAATCCAACTCCAGGTTCTAAATGGACCGCCTCTCGCCGGGAAGATGAAGCAGAATTTGTTCGAATTCTTGAAAGTTACGGCGTTCCCGTCACAGTTCGTGATACCCGAGGCCGCGAAATTGATGGTGCTTGTGGGCAGTTGGCAGCGGCAGAGAAAGCGACGCCTACTAGTTAGATTTAAGGGAAATTGCTAGGCTCCGTCACATGAAAAAGCTCAGCAACTTTGTTAATGGTAAGTCTGTTGATTCAACATCAGGTGAGACCACAACCCTTGTAAATCCTGCGACAGGACAGCCTTTCGCAACTGCTCCTAATTCAAATGCGGCAGATATTGATGCAGCATTCAAGGCGGCAAGTGATGCATTCCCTGAGTGGCGCGATTCAACTCCTTCACAGCGTCAACGAGCGCTCCTAAAGATTGCAGATGCAATTGAGGAGCGCGCTGAAGAAATTATTGCAATTGAATGTGAAAACACAGGTAAGCCAATTTCACTGACGACAACGGAAGAAGTTCCACCGATGGTGGATCAGATTCGTTTCTTTGCCGGAGCTGCCAGAAATCTTGAAGGAAAGTCAGCCGGTGAATATATGCCCGGCATGACTTCGATGATTCGCCGCGAACCCGTTGGAGTTATTGGACAGGTAACACCATGGAACTATCCAATGATGATGGCGGTGTGGAAATGGGCACCTGCGATTGCCGCTGGTAACACAGTTGTTCTCAAGCCAAGTGATACAACTCCTGCTTCAACTGTGTGGATGGCCAATTTAATGGCAGAGTTTTTACCTGCTGGTGTTTTCAATGTTGTCTGTGGCGAGCGCGAGACAGGTGCAACTCTTGTCAATCATGCACGCCCTGACATGGTTGCAATTACTGGATCAGTTGCTGCAGGAATTAAGGTGGCAGAATCTGCAGCCAAGCAGCTAAAGCGTGTGCACTTAGAGCTAGGTGGCAAAGCACCTGTTGTTGTTTTTGCAGATGCAGATCTTGCAGCCGCTGCCGAAGCAATTGCAGTTGCGGGCTACTTCAACGCTGGCCAAGATTGCACCGCAGCCACGCGCGTTATTGTTCAAGACTCTGTTTATGACCAATTTGTCGCACTCATTACCGAGCAAGCCAAGCAGATTGCCATTGGCGCTCCTGCCGATGAGGATGTTTTCTTGGGCCCTGTTAACAATGTGAATCAGTTGGCTCGTATTACAGATCTTTTGTCCAGAGTCCCAGCACATGCTCAAGTAATGACAGGTGGCAGCGCCCTTGATCGACCTGGATTCTTCTTCCCAGCTACCGTGATTGCTGGGTTGCAGCAGTCTGATGAGTTGATCCAGAAAGAGATCTTTGGGCCGGTAATTACCGTTCAAAAGTTTTCAGATGAGGCTCAGGCGGTGGCCATGGCCAACGGGGTCGAGTATGGATTGGCCTCAAGTGTCTGGACCACCAACCACGGAACTGCCATGCGCATGGCAAAGGCCTTTGACTTTGGCTGTGTCTGGATCAATACCCACATTCCGATTGTTGCCGAAATGCCACATGGCGGATTTAAGCGTTCGGGATATGGCAAGGATCTCTCAGCGTATGGCTTTGAAGATTACACGCGAATTAAGCATGTAATGAGTAATCTGGGGGCGTAGTATTTCCCTCTGTTCGACCAACTATCTATCAACCCACAACCCACAGAAAGCTTGAGGCTCGGTAATCCGACAACTAGCTTGTGTTTAACCCTTAAGGAGTAAATCAGTATGTCAAAAGAAAGTTCACTCTCACCAGAAGCAAAATCGATTATTGGTGCAATGGTTTCACGCCGCGGACTACTCGCGGGCGCAGGCGGTATAGGAGCAGTGGGATTGCTCTCTGCTTGCGGTGGCGGATCAGATTCAGCAGATAGTGCTAGCCCAGTTCGTTGGGGTAACTGGCCGTTATATCTAGATTATGACGAAGCTACAGGTAAGTACCCAACACTTGAAAAATTCACCGAGACAACAGGTGTAGCACACAAGTATTTTGAAGATTACAACGACAACAATGAATTTTATGGAAAGGTCCAAGCCCAGCTAAAACTCGGCGAAGATATTGGATATGACGTTGTAACACCTACTGACTGGATGGCGGCACGTTGGATCCGACTTGGATACACACAAAAATTTGATGCAGCCAATATCCCTAATAAGTCAAACATTCTTGATTCACTAGCAGCACCATCATTTGATCCAACTCGTGAACACTCCTTAACATGGCAAGGCATTATGGCCGGTTTTGGTTGGAACGTTGAAAAGAACCCAAAGGGTATTAAGACACTTGATGAACTATTTGCTCCTCAAAACAAGGGCAAAATTGTTGTGCTCACAGAAATGCGCGACACAATCGGAATTATTCTTCTTGCTCAGGGAGTTAATCTTCAAACGGTTACAGAAGATCAATTCATGAACGCGGTTGACTTCATGGCTAAGAAAATTAACGATGGATGGATTCGCGGCGTTAAGGGTAATGAATACGCTGTGGACCTCACATCAGGCGATGCCACCGCTGTCATCGGTTGGTCTGGCGATATGTTTATCTTGAAGGCTGAAAACGAAGGAAAGTTTGACTTTGCAATTCCAGAGTCAGGCGGAACAATTTCAGGTGATAACTTGATGATTCCTTCAACGGTATCGGCCGAGGCTAAGGTAAGTGCCGAGAAGTTGATCAATTTCTATTACGACCCAGCGATCGCAGCAGAAGTTGCTGCATATGTTAACTATGTGTGCCCTGTGAAGGGTGCACAAGCTGAGATGGAAAAGATTGCTCCAGAACTTGCCAGCAGCCCATTCATCTTCCCTGACGATGCAATGTCAAAGAGACTCAATGTCTTCCGCTCGCTAACCCCAGCAGAAGAAACAACTTGGACCGAAGCATTTGAGAAGGCTGCCGGCAACTAGTGGCCGACGTTTCATCTGCAACGCATGGCGACTTACGTCTCACGCGTATCACAAAGACGTATGGAGATTTCACGGCAGTTAATGACTTGTCATTAACAATTCCTGAAGGTTCATTCTTTGCATTACTTGGACCTTCAGGATGCGGTAAAACTACAACCTTGCGAATGATTGCAGGACTAGAGGAACCAACCGTTGGAAGCATCCATTTAGGTGAAACTGATATAACGACTAAGCGTCCCTATCAGCGTCCGATTAATACGGTTTTCCAAAACTACGCACTGTTTCCTCATCTAACAATATTTGAAAACATTGCGTTCGGATTGCGCCGTCGTGGAATCAAAAATGTCGATGCAGATGTAAACAAAGTTCTTGATCTAGTAGAGCTACCTCACCTTGCTCAACGCAAGCCAACACAGTTATCTGGTGGCCAGCAGCAGCGCATTGCACTAGCACGCGCGATAGTAAACCGCCCAGCTCTTCTACTTCTAGATGAACCATTAGGTGCGTTAGATCTAAAGCTACGACGCCAGATGCAGATCGAGCTCAAATGGATTCAACGAGAAGTCGGACTTACTTTCGTGCACGTTACCCACGATCAGGAAGAAGCCATGACAATGGCCGACACCATCGCCGTTATGAATGAAGGCGAGATTGAGCAGATGGGCTCTCCTGCAGATCTCTACGACAATCCAGAAACAGCATTTGTTGCCAATTTCTTGGGTCAATCAAATCTCATCAAGGGGCACATCGAAGGAACCGATGGCGACAACTTAGTAGTTGACCTGTATGGCCAGAAAATTTCGATACCTAAGAATCGAAGCCATGCGGTGGATAGTTCGGTTTATGCCGGTATCCGTCCTGAAAAGTTCCGCATCTCACTTGTGGGAACTCCTACCCGTGGAAACATCTTGACTGGTGGTCACATTGAAGATGTTTCCTATATCGGAGTCTCAACGCAGTACCAGGTAACAATGCCTTGGGGACAAGAAGTTATCGTCTTCGAGCAAAATGATGATGGAGTTCCGCCATTTGATAAGGGCGATGAGGTTGTAATTTCTTGGGAGCCTAACTTCACTTTTGCTCTGCGCGGCGATGAAGATATCGAAGCAGGCCTTGAAGTTAATCCTGAGGATCTAGACGAAGAATGAGTAAAGCTTTGTCCAAGGTGAAGATGCCTTACCTGTTATTGCTGCCAGGCTTTCTATTTCTCTTTACCTTCTTTATTTTGCCGATCATAAACTTGGGTCAAGTTTCTACTCAGACACGAGTTGTTGGGGCAGAGGATGATCTATTTGAACAGACCTGGCAATTTTCAAATTACATCACCGCTTTGTCTGAGAACAAAGAACAGTTTTCACGCTCATTTATCTTTGCACTATGTTCGACCATTTTGGCTCTAGCAATTGCCTACCCATTGGCATATGCAATAGCTTTTAAATCTGGAAAGCTTAAGAATTTTCTTTTGGTATTAGTTGTTGCACCATTTTTTGTCTCATTCTTACTTCGCACATTTGCGTGGAAGCAGATCCTCGGTGAAGAGGGATTTGTGTTGCCAGCGCTTCGAAGTATTGGTCTAATGAGCGCAGAGAGCTCGCTGACCGGAACGCCATTTGCCGTTGTGATGGGTATGACCTACAACTTTTTGCCATTTATGGTTTTACCTTTGTATGCCTCTTTAGAGCGCATCGATCCACGCACAATGGAGGCTTCGGGCGATCTGTATGCAAACGGTATTACAACATTTCGCAAGGTAACACTGCCATTGTCTATGCCAGGAGTAGTTGCAGGGACTTTGCTGACCTTTATTCCAGCAGCTGGTGATTATGTAAACGCTGACATTTTGGGTGGTCCGAAGACAACCATGATCGGGAATGTTATTGAATCCAGATACTTCAGTCGTGACTATCCGACAGCTGCATCATTGTCCTTTACATTGATGGCTGCGATTTTAATTCTTGTCACTATCTACATTCGAAAAGCCGGAACGGAGGAGTTGGTGTGACGACTTTGAAAAAAGATTCCGCAACAATTCCTACAATTCCGTTTGAGGCGCGTGTTTCGCGTTGGTTTGGGCGCAACCTGATTCGGATTTACGCTGTTTTGGGGTTTAGTTGGCTCTTTATTCCTGTGCTCTACACATTTGCTTTTTCATTCAATGATTCAGGCAAATCCAATCTAGTCTGGCAAGGATTTACTCTAAATAACTGGATGAATCCATGTTCTACCCCTGAGGTATGTGCCGCACTTGGCAACTCCATTCAGATTGGATTACTTTCAACAATTTTCTCGACCATCTTAGGAACCATGATTGCATTTGCCATTGGGCGCTATGCATACAGAGGACGTTCATCATCTAATCTTTTGGTCTTTTTGCCCATGGCGACTCCAGAAATTGTTTTAGGTGCTTCTTTACTTTCGCTATTTTTAGTTTTTCAGATTAATCCCGGTTTTTGGCCAACGGTAATTGCACATGTGATGTTTTGTATTTCCTTTGTTGTCGTCACAGTCAAGGCACGCATCGCATCACTAGATCCACGCCTAGAACAAGCGGCGATGGATCTCTACGCAAATGAGTTCCAAACATTTAGAAGGGTCACGCTACCTCTCGTTGCACCTGGTATCGGAGCCGCAGCGTTACTTGCCTTCAGTTTGTCCTTTGATGACTACATCATTACAAGTTTTAACTCAGGCACCTTAAAAACATTTCCTGAGTATGTCTACCTATCCTCCAAAGCAGGTGTTCCGGTGGAGGCTAATGTGATTGGTTCGGCAATGTTTATCTTGGCATTGCTCATTGTTATTGCTGGCCAATTTGTTGGACGTCGAGTCAAGGTTCCTAAGTGACCAACCACGGCAATATGTATGGGCCTAGTTTTACTTTTTTAGGGATACCAAGTTGTGATTTAGAAGAGCCAAAAAGTTATGAAGGTGCGGATGTAATTATTCTTGGCGCACCCATAGATAGTGGAACTTCTCACAGATCTGGTGCCAAGTTTGGCCCACAAGCAATTCGTGGGGGAGATTACCTGCCGCATGATGGTTCAAGGCCACATCTAGCATTACGCACAGATGGATTAAAGGATCTGAAAGTTTTAGATGCTGGTGACTTGTTGATGCCAGGTGGGGATTTGGTTGCTTCACTTGCCGTGCTTCGTGAAGCAACGGAAAAGATTTCACGTGCAGGAATTATGCCTGTTGTTCTTGGTGGGGATCACTCAATTGCTTCAGCAGATGTAGCAGGGATTGCAAATCACCTAGGTCATGGCAAAGTTTCTATGATTCACTTTGATGCACACGCCGATACTGGCGAAGATCAATTTGGAGCACTTGTTGGTCACGGCACGCCAATGCGCAACCTGATTACCAATGGATATGTTCGCGGAGATCGTTTTTTGCAGCTGGGATTGCGTGGATATTGGCCAGAGGATGCAACCCTTAATTGGATGCGGGATCAGGGTATGCGGTCTTATGAAATGACTGAGATTCATCACCGTGGGCTAACTGCTGTTTTGGATGAATCCTTTGCGACATTAATTGATGGATGCGATGGTGTTTTTCTTTCTGTAGATATTGATGTTGTTGATCCTGGAATGGCACCTGGGACAGGAACACCAGAGCCAGGGGGAATGACAAGTCGTGAGTTACTAGAAGCGGTTCGCCGTATTTGCCTGGAGCTTCCTATCGTCGGTATTGATGTAGTTGAAGTTGCCCCACCGTTTGATACGGCAGATATCACTGCAATTCTGGCTAACCGGGTAGTCCTTGAAGCCTTAAGTGCAATAGCAAAGCGCAGATCTGGTGGGATTTATTCAGCCACTCAGAATCTTCTAGATCGATAACCACCAAATTCTCAAGATGTCAGCGGTATCGTGCATACTTTGGTGCAACTTCTCACGAATAGGTAATTAATGGAATTTCTTGGAATGCTCGCCTTTGTTGTTGCGCTGCTTCTTTCTGTCATGGTGCATGAGTTTGGGCATTTCATAACAGCGCGTCGCTATGGGATGAAGGTTTCAGAGTTCTTTGTGGGATTTGGAAAGAGAATTTGGTCTGTTCAGCGCGGAGAAACTGAGTTTGGCGTTAAGGCGATTCCTGCAGGTGGTTATTGCAAGATCGAAGGTATGACACCAAATGATCAGATGCCCGATGGCCAAGAACATCGCGCTTTTTACAAAGCATCATCTGGCAAGAAACTTGTAGTACTTGGTGCGGGATCGTTTTTGCATTTCGTACTCGGATATTTATTGCTATTTGTATTGTTTGCTGGGGTTGGAACAAATCAAGCCTTGCCAGTAATCGGGGAAGTTGTTTCTGACTCAGCTGCACAATCTGCCGGAATACAAGTTGGCGATGAAGTAATTTCAATTAATGGCGTCAAGGTAACGGCTTGGTATAAAGATGTGGAAAGAATTCGCAATTCGCAGGGCAAAGAATTAAGACTCGAATTGCTCCGAGATGGTCAGAACATCACAGTTACTGCAACGCCTCGATTAACTGAAGTAGATGGAACAAACCGTTATATTCTTGGAATTGTTAACACAGTTGGATTAAAGCGATCTGGCTTTGTGGAGTCATCAACGAATGCTTTTACGGTCACTCAAAGCTTAATTGCGGAAAGTGCGAAGTCGCTTGTTTCATTACCTTCAAAGATCCCAGCGTTGTGGGGACAAACAGTTGGTGGTGAAGAACGTGATGCAAACGGGCTTGTCGGTGTCGTTGGTGTTGCCAGGGTTTCTGGAGAAGCTATAGGTAGCTCTAATTTAACTGGCTCTGAGCGCTGGGCAACCTTTTTGTTAATTATCGCCAGCCTAAACATCTTTGTGGGAATATTTAATCTATTGCCAATCCTGCCACTAGATGGCGGACATATGGCAGTTGCAATTGCTGATGAAATTCGCGCACTGTTTGCACGAATACGTGGTCGGGCACGTCCTGCCGCTATCGATGTGACCGTATTAACCCCAGTAACAATGGTTGTTTTTGTCATTCTTGCATGTTTAACATTGCTTCTCTTGGTTGCTGATGTCATTAATCCGGTGACCCTGAATCTTTAAGCAAGCGAATTAGGCTTTAATTCGGCGGATTTCCCTTGGGTAGTGCAGAATAAAGCCATGGTTGATCTCGGAATCCCAAGTGCACCACCTCCAACATTGCACCCTCGTCGCAAGACTCGTCAGCTCAAAGTTGGCTCTGTTGGGGTAGGTAGCGATTCTCCGGTCTCTGTTCAGTCAATGTGCACAACCCTTACGGCAGATGTAAATGCAACATTGCAACAGATTGCAGAGTTAACCGCATCTGGTTGCCAAATTGTTCGAGTAGCGGTGCCTAGTCAAGATGATGCTGACGCACTTGCTCAAATTGCAAAGAAGTCACAGATTCCGGTTATTGCAGATATTCATTTTCAGCCAAAGTATATTTTTGCTGCAATTGATGCAGGATGTGCTGCAGTACGCGTTAACCCTGGAAACATTAAGCAGTTCGATGACAAGGTTAAAGAGGTTGCAAAGGCTGCAGGAGATGCTGGAATACCAATTCGAATCGGAGTCAATGCTGGTTCGCTAGATCCACGTTTGCTTGCAAAGTACGGAAAAGCAACACCTGAGGCTTTAGCTGAATCTGCACTATGGGAAGCATCCTTGTTTGAAGAGCATGGTTTTTCTGACATAAAGATTTCTGTTAAGCATCATGATCCCGTAACAATGGTGAATGCTTATCGAATTCTTGCGGCTAAGTGTGATTATCCATTACACCTTGGAGTAACAGAGGCTGGACCAATCTTCCAAGGAACAATTAAATCTGCAACAGCATTCGGAATTTTGTTGGCAGAAGGCATTGGCGACACGATTCGTGTTTCACTGTCAGCTCCGCCTGTTGAAGAGGTAAAGGTTGGAATCTCAATTCTTGAATCTCTCAATTTGCGTCAACGCAAACTGGAAATTGTCTCCTGTCCTTCATGTGGCCGCGCACAAGTTGATGTCTATACATTGGCTGAAAAAGTTCAGGCTGGTTTGCAAGGTATGACTGTGCCATTGCGCGTTGCAGTTATGGGCTGTGTTGTTAATGGACCTGGTGAAGCTCGTGAAGCCGATCTTGGTGTTGCATCTGGAAATGGCAAGGGTCAGATATTTGTTAAGGGACAGGTGATTAAAACTGTGCCAGAAGCACAAATCGTGGAAACTCTTATCGAAGAAGCGATGCGTTTAGCAGAAGAAATGGAAGCCGCCGGAGTTGCTTCAGGGCAACCTTCAGTTGATGTTCGGTAGGGTTTACCCATGTTGAAAATGTCTACGCTATTTTTGCGTACTCTTCGCGATGACCCAGCAGATGCCGAGGTGGCAAGCCATAAGCTGCTCGTTCGCGCTGGATATGTGCGTAGGATTGCCGCAGGTATTTATTCTTGGCTGCCACTTGGCGTAATTACACTTCGAAACGTTGAGCGAGTAATTCGCGAAGAGATGGATAACGCCGGTTTTCAAGAGGTGAATTTTCCAGCGTTATTGCCGCGCGAAGCTTATGAGACAACCAACCGTTGGGAAGAGTACGGCCCATCACTATTTAGATTGCAGGATCGAAAAGGTGGAGATTACCTCCTAGGTCCAACGCATGAAGAAATGTTTACTCTGATGGTTAAAGGCGAATACTCCTCATATAAAGATTTGCCACTGAGCATTTATCAGATTCAAACAAAGTTCCGTGATGAAGCACGCCCACGTAGCGGAATTATCCGGGGCCGCGAATTTGTCATGAAGGATTCTTATTCATTTGATATTGATGATGCAGGTCTTGAAGTTTCATACCAAAACCACCGTCAGGCGTATGTAAAAACATTTGATCGCCTGGGGATGAAATACAACATTGTTAAGGCAGTTTCAGGCGCAATGGGCGGATCAAAGTCTGAAGAGTTTTTAGCACCTTGCTCGACAGGTGAAGACACATATGTTTTGTGTCCTAAGTGTGGTTTTGCGGCAAATGTAGAAGCGATGGTCACAAAGGTAGAGGCGCAAGACTTTTCAAAAACTCCAGCGCTAGAAGATTTTGATTCACCAAATACTCCAACAATCGAGACTTTAGTTGAATTGCTCAATGCCAAGTTTGGCGGGGGATTTACTGGGGCTAATACCTTGAAAAATGTAATGCTGATGGCAGATAACAAAGCCGTATCCGTACTAGTTCCTGGGGATCGAGAAGTTGATTTGAAGCGTTTCCAAGAAAACCTTGGAGGAATTCACGAGCTTCGAGTTTTTGAAGATGCAGACTTTGCAAAGTTCCCTGGCCTCGTTAAGGGATATATCGGACCACAAGATGCCAAGAAATCTGGAATTACTGTTTATGCAGATCCACGAGTAGCACCTGGAACTTCATGGGTAACTGGTGCAAACAAGAAGGATCGCCATGCTCGAAATGTAGTCAATGGCCGTGACTTCACACCTGATGCATATGTCGAGGCCGCTGAAGTTCGTGCGGGAGATTCATGTCCAGAGTGTGCAACACCTATTGTTATTGACCGTGCAATTGAGATCGGCCACATCTTCCAACTTGGTCGCAAATATGCAGAAGCACTTAATCTGAGCGTCCTTGATCAGAACGGTAAGTCCCAAATTGTGACCATGGGTTCATATGGAATTGGTGTAACGCGCGCGGTTGCTGCAATTGCTGAGCAAACCCATGATGAAATTGGCCTAAATTGGCCAGCAGAGTTAGCCCCTGCCAAAGTGCACATTGTTGCTGCCGGTAAAGATGATCTGCTCTTTGAAACAGCATTGAAATTAGGTACTGATTTAGAAGCTCAGGGAATTTCTGTGATGCTAGATGATCGCCGTGATGCAAGCCCAGGTGTGAAGTTTAAGGATGCTGAGTTGATTGGTAACCCAATAATTGTCGTTGTTGGCAAGGCTCTAGCTGAAGGAAATGTTGAAGTTCGAGTTCGCAAGAGCGGTGAGAAGCAAGAGATCGCACTTGTAAATGCGGTTTCTTCGATCGCAGAACTTCTTAAGTAATCGTGTTTCACGATTTAACGATCGCAACGGCGCTTTTTCTTCTTGCAGCATCCTTCTTTGCTGGTTTCATTGATTCAATTGCAGGTGGCGGCGGATTAATCCAGCTTCCAGCTTTGTTGATTGGTTTACCAAAATCTGAAACCGCCGAAGTACTGGGTACTAATAAGTTGTCATCAATATTTGGAACAAGTACCGCTGCAGCTTTATATAGAAAACAAATCAAGCCAGACCCAAAGGTATTGCTTGCAATGGGCCTGCCGGCTTTACTTGGCTCTGCCGGGGGAGCGATGCTTGCCTCAAAAATTCCAACAAGCAGCATGCGGCCGATGGTATTAGTGCTTTTGATTATTGTTGCAGTGTATACATGGTTTAAACCTGATCTTGGAAAGTTTGAAAACCTTCGACATCTACCAAAACGCAGAATCCAGATTGCTGCTCTTGCAGGTGTCATTATCGGTTTCTACGATGGAATCTTCGGTCCAGGAACTGGATCATTCTTGATGCTGATTCTGGTTGCATCTCTCGGATATGCCTTCATCACCGCCTCCGCAATCGCAAAGGTTGTTAATGTCGCCACAAACGTGGGCGCGATTTTCGTGTTTGGAATCAATGGTGATGTGATTTGGCAAATCGGCATCATCATGGGGGTTGCAAATATTTCCGGCGCGATAATCGGAGCTCGTTTAGCTATTAAAGGTGGCTCAACTTTGGTGCGTAAAGTCTTCCTGCTGGTTACTGTGGCGTTGATCGTGAAGGTAGGAATTGCAACCTTTTAATTGTTCGCGTTACACTTTGCCCACAACTTAATAGAAAGAAGAGATTCATGGCCCTTAAAGATTCAATTGCCGATGCAATCAGACCTGCTGTAGAAAGCGCGGGATTCTTTCTAGAAGATGTCTTTACAAGCAATCCTGGTAATCACCGCATCGTTACCTGCATGATCGATGGTCTGCAGCCACTTAGCCTTGATGAAGTAACTATTGTCAGCCGTGAAATTTCAGCCATTCTTGATGAATCACCTTTGTTAACTGAAGCTTTTACCTTAGAAGTAACTTCACCTGGCATCGAACGCCCCCTTACCTTGCCTCGTCATTGGACCAAGAATCTGACCAGAATCATCAAAGTCACTCTAAATGACGACACCGAAGTTTCTGGCCGGCTAACTGAGTTTGATGATGTAAAAGCAATCTTGATTGAGAATATTAAGGGTCGCATGAAGACTCATGAAGTTCCATTTGCAGATATTAAACGCGCAAACGTAGAGATCGAATTCAATCGTAAGGATGAGATCTAATGCATGTGGAGATGTCGGCGCTAGCTGCCCTTACAACTGAAAAAGATATTCATCTAGAAGATCTGATTTATGCGATCGAAGTTGCAGTCCTTGGTGCATACAATCAAACCGATACGGCTAAGCGTCATGCTAGAGCGCATCTTGATCGTGAAACTGGGGAGATTTCGATTCTCATTCCTATCTTTGGCGAAGATGGGACTCGCACTGGTGAGGAAGTTGATTCACCTGATGGGTTTTCTCGTGTTGCAACTTCTACCGCGCGCCAGATTATTAAGTTAAAAATGCGTGAAACAAATGATGCTGAAATTGTTGGAGAGTTCACAGCATCGGTTGGTGATGTGATTTCTGGTGTTGTGCAACAGGGCCGTGATCCTAAAATGATCAACGTCAACCTTGGTCGCGTCGAAGGCCGCATCCCGCCCCAAGAACAAGTACCAGGTGAGGTCTATAACCACGGCGATCGAATTAAGTGTTTTGTCGTTGAAGTAAAGCAAGGGTTAAAGGGACCAGAGATTATGTTGTCTCGTTCTCATCCAGCACTTGTTAAGCAACTATTTGCATTTGAAGTTCCAGAAATCAATGATCGCATCGTTGAAATCATGGCTGTTGCCCGTGAAGCAGGACACCGCACAAAACTTGCAGTCAAAACACATCGAGCAGGAGTTAGTCCTAAAGGCTCATTGATTGGTCCAATGGGATCGCGTGCACGTGCGGTGATGGATGAACTACACGGAGAAAAGATTGACATTGTTGATTGGTCTGAGGATCCAGCAGAGTTTGTTGCAGCTGCACTTGCCCCCGCAAAGGTGAGTTCAGTTGAAATCACCGATCTTTCAACGCGCAGCGCAAAGGTGATAGTTCCGGATTACCAGCTGTCATTGGCGATCGGGAAAGATGGGCAGAACGCTCGCTTGGCTGCGCGATTGACTGGCTGGCGCATAGATATTCATCCTGACACAGTTGTGCCCGCTGCCACAGACGCAGCATTATGAGAAGAGGGCTCTAGTTGGATACCATGAGCCAGTTGGATTCAGATTTCCCGGTACGTAGCTGTATTGGCTGCCGAAAGAAAGCGAACCCAGCAGCATTAATTCGAGTGGTTTTGATTGATGGGAAAGTCATCCCAGATATCAAAGGCGGTGCTCCAGGTCGGGGCGCTTGGCTTCACAAGAAATGTGCAGAAGGTGCGATAAGTCGAGGCGCTTTTCGTTTTGCTTTTAAGCAAGATGTGGCGATCGATGTATCGGAACTTCTGGAGTTTCTTCAAGGCTAGTTCGAATAAAAAAGTGTGAATACCAAACAACGAATGGATATGAAAGATATGAAACTCAAATGAGCTCGTTAGAACTATGAGGTCGTTCAACTAAGGCTTGCATTTGAGAAAATGCGGGCCAAGACAGGAGAAATGTGTCAAAGGTCCGCGTACATGAGTTGGCAAAACAACTCGGTATGGAGAGCAAGGTTGTCCTTGCAAAACTCCAAGAAATGGGCGAGTTTGTTCGCTCCGCATCATCAACAGTAGAGGCACCAGTTGTCCGCAAGTTGATTGAAATGTATCCCGATGCAAAACCGGTCGAGGAAAAAAAGCCTGTCAAGAAGGCTGCAGCAAAGAAAGCTGCGGCAAAGCCAAAGGGTGAAGTCAGCGCTGAACAAGCCGCCGAACTTGCAGCCGAACTTGGCGTCGACATTGAAGCGCTCAAACTGGAGCAAGCAAAATCGATTGCAAATAAAGAGGAAGCTGCAAAGCATGAGGCTGCCGATCGCGCCGCCGAAAATGCTGCACCCGCAACTCCATCAGCACCTGCGCCTCGTCCAGGTAACAATCCATTTTCAACAGGTGGCGCGGTTCCGCGTCCACCTCGCCCAGGCAACAATCCATTTTCAACAGGTGGCGCAGTTCCTCGTCCACCACAGCGACCACAGGGAACTGGTGCACCACGCCCAGGAATGGCCGGTTCACGTCCAGGTTCTGTTCGTCCAGGATTTGCAGCACGTCCAGGTGCACCACGTCCTGCATCAGGTGGTCCATCAACTGGTTCAGGATTTCCACCACGTACAGGTGGGGGACCATCGTCTTCTCCTTATAAATCAAACACGCCAGGTGCAGGTGCACCAGCAGGTGGTCCGCAACGTCCAGGTGGCGGTCGTCCACCACAACGCGGTGGCGCAGGTGGAGCGTTCGGAAAGAATGCCAGTAAGAAATCAGGTCGTAAGCAAAAGTCTCGCAAGGCATTGCGCGATGAGTTCGACAATATGCAAGCACCACAACTTGGTGGCGCAGTTGTTCCTCACGGTGATGGCAAGACACCTATTCGTATGCGTCGTGGAGCTTCATTGGCAGATTTCGCAGACAAAATTGGTGCAGATCCAGCAGCGCTAGTTGCAGCACTATTTCACTTAGGTGAGATGGTCACAGCAACACAATCAGTTGATGCTGATACCTTTGAAATTCTTGGTGTTCAACTGGGATATAACATTGAAATTGTTAGCCCAGAAGATGAAGACCGCGAATTACTACAAGACTTTGACATCGATTTAGCTGGTGAACTAGATGATCTTGATCCAGACACATTGGTTGCACGTCCACCAGTAGTAACTGTTATGGGTCACGTTGATCACGGTAAGACTTCTCTGCTCGATGCGATTCGTAAATCTGAAGTTATGAAGGGTGAAGCAGGCGGTATTACCCAGCACATTGGCGCATACCAAATTCACCATGATCATGATGGAACTAACCGCGCAATTACATTTATTGATACACCAGGTCACGAGGCGTTTACCGCTATGCGTGCACGTGGTGCAAAGGTGACGGATATCGCTGTATTAGTTGTTGCAGCAGATGATGGAATCATGCCTCAGACAATTGAAGCGTTAAACCATGCACAGGCCGCAGATGTTCCAATTGTTGTGGCCGTGAACAAGGTTGATAAAGAGGGTGCAAACCCAGACAAGGTTCGCCAACAGTTAACTGAATACAACTTGATCGCAGAAGAGTACGGCGGAGACACAATCTTCGTAAACGTTTCTGCAAAAGCTGGTATTGGTATTGATCAGTTGATCGATTCCATTCTTCTCACAGCAGATGCTGCTATTGATCTGCGCGCCGTTGCTGAAGATGATGCTCGTGGTGTTGCTATTGAAGCTCACCTTGATCGTGGTCGCGGACCAGTTGCAACAGTTCTAGTTCAACGCGGAACACTAAAGGTTGGCGATGCAATCGTTGCCGGTAGTGCATTTGGTCGTGTTCGTGCGATGTTGGATGAAAATGGCGACAACGTTGCAACAGCAGGACCATCTCGTCCGGTGCAGGTACTCGGATTTACATCTGTTCCAAGTGCTGGCGACACATTCCTTGTTGCTGATGAAGACCGTACTGCACGTCAGATCGCTGAAAAGCGTCAGGCTGCAGAACGTAACGCACAGCTTGCTAAGGCTCGTAAGAAGGTTTCTCTAGAAGACTTCATGGAGCAGTCCAAGATTTCAACACTTAACCTCATTCTTAAGGGTGACGTTTCTGGTTCTGTTGAAGCGCTAGAAGATGCATTAATGCAGTTGGATGTTGGCGCAGAGGTTGATCTTCGCGTTATTCACCGCGGTGTTGGTGCAATTACCAAGAGCGATATTACTTTGGCATCTGCCTCTACTGCAGTTGTGATTGGCTTTAACGTTAAGCCAGAACCACAAACTGCAATTTATGCTGATCAAGAAGGCGTTGAAGTTCGTTTCTACTCAGTTATCTACAATGCAATTGAAGAGATTGAGCTTTCCCTTAAGGGCATGCTCAAGCCTGAGTACGAAGAATCAATCATCGGTAGCGCTGAAGTTCGTGAAATCTTCAAGTCTTCAAAGGCTGGAAACATTGCAGGTTCCATTGTTAAGGATGGAATCATCCGTCGTAATGCAAAGGCACGTATTTTGCGCAATGGAGCTATCTTGGTTGATAACCTCACAATTGATTCACTCAAGCGATTCAAGGATGATGCCACCGAAGTCCGTGAAGGATTTGAGTGCGGTATTGGACTTGGCAATATGAAGGAGATCTCGCAAGGCGACATCATTCAGTGCTTTGAGATGGTTGAGAAAAAGCGAGCATAAGCAATGGGTCAATCACATCGCACATTGAAGGTCGCCGACCGCATCAAGGTAGTAGTTGCAAACCTACTTGAGACAAAGATTAAAGATCCGCGTCTAGGTTTTGTAACTGTTACCGATGCGCGCGTTACTGGCGATCTTCAGCAAGCCTCAGTGTTCTACACAGTCCTTGGTGGACTAGATGAGCGCGCAGCAACTGCTGCTGCATTAGAAAGTGCTAAAGGTGCCATTCGTTCAGCACTTGGTCGTGAATTAGGGCTTCGAATAACACCCAGCATTGAATTCTTTGAAGATGGATTACCAGAAAGCGCACTTGCTCTTGATTCCTTACTTGCAAAGGTTCACGAGCAAGATGCACAGGTGGCAGAGCTTCGTAAGAATGCGCAGTATGCCGGGGGAGAAGATCCTTACAAAGCTCCACGCGTAATCGACGAAGAGTAGCGGCGCAAAATAGTGCACGAGCATGGGTTTCTGGTTGTAGATAAAGAACCAGGTATGACAAGCCATGATGTGGTTGCAATTGCACGGCGCGCACTCGGTACTCGCAAAGTTGGTCACGCCGGAACTCTTGATCCAATGGCAACAGGAATATTAGTTCTTGGCTTTAACAACGGAACCCGCTTGCTCCAATACATCACCGATGGCGACAAGTGCTATCAGGCAACTGTTGTTCTAGGTGCTGCAACCGTTACCGATGATGTTGAAGGTGAAGTAATTAGTACCGCTGATACCTCTGTAATTACAGATACTCAGATTCACGATGAGCTCTCAAAGATGCGCGGAACAATCATGCAACGTCCAAGTTCGGTTTCGGCTGTAAAAATCGATGGTGAGCGTGCTTATGATCGAGTTCGATCAGGTGAAGAAGTTGTTTTGCCTTCCCGCGAAGTCACAATTTCGCAGTTAGATGTTTTAGAAATTCGACGGGTGGAAAAAGGAATTGAGATAGATATTGAAGTGACATGCTCTTCTGGCACATTTATTCGCGCTATTGCCCGTGATTGTGGTGATGCGCTGCGCGTTGGTGGACATCTGAACTCTCTGCGTCGTTCACGTGTTGCGGGCTTTGCCTTAGACAGAGCGGTTTCATTGGAACAATTAAAAAGCGGAGATTTCTCCACCTTAGATTTAGCCGATGTGGCTCGTGCAACATTTCCAGTGCGCCAGATTGAACTGGATGAAAAACACGAGCTTTCATTTGGAAGAGCTCTATCTGCAAATGGAGATGATCAGATTTATGCAGGCATAACTGCTGCCAATGAGTTAATTGCCTTGTTGAGCAATGTGAGTGGCAAAGCAAAGCCAATTGCCGTATTCGCGGCAGCGCAGTGACTCTGAGACAATAGGAAAATGAGCATCGTCGTTATAGGAAACTTTGATGGAGTCCATAAGGGGCACCAGCAGATTCTTAACCGTGCCAAAGAAATAGCCGGTGATGAAAATATTGTTGCTCTGACCTTTGATCCACATCCAGTATCTATCTTTGCTCCGGAGCGAACACCCACTCTTTTGACTATCTTGAGTGACAAAATCGAGCTATTAAAAATTCATAACGCTGACCAGGTGGCAGTTATTAAATTTACGAAAGAGTTTGCCGCTATGTCGCCAGAGGATTTTGTGAAAAAGGTACTTGTTGAGCAACTCAAAGCAAGTAAGGTAATTGTCGGCCAGAACTTCACTTATGGATTTAAGGCTGAAGGTAATGTTCAATCCTTAACTCAACATAAAGAATTTGAAACAATTATCCTGGATTTGCAATCAGATGAGGCTGAGACGATCTCATCGACTCGAATTCGCAAAGCAATAATTGATGGCCAGGTTGAGTCAGCTCGCGAAATGTTGACCCGGCCCCATCGCCTAGATGGCATTGTTGTTCATGGCGAAAAACGTGGACGTGAAATTGGATATCCGACCGCGAATCTTGGAAACATAGAAGGCCAAACAATTCCAGCAGATGGTGTTTATGCAGGATGGTTGACAGTGGGAATCGATAGATGGCCAGCAGCTATTTCAATTGGAACCAATCCAACTTTTGAGGGTGTTCGAGGTCGACAGGTCGAGGCTTATGCACTTGATCAAGTGGGTCTTGATTTGTACACAAAGCCAGCAACTATCGAATTTGGCTGGAGACTTAGAGAGACATTGAAATTTGATGGCCTTGAGCCTTTGTTGGCACAGATGGCGATCGACTGCAAAAAAGCTCGCGAACTGACAGACCTCTAGTCCGAGTTTCCTGTTTACTGGGGGAGTGAAACTTTCTCGTCGCCATTTCTTGCTGGCTTCAGGTGTTGTTCTGTCAACCCTAACTTCTGCACCAGCACTTCATGCAAGTAAAGCTAGATCTTTAAGTAATGGTGCTGATATTTCGTGGTTGCCTGAGATTGAAGCCGCTGGAGGTAAATTTTTTGATGCACAAGGCAAACGAATCGATGCCATCGTACTGTTAAAGCAATCAGGAGTGAAGGTAGGTCGAATACGCGTTTTTGTTAATCCTGAAACAGAAAATGGTTCCTTAGATCGAGCGATTGCGCTAGCCAAGAGACTGAAGTCTCAAAAACTAGAGATATGTATAGATCTACATTTTTCAGATACGTGGGCCGACCCAGCTAATCAAACTACGCCAGCTGGTTGGTCAAATGAAATTGATAAACTGGAATATGAAGTTTATAAATATACCCAAGAGACTCTATTAAAGTTTGCTCGCTCTGGTACTACACCAGCTTGGGTTCAGGTTGGAAATGAAGTTGCAGGTGGCTTTTTGTGGCCCTTAGGAAAAATTTCTTCTGGTGATGCCAATCAGTGGCAGAACTTTGTTCGCCTGCAAAACGCTGGTGCCTTAGCTATCCGAGAACTGCTGCCTAACGCTCAGATAATGGTGCACCTTGAATGTGGTGGTGATTCTCAAAGAGTGCAATGGTGGCTAAGTAAGGCGCAAACATTTGGATTGAACAATTATGATGTTCTTGGATTGAGTTATTACAGCCAATGGAGTGGCTCACTCATTGAATTAAGCAAGACGTTGAATGTTGTTACACAGGTATTTGATAGAGCTGTTGTTATCGCTGAAACTGCCTATCCATGGACCTCGCGCAGATTCGGAAACGATGTAATCGACACGAGCAAGGCTCCCTTGGTTGGTCATCCATTGACTTCAAGTGGGCAGAAAAAATTTGTCGTGAGTTTAGAAAAGCTATTGCGGAAGCAGCCTGAAAATCGAGGGCTTGGATTGTGGTGGTGGGAACCTATGGCTATGCAGGTGCGCAGTTCTAGCGGGGCGATCACCTGGAATGGTGGAATGGCCAATTCGGCGCTCATTGATAGTGATGGCAGAGTTTTGCCAGCGCTGAGCGCATTAAATGGGCTCTAATCTGCCGATTTCAGCTATTCATAGGCGCGCTGGTAACCTAGCCCTTCAACCGAGATAGCGAATCTTTCGTGAATCAAACCGAAAGAGCCTCGTGCTCAGTACATAAGGAGAACAAGAAATGGCATTAACACCAGAACTAACAAAAGAAATCATTGCTCAGTACGGTTCTACTCCTACTGACACAGGATCACCTGAAGCTCAGGTCGCTCTACTTTCAAAGCGTATTGAACAAATCACAGATCACTTGAAGACTAACCCACATGATCACCACAACCGTCGTGGTCTTTTGTTGCTAGTTGGACGTCGTCGCCGCATTCTTCAGTACCTAGCAAAGACAGACATCAATCGTTACCGCGCAATTATCGAGAAGCTCGGTATTCGCCGCTAATTAAGTAAAAACAATCTGCCGTAGAGCAATGGTCCTCGGTAGTGGTTTCCGCGCTAGAGATTTAAAGCGCGTGAACTTCGATCGAAGATACATTCTCTTGGCAGATTACAAGGTTCGATAATTTTGTCGTGCCTTTCAATCAAAAAAGAGGAGGACCCATGGAGGGTCAAGAGGTTCAATCAGCCGTTGCAGTTATTGATAACGGAAAGTTCGGAAAACGAGAAATTCGTTTTGAAACAGGACGCCTAGCGCGCCAAGCAGCAGGAGCTGCAGCAGTTTATCTAGATGATCAAACAATGATCTTCTCGGCAACAACTGCATCAAAGACACCAAAGGATCAATTTGATTTCTTTCCTTTAACAGTTGATGTTGAAGAGAAGATGTATGCAGTTGGTCGCATCCCAGGATCATTCTTCCGTCGCGAAGGTCGTCCATCAGAAGATGCAATTCTTACCTGTCGTTTGATCGACCGCCCATTGCGTCCATCATTTGTTAAGGGACTTCGCAATGAAGTTCAGATCGTTGTGACAGTAATGGCACTAGATCCAGACCATATGTATGACGTTATTGCTATCAATGCTGCATCAATGTCTACACAACTTGCTGGCTTGCCATTCTCTGGTCCAATCGGTGGCGTTCGCGTTGCATTGATTGAAGGTCAGTGGGTTGCATTCCCTAACCACTCACAGGTTGCTAACGCAGTCTTTGACATGGTTGTTGCTGGTCGCGTTAACGATGGTGACGTAGCCATCATGATGGTTGAAGCAGAAGCAACTGAGCGCACAATTGAGTTAATCAAGGGTGGCGCACCAACTCCTACAGAAGAAGTTGTTGCACAAGGCCTAGATGCTGCAAAGCCATTCATCAAGATTCTTTGCGATGCACAAGCAAAGCTTGCAAAGGTTGCCGCAAAGCCAACTGCTGAATTCCCAGTCTTCTTGGATTACCAGGACGATGTATTTGCAGCTGTTGAAAAGGCAGCAAAGGATGATCTTGCAAAGGCGTTAACAATTGTTGGTAAGCAAGAGCGCGAAACAAAGATTGATGAAATCAGCGCATCTGTTAAGGAATCTGTAAGCGCTCAGTTTGAAGGTCGCGAGAAGGAGGTTCCTGCAGCATTCCGTTCATTGACAAAGAAGCTTGTGCGTCAGCGCGTATTGCGCGACAAGATTCGTATTGATGGTCGCGGACTCCGCGATATCCGTGCGCTATCTGCAGAGGTAGAAGTTATTCCTCGTGTACACGGTTCAGCTATCTTCGAGCGTGGAGAGACACAGATTCTTGGAATCACAACTCTTAACATGCTCAAGATGGAACAACAGCTAGATACGTTGAACCCTGAAAATCACAAGCGTTACATGCACAACTACAACTTCCCACCATATTCAACTGGTGAAACAGGTCGTGTTGGAACACCAAAGCGTCGCGAAATCGGCCACGGAGCTCTCGCTGAGCGTGCATTGATTCCAGTACTTCCATCACGTGAAGAGTTCCCTTACGCAATCCGTCAGGTTTCTGAGGCACTTGGTTCAAATGGTTCAACATCTATGGGTTCAGTATGTGCATCAACACTTGCACTATTTAACGCAGGTGTTCCACTACGCGCACCAGTTGCAGGTATTGCAATGGGTCTTATCTCAGATGATGTTGATGGCAAGGTTGAATACGTTGCTTTGACAGATATCTTGGGTGCAGAAGATGCATTCGGAGATATGGACTTTAAGGTTGCCGGAACAAAGGACTTTGTTACAGCCCTACAGCTAGATACAAAGCTTGATGGAATTCCAGCTTCAGTTCTTGCAGGAGCGCTATTGCAGGCAAAGGAAGCGCGTCTTGCAATTCTAGATGTCATGAATGAAGCAATCGATGCTCCAGATGAGATGAGCCCATTTGCTCCTCGCATCATCTCTGTGAAGATTCCAGTTGATCAGATCGGTGCAGTAATCGGGCCCAAGGGCAAGATTATTAACCAGATCCAAGAAGAAACTGGCGCAGATATCTCAATTGAAGATGATGGAACTATCTACATCGGTGCAACCGATGGACCTTCAGCTGAAGCTGCTCGCGCACAGATCAATGCAATTGCAAACCCACAGATGCCAGAAGTTGGTGAGCGTTACTTAGGTACCGTCGTCAAGCTTGCTGCATTTGGTGCATTCATTTCATTGATGCCAGGTAAAGATGGCTTGCTCCACGTATCTCAGATTCGCAAGATGCATGGTGGAAAGCGCATTGAAAACCTTGAAGAGGTTATGAAGGTTGGCGACAAGATCCAGGTTGAAATCGGCGAGATCGATCCAAAGGGCAAGTTGTCTTTGGTTCCAGTACTTGAAGATGGAACTACTGGTTCAGCTGAATAAATGAGCGTTCGTCGTTCAGTTTTACCTAGCGGTCTGCGTATCGTTACTGAAGAAGTTCCTTCGGTACGCAGCGCCGCGATCGGTATTTGGGTAAATGTTGGTTCTCGTGATGAAACCCCGGCTGTTGCTGGGGCTTCTCACTTTCTAGAGCATTTACTATTTAAAGGAACTAAGCGACGTAATGCATTAGAAATTTCATCATCAATTGAATCTGTTGGCGGCGAAATGAATGCCTTTACCAGCAAGGAGTACACCTGCTTTTACGCTCGCGTAATTGATACAGATTTGCCCATGGCAATTGATGTTGTTTCAGATTTAATAACTTCTTCGATTGTTACAGCTTTAGATGTTGATGCAGAACGCAAGGTTGTTCTTGAAGAGATCGCAATGCGAGATGATGATCCCAGCGATTTAGTGCATGATCTCTATGCAGAAACCTATTATGGAGACACTCCACTGGGCCGTCCTATTTTGGGGACAATTGATTCAATAAAGAGCATGTCCCGAAACGCTGTCTTCAATTACTATAAGAAGCGCTATTTGCCGCAAGATTTAGTTGTTGCTGTTGCAGGAAATATTAAGCACAAAAAAGTTGTCGCAATGGTTGAAGCCGCACTTTCCAAGGATGGCTTTTTAGATATTACGGGTGCGCCAGTTATTCGCCCAAGTACCCCTGTTAAGAAGAGCGCGCAACAATCAGTTGGTTTAGTTACCCGACCAACTGAGCAAGCGCATCTGTTCTACGGAATGGAAGGCGTTGCACGCCACGATGATCGACGCTTTGCGATGGGAATTTTGGCATCAGCGCTCGGTGGCGGAATGTCTTCGCGTTTGTTCCAGGAGATTCGCGAAAAGCGCGGACTTGCATACTCTGTGTATGCATACGCTCAGCAGTTCGCAGGCAGTGGTCAAATAGGATTTTATGCGGGATGTAATCCATCGAAGGCCATTGAAGTTGTTGAAATCATTCGCGAAGTGTTAGCAGATGTTGCCAACAACGGAATGTCTCATGAAGAGATCGAGCGCGCTAAGGGTGCTGTTAGAGGGTCACTTGTCTTGAGTCAAGAAGATTCAGGCTCTCGCATGAGCCGCATCGGCAAGAACGAGATTGTTTATGGCCACATCATGGGCTTTGATGAAATTTTGAAGGCAATTTCAGCGGTCAATTCGACAGACATCAAGGAAATTGCCAGCGACTTTTTAACAAAAACGCCTACGCTTGCTCTCGTAGGTCCATTTAAGTCTGAGTCCAAATTCGAGAAGGTGTTAAGCACATGATCAATGTTGCAGTGTTAGGTGCTCGGGGTCGAATGGGCTCTGAGGTCGTTAAGGCTGTCGAAGATGCTGATGGCTTAGCGCTAGTTGCTTCACTTGATCTGGGTGATTCGATTGATCAGCTCAAGGATTCTGGCGCTCAAGTAGTAGTTGATTTCACCACTCCAGATAGCGTGATGAAGAATCTAGAATTTTTGATTAATAATGGAATGAACGTCGTCGTTGGTACAACGGGGTTTGATGATTCAAAGCTTGCAACAGTTAAGGGCTGGTTGGCCGCAAATCCATCAGTGGGAGTACTAATTGCTCCTAACTTTGCAATTGGCGCAGTTTTGATGATGGAGTTTGCAGAAAAAGCGGCCAAGTACTTCGAATCTGCAGAAATTATTGAACTTCATCACCCAGCAAAGGTCGATGCACCATCCGGAACCGCCGCCCGCACTGCAGAGTTAATGAGTGCGGCACGTAAAGCAGCAGGTCTTGGACCAATGCCAGATGCCACCACAACTTCACTTGATGGTGCTCGTGGAGCGCTTGTGGGGGATATTCCAGTTCACTCAGTGCGTGCTCGTGGATTAGTTGCACATCAAGAGGTTTTGTTTGGTGGACTAGGTGAAACCCTAACGATTCGTCATGATTCAATTGATCGTGCAGGATTTATGCCAGGAGTTATTCTTGGTGTGCGAAAAATTATTAACAACCCAGGCCTAACCCATGGCCTAGATAAGTTCATGTAAGGAGCAACCCATGTCAAAAGATCAAATCACAATGTACGGTGCCGATTGGTGCGGAGATTGTCGACGTTCCAAGCGTTTATTCGAAGAGTTAAATGTTGAATACACATTAATTGATACAGACTCTGATTTAACCGCTGCTGACAAGGTTATTGAAATAAACGGTGGAGCAAAGTCAATCCCAGTCATTGTTTTCTCTGATGGAACACATTTGACTGAGCCATCAGACAATGACTTAAAGGCAAAGCTTGTTTCTTTGGGAATTATTTAAGCAAGCGGTATACAACGGCAGAAGAAACTGCTGAGGAGATTACAACGACCGGAAACGGTGCTTTGTAAACTAATGCAACTATTGCAACATAGAGCCCAACGATTCGTTGGTCGATCATGAGTTGTGATTTCTCGGAGAAAGTTTGCACAGCTACTAATGCGCTGAGCAAGGCGATTGGAATCAATAGATTGATACGTTGAATCTTTGGATGAGAAAGCCAGCGATCTGGCACAGAGTGGCCTGAGTACTTCAATGCGAAAGCGATCACGCTAGTTCCGATTGTTGCTATCCAGAAAGCACTCATCGCTTCAGTCCTATGACTATTGCGATAAATGCTGTTGCAATAATTGGAAGACCAGCTGGCAGTATTGGGGTCATTACGATTGCAAAAAGGGCGCAACCAACGGCCAAGGTACGCTCAAAGTTTCCTGTTAGTCGTGGCCATACCAATCCTAAGAAAGCAGCTGGTACGGCTGAATCAAGACCAAATGCGCGAATATCGCCCATTGCTTGAGCACCCAGCGCACCGGCCAAGGTGAAGAGATTCCAAAACACAAAGACACCAATGCCTGTGTACCAAAAACCCTTGCGCATGGCATCTTCACCTTGAGTTTCCTGTCCAAGTGCAACGGCAGTTGATTCATCGATTGTTATCTGTGCTGCAACTACTCGAGTTAAACCTTTTACTTTGAGTCGGGGAGCCATGATGACTCCATACAGTGCGTTTCTTACGCCGAGAAGTGAGGCAGTTGCGATTCCGCTTAATGCAGATCCACCGGCTCCTAAAACACCGATTACCGCAAATTGAGATGCGCCTGAAAAAGTCAGTAAGGAAAGTAAGCAGCTTTGCAGAACAGTAAAACCATTAGCAACGGCTGCTGCACCAAAAGCGACACCATAAGCGCCAACAGTCAGCGAAACACTGAGCGAATCGCGCAATGTGGTGGAGACAACCTTGGACACGCGGACATTGTGCCGTATAAATCCATGGACCGATAGGGGCAACTAGATAGGGTGCCTCCATGAGTGAAGAAATTATTTACCGAGACGATATGACCGTTGAATTGGTCAAAGCTAGTGCTAGTGATGCAGATGTTATTTGGGCTGCTCGTGTGTCTACTGCTGGCGAACAATCAATGGAAGAAATTGGGGAAGATCCAGCACGTTCTGCGGGATTGATTAACTATTTGGCACGCGAACGTCATGGCTCTCCATTTGAACACACATCAATGACTTTTTTTGTCTCTGCTCCTATATTTGTGTTTCGCGAGTTCATGCGCCACCGTATTGCTTCATACAATGAAGAAAGTGGTCGCTACCGCGAACTAAAACCAGTTTTCTATATTCCATCTGCCGAACGCAAACTCATTCAAGTTGGTAAGACTGGTGCATACACATTCGAAGACGGAACCAAAGAACAATTCGAGGTAACCGTGTCAGCCATGAAAGATGCCTACGTTGTTGCATATGAGAGTTATCAAAAGATGTTAGAAGCAGGCGTTGCTCGTGAAGTTGCTCGGGCGGTGTTACCAGTCGCTACATATTCATCTATGTATGTATCAATGAACGCTCGCGCATTAATGAACTTCTTGTCTTTGCGCACCGCCCGCGAGGGATCGCATTTCCCAAGCTATCCTCAACGTGAAATTGAGATGGTTGCGGAGAAAATGGAAGCAGAATTTGCTAAATTGATGCCACTTACATACGGAGCCTTCGAAAAGTCTGGACGAATCGCCCCTTAAAGCGGGTAGAGTTCACCGCATGACAATCACACCTCCTTTCGGACGGCTATTGACCGCTATGGTCACACCTTTCACAAAAGATGGTGCGATTGATTGGGCGGGAGTTGAAACTCTTGCTGCTCACCTTGTTGCTAATGGCCATGATGGAATTGTGGTCAATGGAACAACAGGAGAAGCCCCAACTACTAAGTCCTCTGAAAAAGAGGAGATCATCCGTGTTGTTAGAAGCACAGTGGGATCTTCAATCAAGGTTTTGTCTGGTGCTGGAGACAATGAGACTGAATACTCCATCAACCAAGCCAAGCGCACGGAAAAAGCAGGAGCCGATGGTTTGCTTGTAGTTACTCCGTATTACAACAAACCACCACAGGCTGGAATTGAAGCTCACTTCCGCGCAGTTGCAGATGCAACCGAGCTTCCCATGATGATGTATGACATCCCTGGTCGCACGGGTGTTCCAATCGAGCCAGACACAATTGTTCGGTTAGCCGAACATCCACGCATCGTTGCTCTCAAGGATGCAAAGGGTGATGTTGCATCAACTTCATGGGTCATCAAGCGGTGTGGAATTCCTGTTTATTCAGGAGATGACATTCTAAACTTGCCTCTCCTTTCTGTTGGCGCAGTTGGTTTTGTATCTGTCTGTGGTCATACAGTTGGAAAAGATTTACGCGAACTGCTAGATACCTGGTTTGCCGGAAATCAGGAACGGGCTTTGGAGATTCATCAGAAATTGTTGCCTGTCTATACCGGAACTTTCCGTACTCAAGGTGCGATCCTGACAAAGGCCGCGCTTACTTTAATGGGCCTACCTGGTGGCCACACCCGTCTTCCTCTAGTCGATGCTACAGAGGCACAGATCGCACAACTACGTGAAGATCTACGTGCTGGTGGCGTTGCAGTTAACTAATGAATCATCCACATCCAAATTTAAGTACACCACCAAAACTAGTTGATGGCGGTTTGCGCATAGTCGCACTGGGTGGACTTACTGAAATTGGTCGAAATATGACCGTTTTCGAATACAAATCCAAACTACTTATTGTTGATTGTGGCGTGTTATTCCCCGAAGATAACCAACCAGGTGTTGATTTAATCCTTCCTGATTTTTCATACATACGTGATCGTTTAGATGATGTTGTAGCTATATTTTTGACTCATGGCCACGAGGACCATATTGGCGCAGTTCCTTATCTATTGCGTGAACGCGGAGATATTGCGATTTATGGCTCAGCCTTAACCCTTGCGCTAATAACTGCAAAATTAAAGGAACACCGCATCACTCCTCTTACACGTGAAGTGAAAGAAGGCGGAACTGAAGATGTAGGTCCCTTTACCTTGGAATTTGTTGCCGTTAATCACTCGATTCCAGATGCTTTGGCGGTCGTAATCAATACGGGTGCGGGTCGGGTCTTAGCTACTGGTGACTTTAAGATGGATCAACTTCCACTAGATGGTCGCGTTACAGATTTACGAACATTTGCTCGCTTAGGCGAACAAGGTGTTGATCTATTCATGGTGGATTCAACTAACGCGGATGTTCCAGGATTTACGCCTTCAGAACGTGAAATCATGCCTGCGCTTAATCAAGTGATTTCATCAACTAAGCGCCGTGTCATAGTTGCCTCATTCTCTTCGCATGTTCATCGAGTTCAGCAGGTGATTGATATCGCTGCAATGCATGGGCGCAAGGTTGTCTTCATTGGTCGATCTATGGTCCGTAACATGAAGATTGCAGAAGATATGGGATATCTCAATGTCCCTGCCAATTTGGTGCTTGATGCTAAAGACTTAGATCAATACGATGACAATGTCGTTTTGATTTGTACCGGTTCACAAGGCGAGCCGATGGCTGCTTTATCTCGAATGGCTAATGGCGATCATCAAATTCGCGTAGGCGAGGGTGACACAGTAATTTTGGCCTCTTCGCTAATTCCAGGAAATGAAAACTCAGTCTTTCGAATTATTAATGAATTAACACGATTTGGCGCAAAGGTTGTCCATAAAGCTAATTCAATGGTTCACGTATCGGGGCATGCCGCAGCGGGTGAGCTACTTTATTGCTACAACATTGTGAAGCCTAAGTATGTGTTGCCAATTCACGGAGAATGGCGACATCTGAAGGCAAATGCGGAATTAGCAATACAATCTGGTGTCCCGCGAGAAAATACCTTCATTATCGATAATGGCGTTGTTATTGACTTAGTTAATCATGAGGCAGAAGTTGTTGGCGCAATTCCTGTGGGATTTGTGTTTGTTGATGGCCAGAGTATTGGCGATATAACTGAAAGTTCTTTGAAAGATCGACGGATATTAGGTGAAGAAGGTTTTATCTCTTGTGTTGTTGTGGTTGATTCTCAAAGCGGAAAAATCGTTGCAGGTCCAGATATTCACGCACGAGGTTTTAATGAAGATGCGGCAATGTTTGATGAGGTAAAACTGCGTATTGAAAAAGCCCTCGCAGCCGCTGTTGTTGATGGAATCAATGGAACCCATCAGCTATCTCAAATAGTGCGCAAGACAATCGGTGGATGGGTTGGGGGAGAGCATCGTCGAAAGCCGATGATTGTCCCTGTGGTTATAGAAGTTTAAAGCGCGGCGCGCCTAGTAGGTTCCAATTTGTTCACCCTTTACGATCGTCAGTGTGGCTAAAAGAAAAAAAGCGAAAACTAAGTCAGGTGCGGTAACCGGAGCGCTCGGTCGCGGTATTGCTGCCACATGGCGGTTTATCGCAAAGTCACTTGGCAAGAGTGTTCGTTTTGTGGCACGTGGAGCCAGAGATTTAGATCCAGCTCATCAACGTGATGGAATCGCCTTCCTTATTTTGATTGCAGCCTTAATTGCAGCGGCCGGTACCTGGTTTCAATCTGACAATCTTCTAGGTCGTGCCATTTCTTCAGTTTTCTACGGAGGATTCGGCCGCATCGGATTTGTTGCGCCTTTAATTCTTGTTTACTTTGCCATTAGATTGTTTCGTGTTCCAGAAGATACAAAAGCAACTGGAAGAATCATTATTGGTGCACTCACTTTGCTTTTGTCATCTACAGGTTTAGCGGATCTTTTCATTGATTCGGAAAAAATGCGTGAGCGCGGCGGATGGTTGGGTAATGGTGTAACAAAACCTCTAGATTGGTTAATGACTCCAGAGCTTACAAAAATTGTTCTCATCATTGTTTTAATATTTGGATTGTTGGTAATTACGGCTACTCCAGTTTCCGAAGTCTTCACTCGCTTGTCATCGGTCAGTAAGTGGTTATGGTCTAAACGTCCTGAAAGAGAAGAAAAAGTTGAAGAAGAATTTGAGATCACGGATACTCCAGCTTTTGATACGCCAATTGTTGCAGGATTGAGCGAAGAAGAGGATGAAGAGGAAGATGAACTTGACGAAGAGAGTTTTGATGAAGAGTTCACCCTTCCAGTTCCAGTAACTCCACTTGCGCACAACAATGAAAATACTGTTGCCGTCGGACGTCCTGAACAATTATTGTTAACAGCAGATGTCATTTATGAACTTCCAGCTCCAGATATTTTGCGAACCGGCCCTGCTGCAAAGGCAAAAAGTAAAGCAAACGAGGTAGTGGTGGCCGCCTTAACTGAGGTATTCCTCCAATTTGAAATTGATGCTCAAGTGACGGGATTTATGCGCGGTCCTACAGTTACACGGTATGAAGTGGAGCTCGGTAACGCGGTGAAGGTAGAGCGAATTACCGCTCTTGCTAAGAATATTTCCTACGCCGTTGCAAGCAGCGATGTTCGAATACTTTCGCCTATTCCAGGTAAGTCTGCGGTGGGAATTGAAATTCCAAACGCTGATCGCGAAATTGTGGCATTAGGCGATGTTTTACGCTCAACAGTGGCAGGACAAGATCTCCATCCAATGCTTGTTGCCTTAGGTAAAGATGTTGAGGGTAACTATGTTTGTGCAAATCTTGCCAAGATGCCGCACCTTTTAGTTGCTGGTGCAACTGGTGCAGGTAAGTCTTCAATGATTAATGCCATGATTACCTCGATATTAATGCGCTCTACTCCTGATGATGTGCGATTAGTTTTGATTGACCCTAAACGTGTAGAACTCAATGCATATGAGGGTATACCTCACCTGATCACTCCCATTATTACCAACCCTAAAAAAGCTGCAGATGCTTTGACGTGGGTGGTTCGAGAAATGGATCTTCGTTATGAGGATCTATCGACATTTGGGTTCAGACATATTGATGATTTCAATAAGGCAGTACGATCCGGAAAGGTAGTTCCTCCACCAGGTAGTGATCGCACTATTGAGCCATATCCGTATCTGCTTGTCATCATTGATGAGCTCGCAGATTTAATGATGGTTGCCGCTAAAGAGGTTGAAGAATCCGTTGTGCGAATTACCCAGTTGGCGCGGTCAGCAGGTATCCACCTTGTGCTGGCAACCCAACGTCCATCTGTTGATGTGGTTACTGGTCTGATTAAGGCCAACGTTCCATCCCGCCTGTCTTTTGCAACAAGTTCACTTGCTGATAGTCGCGTTATTCTGGATACACCAGGTGCTGAAAAGTTAGTCGGACAGGGCGATGCCTTGTTTATTCCTATGGGTTCAAGCCGAGCAATTCGAATTCAAGGTGCATATGTTTCGGAGCGAGAAATTGAAGCGGTAACGACCCATGTGAAAAAGCAGTTAAAACCACGCTATCGCGATGATGTAACAGCACCTGTTAATCAAATGAAAATGATTGACAAGGAAATCGGTGATGATCTTGATGAGTTATGTCAGGCGGTTGAATTAGTTGTTGGTACTCAGTTTGGTTCAACTTCAATGCTACAAAGAAAGCTACGAATCGGATTTGCAAAGGCCGGTCGCTTAATGGATTTGATGGAGTCTCGAGGTATCGTTGGTCCATCTGAGGGCTCAAAGGCGCGTACCGTTATGGTCAAGCCTGATGAACTAGATTCAGTTTTAGCAACACTTCGCGGCTATTAATAGAAGGTGAACAGGTAGGGAGGCAACCCTCTTTCACCCCTAATTCTCACGCTTGTACCTATTCACCCTTACCTAATCTGCTTTAGAATTAGGACTCACCCCACAGCCCTTTGAGGATTAGTCCATGTCACTTGGTTCTTTGATTACTCAAGCGAGAAAGAGTGCTGGGCTAAGCATCGAAGATCTTTCGGAATCTACGAATATTCGAACTGCGTTGTTAAGGGAAATCGAGGCAGATAATTTCGCTAACTGCGGTGGTGAAACTTATGCGCGTGGACATATCCGCAATATTGCGATAAAGCTAGGCGTAGACCCACAAATGTTTATTGCCACTTTTGAAGAAGAGCAGATGCAGGTGGACCGTTCGATGCAGGATTTGCTCATTGAAAATAGTGTGATGAAAGAACCTCATGAATCTCGCAAAGTTTCTTGGAAGGTTTTAGCAACAATTTCTTTGACATCACTTTTCATTGTGGGCATTGCACAAATAATCATTTCAAATACATCTACATCTGATATTCCAAAACCTATTGCTACAGCAATTGAGAGTGCGACCTCTTCTGTAACTCCTGATCCAATGGTCACGAGTGAAGTTACCCCAACTGAACAAGCGACAGTTTCTACTGGTTCTGGAGTTGAACTCGTCATTTTTGCTGCACGAGGAAAGAGTTGGCTCTTTGTCTCGGATGAAGCGGGACGAACATTATTTAGTGGGCAAATAGCACGCGGTGCCACGAAAACTTTTAGTACTAATGCTTCGATCAATGTGAAAATCGGTAACGCCGGCGGTGTGGATCTAACTGTTAACGGCAAAAAGGTAGATTCAGTTGGCGCTGATGGGGAAGTTGTTAGCGTGTCGTACGGAGTAGATTCTTAATAGCCTTAGACAGGGTAAGATTGCGCAAATGAAGCGCACAGTTGCAGTTGTCACTCTTGGATGCGCTCGTAATGAAGTTGATTCTGAAGAATTAGCTGGCCGCTTAGCAGCAGATGGCTGGACTCTAGTCGATGATGTTGAGTCAGCTGAGGTGGCACTTGTTAATACATGTGGCTTCATCGAATCTGCGAAGAAAGATTCAGTAGATGCCCTTTTAGAGGCAAATTCACTCAAGGGTCATGGGGTAACGCGCGCCGTTGTTGCCGTCGGTTGCATGGCAGAACGATATGGAAATGAATTAGCAGATGCTCTTCCTGAAGCAGATGCAATCCTAGGATTTGATGACTACAAAGACATTTCTGCACGCTTGCAGTCAATTATCGCAGGTGAATCGCATAAGTCACATGTGCCGAGAGATCGCCGTGCTTTGTTGCCGATTGCTCCAGTTGATCGCGCAGATGCCCGCGAGAGTGAAGAGTTTTCTAGAAAGCGTTTGGGTAATGCGCCGTGGGCTCCACTAAAAATTGCTTCAGGGTGCGATAGACGTTGCTCATTTTGCGCGATCCCTTATTTTCGCGGATCCTTTATCTCAAGGCGTCCGACCGACATCATTAAAGAGGCACGTTGGCTGGCTGAAAATGGAGTGACTGAATTATTTTTGGTGAGCGAGAATACAACTTCCTATGGAAAAGATTTAGGCGATCTTCAGTTAATGGAAAAGATTTTGCCAGATATCGCAGCGTTGCCTGGTGTTGAACGAGTGCGTCTGTCCTACTTACAGCCAGCAGAAATGCGCCCAACCTTGATTCAAGCAATGATTGCTACAGATAAAACTGCACCATATTTCGACTTATCCTTTCAGCACACTAGCCCAACGGTACTTCGTAGGATGCGTCGCTTTGGCGATAGCGAGAAATTTCTACATCTGATCAGCCAAGTTCGCGCGGTATCGCCTGAGGCTGGAATCCGATCAAACTTTATTGTTGGTTTTCCAGGTGAAACTCAAGAAGATTTTGATGATTTAGCTGACTTTATTACCAAAGCAAAGCTAGATGCAGTTGGAGTATTTGGGTATTCAGATGAGGACAATACCGAAGCGCTAAATCTGTCAGACAAAGTTGATGCAGATGTAATTGCCCAAAGGGTTGAAATATTGTCTTCGCTAGCCGATGAGATGGTGTCACTGCGCGCGCAGGCACGAATTGGTGAAAATGTTCGGGTTCTTATTGAAGATCAGGAGTTGCAGGAAGGTAGAGCAGCGCATCAAGGGCCTGAAGTAGATGGCACTACCTCATTTATTGGAACTAACTTTGTTGTTGGTCAGTATGTAGACGCCGTTGTGATTGATTCAATGGGCGCAGATTTGGTAGCAAAACCTCTATGAAGTTACCTGCATTTATAACGCCAAACTTCATTACAGTTTTGAGGCTCCTGTTTGTGCCAGTGGGTGCCTACACTCTCTTTAAAAATGGTGGAGATGATCCAACCTGGCAATATATTTCTTGGTGCGTCTTCTTCATTCTAGGCTTATCAGATGTGCTTGATGGAAAGCTAGCTCGTAGTCGGGGAGCGATTACAAAACTTGGTGAATTCTTAGATCCAGTAGCAGATAAATTCATGCTCGGGACTGCGCTAATCTCGCTGTCGATTTTAGGAACCATGCCTTGGTGGATCACGACAGTCATATTGATACGAGAGATTGGTATCACCATTTTTCGCCTTTCCGTCATCAAGCGTGGCGTAATTCCCGCTAACAAGGGTGGAAAGATCAAGGCGGTGATGCAGAATTTCGGCACCGGCTTCTATGTGCTTCCATTGAGCGAAAGTCTGTATTGGTTCCGGGATGGTTTTATGTATATTGCAGTAGTACTCACTATCGTTACTGGGGCGTACTATGTAAAATCAGCATTCACGCACAAAGCGTGATGTAAGAAAGGTTACGCAGATGGCACTCTCAAAGGAGATACTCGGCTTTGCCGCCGAGATCGTTGATCATCTGCGCCAACGTGGAGAAACCATTAGTACCGCTGAGTCTTTAACTGCCGGTTCTGTAAGTTCAGCAATTGTAAGTATTGCAGGGGCCTCTGATGTCTTTGTGGGCGGAACTACTGCTTATCGCGATGAAGTTAAAGTCTCGCACTTGAATGTAGATCCAGAGTTAATCGACAAACACACTGTGATCAGCGAAGAAGTTGCCGTTGCCATGGCAAAAGGTGCGATCCAATCTTTTGGAACCACGTGGGCGATTGGAACGACCGGAGTTGCAGGCCCCAACCCGTTGGATGGATACCCTGTGGGGGTTGTGTGGGTAGCGATTGAAGGCCCGATAAGCCACACAATCGAGTTAGCGCTTTCAGGTGATCGTGAATCTGTCAGAAACGCTGCTACATCAAGCGCGATAGCTACTTTTGCGCGTATCCTTAGACATCGTTCGTGAACCTCTGGTTAGAACATCGACAAGTGAAGGGAGTATGACAATGGTTCTAGTACGTGAAGCTATTGGCCAAACCCTTCGGTCTGCTCGCACGGCGCAAGGGCGCACCCTAAGAGATGTTGCCCGGGATGCACGAGTCTCACTTGGTTACCTCTCTGAGGTCGAGCGTGGACAAAAAGAAGCATCCTCTGAATTACTCAATGCTATTTGTGTGGCGTTAGGTCTTTCACTTTCTGGAGTTTTTAGTGATGTGTCTGCAGAGCTCAAGAGCCGTGAGGGCGTAACTCTCACTGTTGTCGATGCCGCTTAACAAGTACGCGCCACAAGTAGCAACTCACCGTCGTACACAAAACGCAATTCTTGAGGCAACAAAACAGTTAATAGCAACAACAGGCCTAAAGAAGATGTCAATGATTGAGATTGCAGATGTTTCCGAAGTTTCACGCGCAACTTTATATAATCACTTCCGGGACAAGGAAAGTGTTATTCGCGCCTTATGTGTTTCAGAGATGCAACGGTTAGTTGAAATTGCTCAGGCTGCTCCAGATACAACTTCTGCCCTTGAGCAGATATCCATTGAAATTTCTGGCGATCAAGCACTGGCTGCTATGCGCTCGCAAGATCCTGACTTTTTGACTATTGCGCTTTCTGCGCAGACCCATACAACATGGAAAGCATTTTCAATTGCTATGGGTCACCTTTTGGGGAGCGAAAAGGGTGAGCTCGCAACTCGTTGGCTAATTGGGCAAGCGTTACATCCAATTACACCTGCACAATCTCGTGCACAAGCAGAAGCAATTACCTTCATTGCGAATCTCTGATCTTCGTGAGCGCATCATCTTGTCCTTTGGGGATGCATGGGCGCCTTCATTCTCATCAGACATCGCGCTATCTGAGTTAGGTAGTAAGAGCGTGAACGAAGCGCTAGCCGCCGGCTTTGAAGCAGATGTTATTTGGAAAGCCGTGTGTAGGGCACATCCCATTGAGACCGAAAAGTACAAGTATTGATATGGCAATTCACTCCCACCGCTATACACACAATATTGATAACCCGGCCCTCGTCCTTGTTCATGGATTGGGTTCGGCTGGAAATATTTGGAAGAGTCTTGTGCCGCAGTTAATTGAGAATTTCACTGTGTATGCAATAGACCTACCGGGTCACGGAGATGCCCCATTGACTGAGGGGGAAGAATTAGATCCGCGCTCACTTGCTCAGTCGATAGTTGATTACATGGTTTCTGAGATGGGTGTTGCTCAAATGCATGTTGCTGGAAATTCACTGGGTGGGTGGATTGCACTAGAAATGGCAGCTGTTGCGCCAGAACGGGTTTTAAGTGTTACCGCATTAGCCCCGGCTGGTTTATGGCATGAGCGACCACCTCGAAAGTTTCCACCAAGTCTTGATGCGAGAATTCTTGCGAAGATTTCTCAGTACTTTATGAAGACTGCGTATCGAATTCCAGCCTTAAAAGCAATTGGATATAAAAAGATCACGCACCTGTGGCGTGAATTGAGTTTTGAATCCTGTCGTGATTCAGTAATTGCTATGGCCCGATCAAAGGGTTATATGCCGATGTGGCATAGTGCAAATGGGCGTAGATTTGAATCTGTAGTGCCTGAAAGCGTGAAGCTCTCCGTAATTTTTGGCGATGAAGATCAAACATTGCCAGAAGAGATAGCTCAGGAAAAAAGTGTTGCCCCTGCACACTCTCGGTGGATCGTTGTTGATAATTGTGCTCACGTGATTATGTGGAACTATCCAACATTAACTGTCGAGCTGATTAAGAAGACGGCGCTGGTTGCGTCATAGAAACGTTTTAGCAATACACTTCTAATACCCAAGGATTTTTCTTACTTCCTGCAATTAAGGTACATTGAAATTTCTGTGAAACAATTGCTTCTAGTTCATCAGCATTAGTTGGAACATGCACACTCTTTAGGAGGTGTTGAATTACTTCACCACGAGTCTTTTTGGACATATGTGTGATTACTTTTTTCACACCGTCGATTTTGGTGAAGACTTTGATCTCAACAGTTATATCCACGGGGGACTGCCACACTGTTTGGTAGGTCGAAGATCGACAATCAATAATTAACTCAGATTCAACGCCAGCAAGAGATTTCTCCACAATTGGTGCCATCTTTTTATTGTTGATCTTTTCCTTGTATGTCTCGATTGGATCCAATGGGCGCAGCACCCCGTATTTGGCCGAGATGATGGCGATAGATTCAGCGCCCTTTTTGCGTTGAGCAGCGGTGAGCTGCTCCCAACCTAGGGCTTCGTAGAGAACGCCTGTATAGACCTGGATTGCCGGCCCAGGGGAGGCAGATTTCCTCTCAGAGGGCGGCAACAGGATTAACACCGGCTCAGTATGGTGGGGCGACACGCCTCCATGCTGCTTAAGGCGACACGCCTAATTGCTGTCAGTGTCACCTGTTATCTTTCGAACAGATGTTCGGATAAACTTTCCGAGTACAACCAGAGCGGTTCCAACCTCCGCCTGCAGTTACTTCTCCACACCAGTTGTGGAGCTTCTGCAGACCGTCGTTGGGTCTCCGTACCTTCTGGGCCGCACACCAAACGAACTGCATTGTGCAGGACGTTCTATCGAAAGGAATGTACGTGGCTACTGAAAAAAGCAATAAAGCAAACGATGCAGCACAAGACAAAGCCAACGTTGAACGCCATAAGGCGTTAGACACAGCCCTAGCCCAGATCGAACGTCAATTTGGTAAAGGCGCAGTAATGAAGATGTCAGAGCGACAGAACACAGTGATCGAAGTTATCCCAACTGGTTCAATCGCACTAGATATCGCACTTGGTATTGGTGGACTTCCACGCGGTCGCGTTGTTGAAATTTACGGACCAGAATCTTCAGGTAAGACAACTCTTACATTGCATGCAATCGCAAATGCTCAAAAGGCTGGCGGAATTTGTGCATTCATCGATGCAGAGCATGCATTTGATTCAGAGTATGCAAAGAAGCTTGGTGTTGATATTGATGCACTCTTGGTGTCACAACCAGATACAGGTGAGCAAGCTCTAGAAATCATGGACATGCTTATTCGTTCAGGTGCACTTGATCTTGTTGTCGTTGACTCTGTTGCAGCACTTGTTCCTCGCGCTGAAATCGAAGGTGAGATGGGTGATTCACATATGGGTCTTCAAGCTCGCTTGATGTCTCAAGCACTTCGTAAGATCACTGGAGCACTTCACCAGTCAAAGACAACAGCGATCTTTATTAACCAGTTGCGTGACAAAATCGGTGTCTTCTTTGGCTCTCCAGAGACAACAACAGGTGGAAAGGCGCTTAAGTTCTATGCCTCAGTTCGCCTTGATATCCGTCGTATTGAAACACTCAAGGACGGACAAGAATCTGTTGGTAACCGCACCCGCGTAAAGGTGGTTAAGAACAAGATGGCTCCACCATTTAAGCAGGCAGAGTTTGACATTATTTACGGCACAGGAATTTCACGCGAAGGCTCACTGATTGATATGGGTGTTGAAATTGGCGTGGTCAAGAAGTCTGGTGCTTGGTACACATACGAGGCAGATCAACTTGGTCAGGGCAAGGAAAATGCACGTGCCTTCCTTCTTGATAACCCAGATCTAGCCAATGAGATTGAAAGCAAGATCCGCGCTCACTTTGTTCCAGTTGAGGTCGATCCAGCACTTGTTGCTGCCATTGATGAGGCTGCTGCAGAGGTGGATTTCTAAGCTCCAATGCTTGAATATGTAAAGGTTGACCAAGAGGCTGACCCTTACTCAATCGCAAACACCATCGCACTTAATGCCTTGGTTGCACGCGCAAAGAGTAAGGGTGAGCTTCTGGCTCACTTAAAAAAGCGTGGAGTCGAAGATGACGTTGCCCAAGCAACGATCTTTCGTCTTCAAGAAAATGGTTTGGTTAACGACGAAGAGTTTGCAAAAGCATGGACTCAATCACGTCATACCTCGAAAAAGTTGTCTAAGCGAATTATTGCCGGCGAACTTCGCACCAGGGGAGTGGATCAATCCAGCATTGATCAAGCCTTGGATGAGATTGATGACGAATCTGAGTATCGAACCGCGTTTTCATTGGGGATGAAGAAATACACCACTATGAGTCGGCTTGAGCCAGAGGTTCAGATTCGTAGAATTCAATCCTTGCTACAAAGAAAAGGTTTTTCTTTTCCTACAATTGCTCGCGTTATTCGCGAGCTAGATGTTCAGTCAGACGAGCTGCAGTAGCAACTACAGCAGCGGCATGAATGCGGCCAGGTTGACGTCCTAGACGTTCGATCGGGCCGCTTATGCTGACGGCGGCAATTACTTTTCCATTGGGTGCGCGCACAGGTGCTGAAACAGATGCCACACCGGCTTCGCGCTCTCCCACAGATTGCGCCCAACCACGACGACGATCAGCAGATAATTGTGCTGCGGTAAATCGGGCGTTTGTTAACCCTCGGTGAATCTTTTCTGACTCTTCCCATGCAAGAAGAATTTGTGCGGCAGATCCAGCCTGCATAGTTAAGGCAGCGCCAACAGGAACGGAATCGCGCAACCCTGATAAACGCTCAGCCACAGCAACGCAGATGCGCAGATCTCCTTGACGGCGATATAGCTGCGCACTTTCCCCTGTTGCATCGCGCAGAGCGGCCAGAGCGGGGGCAGCAGCGGCTAATAAGCGATCTTCACCTGCAGCTGCGCCTAGTTCGGCCGAACGCGGTCCTAAAACAAATCGTCCTGTGAGATCTCGTGCAACTAAACGATGGAACTCAAGTGCCACAGCGAGGCGGTGGGCGGTAGGACGGGCAATGCCGGTTGCGGCAACTAACTCAGCAAGTGAATGCGGGCCAGCCTCTAAGGTGCTTAAAATGGCCACGGCTTTATCTAATACGCCAACTCCGCTATTATTCTTGTTCATAGGGTGATATTAACATCTCAAGATGTGATACGCAAACTAGTTGAGCAGGGAGGCAATGACTGTGGGTAAAACGTTAGCCGAGAAAATTTGGGCAGAACATGTTGTTCGCGCTGCACAAGGCGAACCAGATTTGATTTACATCGATCTACATCTAATCCACGAAGTAACTAGCCCACAAGCTTTTGATGGTCTGCGCCTTGCAGGACGCACAGTTCGCCGCCCCGATCTAACAATTGCTACAGAAGATCACAATGTTCCGACACTTAATATTGATAAGCCAATCGCAGATCCAGTCTCAAAGTTGCAGGTTGATACTTTGCGCGCAAACTGTAAAGAGTTTGGTCTTCGAATCCATTCCCTGGGAGATAAAGACCAGGGTGTTGTGCACGTCGTTGGACCCCAGCTAGGAGTTACACAACCCGGCATGACCATTGTGTGTGGGGATTCTCATACATCCACCCATGGAGCTTTTGGGGCACTTGCTTTTGGTATTGGAACTTCTGAGGTTGAACATGTTCTGGCAACGCAGACTTTACCTTTGCAGCGACCAAAGACAATGGCGATAAATGTCGAAGGTTCACTAAAGCCTGGCGTTACATCAAAAGACATCATTCTTGCGATTATTGCAAAAATTGGTACGGGCGGCGGCCAGGGATATGTCATCGAATATCGTGGCAGTGCAATTCGCGCGCTATCAATGGAATCTCGCATGACAGTTTGTAATATGTCTATTGAAGCCGGTGCTCGGGCCGGTTTGATTGCCCCAGACCAAACAACATTTGATTACATCAAGGGTAAGCCACATTCCCCAGAGGATTTTGAGGCAGCGCTTGCTTACTGGTCCACGCTATATACCGACAGCGATGCAAAATTTGATATTGAAGTAGACCTTAATGCAGATGAGCTAGAGCCATTTGTTACATGGGGAACTAACCCAGGCCAAGGTTTGCCACTAAATTCAGTAGTTCCAAACCCTGCAGATATTGCAGACACAGAAGCCCGCACTGCAGCAGAGCGCGCACTTGTTTACATGGGTCTTGAAGCGGGCACCCCTCTTAAAAAGATAGCCATTGACACTGTTTTCTTGGGCTCATGCACAAATGGGCGTATAGAGGATTTGCGTGCAGCTGCAGAAGTGTTAAAAGGAAAGAAGATTGCATCAACGCTTCGCATGTTGGTTGTTCCAGGATCAGCACGCGTACGACTTGAAGCAGAGGCAGAAGGTCTGGACAAGGTATTTCTTGATGCCGGTGCTGAATGGCGTAATGCAGGATGCTCCATGTGTCTTGGAATGAACCCAGATCAGCTTGCAGTAGGAGAGCGTTCGGCATCGACTTCTAACCGTAACTTTGAGGGTCGCCAAGGTAAGGGCGGCCGTACACACTTAGTAAGTCCACTCGTCGCAGCTGCTACAGCGCTGCGTGGAACACTTTCTTCACCTGCGGATTTGTAAGGAGCACAGTTCATGGAAAAATTTGTTAAGCACACAGGTACCGGTGTTCCACTACGTAGAAGCAATGTCGATACCGATCAGATTATTCCTGCTGTCTATTTGAAGCGCGTAACCCGAAGCGGTTTCGAGGATGGTTTATTTGCTGCGTGGCGGAATGATCCTGAGTTTGTTTTGAACAAGGAGGCATTTAAAAAAGGTACCGTTCTTATTGCAGGTGCCGATTTTGGAACTGGGTCTTCTCGCGAGCACGCAGTGTGGGCGTTGCAAAATTATGGATTTAAAGTCGTTATTTCAAGCCGTTTTGCAGACATCTTCCGGGGTAATTCCCTCAAGGGTGGCTTGTTGACAATTATTCTGGATCAAGCAGAGGTCGAAGCAATGTGGGCTGCAGTTGAAGCAGATCCAGCAACAGAAATTTCAGTTGATTTAGAGAGCCGCACGGTTAACTATGGCTCAAAGAGTTTGCCCTTTGACATCGATGATTACACCCGTTGGCGTTTGATGGAAGGTTTGGATGACATCGGTTTGACCTTAAAACAGACTGATTCCATTGATTCTTTCGAGAAAAACCGCCCTACATACAAGCCAACAACTCTTCCAATTCGCTCATAAGGTTAAAAACAAGCGTAAAACGCAGGTTTTGAGCAGGGGTGAATGAGAGTGCGCTCAACCCTCAATCTTGTATTTAGAGTTTTCTACGCATAAAAACCATGCTTTTTGATTATTTCGACAAAAATAAAAAATGCGACACGCGCATTTCAATAACCTCATCACCCCTTGTATGCGCGTAGGTTTATGAACATGTTAAGCAGTTGCTTAACATTTACGCGTAAATAAGGGGATTTCAATGAATAAGGCCCAATTCATTGCTGCGTTAGCACCACACTTCAACGACAGCAAGAAAGAAGCAGCACACGCTGTAGATATCGTTTTTGACACAATCATTCGCAACCTTTCAAAGGGCGAAGATGTAATGATCAACGATTTCGGTAAGTTCAAGAAGGTTGATCGCAAGGCACGTATGGGACGTAACCCATTTACTGGCGAGACAATCAAGATCAAGGCTTCAAAGAAGGCACGCTTCCTACCTGCAAAGGCACTTAAGGAAGTTATTGCTGGAGATCGCAAGCTTGCTCCAGCACCAAAGCCAGAGCCAAAGGTAGTTGCAAAGCCAGCTGCTAAGAAGGCTGCACCAAAGAAGGCAGCAAAGAAGGTTGTCAAGAAGACAGCTAAGAAGGCTCCTGCAAAGAAGTCACCTGCTAAGAAGAAGCCAGCAGCGAAGAAGGTTGTAAAGAAGGCTAAGAAGAAGTAATTCTTGTGCTTTAAAAAGCGGGGTTGGCTAAGGCTAGCCCCGCTTTTGGATGTTACGGACTATTATTGAGGACATGACGGAGTACAAGATTTCATTTGCTCCTCCGACCGGTAAGCCTCTTGGCGTAAATCCTATGTTTCGAATTGGCGCAACTGTTGTAATTCCGCTTTTGCGTGCGATCACAAAGCGCACCTGGATTGGTTCGGAAAACTTACCCAAAAGTGGACCAGTAATTGTGATTAGTAATCATCTCTCATACATTGATGTTTTATTGCTCTCCTTCTTTTTATATAAAAATGGTCGTGCTCCCAGGTATCTTGGCAAAGAAGGTGTTTTTAAGGTTCCGGTCATCGGAAAGATAGTTCTGGCAGCAGGGATGGTTCCGGTTGCCCGTGAAAGCAAGGATGCCTCTAAAGCTTTGGATCATGCAGTGCGACTATTAGAGCTTGGCCATTGCGTTGGCGTCTATCCAGAAGGAACATTGACTAGAGATGCCGATCATTGGCCAATGGTTGCAAAGACCGGCCTTGCTCGACTTGCGATTACTACTAAAGCACCGGTAATTCCAATTGTGCAGTGGGGGACTCAAATTGCAATGCCCACTTATGGAAAGAAAATAAAATTGTTCCCACGCACAAAAATCACTTTGATATGTGGCAAGCCCTTAGATTTTTCTCCATGGTTTGGGAAAGAAAATGATCCGCAGGCGCTGATTGAGGCAACTGCCTATGCCATGCGCGAGCTAACGACTATCCTTGAAGGAATTCGCGGAGAGAAAAGACCAGCAATCATTTTTGATCCACACACATCAGCGCTACCTCGAACCGGCAACTTTAAGAAGGAAAAGAAAAAGTGAGCAAAGTATTAGTTCTTGGTGCAGGGCAATGGGGAAGCACCCTTGCTCAAGTTTTGTGCGACGCCGGCAACCATGTGCTGATTTGGGGTCGTAATCAATCGGTCGTAGATGAAATCAACGACAAGCACACCAACGCGTATTACTTGGGTGAAAACGCTCTTCCACTCGGACTCAGGGCAACAACTGATATCAAAGAGGCTTTTGAGTACTCCAATATTTATATTTTGGCTGTGCCGGCACAAACTCTGCGAGAGAATTTAATGAGTTGGAAGCCTTATGTGCAACCAGGTGCTATCTATGTCAGTTCACTTAAAGGAATTGAAGTCAGCACGTTGTCTCGTATGACTGAAATTGTTCAGGAAGTCATGGAAACAGACAATGTAGCAATCATTACTGGGCCAAACCTTGCCAATGAACTTATTCTGCGTCAGCCAGCAGGAGCCGTTGCTGCTGCTTCAACGAGTGCTTTAGCTGAAAAAGTACAACAACTATTTGCAACTCCCTATTACCGTGTCTACACATCCGTGGATATTTTAGGATGCGAATTAGCTGGCTCGATCAAGAGCGTAATCGCACTTGCAGTTGGAATTTCAATCGGCTTAGGGTTTGGTGAAAATACCCAAGCCATGCTTATCACCCGCGGACTCAATGAAGTAGCAAGACTTTGCGCAGCCCACAATGCAGATCCCTTAAGTGCTGCAGGACTTGCCGGTATGGGGGACCTGGTAGCTAGTTGTGGTTCTGCCTTGTCTAGAAATCGAACATTTGGCGAAGTACTAGGACGAACCGCTTCGATGGAAGTTGCACGTAGAGAAGTTGCCAAGACCGTTGAAGGTGTGGCTTCGTCTAGTGCGATTTTAGAAATCGCTCACCGCGTTGGTGTTGAGGTCCCGGTCATCGAAGCCGTTGCAGATGTAGTTTCTGGTTCAATCACACCTACAGAGGCGTTAGATCGCCTAATGGAGATAACTACCAAAGCAGAAAACTTTATTCGGTGAGCAAGCAAGTAATCGCAATCATTTGCGGTGGCCCAAGCAGCGAGCACGAGGTTTCTTGTGTGTCAGCAGGGGGAGTACTCAAGGGTTTGGACTCGGAGCGTTTTGATCCGGCATTAATTGGAATTACCAAGTCAGGCACCTGGGTCTTGTTACCAATTGATTATCAGTTAGAGATCGTAGATAAAAAAATGCCAGTGATTCAAGATAACGGGCAGCATGTCGAATTGAGTTCTTCGGGATTTTCAATTGGCGGAGAACTTCTAGATGTTGATTGCGTTTTTCCTGTTTTGCACGGTGAATTCGGTGAAGATGGAAAGATCCAGCAAATGCTAGAACAAGCCGATCTTGCCTATGTCGGAAGCGGCGTGAGTGCATCGGCGCAGGCAATGGATAAAGCCATTGCAAAGCTACTCTTTGCATCCAGCGGTATGAAAGTTGCAGATGGACTAGATGTCAACGAGCAGGATTGGCAGAGCAAAACGGGATCCTTGAGTTATCCGGTATTTGTAAAACCTTCTAGCGGTGGATCAAGCCGTGGGACCCATAAAGTTAAGAGCAAAGCAGGATTAGATTCGGCAATCAAAGATGCTTTTCTATATGACAATAAAGTGTTGATTGAATCGGCGGTAAATGGTCGTGAAATTGAATGTGCTGTCCTTGAGCGAGATGGCAAGGTTGACGCCTCAGTTGTTGGTGAAATAATCATCAACCCAAAATTTGAATTTTATGATTTTGAAGCCAAGTATCTAGATGATGCAACCACAGTAAGAATTCCTGCAGATATTCCACACGCTGATGCTGAGGAGATAAGACGTTTGGCGGTTGCAGCATTTCATGTGTTGGGATGTTCTGGCTTAGCTCGTTGTGATTTCTTCTATACAAACGACGGGGAAATAATTATTAATGAAGTTAACACTATGCCTGGATTTACCGGAACCTCGGTTTACCCAAAATTGTGGCAGGCATCAGGAGTGTCTTATACGGAATTGATTTCAGCGCTTATAGATACTGCGCTGTCTTCTTAACTGAGGTGTGTGACAGGGCAGGTCAATGTGCGAGTAATGCCCGGTACGCCTTGAACCTTTGACAGTACAAGTCGACCAAAATCTTCCATGCTTGAAGCTTCAGCGCGCATGATTACATCGTATGGACCGGTGACACCTTCAGAGAGTGTGACCCCAGGGATCTTTGCGACTGCATCTGCAACTCCTGTTGCTTTGCCAACTTCAGTTTGAATCAGAATGAAAGCTTGTACTGACATGTGAGGTCCTTTCGCTGCGAGGCTCAAACGCTACCGCAGAACCTGCCTTACTCTCTAGTCGATTAGGCTAGGTGGTATGAACTTCGATGAGGCGGGCGTAATTTCTGCGTTAGCGCGCATTTTTGGCCTGACGCATCGCGGGGTCGAAGTAGGAATTGGTGATGATGCGGCAGTTGTTTCAACAACAGATCAAACCGTTATCACAACCGATATGGCCGTTGAAGGTACTCATTTTTCAACCAAGTGGAGTAGCGCCTTTGATATTGGTCGCAAGATAACAGCGGCAAACTTGGCAGATGTCTATGCGATGGGTGGAACACCAAAATACCTAGTAGCCGCAGTAACTCTTACCGGTCAAGAAAGCATGGAGTGGATTGAAGAACTGGCAGAAGGTATTGCGCATGAAGCAAGGAGTTGTGGTGCATTTGTGGTGGGCGGTGATTTAGCGAAGGGCCCGTGCATTGTTGTTTCATTGACAGCAATTGGAGAAGTCGATACCCCAATTACTCGTTCTGGGGCCAAGGTTGGAGATTCAATTTATATCTCCTCGTTGCCAGGGTGGTCTGCTGCGGGGCTTTCAATAATTGAAAAAGATCTTGACGATGATTTGGCTGTTCATGCAATCTCTGAATACAGCGCGCCCACTGTTGACTATGTGTCGGCAATTCAATTTTCAAATAACCGGGCACATTCGATGTGTGATGTGAGTGATGCGCTAATTATCCAGGCTAATCAATTAGCGCAGGCATCAGAGGTTGCTTTGAAATTTGATCAGGGACTAATTACCCAGCACCCAGAGTTTGCTACATTAAAGGAATTAGCTGATAGTCAGGATGTAGATGTGTGGCAATGGATATTTGCAGGTGGCGAGGATCATGTATTTCTTGCGACGGGAATTGATTTAGATGGTTTCTGCGTTGGAACAGTTGTTGAAGGTAACGGAGTTCTTGGAGCAGACATGAAAAAAGCGCCAGAAACCTGGCGCCATTTCAATTAACTGTTCGATAAAACTAGCGAGTTACTTTTCCTGCCTTGAGGCATGAGGTACAAACGTTTTGACGCTTTGGTGTTCCAGCAACAAGGGTGCGAACACGCTGGATGTTTGGATTCCAGCGACGACGGGTCTTGACCTGTGAGTGAGAAACATTGTTTCCGAAGCTGGGCCCTTTGCCACAGATATCGCATGTTGATGCCACAGCGGTACTCCTTTTAACTTTTCTATAGATCTGGTTCCAATGGGAACAGGGCGTAAGGGTACCCCTTAGGCGGGGTTCAATGCCAATTCTCCCTTTTTGACCGAGTTTTAAGGGATTTAGCGAGAGAATGCCTGAGTGGCAGATCTAGAGAACAAGGTTTCGGCGGTCGTTGGCGACCGCACGGCAAAGGTTCTTCAGACCACCTTTGGCATCAAAACGGTTGGTGATCTCATGCGCCATTACCCACGTCGATACATGGTGCGTGGCGAGCTCTCCGACATATCCGCTCTGCATGAAGGCGATGAGACAACAATATTGGCGCAGGTGTACTCAGCCTCTACTAGGCCTATGCGAGGGCGCAAAGGCAGCATGCTCGAAGTTGTGGTCACCGATGGAACTGACAAGTTATCGCTCACTTTTTTCAATCAAGCGTGGCGAGAAAAGGATTTGAAGGTTGGACGACAAGGGTTGTTTGCAGGCAAAGTCGGGGTCTTCAACAATAAGAAACAACTAGCGCATCCAGATTACGAAATGATTCCGGATGGTTCAGATGTTGATAGCGCAGTTGAAGGCTTTGCAGGTAAGTATCTTCCTGTTTATCCCGCTTCGGCCAAAATGCCATCGTGGAAGATTTCGCAATGTGCACAGTTAGCAATTGGTGCCTTAGAAGAAGTGAGTGATTTTCTACCTGATTCAATCCGAGAAAAGCATAATTATCCTTCGCTGCATCAAGCACTAGTCCAGTTGCATCAGCCGGCAGATTTGGAGCACGCAGAACTTTCACGAGAGCGCTTGACCTTTGATGAAGCTTTCTTGCTGCAATCGCTGTTAGTAATGCGCAGAATTGAATTAAAGAAGTTGAATTCAACTTCCAGAAAGCGCATTAGTGGCGGCTTACTAGATGCTTTTGATGCGACTCTGCCATTTGATCTAACAGCAGGCCAAGTTGCAGTATGCAAAGAGATTGAATCAGATCTTGCTCAATCACATCCCATGCACCGCTTATTACAAGGAGAAGTTGGTTCAGGAAAAACTATTGTTGCCTTACGTGCCATGTTGGCAGTGATTGACAGCGGGGGACAGGCGGCCCTTCTTGCACCCACTGAAGTCTTAGCAGCCCAGCACTTACGAACAATCCAGAAATTATTAGGAGATCTAGGTCAAGGCGGAATGCTGGGTGGTTCTGAAAAGGCTACACAAGTAACTTTGATTACAGGCTCACAGAATGCAGCAGCCCGTAAAGAGGCGTTGACTATGGCTGCCAATGGAAGTGCCGGGATCGTGATTGGCACGCACGCATTGCTGGGTGAAAAAGTTGAGTTCAAAGATTTGGGATTGATTGTGGTCGATGAGCAGCATCGCTTCGGCGTTGAGCAACGCGATGCCTTGAAGGAAAAGGCAGTACTGCCTCCACACCTACTTGTTATGACGGCTACACCTATTCCGCGAACGGTGGCGATGACGGTATTTGGTGATTTGGATGTTTCAACTTTGCGAGAGTTACCTTTAGGCCGACAGCCAATTACCACGCATGTTGTTCCGGTGAAAGAAAAGCCAAGCTTTTTAGAAAGAGCGTGGCAAAGGATTAACGAAGAAGTTGCCCAAGGCCATCAGGCATACATAGTTGCACCGCGCATTAGTGCTGATTCGGATGCAAACGCTGACATTGATTTCTTGTTTGGAGAAGAATCATCTGAAATCACATCTGTTGAGGAATTGGCACCAAAGTTGCACGCAGGGCCTTTGAAAGGGTTAAAAATCGCGATACTTCATGGCCGCTTATCTTCTGATGAAAAAGACACAACGATGCAAGCCTTTACCAAAGGCGATATCGACGTATTGGTATCAACAACTGTTATTGAGGTTGGTGTTGACGTGCCGAATGCAACAATCATGGTGATTATGGATGCAGATCGTTTTGGTGTTTCACAGCTGCATCAACTTCGTGGACGCGTGGGTCGTGGAACTTCACCCGGGCTGTGTCTATTGGTAACTCAGTGCGAAGAGGAAACACCCGCACGCGAAAGGTTAAATGCCGTTGCGAGTACCTTAGATGGATTCGAACTATCTCGAATAGATCTTGAACAACGCCGAGAGGGCGATGTGCTTGGAGCCAGCCAATCTGGAACTCAATCTCACTTGCGACTGCTACGAGTTTTGCGTGATGAAGCATTGATTGAACAGGCCCGTGATGATGCAGAAGCACTGATTGCCACAGATAACGATTTGTCGGAGTATCCTTTGTTGAAAGCAGAACTTGCGCAATTACAGCGAGATCAATCTGTTGACTATCTAGATAAGGGTTGATTAATTGAGAATTATTGCCGGCGTTGCAAAAGGTCGAACACTTGGAGTTGTAGCTGGTGCAACTCGGCCCACATCAGATCGAGCCCGCGAAGGACTTTTCTCTTCACTGACATCTGAATTTGGAACTTTTGAAGGATTGCATGTTTTGGATCTCTTCGGAGGATCGGGTGCAATCGGGTTGGAATCATTGTCTAGAGGAGCAACATCTGTTCACGTAGTTGAAAAAGATGATGAGGCACAAAAAACTATTGAAACAAATTTCGAAATTGTAAAGAAATCTAATCCGATAGGAAGCTTTCACTTGCATGGAATGAGCGCAGAAAGATTTTTAAAAGATGCACCTAAATCTAGATATCATCTTGTTTATATTGATCCGCCATATGATTTCTCAAACCAGGCTGTTGAAGATGTATTGAGTGTCTTGCACGATAACGAATTTCTGAATAAGGATGCGTTTATTGCAGTAGAGCGCACCACACGCGGAGAACAATTCATATGGCCAGATGCTTTCGTGCCTGCGCGCGAGCGAAAATATGGGCAAGCGACCATTTATTACGCCAATTACCAGCCATAAGAATGGATAACTGGGCTCAGTATTGCTAGCGTTTGGCACATGAAGCGCGCGGTATGCCCAGGATCCTTTGATCCCATCACTTATGGGCACTTAGACATCATTGAGCGTGCAGCCCAGCAGTTTGATCATGTGGTTGTGGCTGTTCTGGAAAATCGCACCAAATCAAGTCTTTTCACCGTTGCTGAACGCATTGGGATGATTCAAGATGTGACAACTAAGTTTCCCAATGTTTCAGTGGATTCATGGAGTGGACTTTTGGTCGAATATTGCAAGAGCAATTCAATTCAGGCGATCGTTAAAGGTTTGAGGGCGGTTACTGACTTTGATTATGAGCTCCAAATGGCTCAAGTGAATTTACAAGGTTCCGGAGTTGAAACCATGTTCATGGCAACTTCTCCAGCGCATTCTTTCTTATCATCATCTCTAGTAAAAGAACTCGCCCATTACAATGGCGATGTTTCCACAATGGTTCCACCATCAATAAATGAAGCACTTAAAGCTCGAGTAGCGGGGAAGTAGACAATGGATTCAGTAGATAAATTAACATCGGCAATCACGCTAGTTGAAGAAGCTCGTGGTGTTCCACTTTCTGCAAGTTGTGTAGTCCATCGTGCTGAGATGCTCGAAATTCTAGATGATGCTCGCGAAGCGCTCCCTACTGATTTTGAATCTGCGCGAAAGATTATTGAAGCACGTGATGCGATTATTGAAGAAGCGCGAGTTAGTGCAGAGCAACTCATTGCAATCGCACGCGAGGATGTTGCTCAAATGGTTGAGCAAACTTCAATTGTGCAAATTGCTCGAGATGAGGCCCGTAAGATCTTAGATGATGCTCGCGAAACCGCTGATCAAGAAAAGCAAGAGGTCGAGCAATACATTGATGGCCGTCTTGCAACACTTGAGGTAATTCTCAACAAGACAATGGATGCGGTTTCTCGTGGACGTGATCGTCTTGCCGGGGCTAATGACAAGGATGTCTTGTCTCAACTTGCCGATGACTAAAGCCTTAGATTCCTTCAAGCTCAATACATATGAGCTGCCTCGACGAGCAGGCGAGATGAAGGAGTATGAGTTAGATATTGTTGTGAAGGAAAAGTTCGGCGTTGATTTGATTTCCGTACCGGCAGGTGAGTTCATTGAAGTTGACGCACGTTTAGAGTCTGTCACCGAAGGTATATTGCTCAGCGCTGAGGTGTATGCCGTTGCGCAAGGAGAGTGCATTAGGTGCCTTGATCCTGTAGAGATTGTCATTGAGCGCAAAATCCAAGAGCTCTACAACTATGAGCCAACAAATGAACGTGGTAAAAAGAAAAAGAGAAGTTCTGAAGATTTAACAAGCGAAGATTTAGATGGTGCAGAAGAGTTCATGATGGACGGGGATATCCTCGATCTGGAGACCCCTATTCGAGACGCGATCGTCCTGTCATTGCCCACCAACCCGGTATGTAGCCAGGATTGCCTGGGCTTATGTCCAGAATGCGGGGGCAAGTGGGCTGAACTGCCCGAAGAACACGCCCACGAAGTAATCGATGCGCGTTGGGCTTCCCTAGGGGGGATAACCCTGGAGGATCCCGATTTCAAGATTTAGCCTTTTTGGGGGATACTAACCCTCTGCAGCCCAGTGGTTGCTTAAGGATTGAGAAGAGGTTCGAACAGTGCCAGTACCAAAGCGAAAAATGTCGCGTTCAAAGACGCGCTCACGTCGTAGCCAGTGGAAAACTACTGCAGCCTCTCTATCAACATGCGGACAATGCCAGCAGCCTAAGTTGCAGCACACAGCATGCCCAACGTGCGGTACATATAACCGTCGCCAGGTATTAGAGGTCTGATCTGAGTTCAATGCTCAGTGAGCAGCTGGGAGTAACACTCGATCCAGCTTTGCTCGAGTTAGCCTTTACCCATCGTTCATATGCCTATGAATCTGGAAGTAAAGAAACTAATGAGCGCCTTGAATTTCTTGGTGATTCTGTTCTTGGTTTAATTGTTACCGAGGAACTGTACATACGCTATCCAGATTTTGATGAAAGTCGGCTTTCGCCTTTGCGTTCTGGTGTTGTCAATATGCGTGCGCTCGCAGATATTGCGCGTGGATTAAATCTAGGCCAATACATTCGTCTCGGAAAAGGCGAAGAGGTAACTAACGGGCGTGACAAAAACTCTCTTCTTGCCGATGCTCTTGAAGCATTGATTGGCGCTATTTATTTGCAATTTGGTTTTGCACAGTGCACTGAGATCGTTCGCACATTAATCACTCCGACAATGGATTCAGCCGTTGCAAGAGGTGCTGGGCTCGATGGAAAAACAGCACTACAAGAATTGGCGGCATCACTTGGTAAAGGTGCCCCTGAATATATTGTTAGCGAAGATGGCCCAGACCACGACAAGAACTTCACCGCAGTTGCAATGTTGAGCGGTGAGGTAATGAGTGAAGGAACTGGAAAGAGTAAGCGAGAGGCTGAACAGGTAGCCGCACGAGCAGCCTATGAAGCGTTAAAAACCGCCTTTCCGCAAGCCTAAATTCGCTAAAAACACGCTTCCGAGACGATAGGTTTACCGCGTGTATTTGAAGAGTATGACGCTCAAGGGCTTTAAGTCCTTTGCTTCGGCGACCACTCTTCGACTTGAACCCGGAATCACTTGCGTGGTTGGCCCGAATGGTTCAGGAAAATCAAATGTTGTAGATGCCCTCACGTGGGTTATGGGTGAGCAAGGCGCAAAATCACTGCGTGGCGGCAAGATGGAAGATGTCATCTTTGCTGGAACAAGCGGGCGAGCACCGCTTGGTCGCGCTGAAGTTTCGCTAACTATTGATAATTCTGATGGTGCTCTACCAATCGACTACACCGAAGTAACTATTTCTAGAATTCTTTTCCGTAATGGACAAAGTGAATATCAAATCAATGGTGAAGCATCGCGTTTACTAGATATTCAAGAACTCTTAAGTGATTCAGGTATTGGCCGCGAAATGCACGTGATTGTGGGTCAAGGCCAACTCGATGCAATCTTGATGGCAACTCCTGAAGAGCGCCGTGGATTTATTGAAGAAGCAGCTGGTGTGCTCAAGCATCGCAAGCGTAAAGAAAAAGCACTTCGCAAATTAGATTCAATGCAAGCAAACCTTGCACGTATTCAAGACTTAACTGTCGAGCTTCGTCGTCAACTACGTCCACTTGGGAAGCAAGCAGAAGTTGCCAAGAAAGCTGCAACAATTCAAGCTGATTTGCGTGATGCAAAACTTCGATTGCTAGCAGATGACTTTATTTCAATGTCGAAAACTCTCGAACTTGAAGTGGCCGATGAAACTGCGTTGCGTGAAAAACGTTCAGCGGTTGAAGCCGAAGTTGATTCAGTTCGACGTCGTGAGGAAGCACTCGATGCGCAAGCTGCATATGAGGGTCCACTTTTAGTTGCGGCCCAAGAAACTTATTACAGCCTCAGCTCTTTGCGGGAAAAATTTCGCGGAACGCAAAGCCTGGCCCAAGAGCGTTCTCGTTTTCTCAATGAAGAGGCAGAAGAGGCGCGAACTTCGGGTCGTGATCCAGAAAGTTTAGATAGAGAAGCGGCCTCCTTGCGCCTGGAAGAAAACGCGCTTCGTGAAAGAGTTGTTTCATCACAACAAGCATTAGTGGAAGCCTCTTCACAATTACTTGCAGCAGAAGCAGCATTGAAAAGTGATGAAGACACAATTGCTGCTGCTATGCGGGCTATTGCAGATGCTCGTGAAGGAACCGCTCGACAAGAAGGCCACATTAAGTCATTACATGCTCGGCTTGAGGCAATTGCAGAAGAGATTGAACGTCTTACGAAATCTCGCGATGAAGCCCAAGCACGGGTCGATTCCGCGCAACGCGAATATGCTTCCCATGAGTTAGAAATTGCTAGTGCAGATTCTGGCGAACTTGGACTGGATTCCCAGTATGAAGCCGCCAAATCTCAGATGGAAGCTTCAAAATCTAAAGTTAATGAATTAGTTGATGCCGAGCGCGCAGCAGATCGTGATCGCAACGCAATAGAAGCAAAACTTGAGGCCATGAAGTTAACCTCACAAAATCGCGATGGCGCATCGGCACTACTTCGTGATTCTCGTGGAGTGTCTATTTTGGGCAGCATTGCAGGTCTGATTGAGATTGATAATGGATGGGAGTCTGCCGCGGCAGCCGCACTTGGAACTTTGGCTGATGCCGTTGTCGTGCAGGATCTTTCATCCGCCGTTACTGCACTGACAACTTTGCGTAGTGAAAATCTAGGTCAAGCAGATGTCCTGGTTTATGAACCAGGACAGTCAGGTAATGGAAGTATTCCAGCAGGTTTAACGCCGCTATCTGCGCACATTCGTTCAAACACAATTGGTGATTTACTTGCATCGTTACTGGCTTCGACTGTTGTGGCAGAAAACGCCAATGCGGCTGAAGTGATTTTGAGATCTCACCCAGGAGTCACTGTTGTTACCCGAGATGGAGATGTAATTTCACGAGGCCGTGCCCGTGGTGGATCTAAATCTTCATCTTCACTCATTGAAATTAAGGCTCTCATTGATGGACTTGAAAACAAATTGCAGGAAGTAACTCACAATTGTGATCGCTTAAAGTTTGAGATTTCAACTGCATCAACCGAACTTGCCGCACGCCAAAGTGATTTTGATGCAGCGCTATCAAAACTCAATGAATCAGATGCTCGCATAGCAGCACTCACCGAGCAGTTGGCAGTTTCAGGTCAAAATATGAAGTCTGCCATGGCAGAAGTTGAGCGTCTTAATGTTTCAATCAATGAAGCTTCTGCGGCAAAGTCTCGCGATGAAGGCGAAATAGTCATAGCCCAAAATCAACTACATCAGCGCGGTGAAGTTGCAGAGCCTGATCATTCACATGCGGAGGAGTTACGTAATCAAGTTTCAGTCGCTCGCACTGCAGAAGTGGAAGCTCGACTGGCAGTTCGCACAATTGAAGAGCGGGTGGATTCAGTAGGTGCGCGTGCGTTGGCATTGGAACAATCTGCACAAGCAGAGCGCGATGCTTCAGAACGTGCAATTGTTCGTCGAAGTGCACGTGCACGTGCTGCCGTAATTTCACAGGCTGTTGCCGAAGCTGCATACGAGGCCCTTATTCACATTGAACGCTCTATCGCTAAAGCTGCAGTAGAACGTGGTCGCCTTGAAGAGTCTCGTTCAACACGCGAGGGTGAAACTTTGACTGTTCGTACACGCGGACGTCAATTGACTTCAGAACTTGAGCAGTTGACAACGAGCGTTCATAAGGATGAAATCGCTCGAGCTGAACAAAAATTACGCATCGAAACCCTCGAAGCTAAGACCGTTGAAGAGTTTGGGATCGACACCACTACTTTGGTCAATGAATACGGTCCTGATAATGATGTTCCTACATTCCACGAAACTGATGATGGCGAAATCATCGCAACCGAACTCGTTCCATATCGTCGTGATCAGCAAGAAAAGCGTCTTGCCTCCGCAGAACGCTCTCTTAATTTGCTTGGCAAAATCAACCCGCTTGCACTTGAAGAGTTCACTTCACTTGAAGAGCGCTTGAAGTTCTTAGCCGAACAGCTAGAAGATCTTAAGAACACTAAAAAGGATTTGCTGGATATTATTAAAGAGGTTGACGATCGAGTTCAATCAATTTTCATGGAAGCATTCACAGAAACTGCAAAACACTTCGAAGATATTTTCGCTCGCTTGTTCCCGGGCGGTGATGGGCGTTTGATCCTTACAGATCCAGATAATCCATTAACGACAGGCGTGGATGTAGAAGCGCGTCCTCCAGGAAAGCGCATTAAGCGCCTTTCACTGTTATCTGGTGGAGAAAAGTCACTAACTGCCGTTGCCATGTTGATTGCAATCTTTAAGGCTCGTCCAAGTCCGTTCTATGTTCTAGATGAGGTCGAAGCAGCACTGGATGATGTCAACTTAGGTCGTTTACTGGTTGTGCTTGAAGAACTTCGCGCTAGCTCACAGTTGATCATCATTACTCACCAAAAGCGCACCATGGAAATTGCAGATGCGCTCTATGGCGTGACAATGCGCGGTGATGGTGTTACTGAAGTCATTTCACAGCGCCTGCGCGAATCTGACGCTAGCTAAGGTTTAGTTCGATGGGTCTTTTTAGTAAGTTCATCGCCAAGATAAAAGGCACAAATGATTTTTCACCTGAGGATTGGGCAGAACTAGAGCAAGAACTTTTAGCATCTGATCTGGGGCCAACTCTGACGAAGAATTTCCTAGAGGCGGCAAAGAAGGTCAAGAGCGAAAATGCAGAACTGGCTTTGATTGAGATATTGACAGGCAATCTTTCGAACAATTTGCACGAACCGGTGTTAGTTGCCGGGACAACAACAATTATGGTCGTCGGTGTTAATGGCACAGGCAAAACCACATCTGTGGCAAAGCTTGCCTCGTATTATAAAAAGAGTGGAAAGAGTGTTGTACTTGCCGCGGGGGATACATTTCGCGCCGCTGCAGTTGATCAGTTAAAAACCTGGGGAAATCGAATCGGCGTGCAAGTTGTTTCAGGAAAAGACAATAGCGATCCGGCCTCTGTTGCATTTGATGGAGCAAAAAGTGCGCACGAATCTGCCAGTGATATTTTTATTATTGACACTGCAGGACGCTTACATAACAAAAATGATTTGATGGCAGAGCTGAGCAAAGTAAAGCGAGTGGTTGAAAAAGTCTCACCTATCAATGAGGTTCTCTTAGTTATCGATGCGACAACAGGTCAAAATGGATTGCAGCAGGCAAAGATATTTACTGAATGCGTCGAAGTCACGGGGATTGTCCTAACAAAGTTAGATGGCAGTGCAAAGGGTGGTGTTGCCCTTGCTATCGAGGCTGAACTAGGAATCCCGATCAAATGGGTGGGGACTGGCGAATCTGAGTCTGACTTTGCCCTCTTTGACGCTCAGAACTACATCAAGGGCCTGCTCTCGTAACCCAGATTTAACAAAAGAGGACTTTTTGTCACGCGTCTGAAATCGTAGAGGCGTTCTTTCGTAACTGCACTACTAGATGGTTTGCTCATCTCAAAGGCGAGAATTTTTAACCTTTATGAAAGCAGAAGCGACTATGGAAGCGATTGTTTTGCCTGATTCCGGTGATACAGCCTGGATGTTGATTAGTACCGGTTTGGTTGTTCTAATGATTCCGGGCCTTGCACTGTTTTATGGTGGCATGGTTCGTGTGAAGAGCGTACTTAATATGATGATGATGTCATTTGGCGCACTCGCAATTGTTTTTGTCCTGTGGATTGCATTTGGTTTTTCAATGGTGTTCGGAGAATCTGTTGGAGATTTGGGTCTGATCGGAGATATCAGTCAGTTCACATTCTTGAAGGGTCTAGATAATCCTTCCGAGGTAATTGGAACTATTCCAGCTGCGGTCTTTATTGCATTCCAGGGAATCTTCGCTGCAATTACAGTTGCACTGATTTCGGGTTCAATTGCAGATCGTGCAAAATTTGGTGCATGGATGGTGTTTGCTGGTATCTGGGCAACACTTGTTTACTTCCCTGTCGCACATTGGGTTTTTGCATTCGATGACTTTGTCGCAAAAACTGGCGGATGGATTGCAAATGATCTGGGTGCTCTTGATTTCGCAGGCGGTACTGCTGTTCACATTAACGCTGGTGCGGCTGGATTAGCACTCGCTTTCATTCTTGGAAAACGTGTTGGCTTTGGAAAAGTACCGATGCGTCCGCACAGCTTGCCTTTGGTGATGCTTGGTGCAGCACTTCTATGGTTTGGTTGGTTTGGTTTCAATGCTGGATCAGCGATTGCATCAAATGGAACCGCTGGTTTGGCTCTGCTCAATACGATTGGTGCCACCACAGCGGCAGTACTTGCCTGGCTTCTAGTTGAAAAACTTCGTGATGGCCATGCAACAAGTCTAGGTGCGGCATCAGGCGTGGTTGCAGGACTGGTTGCTATTACACCAGCTTGTGCTTTTGTCGGTGCTAGTGGCGCACTCTTGATAGGCGCAGTCGCGGGCGGACTCTGTGCACTTTCAGTAGGGCTCAAGTTTATGCTGGGATATGACGATTCACTTGATGTTGTTGCGGTTCACCTTGTAGGTGGAATCGTGGGAACAATCATGATCGGCTTTGTAGGTGTAGATGTTGGCCTATTCAATGGTGGCGGAACAGAACAACTTGTGAAGCAAATTATTGGCGCAGCTGCGGTGCTTTTCTATTCATTTGTAGCCACTCTAATAATTGGAAAACTTGTAGATCTGACAATTGGTTTCAGAATCACAGAAAATCAGGAACTTACAGGCATCGATATCGCAATACACGCCGAGCCTGCATATGAGTTATCAGACAACAGCCAGGGCAATGTCTATGAATTCTCGAGAGGGCAATAACAATGAAACTCATTACCGCAATAATTAAGCCATTTAAGTTAGATGATGTTAAGAATGCGCTTCAAAGCGCAGGGATAACAGGAATGACAGTTTCAGAAGCAAGTGGATTCGGTCGTCAAGGCGGACATACTGAGGTCTATCGGGGTGCTGAATACACCGTCGATCTAATTCCTAAGGTACGCCTAGAAGTACTTGTCGATGACAAAGACGCAGATGCCATAGTCGATGTGATTGTAAAGGTAGCTTCTACTGGCTCAATTGGTGATGGCAAGGTCTGGACATCACCAATTGACCAAGTGATTCGCGTTCGCACGGGTGAACGAGGCTCTGAAGCAATTTAGCAGAGGTTGAAGTACTCTTCGGTTCTTATGTTTGAGTCACTTACATCGCGCTTTAGTGGGGCATTCTCCTCCCTTCGCTCGAAAGGCAAGATTTCTACATCAGATATCGAAACTACCTGTCTAGAGATACGACAAGCACTTCTTGAATCCGATGTTGCTCTCTCGGTTGTTGATGATTTCATTGCTGATATTCGTCAAAAATCTTTGGATGCTTTGCCAACATTGCAGTCAGGATCTAACCAAGCAAATGCGATCTTTGAGATCGTTAATGCGAGCCTGATTGAAATTCTTGGGGGACAGGCACGCAGAGCGCGCTTTGCTAAAAATCCTCCAACAGTGATCATGCTTGCAGGTTTACAGGGTGCCGGTAAAACGACTTTGGCTGGCAAGCTTGCAAAGTTTTATACTGATCAAGGAAATACGCCGCTTTTAGTTGCATCAGATTTACAACGCCCAAACGCTGTGACGCAGTTGCAGGTAGTTGGTCAATCAGTCAATGTTCCTGTCTTTGCACCTGAAGTAGGTAATGGCCAGGGTGATCCCGTTAAGGTTGCAAAAGCTGGCATAGAGTTCGCAAAGTCTAAGCAGTACAACATGGTTATCGTTGATACTGCAGGTCGTCTAGGCGTTGATGAAGAATTAATGAAACAAGCATCTGATATTCGTGATGCTGTTAAGCCTGATGAAATTTTGTTTGTTGTCGATGCAATGATGGGTCAAGATGCCGTCAGAACATCACAGGCGTTCCTAGATGGCGTTGGTTTTGATGGAGTAGTCCTGACAAAGCTCGATGGTGATGCACGCGGTGGTGCTGCACTTTCTATCGCATCAATGACAAAGCGTCCGATTATGTTTGCTTCAACTGGCGAAAAACTCCATGAGTTTGATATTTTCTATCCAGAGCGCATGGCCTCTCGAATCTTGGGTTTAGGTGATGTCGCAACATTGGCAGAGCAAGCCAAGAAGGCCTTTGATACAGACACATCTGCAAAGTTGGAAGCAAAGTTTGCAAGCGGGGAAGATTTCACTTTAGAAGATTTCCTTGAACAACTGCAGGCTATGTCCAAGATGGGCAACATGTCGAAGTTATTGGGAATGTTGCCTGGTGCAGGTCAGATGAAAAAGCAGATTGAAAACTTTGATGAAGGTGAAATCGTACGGACTAAAGCAATAGTTCAATCAATGACGCCAGCAGAGCGCCAGGAACCCAAACTTCTCAATGGCTCGCGCCGTGCCCGAATTGCTTTGGGCTCAGGCCGAAAGGTTTCGGATGTAAACAATCTGGTGGATCGGTTCTCTGCTGCGCAAAAGATGATGAAGCAGGTTCGAAATGGTGGCATGCCTGCTGGCATGCCTGCCGGCATGGGAATGCCGGCGATGCCAAAGGTCAGCAAGCCAATAAATAAGAAGAAGTCCAAATCAGGCAATCCAGCTAAGCGAGCGCTAGAACAGGGTCAGTAAGCCCCGATTTCGCATCTGGCCCCTTGAATGGCAGAATTGGGAACCTGTTGAAGGGGCCCTCTACCCCCAGCAACATCCACAATTCGATAGTCATATGAATTGATCGCGCACCCCGCTGCGATTGATACGCATGGCACACAAATACAGGAGTACAAATTTCTTGGCTACAAAAATTCGTTTAATGCGCATGGGCAAAATCCGCACACCATTTTTCCGCGTTGTTGTTACAGATGCGCGTAAGGCACGTAATGGTCTATCAATTGAAGAAATTGGTCGCTACGTTCCAGGACAGGATCCATCAATCATTGAGATCAACTCAGATCGCGCTCTTTACTGGCTCGGCGTTGGTGCACAGCCATCGGAAGCTGTAGAGGCTTTGCTAAAGGTGACTGGCGATTGGCAGAAGTTCAAGGGTCTTCCAGGAACTGAAGGAACTCTTCGCGTTGCAGCACCTAAACCATCAAAGGTTGTTGCTTACGAAGCAGCAATGAAGGCTGCTGCTAACGAACCTGCAGAAGGTGCAACAACATTGAAGAAGAAGGCACAGGAGAAGCTTGCAGCTAAGGCAAATCCTGTTGTTGAAGAAGCAGTTGTTGAAACTCCAGTAGTTGAAGAAGCTCCAGCAGCTGAGACTGTTGAAGCGGTTGTTGAAACTCCAGCTGAGGCTGTTGTTGAAACTCCTGCTGAAGAAGCGGCTGCAGAGTAACCATGATGGATGAAGCCCTAGAGCATTTGGTCAAGGGAATTGTTGATAATCCTGATGATGTTGTGGTCTCTGAAAAGAGCGGACGTCGCGGAACAACTTTAGAGGTTCGCGTTAACCCTGAAGATATCGGCAAGGTCATTGGTCGTAATGGTCGCACAGCAAAGGCACTTCGTACCGTTGTAAGTGCGCTCGCAGGACGCACAGTGCGCGTCGATCTCATCGAGACCGACGAAGCTCGATAACAATGCGCTTACTCGTGGGGCGAATTGGTCGCGCTCACGGAATTCTTGGTGAAGCGACGATAGAGGTTCGAACAGATGAACCTGATCGTCGCTTTGCCATTGGTGCATCCGTTCAAACAGATTCCAATGGTGAGTTAAAGATCATCTCTGGCCGTGTTCATAACGGGATTTTATTGTTGGGTTTTGAAGGTATTTCCGATCGCAACGGAATTGAAAAACTGCGCAACACATTGCTCTATGCCGATGTTGATATCAATGAAACCAACGATGAAGACGAGTATCACGTAATGCAGTTGATTGGCTGTGCGGCTGTACTGGAATCGGGCGAGGTTTTTGGTGAGGTTACAGATGTAATCAATCTGCCAGGACAGGATTTGTTAGCCATTAAAACTGCTCAAGGCGAGCAACTTATTCCCTTTGTCCATCAATTAGTTCCAACTGTAGATATTGCAAAGAAGAAAGTGGTGGTTATTCCGCCAACAATTACGGGGGAGATGGCATGAAAATTGATGCGGTAACAATCTTTCCTGATTACTTTGCGCCCCTACAACTTTCCTTACTAGGCAAAGCACAAGAGCAGGGCTTGATCGAAGTTGATATTCATGACCTGCGCTTATTTTCAACGGATAATCACAACACTGTTGATGACACTCCTTATGGTGGCGGCGCAGGAATGGTTATGTTGCCAGAAATCTGGGGCAATGCATTAGATCCATTAATGAAACCGGAAACCGACTTAATAATTTTGACACCAGCGGGAAAGCGTTTTGATCAGCCGATGGCTACAAAGTTTTCACACTCAAAGCACTTGGTCTTTGCATGTGGTCGTTATGAAGGTATTGATGACCGAGTGCGCCAACACTATGAATCAAAGAACCACCGTGTGCATGAAGTATCTATTGGTGATTATGTATTAGGCGGCGGCGAAGTTGCATCCCTTGTGATGATCGAAGCGATCACCCGCTTGATTCCAGGGGTGCTTGGTAATCCAGAATCATTGGCTGAGGAATCACACAATGAAGAGGGGTATTTGGAGTATCCAAACTTCACAAAGCCAGCAACGTGGCGAGATATTGAAGTCCCGGCAATTTTGCTCAGCGGCAATCATGGGGAAATAGCTAAATGGCGTGCGGCGCAAGCACAAGAGCGTGCCAAGAAGAATCTCTAGGCTTGAAGTAGAGTTGCGACCATGTGCAGATTGCTAGCCTTTTCATCTCTGGAGCGTAAGAATTTTTACGACGTCGTGGGTAATGATTTCGACAAATTTGTAGCTATGTCTTCAGAACACAAAGATGGTTGGGGGTATGCCCACGATGGCCAGATCCTCAAAGACATTAAACCAGCGAAGGATTCTGATTCCCTCACCAAAGCCAGCTCTGAAGTTCTGACCGATGGCGCACTTCTTCACCTGCGCCTTGCCTCTAAAGGAATTACAGTCAATATTGATAACAACCACCCATTTACATATGGCACAACAACTTTCATGCACAACGGCACTATTCGTCCCGGAGACGAAGCAGAGAAGTACATTGCAGATGAATATAAAGGACTGCTTCAGGGAACAACCGATAGTGAGCGTTTCTTTTATGCCATGCTGTCTCAAGTTGATGAGCACGGGCTAGTAGAAGGCGTGCGTTCGATTGTTAATCTGATCCGCCATACTGCCGATTACACTGCCTTAAACATCATGGTTCAAACACCAGATACATTGATTGCTGTTTGTGAATTTAATGAAACAAACAAGTCTGAGTGGAGCGCTGAAGATCATTATGAACTTCGCTTTACAAAGCGTGGCAGTGACATGATTGTTGCATCAACTGGTTGGGGAAATACTGATTGGGATCATTTAGATAACCATCAAATGCTCGTGGTTGATCGTTCGACTTTAGAGTATTCAATTACTTCTCTATGACCCGCACCTACACAGTCGAAACCTACGGCTGTCAGATGAATGTCCATGACTCTGAAAGAATTGCCGGGTTATTAGATGAGGCTGGATATATTCCTGTTGCAGTTGGAGAGCAAGCGGACATAGTTGTTTTCAATACATGTGCGGTTCGGGAAAATGCCGATAACAAGTTGTATGGAAACCTAAGTTTCCTAGCTCCAATCAAAAAATTGAACCCTAATATGCAGATTGCTGTTGGTGGATGCCTTGCACAAAAGGATCAGGCAACAATTATCAAAAAAGCACCGTATGTTGATGTCGTTTTTGGCACCCACAATGTTGGCTCTTTGCCAGTATTACTTGAGCGTGCACGTATAGAAGAAGAGTCTCAAATTGAGATTCTGGAAGCTCTAGAACACTTTCCATCAACGCTGCCAGCACGTCGCCTTTCTGCATTCTCTTCGTGGGTATCTGTTTCAGTAGGCTGTAATAACACGTGTACTTTTTGCATCGTTCCCACACTGCGCGGAATCGAAAAAGATCGCACTTCTGCTGACATTTTGACCGAAGTCAAGACCTTGGTTGATCAAGGGGTTATTGAAATAACTTTGCTTGGTCAGAACGTGAATGCATACGGAGTTGATTTTGGAGACCGCCAAGCATTTGCCAATTTGTTACGTGAATGCGGAACAATTGAGGGATTAGAGCGTGTGCGTTTCATGTCTCCCCACCCTCGTGATTTCACAGACGATGTAATCGATGCGATGGCGCAAACCCCCAATGTGATGCCGCACCTACATATGCCATTGCAATCGGGCTCAGATAAGGTCTTGCAGAATATGCGTCGTTCATATCGATCTGACCGATACCTTGGAATTCTGGATCGAGTGCGCACAGCAATGCCACATGCAGCAATCACAACTGACATTATTGTTGGGTTCCCAGGCGAGACAGAAGAAGATTTCCAAGCAACTCTTGATGTGTGTTCAAGTGCTCGATTTACCGCTGCTTATACCTATCAATACTCAAAGCGACCAGGAACACCGGCGGCAACAATGCCCAACCAAATTAGCGATGAAGTCGTTGCAGATCGCTACACCCGCCTACACAATCATCAACAGGCTATTTCTTTGTCAGTAAATCAAGAAGCAATCGGAACACAGCATCAGATTTTGGTGGGGGATTACGAAGGCCGTCGTGATGAGGCACAAGCTCGCTTAACAGGTCGCAGCGAAGATTTTCGGTTGGTGCACTTCGACAATTCATTTGTCGCCCGCCCTGGTGATGAAGTAACAGTTACCATTACAGATGCATCAGCACATTATTTGATTGGCAATCCACTCTCTGTTCGAAAGACCAGAGGCGCTGACGCACATGCCGCACGCATTGCTCAGCCCGGTCCTGCTTCAACAATGCTGGGAATACCAACGGTCAAGCGATGAAATTGATTGTCATATGTGGCGCTACAGCCACAGGCAAAAGTGATTTAGCAGTAACCCTTGCTCATGAAATAGACGCTGAAATCATTAATGCTGATTCAATGCAGCTGTATAAAGGCATGGATATTGGAACTGCGAAAATCACAATTAAAGAGCGTAAAGGTATTGCCCATCATTTGATGGATCTACTCGATGTCACACAGGATGCAAATGTTGCTTGGTACCAAGAGAAAGCACGGGCAGCTATTACAGAAATTCATACTCGTGGAAAAAATGTGATTATTGTTGGCGGTACCGGTTTATACATTAAAGCAATTTTGGATGAACTGAATTTTCCAGACACAGATCCAGTCGTTCGTGCGGAATTAGAGTTGGAGTTTGCAACAAAAGGCATAGCTCCACTCTTTGAGAGATTGGAAAAATTGGATCCAGCTGCTGCTATTGCTATAGATAAGGCAAACTCCAGGCGAGTAATTCGCGCATTAGAGGTCATCAAAATTACAGGTAAGCCGTTTACTGCCAATTTGCCTCGAGAAGCTAGTTCTCTTTACCCAAATGCGCAGCAGTTTGGATTAGTGATGGATCGAGACGCCCTGTCTGAACGGATTTCGAATCGAGTAGAGCGTATGTGGGAATTGGGACTGGTGGCTGAGGTAGAGAAGTTGATGAGCGCAGGTATTACCCAGGGAATAACCGCCCAACGCGCACTTGGGTATGCACAAGTGATCGCTCAGATTGAAGGAAAAGTCACTGAGGAGGAAGCGAAGGAAGAGACAAAGAGAGCAACTCGGCAGTATGCACGCCGACAAGAGACATGGTTTTCACGTGATGAGCGCATTACCTGGATCTCACCGGCACAAATTCCACTCCAGCGCATACTTGAATCGATAAACTAACGATAATGATTGCAACATATGGCCATGGGACAGAAAATGACTTTGTCCTTGTTTTTGATCCAACGGATGAAAATTCGATTACAACTGCCCAAACTGCGGCGATTTGTAATCGCGAAACTGGAATAGGCGCTGATGGCTTAATTCGTATTATCAAACGTGATGAAAAATGGTTTATGGATTACAGAAATGCTGATGGATCTCTGGCTGAAATGTGCGGTAACGGAATTCGTGTTATGGCTAGATATCTAGTCGAAAGAGGTCATCAACCCGAAGGTATTTTTGCCATCAATACCCGCGATGGAATTAAGCATTTACGTGTGCCACTAACAGATGATATTTCAGTCAATATGGGCCAAGTAACCGATGAGGGTGAAGCAATTACGGCAGCGGTTAATGGTCACATTTGGAATGGGTACAACATCAGTGTCGGTAATCCTCATGCGGTTGTATTTGTTGATGAGATGTCTGACATTGGTGTATTAGATGATGCTCCAGTTGTCAGGCCTCGTGATTCTTATCCTGAAGGCGTTAATGTTGAATTTGTAAAGATTGTTGATGGCAATACAGTTTTGATGAGGGTATACGAACGCGGATCGGGTGAAACTAGATCCTGTGGTACTGGCACATGCGCTGTGGCACTTGCTGCAACCTTACACACCAAGGCACAGCTGCCTGCAACCTGGATTATCACGCCACCTGGTGGTCGGTTAGAGGTTTCAATCGATGGGCATTCAAATGCAACATTAACTGGACCTGCGGTTCTTATTCGCGATGTAGATATCTCGAGGTTCTTGGTTGAGTAAGGACTTCGATGACGAGTTTGAGTCATTGCTGCGCGAAAGCGCGCGAGTTGCTGCTGAATATGATGCCAGCGAAGAAGATGATCACAGCGATCAATCTCAGGAGCTAGAAGAACGTCATGCACTTCGTCGCGTAAAAGGATTTTCAACTGAACTTCAGGATATTTCTGAAGCTGAATATCGCCAACTACAACTAGAACGTGTGGTGTTGGTTGGCGTATGGACTGAAGGCACAATTAAAGATGCTGAAAATTCACTAGCAGAACTTAAAGCTTTGGCAGAAACTGCTGGCTCTGAAGTCCTAGAAGGTTTAATTCAAAGACGAGTTAAACCTGATCCTGCGACCTACATTGGTTCCGGAAAGGTCATAGAACTAAAGCAAGTTGTGCAGTCAACAGGTGCTGACACTGTTGTTTGTGACGGCGAACTATCTCCATCGCAACTTCGACAACTTGAAGACAAGTTGAAGGTCAAGGTCGTCGATCGCACCGCTTTGATTTTAGATATTTTCGCTCAGCACGCAAAAAGCAAAGAGGGTAAGGCACAAGTTGAACTTGCTCAGATTGCATATTTATTGCCACGCCTTCGTGGTTGGGGAGATTCACTTTCCCGACAGGTGGGTGGTCGCGCAGCCGGTGGTGCGGGAATTGGTGGACGTGGACCAGGTGAAACAAAGATTGAAACTGATAGACGCCGCATCCGTGACAAAATGGCGAAACTACGTCGCGAAATTGCTGAAATGAAGGTCTCTAGAGATACCAAACGACAAGAGCGCCGTCGCTTTAATATTCCATCTGTTGCTATTGCTGGTTACACCAATGCTGGTAAGTCTTCATTATTGAACAAGTTAACTAACGCTGGGGTTTTGGTAGAAAACGCTTTGTTTGCAACTCTTGATCCGACTGTGCGCAAATCTGAAACATCTGATGGTCGTGTCTATACATTGAGCGACACAGTGGGTTTTGTTCGTCACCTTCCACATCAGTTAATTGATGCTTTCAAGTCCACACTTGAGGAAGTTTCCGGGTCAGATCTTATTGTGCATGTAGTCGATGGCTCACACCCAGATCCATTTGAACAAATCCGTGCGGTCAGATTAGTAATAGATGAGATCGGTGGGAAAGATATCCCCGAAATTATTGCCATCAATAAAGTTGACATTGCTGATCCTGAAGTGATTATGGAGATATTGCGCAAAGAGCCAAATAGTTATGCATTCTCGGTCCGCACAGGATTTGGAATCGAAGGCTTGCTCCATGCAATTGAGAGTTCACTGCCAAGGCCGTCGGTAGAGATAAATGTTGTAATTCCTTACGATCGAGGTGATTTGGTCCACGCGATTCATGAAAGTGGAGAAATCTTTTCGGAGCAGTATCTGGAAGAAGGAACATCCATTCACGCTCTCGTTAGCGGGGGATTGGCTCAAAGAATCGAGAAATCCCGCATAAGTGGGGAATAACACCGACACGCCGCGCGTTATATCCTACATAGCCCTGTTAAATGCGCCATGATGCGCCCGAAAGCAGTTATGTGCACATAGTGAAAGGCGGTGAGAGCAATGGCAACAGATTACGACACACCCAGAAAAACTGATGAGGAACTTCATGAGGAGTCTCTAGAAGAACTCAAGGCTAAGCGTGTTGATGCTCAATCCGGTCAGATCGATGTTGATGAGGCAGAGGCTGCGGAAAATCTTGAGTTACCTGGTGCAGATTTGTCAGGTGAAGAGTTAGCTGTTCGTGTTGTGCCTAAGCAAGTTGATGAGTTCACCTGCTCTCGCTGTTTCTTAGTTCACCACATTACTCAGCTTGCTAAGGGTGAAGGCGCTAAAGCAGTTTGTAAAGAGTGCAATTAACTCTACGGCTTTAGTTTTGTAGTGCCTTTATTAACTCTGATCCGTTATTACTACTTATTAGCCAATATGGGGTTGTATCCCGTTCGTCATTGATTGCAACCTTGACACCTTTAGATGCCCAAAATCTGATCGCAAGAAAGGCTTGTGGATCTGCATCACGGGTTCTAGTTAGTCGGATTGCTTGAGCATCTAAATCAACGCACTGGCCAATAAAACTTAAATGAATATGTGCTTTGCCAACGCGAAGTTCTTTGTCGTTAACTTCAATAGTCAATGCTGTAACAATGTAGAGCCAAACAATTGCAGCCGAGACTGCGGCAAGAGCAATTAATCCAGCATTGTCTCCTAGGGCTGACCAGATGGAAATTACTAAAGTGAGCAAGAAGAAGTAAATAACGGCCAAAAGCCATAGTGGTGCACGTATCACTTCGCGGTAACGCATGGGTGTTACCGTATCGGATATGAAGGCGGTAACCTTGCTATATGGCTAGGATTCCAAGCACAACAGCTCCGGAGGGCTCACCTCTTCCAGAACGTCACCCGCAAGCACCGGCTGCTGGATCAAAAATTCCTTCACATTTTGGACATTGCTTTGGTTGCGGTGAATTACATCCCACCGGATTACACCTTGTTGCATATTCAGGTGAAGGCTTGGACATTTCTGCAGAATTTACAGTGACAGAAAATCATCAAGGTGCACCTGGTCTTGCCCATGGTGGACTTTTGTCTCTTGCTTTTGATGAAGCGCTTGGAAAATTAATGTGGTTGCTTCGAGCACCAGCGGTAACTGGACGCTTAGAAACAGATTTCATCAAGCCAGTGCCTATGGGTAGCACGCTTCATATAACTGCAGAGATAACCGGACAGGTAAATCGTAAGGTTTACACATCAGCTATCGGGCGTCTTAACTCTGCAGATGGTGAAATTGCCGTTCGCGCAGCAGCGCTTTATATAATTGTTCCTATGGATCACTTCATGAATAACGCCCCGAAAGAGTATTTAGAGCAAATGGCAAAGACTCCTGAGTTAATGGCTTTTGTTGATCCGACATTTGAGATTAATCCTTAGATATGGCGAACTTGCAGGTTTTGATTACACGTTTAGACCCATCTATCCCTATGCCAAGTTATGCAAAAGGAGGGGACGCGGGAGCAGATATCGTGAGTCGCATCGAAGTGACATTGCAACCAGGGGAGCGCGCACTTGTTCCCACCGGGATCTCAATTGCACTACCAGATGGTTACGTGGCCTTGGTTCATCCCCGATCAGGTTTAGCCATTAAACATGGCGTGACGATGGTCAATGCCCCCGGAACTGTTGATGCTGGTTATCGCGGAGAATTGCAGTGCATCATGATCAACCATGATCCGAAAGAGGCCATTACCTTTCACAAAGGTGATCGCATTGCTCAGTTAGTAATTCAGAAAGTAGAACGTGCAGAATTTGTTGAAGTTCAAGAATTGCCTGGTTCTGGTCGTGGTGCTGGCGGCTTTGGTTCGACAGGTATTTCATGATGCAGGAAGACGAAAAAGCAAAAGTAATTCAAGCATTTGGTGGAAAAAAGGGGATAATTGATTCATCGGTTCCCTCGTTACTTTTTGTTTTCACGCAGAGTATTGCTCACAACCTAAAAATATCTTTGATTGTCGCACTTTCGACCGCAGTGATATTAACCTGTATAAGAATTTTGAAAAAAGACTCCTTACTTCATTCATTCTCAGGGTTAATTGGCGTAATGATTTGCGCGGCGTTTGCGTATTTTACAAATAGTCCAAAAGGTTATTTTGCTCCGAGTATCACGAAAAATGCCATATTTCTTGGCGTATATGCATTTGGAAATGCCATTCGTTGGCCGATCATTGGCGTAATACTGGGACCGATTTTGGGCGAAGATACTCGATGGCGAAAAGACACGCTTCGACTTAGGGCATACACGATGGCGAGTTGGGTCTGGTTCTCAATGTTTGCAATTAGATTCGTCGTCCAATATTTTCTTTTTCACAAGGACTATCTAACTGCACTTGGAATAGCGAACATATTTTTAGGACTGCCCCTGTATTTGCTAACTCTTTGGGCGACTTGGGAAATTATAAAGAGAGTTCCAACTACTAGTGCTGCCCAGTCAACTCAGGGCAATTAAGAGATAAAACAAGCTTTAATCTGAGCCTCGGCATCGGCCGAAGCAACGAAGAGAAGTTCATCTCCTGCGGCAAAGACATCATGTGCTTTAGCTGTAATCACACGGCCGTCTCTAACGATGGCTGCTATGGCCGCATTTTCAGGTAGTTCAATCTCTTCAACAGTCTTTCCGATACAGGCAGAGCCATCTGGCAGAGTAAGTTCGACAAGGTTTGCTTGGCCTTTTCTAAATGAGAATAGACGAACAACATCGCCAACACTTACTGCTTCTTCAACGAGGGCAGAAATAATGCGCGGAGTAGACACCGCAACATCAACACCCCATGAAGAGTCAAACAACCATTCATTCTTTGGATGATTAATTCTGGCAACAACACGTGGCACGCCATACTCAGTCTTACCAAGGAGGGAAGTCACAAGGTTTGCCTTGTCATCACCTGTTGCTGCTACTAGTACCTGGCAGTTATTCAGATGTGCGTTGTCTAGAGATGTGATTTCGCAAGCATCAGCCATTAGCCATTCTGCATCCGGGACACTCTCTAACTTCAGGGCCTTAGGATCCTTGTCGATCAAGAGAACTTGATGACCATTATCCAAAAGTTCACGAGCAATAGCTCGTCCAACATTTCCGGCGCCTGCGATAGCAATTCTCATTGACGTTCACCTTCTGGGCTACTTGCAAGGATTTCTTCAGTTCGAGCGACATCTGCATCTGAAACCATCACATGAATCAGATCGCCTTGCTGTAAAACTGTGTGTTCGTCAGGGATCAAGCCTTCGCCTAAGCGCGTAATGAATGCAACACGGGCCGGAGTAAGGGCGTCAATCAAAAGAATCGGGCGTCCATACCACTGGCTGTGCGGATGCATTTCGCAGAGCTGGACCATACCTGTTGCATCGCGCCATTCAGACTTAGAACCCTCTGGAGAAAGGCGTCGAAGAATTTGATCAGTTGCCCATAAAACAGTTGCAACAGTTGGAATGCCCAGGCGCTGATAAATTTCTGCGCGACCTGGGTCATAAATTCGAGCGACAACATTTTGGACACCATATGTTTCGCGAGCAACACGAGCAGCAAGAATGTTTGAGTTGTCACCATTACTAACGGCTGCAAAAGCATCTGCGTCTTGGATGCCAGCTTCTAGTAATACTTCGCGATCAAAGCCAACTCCTGTGACCGTGCGACCTTTAAAATTTGGACCCAGTCGACGGAATGCTTCACGAGCCTGGTCGATAACTGCGACTGTATGGCCGGCTGCTTCTAGTTCGGTGGCGAGTGATGAACCAACTCGACCGCAACCCATGATGACTACGTGCACAGGATGTAACTTACACCCATAGGCTTACATCCATGGCATCAAACAAGAATTCCACCCTAAAAACAGGAGATCTCCTGCAGGTCACCATCGAAAAAGTGGCACACGGGGGACATTTTATTGCGCGACATGACGGGGCGGTTATCTTTGTTCGCCATGCTATTCCTGGCGAAAATTGCACAATTCAGATCACAAGCACAGGATCATCCTTTAATCGAGCTGATGTAGTTTCGGTAGAAAATCCTTCAGAGTTCCGCGTTGTTGCTCCATGCAGCTTCGCGCATCGAAACGGCTGCGGTGGATGCGATTTCCAGCATATTTCGGTAGATCATCAACGCTCATTAAAATCTGATGTCATCACTGAGCAATTCGCACGAATTGCAAAGATTGATATTCGAATAGAAGTTGAAGAAGTTGCCGAGAGCGTCGGCTGGAGAACTCGCGCTATAGCTACTACTGACCGCAATGGAAACCTAGGATTCTATAAATCTAGGTCCCACTCGATTGCAGCGGTTACTGATTGCATAATTTGTGTTAAGGGAATGAATTTTAGCGAAGTTGCCGGTCGCGACCTTAAGGGGGATGTTCGAGTTGAGATTAGTGCTTCAAATACTGGCGAACGCTCAATCGCGCTTGCGCCAACTCGTGGAGAAGAGAAAGCACGTTTAACTGAGGGTCCTTCCATACTTCATGAAGAAGTTTTGGGAAGGAGTTTAGAGGTGAGCCAAGAATCTTTTTGGCAGAGTCACAACAGGGCTCCAGAAATATTGACCCAGGCGGTTCTTGATTTTGCCACATTGAAAACCGGCGAACATGTTCTAGATCTTTACGGAGGGGTCGGTTTATTCTCTGCGGCAATTGTGGATGCGGTAGGGCCAACGGGACATGTGGATCTCATTGAAGGCAGTAAAGTTGCTACCGCAGATGCTGCTCGTAACTTCAATTCATACACAAACATAACTATTGCAACTGGCGATGTTGCAAAACTATTGCCAAGAATTACGGCAGCTGATGTTGTTGTTTTGGATCCGCCAAGAGATGGAGCGGGCAAGGACGCAGTTGCGCTCATAGCACAATTGGCACCACGCGCAATTGTGTATGTGGCATGTGACCCCGCTGCCCTAGCCAGAGATACTGCCTATCTTGCAGATCACAGATATTCACTCGTAAAAGTACGTGCTTTTGATCTCTTTCCAATGACACATCACATCGAATGTGTTGCCCTGTATGAGCGCGCTGAGGTATCTTCAGCACTCTAAAGGCTTCTACGAAGGGCAAATAATGAGTAAGAACTCTTTCAACGCAAAGAAGAATCTAGAAGTTGCGGGTAAGAGTTTTGAGATCTTTGATATCTCCTCAATTGAGGGTTCTTCAAACCTTCCCTTTAGTCTCAAGGTGCTTCTGGAAAACCTTCTTCGGACCGAAGATGGGGCCAACATCACCGCCGATCACATTAAAGCCCTTGCTGCCTGGGATCCAACTGTCGAGCCAGATACTGAAATTCAATTCACTCCCGCTCGTGTTGTAATGCAGGATTTCACAGGCGTGCCATGTGTTGTAGACCTTGCAACGATGCGTGAGGCAATCGTTGAACTTGGGGGAGATGCTTCAAAGGTAAACCCGCTTGCTCCAGCTGAACTCGTAATTGATCACTCTGTTATCGCAGATAAGTTTGGAAGTAAAGATTCATTTGAGCAGAACACAGATATTGAGTACGAACGCAACCAAGAACGCTACCGGTTCTTACGGTGGGGTCAGACCGCCTTTGATGAGTTCAAGGTTGTTCCACCTGGTACAGGAATTGTTCACCAGGTAAACATTGAGTATTTGGCACGGGTAGTCATGACACGAAGTGTTAATGGAACACTTCGTGCATATCCTGACACTGTCGTTGGAACAGACTCACACACAACTATGGTTAATGGTCTTGGTGTTCTTGGTTGGGGTGTTGGTGGAATTGAGGCAGAAGCTGCGTTATTAGGTCAGCCAGTTTCGATGTTGATCCCTCGCGTAGTCGGTTTCAAGTTAACCGGTGCCTTGCCATTAGGTACGACAGCGACAGACATGGCATTGACTATCACGGAAATTTTGCGAAAAGTAGGCGTTGTTGGAAAGTTTGTTGAGTTCTTTGGTCCAGGTGTTACTTCAGTTCCTATGGCCAACAGAACAACAATCGGAAATATGAGCCCTGAATATGGTTCTACATGTGCAATTTTCCCGATAGATGAGGAAACGCTTCGCTACCTTCGCCTAACAGGACGTAACGAAGATCAGGTCGCTTTGGTCGAGCAGTATGCAAAGAAGCAGGGAATGTGGCATGACCCATCCGTAGAGCCACGTTTCTCTCAGGTTGTAGAGCTAGATCTTTCTACCGTGGTTCCTTCGATTTCAGGCCCAAAACGTCCCCAGGATCGTATTACCTTGAGTGATTCAAAGAATGCATATGAAAAAATCGTTCCTACTTATTTCAGCGACAAGACTGCGCGCGGTGAAGTGGATGCCGGTTCAACTCGAGTTAAAAACGGCGATGTTGTTATTGCATCAATTACTTCATGTACAAATACATCTAATCCATCAGTAATGATTGGTGCTGCTCTACTTGCCAAGAAAGCGGTTGAAAAGGGCCTTAAGTCAAAGCCTTGGGTTAAGACGACTCTTGCTCCAGGTTCCAAGGTAGTCACTGATTACTACGATCGTGCCGATTTAACTCGATACATGGAAGCACTTGGATTCCACCTAGTTGGATATGGTTGCGTGACATGTATCGGAAACTCTGGCCCTTTACCGATTGATATCAGTAAAGCAATTAATGAATCAGATCTGGCTGTGACAGCTGTCCTATCAGGTAACCGAAACTTTGAGGGTCGCATCAGTCCGGATGTAAAGATGAACTACCTTGCATCACCTCCACTCGTAGTTGCTTATGCAATAGCTGGCACGATGGATCATGATTTTGAAACAGATTCATTGGGTAAGGACACGAACGGTAACGATGTCTACCTGAAGGACATTTGGCCAACGCCTCAAGAAATTCAGAGTGTTATTGACTCGTCAATTTCATCAGAGATGTTTAAAAAGGATTATGCAACAGTGTTCGAAGGCGATCATCGTTGGAAGTCTCTTGCAACTCCAACAGGAAAAACATTTGAATGGGACACCAATTCAACCTATGTCCGCAAACCTCCATATTTTGAAGGTATGCCAAAAGAGCCAACACCGGTAACGGATATTTCTGGAGCGCGAGTGCTAGCTGTTTTGGGTGATTCCGTTACTACAGATCACATTTCACCAGCAGGAAACATCAAGGCTGACTCACCAGCTGGAAAGTATCTTGCAGAACATGGAATTGATCGCGCAGATTTCAATTCCTATGGATCACGTCGAGGTAATCACGAGATTATGATTCGTGGAACATTTGCCAATATTCGCTTAAAAAATCTACTCCTTGATGGCGTTGAGGGTGGATTTACTCGCAACTTCCTAGCTGGCGGAGAACAAACAACAATTTACGATGCCTCTGTTGCATACCAATCTGCTGGAACTCCCTTAGTAATTCTTGCGGGGAAAGAGTATGGATCGGGATCCTCGCGTGACTGGGCTGCAAAGGGAACAGCACTTCTTGGCGTTCGTGCAGTAATTGCTGAGAGCTTCGAGCGTATTCATCGCTCTAATCTAATTGGCATGGGTGTACTTCCTCTGCAATTCAATGAAGGCGATACTGCTTCTTCACTTGGCCTCGACGGTACTGAGACGTATTCGATTACTGGAATTACCGCACTAAACAGTGGCGGAGTTCCAAAGGAGTTAGCGGTTACTGCAGGGACCAAGAGCTTTAGTGCAAAAGTTCGTATCGATACACCGGGGGAAGCAGATTATTACCGCCATGGTGGAATCATGCAGTACGTACTTCGTTCATTGCTGGCAGAGTAATTTCACACTAAACCCTCATGGAACTTAACAACATCTCACTAGCCACGCTCGGCCAGATGAGTCCTGCCCAGTTAAAAGAGCTTGCCTCAGAAATTCGGGAGTTTTTGATCGATAAGGTGACAAAAACAGGTGGGCATTTAGGGCCAAACCTTGGTGTTGTGGAACTTACTATTGCAATTCATAGAGTTTTTGATTCACCTAAAGATGTAGTTCTCTTTGACACGGGGCACCAATCCTATGTTCATAAGATTCTTACAGGGCGAGCAGAACAATTTGATTTGCTACGTCAACGAAATGGAATATCTGGTTATCCAAATCGTCGAGAGAGCGCTCACGACGTTATCGAGAACTCGCATGCATCTACCGCTCTTTCTTGGGCTGATGGAATTTCTCGAGGTTTTTTCCTAACTGGCCAATCTGATCGTCACGTTGTCGCAGTAGTAGGAGATGGTGCCTTAACAGGAGGAATGTCCTGGGAAGCACTCAACAATTTATCTCCGGAGTCAGATCGTAATTTGGTTATTGTTGTTAATGATAATGAGAGGTCTTATTCGCCAACTATTGGCGGATTAGCGACCTATTTAACTACTTTGCGTGCAAGTAAAGAGTACGAACGCATCTTGGGTCGAGGCAAGAGAATGCTTCACAAAACTCCGCTCGTTGGTAAATATATTTACGGCACTTTGCATGGCATGAAAAAAGGAATTAAAGATATGGTCGCGCCTCAAGGAATGTTTGAGGATCTGGGTTTTAAATACCTCGGGCCAATTGATGGTCATGACATCGCTGCCATGGAAAAGACGTTACAGATTGCTAAGGAGTTCGGTTCTCCTGTGATAGTCCATGCAATCACAGAAAAAGGGCGTGGCTACACACCGGCGATTGAGGATATGGCTGAGAAGTTTCATGCTGTTGGAATTGTTGATTCAGTAACTGGCAAGCCACTTAAGGCATCTGCGCCTTCATGGACAAACATCTTCTCTGAAGAGATAACTCAAGTCGGTCAAGAGAATTCGAAAATTATTGCAATTACTGCAGCAATGCTTGGCCCAACAGGGCTAGACAAGTTTGCGCAGAGTTTTCCTGACAGAACCATCGATGTTGGAATTGCAGAACAGCATGCAGTGACAAGTGCAGCCGGCTTGTCCTATGCAGGAATGCATCCAGTCATCGCTATTTACTCAACATTTCTTAATCGCGCCTTTGATCAGTTATTGCTAGATGTTGCTCTCCACAACGCAGGAGTGACTTTTGTATTGGATCGTTCTGGAATTACAGGCGATGATGGACCTTCACATCATGGCATCTGGGACTTAGCCTTAACTGGAATCGTTCCGAATATGCATGTTGGAGCTCCTCGAGATGGCGCACGCCTTAAAGAAATTTTGCGCCAATCTGTAGCAATTCACGATGCTCCATCGATGATTAGATTCCCGAAAGGAGCAGTTCCATCAGATATTCCTGCCCTGGAAAGAATTTCAGGGACAGATATCTTGCACCGTGGTGCTAGTAAGCAAGTTCTTTTGATAAGTGTTGGATCTATGGCTTCTATGGCTGTAGAGGTTGCAAACCTTGCCAAGGAGCAATCGATAGAAATCACAGTTGTTGATCCATTGTGGGTTAAGCCGATTTCACCAGATGTAATCGCAATGTGCGGGCATTACGGCACCGTCATTGTCATGGAGGATGGAATCAAGCATGCGGGTATTGCAAGCACTATTTCAGAGGCGCTGCGCGAAGCTGGCAGTAATTGCACCTTGCACTCAATTGGCATCCCGCTTGAATTCATTGAGCATTCAAAGCGCAATGAAATTCTAGAAGATCTTGCAATCACTCCCGCTGAAATTGTGCAGCAGATATCTGGATGGATTTCCTAGTTCTAAGGAAGTGAAGCAACACCCTTTTCATGGAAGCGCTTACCAGTAACTGATTCGCTAATTCCCTCGCGATCTAGATACGGCAATATTCCACCAAGATGCATTGGCCATCCAGCGCCCATCAACATACAGAGATCGATCTCTGCTGGTGTGGAGACAACGCCCTCATCAAGCATGGCGCGAGCCTCCTCGGCCAGGGCCTTTAGTGCGCGAGATCGCACTTGCTCAGCAGTTGATGGTGATGTTCCCTTTTCAACAAGAGCCATAGCAGCAGGATTTGCACCAACTGAACCATCTTCATTTTTCACGTAGAAGTAACGAACTCCTTCTTTGACCATGCGTTGCATAGTGGGGGATATTCGATAACGGGGACCAAGGTTGTTATGGAGCGTTTCAGAAACATGCAAAGCAACACCAGGGCCAACAAGATCCAATAATTGGAATGGAGACATTGGGAATCCGATTTCCATCATTGCTGAATCTGCCACATCAGTTGGCGTGCCTTCATCAACAGCATCTGTTACCTCACCCATAAAGCGAGTTAACAAGCGATTAACCACAAATCCCGGTGCATCCTTACAAATGATCATGGTCTTCTTTAGCTCTTTACCAACTGCAATAGCTGTTGCTGTTGTCGCATCATCTGTAGTTGATGTACGAGCAACTTCTAGCAAAGGCATTACTGCTACTGGATTAAAGAAGTGGAAGCCAACTACGCGCTCTGGATTCTTTAGCCCCTCAGTCATTCGTTCAACCGATAGGGAAGAGGTGTTAGTTGCCAAAACACACTCAGGAGAAACGATAGTTTCTAGCTTCTTGAAAAGCTCTTGCTTCAAAGATAGCTCTTCAAAAATAGCCTCGATTATGAAATCGCATCCAGCAAATACTGATTGATCAGCAGATCCTGAAACCAGAAGTGAGAGTCGACCCGCAGCCTCTGGACTCATTCGCTTCTTTTCTACCAATTTTGCTAACTCGTTCTTGACCCAAGCAACACCTTTGTCTGCGCGCTCTTGGTCAATATCTGTCATCACTACAGGGCACTTAAGATTACGAACCATGAGTAGAGCTAACTGAGATGCCATTAAGCCAGCACCAACAACGCCAACCTTTGTTACCTTACGTGCCAGCGCAGGCTTTGGAGCACCTTCAACCTTTTTGCGTTTTTTCTGAATCAAGTTGAATGCATATAGGGAAGAGCGAAGTGGATCAGACATGGTCAAATCAGAAAGCACTTGATCCTCTGCATCAAAACCTTCACCCAGGGTGTTACTTCGCGCAGCAGCAATTAGTTCAAGGGCTTTCATTGGTGATGCAATAGTTGCACCGCCATATTTTTTGAGTGCTGCAGCCTTTCCTGTGGCAAGTGCTGAATCCCAGGCCGGATCGTTGCTGTAATCAGCGCGTTCAATCTTTGCGGTGCCATTGAGGATGCCAACAGCAAAACCAATTGAGCGCTCTAGAAAGTCTGCAGGATCAAACATCGCATCTACTACACCAAGTTTCAATGCATCTTTAGCCTTCATCATGGTGTTGTTATTGAGAGCATTAAGCATGATCACCTGAACTGCACGCTCTGGCCCAATTAATTTAGGCAAGATTGTTGCTCCACCCCAACCCGGCACTAGGCCAAGAAAAACTTCAGGAAGAGCTGTGAAAGCAGTGGAGGCAACAGTTCGGTAATGGCAATGTAAGCCAACTTCTAGTCCGCCACCCAAAGCTAACCCGTTAATGAATGCAAATGTTGGGATCTTTGACTCACCTAAACGACGAAAAACATCGTGACCAAGTTTTCCAATGGCTAGTGCTTGGCTGCGGTCGTTGAGAAATGAAAGTGCTGAGAGGTCAGCGCCTGCTGCAAAAATAAATGGTTTACCAGTAATTGCGATAGCGGCAGGATTGCGTCCGATCGCCTCTGTTATCGCATCATTTAACGCGTTAACGGACTGTGGGCCAAAGGTATTTGGTCGATTGTGATCGTGGCCGTTATCCAACGTGATGAGCGCAAGTGATCCTTTACCGCCGAAGGCAGAAAGATCAATGTCGCGCACAAGTGCATGTGTAACAACCTCTTCAGGTGCTCCAGCTGGAAGTGTGATCTCTGCGCTCATAATTACTTCGCTCCCTTAAAGTTTGGGTTTTCCCAGATGACAGTGCCACCCATTCCGAGTCCAATACACATTGTTGTGATGCCATAGCGAACCTCTGGTTGTGTTTCAAAGGTGCGAGCCAAATTGAGCATCAAACGAACACCTGAGGATGCCAATGGGTGACCAACAGCGATTGCTCCACCATATGGATTTACCCGAGGATCATCATCTGCGATTCCAAAGTGATCCAGGAATGCAATGACCTGCACGGCAAAAGCTTCATTAACTTCGAATGCACCGATATCTGCAATTGTTAATCCTGCTTGCTTTAGTGCCTTAAGTGTTGATGGAACAGGTCCATATCCCATGATCTCTGGCTCAACACCAGCGAAGGCATAGGTAACCATCTTGGCCTTAATTGTTAATCCAAGTTCTAACGCTTTTTCTTCACTAGCAAGTATTGCTGCCGTTGCTCCATCATTTAATCCTGATGAGTTGCCTGGTGTTACGCGACCTGCTGGGCGGAAAGGTGTCTTTAATCCCGCAAGGCCTTCCATAGTTGTTTGCGGGCGTGGTGCTTCATCTACGGTTGCAACAGTCCAGCCAAGTTCTGCGCTGCGGGCCGCAGTTGGAATTAAATCTCTTTGAATTTTTCCCTCTGCATAAGCTTGCGCAGTTTTAAGCTGCGAATTCATTGCATAGCGATCGGCACGTTCCTTAGTTAATTGTGGAAAGCGATCATGCAATCTTTCTGCAGTTGCGCCCATGGCAAGTGCATCTTGTTCAACAATACGTTCTGCAAGGTAGCGAGGATTTGGATCCATCAGCTCTCCCATTGGATGGTTACCCATGTGTTCAACACCGCCAGCAATAGCAATTTCATTTGTTCCCATCGCAATGGCACCTGCAATAGTTGTTACAGCTGTTAATGCCCCAGCACACCAACGATCAATTGAATAGCCAGGAACAGTGTTGGGCAATCCCGATAACAAGGCCGCGCTTCGACCAATGTTCATACCTTGATCACCAGTTTGTGTAGCAGCAGCGATTGCGACATCTTCAATTGATGAAGGATCTACCTTTGGATTGCGTTCTAGTAATCCACGAATTGCGCGGACCATAAGATCATCTGCACGTGTACCGGCATACATTCCGCCGGCCTTTCCAAAAGGTGTGCGGACGGCATCGACAAGAACAACTGTGCGGGACATGGAACTTCCTTTACCTAGGGCTTAGCCCAAAGGTTACTCGCCAGTAAGGGTTTAGAACAGTAGCGAATTAAGCGTTAGCCAAACTCTTTGAGCGTGGCTTGGATAGGTAAGGAACTAGGACCGCGCCTAGATATAGGACATAGACGCCTAGTTGGAGCCATGAGGTATTTGCATCAAAGCCGATGGTTCCAGAAAGGAAAGCACTGAGGACTGATTCCTTAGGGATGGCAGCGGTTACATCCCAGGCATATGCCTTCCCCCAAGGAAGATATCCAAGCTCTTGGAACTCGTGGATTCCGTAGGACAAAACGCCAGCGGCAACAATAATCAAAGCAACACCTGAATAGGTGAAGAACTTTGAAAGGTTCAAGCGAATAGCACTCTTGTAGATCAAATAGCCAAGGGTGATTGAGAGTGCAAATCCTAGAACCAATCCAATGGTAGAACTGGTAACAGAGTCAACTGTTTGGAAGTTTGTGTAAACAAATAATGATGTTTCAAGACCTTCGCGAATAACAGCGATAAAAGCCACTCCAGCAAGGGCTAGCGGGCCTGTTGCAACAGCGGTATCTAACTTGCCGTGCAATTCATTGCGCAGGGTTCTGGCCGTTCTTTTCATCCAAAAAACCATCCATGTAACAAGTCCAACGGCAATGAAAGATGTGACACCTGCAAATAGCTCTTGCCCTCGTTCGCTCAGTGAAACCGAAGTTAGAGTTAGAAATGCTCCAAGAGCAATACTTAAGACCACTGCTGCTGCAACACCGGTCCATAAAGGCTTTAAATAGCCCTTGCGATCGGTCTTTACGATGTAGGCGACCAGGATTCCAACAATGAGGCAGGCTTCCAGGCCTTCTCGCAGGGCAATAATGAAAGTGTTGAGCACGAGGGAAAATCTAAGGGAAAAGGGGTATTTACGCAACTCTTATGTTGCGTAAATCAGCCCTCTTCAGGCGTGGTTTCCGTCACCTCTGAAGCAGGTACTTCAGGCACGGGAACCGGTTCTTTTTCTAAAAGAGCCGATGCCACGGCAGAAGCAACAAGGGCTATCTGCCACTGGCGAGCACCTAAATCAGCCAAAGCTTTCTCGACTGCCTCTAGTGAGAGAACTTCTGTCGCACCGGTTGGAGGTTTCCAACACACTCGTCGGACATGTTCAGGAGTGATGAGATTTTCAACTGGGATTTCATTTTGTTGAGCAATGAGTTCAATAGCAGCGCGCGCATGTGAAAGTGGCGCGTACTTTTCTGGAAATTTATCGCGCCACAATTTTATCGGTGGCAATGTATCCGCATTTGTTCGCATTGCAGGCCACTGATCTTCGGGCAACGCAACAGCGGTTGAAATACTGTTGAGCCACAGAGGCAAATTTTCCAGCCATCGTGCACGAAGCCCCAATGGGCGCAAAGCTTTCTCGAACTCTTTCTTAGTAACAGCTGTGGCCATCGCAAGTTCTACTATCGCACCATCATTTAGCAATTTTCCAGGAGCGATATCCTGTTCAGAGGCGATGCGCTCACGTGCGACCCACAACTCTTTGATGATCGCAAGTTGATCACGTCGTTTTATTTTATGCATGCCTGATGTGCGTCGCCATGGATCAACGCGTGGGGGAGCCGGGGGTGCTTTGAGAATCGATGCAAACTCTTCTAGTGCCCACGTCAATTTATTTGATTTTTTCAACAATTCAAACAATTTGTCACGAAGATCTACTAGTAGTTCAACATCTAATGCGGCATAAGTAAGCCACTCTTGTGGCAATGGGCGCGCAGACCAATCAGCGGCGCTATGTTCTTTAGCTAATGAAACTCCCATGAGTGTTTCTAAAAGCGGACCTAATCCAACGCGTGGCAAACCAGCGATTCTTCCTGCTAATTCGGTGTCAAAAAGATGAATTGGATTAATGCCTAATTCGCGTAGGCACGGTAAGTCTTGGGTGCTGGCGTGCAAGATCACTTCATCGGTGTTCATTAATGCATTGAGTTCTAAAAAGAGGTAGTGGCCGGGACCAAAAGGAATTGGATCGATTAAGTGCAATCCACCGCCGTTCCTTTTTACTTGAATCAAATATGCTCGCGCGCTATACCTAAATCCTGAGGCTCGTTCAGCATCTACTGCAAAAGGACCGTTGCCTTGCGATAACTGCGCCAGTGCTTGCTTGAAACTTGATTCAGTTTCAATTACCGGGGGAGTTCCCAAAGCGGGGTGGAGTAAAGGGACAACCTGGATCTCTTCGCTCATGATTAATTGCGACGAGCAGATGTAATAGCAGAGACGCCTTCGGGTACGGGCGGCAATCCTGCGACCTCTGAAATTAAATTACACCAACTTTGAATGTGTTTCATTAATTCATGAGGCTCAGTGATTATCGGGGTCCACGAAGCGCGAATTTCAATTTCTGCATCATCGCTTCGTGGAGAGAGTTTGCCAAAGGAAGCGCTAGATACGCGCGTTACCGTTCCGCTAGGTGCGTTGAAGGCACAGTCATTGCTTTCTAATGATTCAAGAAACCAGCTCCAGCCAACTTCTGGCAACAAAGGATCCTCTTGCATTACAGCATCAACATCAGCGCTCACAAAGGTTACGCATCGGAATTCCCCATCCCATGTTGCTTGCCCACCAGGTTCATGCAGAAGTACGAAGCGACCGTTGGCTACTTCATTTTCTTCCTCACCGATCAATCCGTTGGAAACATCTGCCGAAAATGCGAAGGCAAAGGTAGCTAGTTTTTGAGGGGCAGGTACTTCGATAAGAGCGACCTCTGCTCGTGGCGTGAAGGTACGAAGTAAATCTATTAGTCGCTCGAAAGCATTCGCATCCACAACTCAAGGATAAAGAATTAATCACGCATTTTATGGGAGGCGGGGCGGTAGCCTTGAGCAATGGCCTCGTTATTAGCACTTCTTTCAAGTGCAATGTGGGGCACTGCAGATTTTTTTGCCGGACGTCTTAGTAAGAAACATCATCCATTCGCAGTCCTTGGTTTTTCTCAAGTTGTTGGTCTTTTTGTTGGAATTTTGATTGTCATTGTTTCGGGAAGTTGGGACGGCAAAGTCTTAGGTTTTGACGGCTTTCTAATTCCTGGCGCACTTGCTGGTCTTTTTGGCTACATCGGGCTTGCCTGTTTATATGAAGGTTTATCTACTGGTCGAATGGGTGTTGTTTCCCCAATTAGTTCATTAAGCACTGTTATTCCATTGGGTTACGCCCTCATCACAGGCGATGTTCTTTCATCAGTAACTTTGCTTGGCGTTGGGATTGCATTGATCGGAGTCTTTTGTGCAAGCGGTCCAGAACTCTCTCAAGGACTTCCGCGCAAGCCACTATTCTTGGCATTAGGCGCAGCAGCTGGCTTTGGACTTGCACTGACATTTATTGCTATTGGATCTCAAAGTAGTGCCTTGCTTACAATGGTTTCGATGCGAGTTGCAACTTTTTTTGTAACTATCTCTTTGGCAATAAAATTTAAGACGACAGGTAATTTCAGTAGTAAAGAAATGCCGACGCTGATCTTTATTGGAGCGGCAGATTTTCTTGCGAATCTATTACTTGGGATCGCATGCACCAAGGGCCTTGTCTCTGTTGCAATGGTATTTGGTTCCTTGTTCCCGATTGCCACTGCGTTATTGGCATACAAGTTTTTACATGAAAGACTGCTTAAGATTCAGTACGTTGGAATTGCACTAGCCGTTATTGGTGTTTCAATCATGCAGGCCTTTAATGTTAAAAGCTGAATAAAAGGTAGTTCCCTCTATTTCACGTGATTCACAGTGAGCAAAGTGTGCAAGCAGCTCTTTCCAGTCAATGCGATCTTCGCCTCCGACTGCAGGTGTAACGCTAAGTTCTAAGCGATCAATGATTTTGTTTTTGACTAGATCGTTAATCAATGTGATTCCACCCTCTATTAAAATCTTTTCACCAAATTGCGCTCGTGCTTTTTCCACTGCTTGTACCGGTGAACAGTTCCACAACAAAGCCAAGTGATTGCCCTGCACTGGATTGACCAGGGACCGCGAGATGACCACTAGCGGTACTGGTGTTCGGTTGTAAGGCTCATGACGGGCAGTGTTGCCACCAACAATGATGCAGTCCACCTCACGGCGTCGTTGGAGAAAAATCTTTCGATCTGCGGGGGAGCTAACACCAGCTGAGCGACTTTCTTTTGAGGTTGAACCATCGACACCAACAACAAGAGTTGCAACGACGCTCACGTTCCCAATTATTGCCTACCACTGCTGGAATGTGAGATATATCTGTCAGTGGCTTCCTTTACATTTGTAACCATGATCATCGATTGCAATAAATGCTCCATGGCCACCATCGCCTGCAACACATGCGTTGTCGCATTCTTTCTCGAACCCACACCTGATATCAGCGACGCCACCCTCTCAGCGCTAACAGTTCTTGCCGACAGTGGATTGACCCCTCCACTCCAGTTTGACGCTCGCAGCGCTTAATTCGCCCTGAATTCACAGCCTTTTTGAGCGATATGAAGTTGAGATAGGTGCTCAGGCGCGGCTAGCCTTGTCTCTATGTCCCTTCGAATACGCATTGTTGTGGCTCTAGCAATGGTGGCTGGGCTACTAGCGCCTACTTCGGCCAATGCTGCCCAAACCTTGGCACAAGTCCAAGCCAAGGTGCGTCAGTTAGAAGAGGAAGCAACAACTGCAGCAGAGGGCGCTCAAGAGGCCAAGGTCAAATTAGCTGCCCTCACCAAAACCTTAAATGGCATCAAGGCCAAAGCCGAGATTCAGGGGCAGACAGTCTCAACGCTTCAGCGCTCTTTAGGAGTGATTGCGATTGAGCAATATAAATCAGGGGGCTTTGGTCAAAGCTTTGAACTGCTGTTTTCAAGTGATCCAACTCTATATCTTTCCGCAGCGGGTTCACTCGATGCGATTACACGAAGAAAATCAACACAACTTCGAAAATTTGAGGCTGCACAGCAACGTTTGAATGCAACGACTTTAACGGTCAACGACAAGATTGCCTTAGTTGCTGCGGCGGAAAAGAAGTTGGCAGCGCAATCTGCAATAGCACGAAGCAAGCTGGCAGAGGCAGAAAAACTCTTGTCTAAACTCTCAAAGGCAGAACGTGAACGTTTGGCCAAACTGACAGAAGATGAAGAGAACGCAGATCAAAAATCTTCATTAGAGGCAGCAAAAAGTGCCAATGGTGTTTCTGGTCGTGCAGGTACTGCACTTAAATATGCTTTGAAGCAGATTGGAGATCGTTACGTCTTTGGCGCTGCCGGCACCGTGACTTGGGATTGTTCCGGATTAACTATGCGAGCATTTCAATCTGCAGGTGTTTCCCTGCCACACTCATCCGCTGCACAATCTCGCTTAGGCAAGAAGGTTGCCTTGAATGCCTTAAAACCTGGTGATCTTTTGTTCTTTGGTCGTCCGGTTTCTCACGTTGGAATCTATTTGGGTGGAGGAAAGATGGTGCATGCACCTCGTTCAGGTTCTCGCGTGAAAGTAGCTTCGAGTACGTCTCTTGGTAGAAAACCATTGGTTGGAGCTCGCCGTTTCTAGCCCACTTCTGTTTATAACTAACGACTTTGGCCCACGTTCAGGTGGCATTGAAACTATGGTTATTGGCTTACTCCAACATCGTCCCTTCGGCCAAACAATTGTGTATACCTCCTTCCAAGAGAATGCAGAACACTATGACGCTGAATGGTTGTCTAATTACGGAGTGCGGGTAATCAGAGATCATTCCAAAGTTCTTTTGCCAACGCCAAGAGTTGCAGCTGAACTAAAAAAGATTATTCAAAGTGAAACAATTACAACGGTAGCCTTCGGGGCAGCAGCACCCCTGGGCCTTTTGTCAGCCAGCATCAAGCGCGCTGGGGTTTCACGAATTGTCGCGATAACCCATGGGCATGAAGTGTGGTGGGCAAAGGTGTTCCCCTTCAATCTCTTGCTGCGCCGGATTGGTTCAACCGTTGATGTGATGACGCATTTGGGAGAGTTCACCAGAATTACTATTTCAAAGGCGTTAAGTTCAGATGCGCAACGCACGCTGGTGCAACTTGCCCCTGGAACTAATTTTGATCACTTTAAGCCCACCGATGCATCGCTGCTTCGACAAACATTGGGGTTAGATGACAAAAAAGTAATGGTCTGCGTTGGGCGCTTAATTCATCGAAAGGGGCAGGATAAATTGATTCAGGCCATGCCTGAAATCCTCAAAAGCGTTCCAAATGCTCATTTATTGTTGATAGGAGATGGCCCCTATCGTGAGTACCTTCAAAAATTAGTTGAAAAAAATAATCTAGAAGAAGCAGTAACTTTTAAAGGCAGGGTGGAGTTTGAAGATCTTCCGATGTATATGTGCGTTGGAGATATTTTTGCAATGCCCAGTCGCTCACGATTAATGGGTCTAGAAGTTGAGGGACTCGGTAGCGCTTATCTTGAAGCAACAGCATGTGGTTTACCAATCCTTGCCGGAAATTCTGGGGGAGTCCCGGATGCTGTAATTCACAATAAAACTGGTCTAGTTGTTAATGGTAGAGATGAAAAGCAAATTGCAGCCGCGGCTATAGAACTTCTATCAAACTCTGTTTCTGCAAATGAGATGGGAATGTATGGCCGACAATGGATTCTTGAAAACTGGCGCTGGGAAAAATGGTCGAAGGACTTTGAGGATTTACTCTACAAGTAGTCCGCGCTCACGCGCGATAACTAAAGCCTGAACTCGGTTTTCTGCTTCTAATTTTCTTAAAATTGAGGACACATGTGTTTTCACAGTAGAGGTTGAAATGAATAGATTTGTTGCAATTGCACTATTTGTCGATCCACAGTTAATTAAATGCAGTACATCTATTTCACGTGCACTTAAACCAGAATCAATTTCCACTGGATATACATTTTTGCTAGAAAATTGAGATTTGCTGCCGAGTGCGAAATCTAGGGCCGCAAGTAGATCTGACAAAGGAGCACCTTTGTCTATGAATGCATTAGCTCCTGCTCTCTTGGCTGCCCTTACATAGTCTGCGCCATCGTTTAGAGTGAGAACTACAATTGCAATACTGGGTGAGACTTTGCGTGCCCATGACACTAAATCAAATCCGGAACCATCTGGAAGATTGATATCAACCACAATTGCATCAGGGTTAGTCTGTGCCAGAAAGGCCTGCGCCTCCTTAATGGAGGCTGCCACCGCCACAACATTATGTCCATGAGATTGAATGGCCAACTGCAATCCATGACGCACAACGGCGTGGTCATCGACGATCACAATCTTCATTGTTACCTTTCTAAAGGGATTTCTATCCTTATCCTTGTTCCTATTTCACTGGAGTCAATATGGATATCCCCATGGAGTCTTGAGATTCGCTCGCTAAGGCCAAGCAGACCAAAGCTGCCTTCCTTACTCTGCGCTCCGCCAATCCCGTTATCTGATATCTCGATTGTTAGTCGTGAGGCTTGAGCATGCTCGGAAACATTTCTGAGAATTTCTGACACCGCCCGCAGTAGTTCATAGGTCGAGTCATTTTCAGAATTAGTGGAAACCAAGTCATCGGAACTGCGAAGTTGATGGATTTCTAACCTAACTTTTTCAATTAAGTCAGTTATCGTAAATCGCACGGCGCGAAGTGGATCCCGAACCTGTACATCTTGGCTAGAGGCAATGATTGAATCAATGGAAAAGCCCAGGCCTACAAGGTCCTGGGCGATTCCATCATGAAGTTCTTGAGCGAGTATTACCCGCCTGTCGTTCATTTAGCAAATAATGCATCGATCTCTTGCGCAAACTCCTTTGCAACTACGTGACGCTTGACTGACAGTTTTGCCGTCAAATGACCTCCGGCGATAGTGAAGTCCACAGGAAGAATGGTGAATTTACGAATGGACTCAGCTTTACTTACAGCCTTATTAGCCTCATCGACAGCAGTTTGAACAACTGCGATCAAATCTGGATCATTAATCAATTCGTTAATGGATGCGCCATCTTTCTTGTTATTGGCAACCCATCCCTTTAAAGCATCTTGATCAATTGTGACAAGAGCTGCAATGAATGGTTGGTTGTCACCAACGACTATGCACTGACTTACTAATGGATGTGCACGTAGGCGATCTTCAAGAACAGCTGGAGCAACGTTTTTTCCACCTGCGGTCACAATCAGTTCTTTTTTACGGCCAACGATGTAGAGGAAACCTTCATCATCTAGTTTTCCAAGGTCTCCAGTTTTAAACCATCGGTCTGCATCAAAGACTTCGGCGTTTGCTTCCTCGTTTTGCCAATAGCCCTGCATGACGATCGGTCCACGAATGAGAACTTCTCCATCTTCGGCAATCTTGATTGATGTTCCTGGAATTGGCTTACCGACAGAACCAACACGATGAGCACCCATTAGATTCAGAGTTGCTCCTGCAGTTGTTTCAGTTAATCCATATCCTTCAAGCACTGTTACGCCAGCTCCGCGATAGAAGTGGCCAAGGCGCACACCAAGAGGTGCACCACCTGAGATTGCCGCCTCTACGCGCCCACCCATTCCAGCGCGGATCTTGCTAAAGACTAATTTGTCGAAGAGGCCATGCTTGAGTTTAAGCATGGGAGAAACCTTCTGCTTTTCAAGGGCTTCAGAGTATGCAATAGCAACTGCAGCAGCTTTGCGGAAGATATTTCCCTTACCTGCAGCTTCTGCTTTTGCTTCTGCTCCGTTGTAGATCTTTTCAAAGATGCGAGGAACTGCCAGAACGAAGGTTGGCTTAAATGATGCAAGATCCATCGGTAAACGACCTACTGGATCACTGCAATGTGCCATGTGTAAACCAGAAGCTATTGCTCCGATTTCAACCATGCGACCGAAAACGTGCGCAATCGGAAGGAATAACAAAGTAGATCCGCCAGGCTTAAGAAATAGTTCGCTAGCGCCTTGAACTACGTTTCCACACTCAGACAGGAAGTTACCGTGAGTTAATTGGACGCCCTTTGGCTTTCCAGTTGTTCCTGATGTGTAAATCAAGGTGGCAAGAGTTGATGGCACCAGAGCATTGCGTCGACGATCTATCTCATCATCTCCGATGTGCTTACCGGCCTCACGCAAAACAGCGAGAACATCATCAGTCATGGTCCACATGTTTCTGGTGTGAGATGGCTGAACTGTCTTTACGAGATCTGCGAGGGCTGGAGTCTCAACAATAATTCCAACTGAGTGTGAATCATTGAGAATCCAATCAATTTGTTCGGCAGATGATGTGTCATACACAGGCACTACAACTCCACCAGCAAACCAAATGGCAAAATCTAAAATCGTCCATTCATAGCGAGTGCGCGCCATAATTGCGACTCGATCACCAATCTGCACACCCGATGCGATCAACCCTTTAGCGGTAGCGCGAATTTCTTCTTCGACTTCGCGTGCGGTTACTGGCTGCCATCCATCACCCAAGGGGCGGGACATCATGATGCGCTCTGGTTCAAACCAGGCGCGTTCTGCGATCAGATTAGTGAGATTTCCAGCTATTGCAGCGGGAACTAGCGGAGGGATTGAGATTTCATTCATAGCCCTACGCTAGCGTGAGCCAAGCGGAAAGGTAAAGAGGGTAACCTTTGCGCCATGAGCGAATTCAGCAAATCAACTATTTCCATCGATGCCCCAATTGCCGCCGTTCAAGAGGCGCTTTTTGCCCTAGACAAGTACCCCGACTGGTCAACCCAAATCAAGTCCGCCGAAGCGCTCACCCATGATGACCAGGGACGCATCACCAAAGTCAAGATGAGCATCGATGCAGGCATGATGAAAGATCGCCCAACATTAGATTACGACTGGAGCGCAGCTCCTGGCACATTGAGTTTTTCACTAGATGAGGCTGACCTATTAACTGGCATGGATGGTGTTTATTCCATCAAAAGCCTTGATGAGGACACAACTGAAGTTACATACCAACTACAGGTTTCCCTATCGATGCCAGTACCCGCAATGATGCGACAGAAAGCAGAGAAGGCAACGATTGATGCAGCGTTGACTCAACTCAAAACCCATTTAGAGGAATAGTTTAATGTCGTACACGATTGGCATCGACGTAGGTGGCACTAAAGTTTTGGGTGGCGTAGTTGACGAGAATGGAAAAATTTTAGCAACTGCGCGTAAAGACACTCCACGTCAAGGTGGACGTTTTTTAACTCAAACTATTGCAGACACCGCCCTTGAATTAATGTCATCATATTCAGTAACTTCAATAGGTGTATCTGCTGCAGGATTCGTTTCATCAGATCGAAAGACAATGCTTGCAACGCCCAACATTGCCGATTGGAATGGCGTTAATTTAGATTCTGAACTCACCGCCCTCATTGGTCTGCCTGTAGTAATTGAAAATGATGCAAATGCAGCAGCCTGGGGCGAGGCAAAGTTTGGGGCAGGCCGAAACCAAAATCACATGATGATGTTGACAGTAGGTACTGGCATTGGTGGGGGAATTGTTGTTAACGGTGAGTTATACCGAGGAGCTTTTGGAATTGCTGCTGAATTTGGGCATCTACGAGTAGTACCAGATGGTCATCTCTGCGGTTGCGGTGCCCGCGGATGTTTCGAGCAATATGCATCAGGAAACGCTCTGTTACGACATGCTCGCGAAGCAATCAGTGCAAGCCCTGAAATAGCACGAAACCTTTTATCTCGAGGCGATGGAACTATTGCCGGTTTAACAGGACAGGCAATCACTGAGGCGGCACGAGATGGTGATCCAGTTGCACTCGCAGCCTTTAATACAACAGGCCAATGGCTTGGTGCCGGCATAGCATCTTTGTCAGTTTTGTTGGATCCTTCATGTGTTGTCATAGGTGGAGGAGTAATTGATGCAGGTGAAATTTTGTTAAAGCCAACCCGTGAGTCCCTTGAAAGAACTATGCCATTTGCCGGCAAACACCCATATCCAACCTTGATTGCAGCTGAATTAGGAAATGAAGCTGGACTGGTTGGTGTTGCAGATTTAGCTCGAGTTTAATTCTCGAACGGGTATCGCAACCCAATGTGAGAGCGAACAGTGTCAAGCGTTTTCATGATGTCAACGGTATCGTTCCAGTTTAGCAATTCGCTTTGCTGCTTTCCTGAACGAACTAATTGTCTAAATACTTCAGCTTCTTCTCGTATTCCATGGCCTTTGTAGGTATTTGGGTATTGGGTGACCGAGCCATCAAAGAAGTTCACTCTCATGCTTGTTGGGCTGTAAAAAACTCTATCAATCTCTAACCAGCCATTGACGCCAGCAACCACAGCGCGACATGGGGTTTGCTCCATCATTGTTGTAGTTAAGACCGCTTGAGCTCCATCTGCATAATCAAAAATCATTAATGTTTGTGCATCAACTCCTTTATCAGTGAGTACTCCGCTAGTAGTTATCTTTGTGGGATTACCCAAAATCATATGTGCAAATGAAACTGGATAAATCCCAAGATCTAATAGTGCCCCTCCAGCAAGTGATGGCTCCACTAAACGAGGAATATTCTGATCAGCCAATCGCTGTCCATGATCAGCATGGACAGAAAGAATCTTGCCTAAAACTCCACTTGCAATGATTTCTCGAACCTGTTTGTAGTGGGGAAGAAACCTGGACCACATTGCTTCCATGAGTGCAAGGTTATTTGCCTGCGCGGCATTAACCATTTCCTGGGCCTCGCGTGCATTTACGGCAAATGGTTTTTCACATAAAACTGGTTTACCTGCGTTAAGCGCAGCGATGACATTTTCTTTATGCCAAGGATGTGGCGTTGCTACATAGATCCCATCAATGAGTGGATCTTCAACAAGTTCTTGATAACTTCCGTAGGCGACCCCACCAAATGTTTTTGCAAAATTCTGAGCATTGCCAAGAGTGCGAGATCCAACTGCAGCCACTGTATGCCCATCAAGTAATTGGATGTCCTTAGCAAAAGCGCGCGCAATTCCACCGGGGCCTAAAATTCCCCAATTGAAATTACTCATATGGTTGCACCATCATCTTCGTGATGATCACGATTGAACCATCGATTGATTGCGCGTTTGGCAGAGGCGAAAAAACCTCGTGGTGTTTGGCGCGGGGGATTAGGGTGCACGAAATTGTCATTGTCGATTCTGTCGAGATTATCTAGGTAGGTTGTCGGTGCAGATTCATCCAGGGACAGACCAGAGACTATGGATTCGAACTCGGAACGGATTAATTCTTCCTCGTCGAAATCCTCAGGCTCTTTTTGACCATTACTCACCCTCAGATAGTGTCATAGCCGTCAATAACCACTAAATTAGGGTCGTGCTGAACAATCTGCCCTACGGAACCTTGCGAGCATTTCTCACCCCGTTTTTGATGCTCGCATTTCGCCCCAAGGTCCGAGGTCTTCGCAATGTTCCAGCTAAAGGTCCAGTCATCATCGCTTCCAACCATTTGTCCTTCAGCGATTCAATTTTCATGCCCTTAGTAGTTCCTCGCAAAGTTACATTCTTAGCCAAGAGTGAGTACTTCACATCACCTGGACCCAAGGGCTTTGTCAAGAAATTAACTTTTATCGCATTGGGTCAGGTACCGGTTGACCGTTCTGGAGGTCGTCGCAGTGAGGCAGCTTTGATCACCGGACTTAAAGTTTTGGCTGATGGAGATTGCATCGGTATCTATCCCGAGGGAACTCGGTCACCAGATGGTCGTTTGTATAAGGGTCGAACTGGAATTGCCCGTCTAGCCATTGAATCGGGCGCACCTGTGGTCCCTGTGGCGATGTCTAACACCGACAAAATCCAACCAACTGGAAAGGTCATTCCTAATGTTCAGCGCGTTGGTATGAAGTTTGGCAAACCTATGTTTTTTGATGGTGATTCAACCGATCTACAGTACCTGCGAGATGTCACCGATCAGATTATGAATGCGATTCATGCATTGTCAGATCAGGAGTACGTTGACATTTACGCCCCTAAAAAATCAAAGCGAAGCCTCGTGCAAGATGACGAGGATTAATCCAAAGCGTTTCTTGCAATTAAGTAGTTGCAAGTTTGGCATTCTGGGCCAGCATCAGGAAGCTCACCTTCAAGTACTGTAATTAACTCGCCAATAACTTTTAGAAAGTTCGCTTGATCGCGCTCCACAGGGACATATTTCTGGAAGACGCCAAATCCATAATCTTCAACCGATGTGCCAACAGCTGAGGCTAGTTTCCACACAAGCAATCCCATGGATGCAACTGTTTGTGCTTTACCTACTGCAGGATTTTCAAGACACAATGCATAGGCTTCGAGCTGAGGGGAGTAAAACTGCCCACTATCACGCTGACTATCTGAGACTTTGCAATCAATTAATCCGATCGTTCCATCCTCATTTGTTGCCACAAGGTCATACTTTCCAAAAATGCGCCAACGAGTTTCAACCCCGTTAACTACCAATGGTTTGCTCTTTACGAATTCACCCCACTTGGTGACCTTTCCTGGTCGCAGGGATGCATCAATGGTGGGCATGTCTGCGCCTTGAAAATGTTCCTCTTGAAGGTTAGACATAGTGCCGACCAACGGGAATTGTCCTGGCATTGTTACCTTGAACCAGTACTTAATCCATAAGCACCGCTTGCATGAGGATAGGCCAAATGTTAAATCTGATGGTGAGATGTTTTCACGGGCTGGCTTAGGGGGTTTGATCATGGAAGTAATTGTGTACTTAGGCACTGACAATTGCAGCAACCAAAACAGATATTCCAAGAATGATCATGATGGTGCCACCGGTTGCGCGAAGTCTTTCCAAACGTTTGGAGTCAGTGGCCAGCCATTGCCGCGCAGTTCCTGCTAAAAGTCCCCAAGTGCCATCTGAAAAGAATGCCAGAATTGAAAAGATTGCCCCAAGAAGAATTAACTGGCCTGTGACCTGTCCACGTTCTCGATCAATGAACTGAGGCAATACAGCTGCATAGAAGACAAGTCCTTTGGGGTTGAGTGCGCCAACCCAGAATCCATCTCTCATAGAGCGTCGAGCACTGGGTGCGATGTCACCCTGGTTAGTCATGTCAGCTGCATGAGCGGTGCGATGTTTAATCGCATCTATACCTAAATACACCAAATAGAGACCGCCTCCCCATTGGACTGCGATATAGGCGATCTCTGAATTTTGAAGTACTGGGCCTAAGCCAAAGGCAACAAAGGTGGATAGGACAAAAGCACCGGTCACATTGCCTGCAACGGTGAAGACGGCAGTTTTGCGGCCCCAAGCGATGGCACGAGCGATGACAAACAAGACGCTCGGCCCAGGGGCCAAAATGATGACCATGGCAGCCACGGTGTACTCAGCCAGCCGCGTGGGAATGATCATGTGGCCAGTTTAACGGCGAGTCTGGGTTGCGCCGGGCAGGTATATCCCAATAGATTACGGCTCGATATATCGAATAGATATATTTAACGGAGTACCAGGTAGCAGAGAGAGGAGGGGTCAGATGCGCTCACGATCAGAGTCACTTGAGTTCGCCCTTCTTGGCCTGCTCTCACAAGCCCCATTACATGGCTACGAACTTCGTAAGCGCATCGGCACCATCTTCGGTCCATTCCGCGCATTGTCATTTTCAGTTCTTTACCCGCAGCTTCGCAGAATGGTTGAAGCAGGAGTTATTGAGGAAACTGTAGTGGACGCAACCTCACGCAGATCTCGCATTGTCTATGCCATTACGGACAAGGGCGCTCGCAGATTTGAATCGTTGACCGAATCAGTCACACCTGAAACTTGGGAGGATGAAGGTTTCGAAATTCGTTTCGCATTCTTCTCTCCAACCTCAGCAAATAACAGAGTAAGAATTCTTGAGGGACGCCATCGTCGCCTTAAGGAGAAAGCCGAAATCCTTCGTGGTGAACTCGAGAAGTCACCTGTTGGTATCGACAAATATCTGGAGGAGTGGCGACGTCACTCACTGGAGACAGCTGATCGAGAGATCGCTTGGCTGGAAGACATGATCAAAACCGAGAGGAAATAGAGTGAATATCACAACCGGTAAAGGCGACATCCGTGTTGCAATCGTTGGCGTTGGAAACTGCGCTAACTCATTAGTCCAGGGCGTTGAATACTACAAAGACGCTGCCCTAGATCAAGAGATCCCAGGTCTTATGCACGCTGTTGTTGGGGGATACCACATCTCTAGCATCAAGTTTGTTGCAGCCTTTGATGTTGATGCAAAGAAGGTTGGACTAGATCTTGCTGATGCAATTTGGGCAAGTGAGAACAACACAATTAAGTTTAGTGATGTTGCAAAGACTGGTGTTCCAGTTCTGCGTGGCGTAACAAATGATGGTCTCGGTAAGTATTACCGCGAGACAATCAAGGAGTCAGATGCTCCAGCAGTAGATGTCGTGCAGGTTCTAAAGGATGAAGCGATCGATGTCTTGATCTGCTACCTACCTGTAGGTTCTGAAACAGCTGCTAAGTACTACGCACAGTGCGCAATTGATGCTGGATGTGCTTTTGTTAACGCACTGCCAGTATTTATCGCATCAGACCCAGTGTGGGAGAAGAAGTTTGCTGATGCTGGAATTCCAATCGTCGGAGATGACATTAAGAGCCAAGTTGGTGCGACAATCACTCACCGCATCATGGCTAAGTTGTTCCAGGATCGTGGAGTTCACCTAGATCGCACCTACCAGCTAAACGTTGGTGGAAACATGGACTTCAAGAACATGCTCGAGCGTGATCGTCTTGAATCAAAGAAAATCTCAAAGACTAACTCTGTGACTTCACAGTTAAACCATGATCTAGGTGAGAAGAATGTTCACATCGGACCTTCTGACTATATTCCATGGCTAGATGATCGCAAGTGGGCCTACGTTCGCCTCGAAGGCCGTGCATTTGGCGATGTTCCTCTTAACCTTGAATACAAGTTGGAAGTATGGGATTCACCAAACTCTGCCGGTGTGATCATCGATGCGCTTCGGTGCGCAAAGATCGGTCTTGATCGCAAGATCGGTGGAGCGTTGCTTTCACCATCTAGCTACTTCATGAAGACACCACCAACTCAGTACACAGATGAGGCAGCTCATCAAAAGACTGAAGACTTCATTTCAGGAAAGCTAGAGCGCTAAAAGGGAAAAAGATTGCAAAGGAAAGCGCCCCTGGGATAAACCCAGGGGCGCTTTTTTAACCCCTCACGGAGAGTTGAGGGTTAAATCAGAATCTCTTCACCGGTATGACGGCGGTGAAGAATTGCAGCAACTCCTAAAACCAGGAATAGAAGTGCGCCAAGCAAGGAAGCTAAAGCGGCATAACCGGCAATCACGCCCATGGTTCCAAATGCGTATGCCTGAAGAAGCATTCCGCGCAAAGTGTTTCCCATGAAGAGTGTCTGTCGCAAATCTCCGAGCTGTGCAATCTTTACGGTGTCAGTGCTACCACCACGGACAAGGCCCATGTATGCGCCAGAAACCTCAGAATATGTTGCAGGCTTACCCATAACGGCAGTTGCAGAGGCCTTCATATGTTCAAGAATGTATAGATCTGAATAGTCGCGTGCCATTTCTCCAGTCATAACCTTTTGTCCAGCCCATTTAGCGAGTGCATCTTTGGTTGCAACAGGCAGAGCTTCCTCTGCTGGGAAACTAATGTTTTGCATTTCCAACTGAGAAGCCACATTGTCTTCTGCAAAAGATGCACCCCAGTTGAGCAAACCAGCAAACAAAAGAAGTAGCGCTGCAAATCCTAAACTCACATTTGAGATTATTTTGTCAAGTGTTCTACGTTTCATAATATTCCCTCTCCAAATTAAGTATCGAATAGAAAATCAATACGAGGGTATTTCTACTCTGCAAAAGCCTGGAGAAAGCATGAAAGTGCGAGGGTCACCACTCGATAACAAGCGTGGAGAGGTCGCCCTCAGAAGGTGTGATCTATACAACGATAGTTAATCGATGTGACGGTTACACATTGCTTTTCCATCTGGGCCAATTTCAAGATGGGAGCAAGCAACATTTAACTTATCAAAAGCTTTATCCCCGTAATGTGCACGATAGGCAAGCGCTAGCAAGACACGAAGATTGGTTTCACTGTCTGATTTAATGCCAAAAACTTGCGCGCTACGACTTACCGTATTTTCGACTACTTTTTCACTATGTGAAGTTTGCAGTGCTATCGAGGCGTTTGATTTACCCTCACAGACCAATTCCAGTACTAATTGCTCAAATGGTGTTAATTCCCGAATTGCTATTGTTATGTCTCTAACCATTGGATCTTCCGCCTCTCCGCGTGTCACCATTGTGCTCTTTTTATTTTCCTCAGTCACCCCATAAGATGCTCAAATGAGCGAAATTTTGGCCACACAAGACGCAGGAGTGCTAACCCTCAGTTTCAATCGTCCTGAAAAGATGAATGCCCTGACACGAGCTATGTATGCAGAGCTATCAAAGGGTCTAAATGATGCAGCTGGGGATTTTGGAGTCCGTGCAGTTGTATTAACCGCAGAAGGTGATCACTTCACCGCCGGCAACGACATCATGGACTTTATGAATAACCCACCAACCTCAGAGGATTCTGAGGTTGCAAAGTTTTTAGCCTCACTTCTTAACTTCCCAAAGCCTTTGCTTGCTGCGGTGAAGGGTAATGCTGTTGGTGTGGGCACAACGATGTTGCTTCATTGCGATGTTGTCATTGCGGGCACTACTGCCAACTTCTCAATGCCGTTTGCATCTCTTGGTCTCGTGCCTGAGGCAGGTTCTAGTTTCTTGTTTCCTCAGCTAGTTGGGTATCAAAGAGCTGCACGAATCTTTATGACTGGCGAGAGCTTTGATGCAGATGCAGCTATTGAGATGGGATTGGCATCGGCGAAAGATGCAGATCCGTTGGCTCATGCGCAAAAGATTGCTCAACACATTGCCGAGCAACCGCCCCAGGCGATCATTAATACCAAGGCACTTTTGAAGGCTAAAAATCATGACGCGATAGCCGCGATCATGAAGGCTGAGTTTGAGATTTTCGCAATGGCGTTGCAATCAGAAGAAGCTATGGAAGCATTCATGAAGTTCATGTCTAAGAAGGGTAAGTAAATGTCACTAGCAGGAAAGCGAATCTTTATCACTGGCGGATCTCGAGGAATTGGTCTAGCCATCGCATTGCGTGCCGCGCGAGATGGGGCATCAATTGCGATCGCTGCAAAAACCTCTGATCCAAATCCAAAGCTACCAGGCACGATTCACACTGCTGCAGCAGAGATTGAAGCCGCCGGTGGAAAAGCACTCGCAATTCAATGCGATTTACGGGATGAATTGCAGATCGAAGCTGCTGTTAATCAAGCTGCCGAAGCATTTGGTGGCATAGACATCCTCATCAACAATGCCAGCGCAATTAACTTAACTAGAACTGATCAAACACCTGCCAAGCGCTTTGACCTTATGTTTGATGTTAACGTGCGTGGAACCTTCCTCACTTCACAGGCTGCCCTACCTCACCTACGCAAGTCAGCTGCTGAAGGACGAAACCCTCACATTCTGAATCTTTCTCCGCCACTTTCTATGAAGCCGGTCTGGTTTAAAAACCATGTTGCTTACACAATGGCTAAGTACGGCATGAGTATGTGTGTTCTCGGCATGGCTGAAGAATTCAAGCGTGATGGCATTGGAGTTAATGCTCTATGGCCACGCACAGTTATCGATACAGCAGCTCTTCAAATGATTCCTGGAATCGATGCTTTAGCAGGTCGCACACCTGAGATTTTGGCAGATGCGGCATACATCATCTTTAATCGAGATGCAAAGGAATGCACAGGTAATTTCTTTGTCGATGATCTATTGCTGGCAAGTGAAGGAATTACAGACTTAGAGAAGTATTCAGTTACACCTGGAACTAAGGATTTCCTTCTCGATTTCTTTTTAGACTAAACTCTCTGTATGCGAAAATTCCTTGTAACTCTTTTGCTTGTTGGATTAACAGTTTTTACAGCCCCATTTGCTTCGGCGCATGTGGAAATTGTGGCGTCCTATCCTGAGCAATACACAAATGTGAGCCCAATTCCGACAAGTGTGTGGATTGAGTTCAGTGGTGAATTACAGAATTTAGATGGCGCGATTGTTAACACACTTGAAGTTACAGACTCAACTGGATTGGTAGTTAGTTACGAGGATGCCATCATTGAGGCAGGCAGGATTACAACTAAGGTTTCAGGGCAAAGTGCCGCTGGTAGCTTTACAGTTAAATACCGAGTTGTTGGCCAAGATGGGCATGTAATCGAAGGTGACTACACCTTCAACGCTTCACCAGACTATGCCGAAGCGGTACCGGTAACCACTTCAGTTCCAAAAGAGAGTTCGAATTTTCCAGTCGGTGGTGTTTTGATAGCTTTTTTGCTTGCGACCTTTTTTGGTGGTACATACTTGAAAACTAGAGCTCGGAAAAACTCGTAGTGCCAGCTTTTGATCTTGAACTAAATGGTCCAAATACGATCCAAGAGTCAGAGCGCAAGGGAAATGCCAGATCACTGTTCTGGCCGTGGGCAGGTGCAAACGTTTCACTCCTTGCTTTGTCCTATGGCTCTTTCTTCTTAGGTTTTGGAATTTCATTTAGGCAGGCCACTTGGGCAGCGATTATCGGAACAATCTGCTCCTTCTTTTTAGTGGGCATAAGTTCACTTGCAGGTAAGCGCTCTAATGCGCCAACTATGGTTTTAGCTCGTGCATCTTTTGGCGTGAAAGGAAGCATCCTTCCTGGGTTTCTTTCATATTGCATTTTCGTCGGTTGGGAAACAGTTCTGGTTTCTCTTGCAACCTTGGCAACAGGAACCGTCTTTTCTCGGATCGGGGGAATTGATCAGAACGCTGCTTTGATCCTTGGATTTGTTATAGCTGTTTCTCTCACAGTTTTTGGGGGAGTCCTTGGTTTTGGCGTAATTATGAGATTGCAAAAGTTTTTGACATTAGTAACAGTAGCAATGACTGTTGTCTATATTGCCTTAACAGTTGACAGCGTTAACTGGGGCGCGGTTACAGCGGTTAAAGATGGCTCAACTCAAGGTTTCATCGGAGCGCTCATTTTTGCAATTACTGGTATTGGTTTGGGCTGGGTAAACTGCGCTGCAGATTACTCTCGCTATCTACCAAGAACTGTTTCAAGTAAAGCGGTAGTGGGTTGGACGGTCTTCGGTGCTTCGGTTGTTCCTATAATTCTTGTGATCTATGGAGCGGCTCTATCAGCTAGTAGCAAAGATTTAAGTGATGCGATAGCCATGGATCCCATTGGCGCTTTGACATCACTGCTACCAACATGGTTTCTCATCCCATTTGCGCTAATTGCGATATTGGGACTAGTAGGTGGAGCCATTCTTGATCTCTACTCATCAGGATTAGCTCTGGTTTCGATAGGTGTTCCAATCAAACGCCATCAAGCCGCGATTATTGATGCGCTCATAATGCTTGCTGGGTGTATTTACATCGTGTGGGTTGCTGACAACTTCTTCTACCCATTCCAAGGTTTCTTAATCACGTTGGGTGTGCCGGTGGCGGTGTGGTCTGCGATCTTTGTTGCAGATGTCATTATGCGCAAAAAGGCATACATCGAAAAGGATTTGTATGATGCGCAAGGAATGTATGGATCAATCAACAAGGGATCCATTGCATTAATGGCAATTGGAACAGTGGTTGGTTGGGGATTTGTAACCAATACCTTTGCATCATGGTTATCGTGGCAGGGCTACTTCCTAGGTTTGATTGGGGGCAAAGAAGGTCCATGGGCCTTTGCAAATGTGGGCGTGATACTTGCTCTTGTTATTGGTTTTGTTGGTCATATTCTGCTCTCATTCCATAAAATCCAAGCGCAGGAGAAAGCACTCAGTTAAAGTAAGGCCATGACATCGCGCATCTCGCCCCTCCGAGATTTCCTAGGACGCGAGTCCACGAGCGGATTGCTAGTTCTTGTGGCCGCTGCGTTGGGATTGATTACAGCTAACTCACCTTTGTCAGACAAATACTTCTCGTTTTTAGATCTTGACCTCTCGATCGGATCAGGATGGTCTTTGATAGACCTATCGGTTCTAAAGCTCATTAATTACTTGCTGATGAGCATTTTCTTTTTCGTCGTTGGTCTAGAAATCAAACGCGAGTTAACTTCCGGGCATCTTGCATCATTTAAAAAGGCGATGCTGCCCTTCTTAGCGGCAATTGGGGGAATGGCACTTCCGGCCCTGATCTATTTGGCAATAGCTGGAGGAGTAGCGCCGGCTGGTTGGGGAGTTCCTGTTGCAACGGATATCGCATTAGCGGTTGGGCTGTTAACGATGCTTGGCCCAAGTGTTGCAGCAGCGCTTCGTTCATTTTTGTTGGCATTAGCGGTGATTGATGACATTGGCGCAATCCTGGTTATTGCCTTTGTGTACTCGACTGGAATCAGTTTTTCTTGGCTTGCCGCAGCGGTATTAAGCGTCCTCTTTATTGCACTGTTGAAAAAGACAGGCGTTTCATCCCTTATCGTTTATTCGTTGTTTGCATTCACTTTATGGTTCGCCCTATATAAGACTGGTGTTCACCCAACTTTGGCAGGAGTCATTCTCGGATTGATGACTCCTAATATTGCCCATAAAGGTAAGAAACTCGAAGATATTGAGGATGGTTCGGTATCGGTTATTGATTGGCTAGAGCATAAGTTCCATCCCGTCAGTACATTTTTTGTCGTTCCGGTTTTTGCTTTTGCAAACACCGGTGTAGTCATTACAAGCGAATCAATAGAGGCGGCGTCACAATCACTGATCGCGTGGGGAATTTTCTTTGGTCTTGTACTCGGAAAGCCACTTGGCGTGCTCTCTGCAGCACTTCTAGCAAAGCGCTTAAAGGTTGCCGAGCTTCCAGATGGAGTAGACAAGTCTTCATTGCTCGCAACTGGAAGTGCGGCTGGAATAGGATTTACGGTTGCAATCTTTATAGCTAACTTGGCCTTTGACGATGCAGCCACACAGGATATTGCTGTTCTTGCTGTGATTGTTGCTTCAGTTGTTAGCGCATTGATTTCTACAGTGCTCTTTAAAGTTGTTGCTAGGAGGTAAAAACAAAACCCGCCTTTTTAGGGGCGGGCTTTGTTCTAACAGATATTTTAGAGATCGTAATACAGCTCAAACTCTGCTGGGTGTGGACGTAGTCGAACGTAATCAACTTCTTCCTTACGCTTAAATGCGATCCATGTGTCAATAAGATCCTTGGCAAATACTCCGCCCTTGGTTAAGAACTCATTGTCTCTTTCTAGATTGTTTAGAACTTCATCTAGTGAACCAGGGACCTGAGGGATTGCTGCTGCCTCTTCGCCTTCTAGTTCATAGAGATCCTTATCAACTGGAGCAGGTGGTTCGATCTTGTTCAAGATTCCATCAAGGCCTGCCATGAGCATCGCTGCAAATGCTAGGTATGGGTTTGATGATGGATCTGGGCAACGGAACTCAATGCGCTTTGCCTTTGGATTGGATCCTGTAATTGGGATACGGATACAAGCTGAGCGGTTACGCGCTGAGTACACAAGGTTTACAGGTGCTTCATACCCTGGAACTAAGCGGCGGTATGAGTTAACTGTTGGGTTTGTAAATGCTAGAAGTGATGGTGCGTGTTTTAGCAGACCACCGATATACCAACGCGCCATGTCTGAAAGATCGCCATAGGTGCCTGCTTCGAAGAACAGTGGCTTTCCATCTTTCCATAGTGATTGGTGTACGTGCATGCCTGAACCGTTATCTCCGAAGAGTGGCTTTGGCATAAAGGTTGCTGTCTTTCCACCTTGCCAGGCAGTATTACGAATGACGTACTTAAACTTCATAACATCATCGCCTGCACTAAGTATGTCTGTGAAACGGTAGTTAATTTCCATCTGACCAGCAGTTCCCACTTCATGGTGTGAGCGCTCAACAAGAAGTCCTACCTTGCCAAGTTGCATAACCATTTCATCGCGAAGATCTGCGAATTGATCTGTTGGAGAAACTGGGAAGTAACCACCCTTTACACGTGTGCGATATCCGCGGTTTGGTGTTCCATCAGCATCGTATTCAACGCCTGTGTTCCAAGCGCCTTCATAGGATTCGATCTCGTGAACAGCAGAGTTAATTCCTGTCTTGAAACGAACGCTATCGAAAACATAGAACTCGGCTTCTGGTGCAAAAAAAGCGGTGTCAGCAAATCCAAGTGAGCGCATGTACTCAACAGCTTTTGCGACAACGCCGCGTGGATCGCGGCTGTACGCTGAGTTATCGACTGGATTATGTACTGAGAAAATAATAATGAGGGTTTTTTCTTTACGGTATGGATCCATGTATGCAGACTCTGGAACTGGCAAGAGTTTCATATCGGATTCATTGATTGTTTGGAAACCACGAATTGATGAACCATCAAACATTAGGCCCTCTGTAAACACCGCTTCATCAAATGACTCAACAGGTACATTGAAGTGGTGCTGGATTCCAGGTAGATCCGTAAAGCGGACATCGACAAGCTTGACATCCTCTTTCTTAATGTAAGCAAAGATTTCTGCTGCGTTCTTAAACATGCTTCTCCCAATTTCACATGTGATGCGCTGAATCTCTCACCATTGAGCCTTGTGCGCTGTAAGTAGTTGAACCCTAGGTCCATAGAGTGAAAATGACATAACCTGCTTGTTAAATCCATGTTACGTCTGGGCGGGCAGGGGATTAGGCTTGGCTAATGAGCACTAATTTTGTCCGAGTGAGCCTAGGTCGCCGCCTGGCTGCCCTATCAGTGGATTGGTTGGCCTGCTATTTCATCGTTGCAGCCTCATCTGGGGGGTTGGGGTCTATGGATCCCAATAGCGCTTGGTCAATTCTTGCTTTGTTCTTTGCAGAGATTTCAATTTTCTCGGCGCTTCAAGGTGCAAGCCTCGGGCACAGAATCTTTGGAATTCGAATAGTTAGATTCGCCGATGGAGGAGCAATTTCTCCGATTCAAGCACTCATTCGATCAGCGTTATTAGTGAGTGTAATTTTTGCTATTACCTTTGATGAAAATGGCAGAGGAATGCATGAACGATTTAGTGGCTCAGTTTTAACTAGAAGTTAACGGATTTTAGGTGCACGTGTTGGCATTGGACCTTTAGGAATTGGCATAGACATTCCGCCAACAGCTTTTAGTCGTGCTCGCACTTCGCGCATCTGATGGGCTGTTAATTTCTTAGGAAGTCGACGCATGTGCCGTTGTAATTTTTGAATTGGCACTCGTCCAGCTTCTTTACCCACCAGAATCTCAATGACCGGAACTCCCGGTGCAAATCGTTCAGCTTTCTTCTTTTCATCAGTCATCATTTGTCGAACTGATTGTGAACCTTCGCCAGTTAAGACAATACCGGCTCGGCCAACGCTGCGATGAACCATGTCTTGGTTGCGAGCAACTGCTACCGCCGGAGTTGTTGTCCAACCTTTACGAATTGCCATCAACACACTAGCTCCTGCGCCTATTTGCCCGTCAATTGCTGCATAAGCCGCACTACCTGCTTGTCGTGTGAAATAGAAAAGAGTTAAAAGTGCGGCAAGAGGCAAGGTTACAAAGCCGGCGTAGTAAGGGTTTCCAAAAAAAGCACCAATACCAATTCCAACCGCCCACGTGCCAATAAAAATAGCGACGAGAACAAAAGGAATCCAAGGCTTTACCTGTTTTGTGACCTTATAGGCATCACGGAAAACTTGAAAGCGCGGCTTCTTGATCTTCTTTTCTTTAGCTTTTCTCTTGAACATGTTCGTTAGTTTAGTGGGGCGGGAGCAGTTCCACCAAGACGAACCGGCGCCCAGCGTTGGCCGAGGTGGCTATCAGGGTACTTTTCCTGCACATCACGCAATAACTGGATCATTACTTCACGCAAATGCTTTTCGGCGGCCTCAATATCTGTCTCACGCGAATAGGCAATTGGAGCTCCAAAGGAAACGGAGACAGGTACTTTCTTTCTCTTGAAGTTTGGCTTGACTCCCTTTGTGTAAACACGCTGACCACCCCACACGATTGTTGGGATCACGGGAACATCAGCACCTATCGCCAAACGAACTGCGCCAGATTTTAATCCTTTTATCTCAAAACTGGTGGAGATTGTTCCTTCAGGAAAAATTCCAATAACTTCACCTTGCTTGAGCAAATGCAAAGCAGCGACAAAAGACGCAGAGCCATTGTTTCTATCCACGCTGATGTGATGCATTCCCCGCATCAATGGACCAGCAATTTTGTTATCAAAGATCTCTTTTTTGGCCATAAATCGCACATATCGCTTGGCAGGTAATGCTGCAGTTCCAGCTAATGCAAAATCGAAATAACTGGTGTGATTGATTGCAAGGATTGCGCCACCTTTGCGCGGAACGTTGTCCTGACCATTAAAATCGAATTTCAAACCTAGATATTTCCACAATGACTTTATAAGAACAATTACAGGGGGATACACACGATCAGCCACGAGCTGACTTCTTATCCATTGCTTGTTTATACAAACGACCAGCGCGATATGAAGAGCGAACTAGTGGACCACTCATTACCCCTAAGAAGCCAATCTCTTCTGCCTCTTGTGCGAGCTCAACAAACTCTTGTGGTTTCACCCAACGCTCCACAGGGTGATGCTTATTGGTAGGCCTTAAGTATTGCGTGATGGTGATTAGGTCACATCCAGCACTATGTAAATCCACAAGTGCTTGCGAAATCTCTTCTCGAGTCTCACCAAGGCCAAGAATCAGGTTTGATTTTGTGATCAACCCAAAGTCTTGTGCCATCCGTATGACGCGCAATGACTTTTCATAAGTAAATGCCGGGCGAATCTGCTTAAAAATACGGGGGACTGTTTCTAGGTTATGCGCAAAAACCTCTGGCCTGGTTTCAAAAATTGGATTGAGCAGGTCTGGATTAGCATTGAAATCAGGAGCCAACATTTCAACGCCAGTTCCCGGATTTAATTCATGAACTTTGCGAATTGTCTCGGCATAGAGCCAGGATCCTTCATCTTCAAGATCATCACGGGTAACACCGGTGATAGTTGCATAACGCAATCCCATGGTCTTAACGGACATTGCAACCTTGAAAGGTTCAGCCCGATCAATTGGTAGTGGTTTGCCAGTATCAATATTACAAAAATCACAACGTCTGGTACAGCGATCTCCACCGATAAGAAATGTTGCCTCCTTATCTTCCCAACACTCAAAAATATTTGGACAAGCCGCTTCTTGGCAGACTGTGTGTAGTCCTTCTGATTTAACAAGACTGTGTAGACGTGTGTATTCAGGACCCATATTTGCCCGAGTTTTTATCCATTCAGGCTTTCTTTCAATTGGCGTTTCAGCATTGCGAGCTTCAATACGCAGTAACTTGCGGCCTTCAGGTGCCATAGTCATGCGCTCACCTTTTTCAATGATTCAAAGATATGTCGCTCCAAAAGGGGTGCAACTTCATCAATTGTAATGGCTCTACCGAGTTCGGTTTCTAGGGAGGTAACGTCAGCATCAGCTATACCGCAGGGAACAATTTGACCGAAAGCGGTTAGATCTGGATTCACGTTTAAGGCAAAACCATGCATGGTCACCCCTTGGGCCACACGGATTCCGATAGCGGCAACTTTTCTATCGCCGCGATCATCCTTGACCCACACACCAGAGCGACCTTCAATTCGAAGGGCGGTGATTCCTAAATCAGCACACACTCGTATAAGTGCAGACTCAATCTCACGAACAAAACCAACAAGTTCAGTTGGCTTTTGTAGTTTCACAATGGGATAACCAACTAACTGTCCTGGTCCATGCCAGGTGATGCGTCCGCCGCGATCCACATCGATGACTGGTGTGCCATCTGCTGGACGTTCGGCATCGTCTGTTCGACGACCGGCTGTGTAAACAGAGGGGTGTTCAAGTAGTAGCAAAGTGTTGGGGCGAACTCCAGAGACAACTTCTGCATGGATTGTTCGCTGAACATCCCAGGCCTTTTGATATTCCACTAAGCCATGACGGGAGAGGGCAATACTTGCATTGGCTGGGCTCTCTAGAACTGGCACACCTCTAGCCTAAAGGTAGGCTTGCCTCCTTACCAATTCACCCTTGAGAGGTCTGATTCAGTGTCCACCACATCCACAAAGAAGAGCCGCCGCCCACTTGTCTACGCTTTACTGGTCATTTTCTTGTGGTTTGGGGCAAGCGGTGTTTTCGGGCCTCTTTTTGGCCAGCTTTCAACGGTTCAAGAAAATGACAACTCAGCCTTTTTGCCAGATAGCGCAGAATCAACTCAAGCAGCAAAGGTAATTGAGAAGTTTAACCAAGATCAAAATCAAAATCTTCCAACCCTGGTTCTCTACTTAGGTGAAGTTGATGAGTCCAAAATCGCAGCACTCAATGCTCATCTAGCGAAATTAGGCGATACAAAAATTATTGGTACGGATGTGCCAATGTCGAAATACTTAGGAAAGGGTGAGCAACTATTTGCTTTTCCATCACAAGATGGCAAAGCGCTGCTAGTAAATCTTCCCTTTACTTCAGAAGTAGGCACGGAGCTACTACCAAACAAAAAACCAGCTCTTCCTGAAATTATTGAAACACTTCGTGAAGATTCAGCAGAATTTGCAAAGAGCGTTGGGCTAACTTCCAATGTAACTGGCATTGGCGCACTACTTGGAGATCTCTTTGGAGCATTCGAAGGTATTGACTCGTCATTGCTACTTACGACTTTAGGTGTTGTTGCTTTCATTTTGATTATCGTTTATCGATCACCAGTTCTCTGGATTTTGCCGCTCTTTTCAGCAGTAATTGCTCTTTCTACAGCGGGTGGACTGGTATATATCCTGACAAAAAATGATGTGATTGATCTCAATGGTCAGTCCCAAGGAATCCTTTCAGTGTTAGTACTGGGCGCTGCAACAGATTATGCGCTTTTGTTAATTTCAAGATATCGCGAAGAGTTGCATCATTATGAGCATCCAGCCCAGGCAATGAGAGCAGCGCTCAAAGGAGTCTTTGAACCTATTGTTGCATCTGGTGCAACAGTTATTGCCGCGCTTCTTGTCTTACTACTGAGCGATCTGTCTGGTAACCGCGGATTAGGTCCTGTCGGTGCAATTGGTATTGCAGCCGCAGTGATCGTGATTCTGACCTTGTTGCCTGCGTTATTGGTTGCTTTCGGGCGATGGGTTTTCTGGCCACGAATTCCTCGAAATGATGATGTGAATACTCAACTTACGGGTACATGGGCCAAGATCGGCTCCGCAGTTGAAAAACGTCCTCGTAAACTATGGATAGTTACTGCGGTACTTCTAGCAGTTTTGGCTGGTTTTTCAACAACATTAAACGCTAAAGGCTTATCAACAGCAGATGCTTTCACTCAACGACCAGACTCAGTAGTGGGATTAGAGCTCTTGGGTCAGCACTTCCCTGGTGGCTCTGGTCAGCCAACAGAGGTTGTAGTTCCGGAAGGTTTAGTTGGGCCAGTTTCGGCAGCGCTTTTAAGTGTTGAAGGTGTTTCATCTGTTGAACCAATGCGCATTTCTCCAGCGATCCCTGGACAACCACTTTCTGACATTAAGGTTATTGATGGTCAAGTGATTTTAAATGCAACACTAGCCCTGAATCCAGATTCAGTTGAAGCGCGAGATATTGTCCCGATCATTCGAGAAGCGGTTCATGCAATCGATCCAAATATTCTAGTTGGCGGCAGCACCGCGGTTGCATTTGACACAGATGTTTCCGCAAATCGCGATAACCGAACAATTATTCCAATCGTTTTGGTTCTTATTACTTTAATTCTTGGAATTCTCTTGCGTAGTATCTTGTCAGCGGCTCTGCTCTTAGGAACTGTTGTCTTGTCATTTTTTGCAACACTAGGCGCCTGCCAACTTGTGTTTGAACACATCTTTGGATTTAAAGGAGCTGATACCTCATTCCCATTGTTTGCATTTATTTTCTTAGTTGCACTGGGAATTGATTACAACATCTTCTTGATGACTCGAGTGAGAGAAGAAAGTGCGAAAATTGGCACTAGAGCCGGCGTCATTAAGGGCCTGACAGTTACTGGTGGGGTTATTACGTCAGCAGGAATTGTTCTAGCTGCAACCTTTGCTGTGTTAGGCGTTCTGCCACTTGTATTCTTAGCCGAGCTAGGTTTTGCAGTTGCCTTCGGTGTTCTGCTTGATACCTTGATTGTTCGCACGATTTTGGTACCAGCACTTGTCCACGATATTGGTGGAAAAGTTTGGTGGCCATCTAAGTTGCAACACAAGTAAGAATGGCATCGCGCTCAGCCGAAGTTCTAGTCGTTGGCGCTGGTCTTGCAGGGCTAAGTGCGGCCATCACCTTGCAGTCTGCAGGTGTTGATGTCAGAGTGATTGAGTCATCTGATCGTGCTGGTGGACGGGTAGCAAGTGATGTCATTGATGGATTCATTTGCGACCGTGGTTTTCAGTTAATCAATGCCAAGTATCCAGCGCTGCAAGAGTTAGATGTGATCAAAGAGCTAGATTTCATTCCGGCACCTAGAGTTATTGAAGTTTCATTGGGAGAGAAGAGACACCCAATCGGTGATCCTCGACAAGCGCCATGGACGGTGTTTAATAGAGAAACCGGATCAATTCCTGAAAAAGTTGCACTACTTCGATTTATCGTTGGCAAGGCTAAACAAGATCAATCAATCGCAGAAGCTTTACGTAGCGCAGAAACATGTTATGACAGAGTTTTGAGGCCCTTCTTACAGGGTGTCTTCTTAACAGACCCTGAAAATGTTGATGCAGTGTATGGACGCTCGATCATAAAAAGTTTTGTCAATGGCCTACCGGGCTTGCCTAGTGCTGGTGTGGGGGAGTTACCTAAAGCACTTGCAAAGCGCGTAGAAAATATTGTTTATCGCACGCAAGTTGAAAGTATTAAGCAAGGTTCAGTTCGCACCGACCAAGGAACATTTACTGCCGAGAAAATACTGATTGCAACGGATGCGACAACTGCCACGCAGTTACTGGGATTAGCTGAAGTCCCTCGTATGGCTGGGTGTATTACCTGGTATCACGCCACTTCAAACAATCCTTCCGGAAATGGACATCTTGTTGTTGATGGACAAAGACGCGGTCCAATAATTAATACAGTAGTTATCTCGGATATTTCGAAAAATTACGCACCCACCGGTCAGAATTTGATATGCACGACGACTGACTTAAACGTTACTGAGTCAGATGTGCGACGTCATTTGGCAATTTTATGGGGGACAAGCACTCATGGTTGGCAGTTCATTGCTAAGTATGAAATCCCAGCTGCTCTCCCCATTCACAATGTGGGTAGGGCTCTTTCGCAAGGAATGAAAATTAATGATCACCATTTTGTTGCCGGCGATCACCGCACTGTTCCATCACAGCAAGGGGCTCTATTTTCTGGACGCCTTGCAGCTGAATTAATCCTGAACTAGTTGTGAAAGTGCTTCCGAGATGTGTGGGTAATCCCAGGTAAAGCCTGCTTCCTGTAAAACATGGGGTATCACGCGCTTCGATCCGAGTACTTCAGATGAAAATCCACCTAGGGCAATTTTTAAGGCGATTGCCGGTGCTGGAAAAAGTGCAGGACGATGCATCGCACGGGCTAATGCTGAAGTGAACTCCTGATTTGTCACTGGATTTGGTGAAGTCACATTAACTGGTCCAGAAATCGGATGCTCCAAAGCAAAAACTATTGCACGTATCTGATCATGCAATGTGATCCAAGACCACCATTGCTTTCCACTACCCAATTTTCCGCCAAGACCTAAGCGAAACAGTGGGAGCATTTTTCCAAGTGCGCCGCCGGTTGGATCTAGAACCAAACCCGTGCGTAATTTGACTGTGCGCACTTCACCTGCAAGATCTGCCGCGCCTTCCCATTCGCGACAAACGGCAGCAAGGAAATCATCTCCGGCTCGATCGGTTTCAACTACAGCGCGATTACCGCTTTCTCCATACCAACCAATTGCAGAAGCTGAAATGAATACCTGAGGCTTAAGTTCTGCAACAGCATTTGCTATGGCTGTCGTGCCAAGCAATCTTGAGTTTAAAATCTCACTCTTATATTTTTTACTCCAACGCTTATCTCCAACACCAACACCAGCCAAATGAATAACGGCGTCAACGCCACGGAGGGGCTCTAGGTCAACAAATCCTGTTTGGGGATCCCATTGCACTTCATCGGCTGCTACTGGCGCTCGTCGAACGAGACGTTGAACTGTGTGACCTTCACTTTTTAGATGACCAGCAAGTGCGCTGCCAATGAGCCCTGATGCACCTGTGATAGCAATGCGTTGTGGAACTGACATCTGGTAATTAAAGCCCTAGATCTGACTCAAATGCGCCACCTTCAAGGCGTTCTTTGAGTGTTACTAAGAAACGTGCGGCATCTGCGCCATCTACAACGCGGTGGTCGTATGAAAGCCCAAGATAAACCATTGAACGGATAGCAATTGTTTCTCCACCATCTTCGCCACGAACAACCATTGGGCGCTTAACAATTGCTCCCAATCCCAGAATCGCAACTTGTGGCTGATTAATAATTGGGGTGTCAAATAGTGCCCCGCGACTGCCTGTGTTTGTCAGTGTGAAAGTTCCTCCGCCTAATTCATCGGGAGTTACCTTGTTATCGCGCGTGCGAGCGGCAAGATCTGCAATCTTTCGTGCCACGCCACCCATATTCAAATCACCTGCGTTAGCAATTACCGGAACAAGTAATCCTCGCTCTGTATCAACTGCGATGCCCAGGTGCTCTGCGCCGTGATAAGTGATCTGGTCACCTTCCACAGATGAGTTCAACACTGGATGCTGCTTGAGAGCTTCACATACAGCAACTGCAAAGAATGGAAGGAATGAGAGCTTCACACCTTCGCGTGCTTCAAAACTTGCCTTTGAGCGATCGCGTAGTCGAGCAATTTTTGTGACATCAACTTCAATAACAGTTGTTAATTGAGCACTGATTTGTAATGACTCAACCATGCGTGCTGCAATAACTTTACGAAGACGAGACATAGTCACTGTTGTGCCACGAAGTGGTGAGACTGCAACAACGGGAGCCTTTGCAGTTGTTGGCGCGGAGGCAACAGGTGCATACGCGACGGGTGCGGCTGGGCGAGAAAGAGCTTCAACATCTTCTCGTCTAATTCTTCCGCCGATTCCTGTTCCCTTTACTTGGGCAAGATTGACACCCAGTTCAGATGCAAGTTTGCGAACTAGGGGAGTTACATATGCATCGGCTGGCTGAGATACAGGAGCGGCTGCAACTGGAGCTGGAACGACTGGCGCAACAGGTGCCGCGACAACGGGTGCTACGGTTGCAGGAGCTGGAGCAGAAATAACTGGTGCCGGAACCACTGGAGCTGGAACAACAGCGGCGCCATTTGCACCACCAATTAACCCAAGACGTGCACCAACAGGAACTGTTGTATCAACTGCAACATCAATAGCAAGGAGCGTTCCAGCCACTGGTGAAGGAATTTCTGTATCAACTTTGTCTGTAGAAACTTCAAGTAATGCTTCATCTACCGCAACCGAGTCACCAACGTTTTTTAACCAACGCGTAACAGTGCCTTCTGAAACACTCTCACCGAGGGCAGGCATAGTGATCACAGTTCCTGAACCAGATGGTGCAGGTGTGGTTGCAACTGGTGCAGGCGTAGGCGTCACCGGTGCGGCAGCAACTGGTTCTGGCTGTGGAACAACAGGGGCTGCAACTGGCGCTGCAGGTGCTGGGGAAGACGCAACAGCTCCGTCAGCAATGATTGCAAGTTCTGCTCCTACTGGAACAGTTTGATCAATCTGCACAACAATCTTTTGCAGAATTCCTGCAACAGGTGAAGGAATCTCTGTATCAACTTTGTCAGTTGAAACTTCTAGGAGTGGTTCATCAACATTTACATGATCACCTTCGGCTTTTAACCAACGAGTGACTGTGCCTTCGCTAACGCTTTCGCCAAGTGCTGGCATCGTTACTGAAAATGTCATCTGTTTTCTCCTTGGTTATCCGTGTGCATGTAGCGGTTTGCCTGCAAGAGCCATGTGAGCTTCGCCCATGGCTTCTGACAGTGTTGGGTGTGCATGGATCAATGGAGCCACATCGCTTGCACGTGCCTCCCAGTTATAGATTAATTCTGCTTCGGCTAATAATTCTCCAACTCGTGCGCCAACCATATGAACACCAAGAACTGGTCCATCCTTTTGTGCGACGAGTTTGATTGATCCTGCTGTGTTAAGAATTTGTGCCTTACCATTACCAGCCAAATCATATGAGAGCTCAACAACGTCATGGCCGCGCTTTTTTGCCTCTGCAGTAGTTAATCCAACTGATGCAACCTCAGGATCTGAATAAGTTACGCGTGGAATTCCGTCATAATTAATTGCACGAGGATTTAATCCCGCGATCTCTTCAGCCACCAATATTCCTTCGGCAAAGCCAACGTGGGCTAACTGCAAGGTCGGAATTAAGTCGCCAACTGCCCAGACTCCTGGAACATTGGTGCGGCACTTGTCATCAACTAAGACATATCCACGATCCATTGCGATGCCTTGCTCTTCATAACCAATATTGGAAGAAACTGGACCACGTCCAACTGCAACCAGGAGGACCTCAGCCGTAAATGTCTTTCCATCTTCTAATGTCACAGTAACGCCATCTGCAGTCTTGACCGCTGATTGGAAACGAACGCCAAGTTCAAAATTAATACCACGCTTGCGGAAGGCGCGCTCTAACTGCTTGCTAGATGATTCATCTTCAAGTGCGATCAAGTGCGACAAACCTTCGATGATTGTTACTTCAGATCCAAATGATTTCCAAACAGAGGCAAATTCACATCCGATCACTCCGCCGCCTAAAACAATGACACTCTTTGGAACATGGTTCATCTTTGTTCCGTGATCAGAGGTAATGATTTTCTCTCCATCAATTTCAAGTCCAGGCAAAGTCTTGGCATACGACCCTGTTGCAAGAATTACATTTTTGCCGGTGTAGCGGGTTCCATTGACTTCAACGGTGTCTTTTGAAACTAATTTTCCATGACCTTCAATAAAGGTAACTCCACGGGACTTAACCAAACCGGACAAACCTTTGTAGAGCTTGTTGATCACGCCATCTTTATATGAATTAACTCCGGCCATATCGATGCCATCAAATGTTGACTTCACACCAAAGTGGGAACCATCTCGGGCACCATCTGCAATTTCTGCTGCATGCAGTAGGGCCTTTGTAGGAATACAGCCACGATGTAAACATGTGCCGCCGACTTTGTCCGCTTCGATCAGGGCTACAGAAAGGCCCAGTTGCGAGCCGCGTAACGCTGCGGCATAACCCCCGCTGCCACCACCAAGGATGACTAGATCAAATTGAGACAACGAACAGCTCCTCTCACATACCCATATGGGCTAGGTGCCTATCTTGCCTCAAAGAGGGTCAAACCTCACAATGCATTGGGGCAGATTTACGCTTGTTCGGCCAATGTCACAAGTGAGCGGAGGGCTATCCCTGTTCCACCCACTGGGGTGTAACCATGGGGCTTAGCCTCGTTGTAGGCAGGTCCTGCAATATCAAGGTGTAGCCATGGAAGTTCTGGGCTAACGAAATCCTTTAAGAACAGTCCCGCAACCAACATGCCACCCATGCGATCACCGATGTTTGCAAGATCTGCAACTGGAGAATCTAATGAGGCGCGCAGTTCTTCAGGAAGTGGCATGGGCCAGAACTGTTCACCGCATTGTGAGGCGACCTGCAGAAATGCATCACTGAACTCTTGATTGTTAGTCATGACCGCACTTGTTCGAGTACCGAGAGCAATAACTTGTGCGCCAGTTAATGTAGCAACGTCAATAATTCCATCCAACTTATTTTTAGAGGCCTGTGCCTTCATTAATCCATCGGCTAGAACAAGACGACCTTCAGCATCTGGGTTGAGGACTTCAACAGTTTTTCCACCAAAGATTGTGATGATGTCACTTGGTCGAGTTGCTGTATCACTTGGCATATTTTCAGCCAACGGCGCCCAGCACTCAATTGCAACATTTAACTTTAACTCTGCAATCGCAACAACAGCGGCGCTAACTGCTGCTGCGCCACTCATGTCAGATTTCATTGCCTCCATACCAGCTGCAGGCTTTAGTGCAAGGCCGCCTGTGTCAAAGGTAATTCCTTTACCAACAAAGGCATAACGCTTTGTAGCCTTGCCCTTTGGTGTGTAAGTAATATGCAGTAATCGTGGTGGGTTAGCAGAGCCTTGGCCCACACCAATAATTCCACCGAAACCTTGGGCCTTTAGTTGCTTTTCGTCCCACACCTGAATCTTCAATCCAGATTTCACACCACCTGCAGATTTAACAACTGCAGCTAACTTCTTGGTGAATGAATCTGGAGTCAAGTGACTTGGGGGAGTATTGATGAGGTCACGAACAAGGTAGGTGTATTTGGCAATTACTGCAGCACGCATAACCGAAGCTTTTGCCTCTGCATTCGAAGCTAACTTTGAATGCACCGTGATTGTCTTCAAAGGTGCTTTGTGATCATCTTTTGTCGAACCACGAAACTCCGTGAATGAATAAGCACCAAGGGCGGCACCTTCTGCAACTGCAGCCACCTCTGCCAAACTCTTTGCCGGCAAGGAAAATGTGGCTGCTGAGTTTCCTACCAAGGCGCGGGAAGCACTACCGGCAGCTCTGCGCAGAGTTTCATGTGTGTAGGTCGTTGACTTCTTTCCAAGTCCTGTGAAAACAATCAGGCGAACATGCGAACCAGGAAGCTTTGTTATCTCATCTGCCTTTCCGGTCGCTCCCATGTCTACCAACTGGGAAAGGATGGTCTTGGTATCGATGGCCATATCACCGGCTTCGATAGCGATGCCACCTTTCGAATTAGTTGAGGCCAGTCCTAAAACCAAAACCTCATCTTTTACGACGCCATCAGAAATCTTTAGTGTGCTCATAAGGAGAAGGGTAATAGATGTATTGGTAGGTTTGTGCAATGAAGATTTCGCCTCTTAATCAAAAGCATCTGGACCTGAACGCCAAAATGGCTGATTTTGGTGGATGGATGATGCCCATTGAATATCCAGGCGCAGGGGTATTGGCCGAGCACGCGGCTGTTCGTGAGCGGGTAGGAATCTTTGATGTTTCCCATTTGGGTAAAGCCTCAGTGACAGGAGTCGGAGCCCTGGCCTTCTTGAATCGGTGCCTGACAAATGATCTAACAAAGATTGCCAATGGCTCTGCTCAATACACATTGCTATGCACCCCACAAGGTGGGGTAGTCGATGACCTGATTGCTTATCGAAATAGCGAAACAGATTTTTTCCTTGTGCCAAACGCTTCTAACACCACAGATGTTGTCTCGGTTTTGCAACAACAGGCACCGGCTGGGATCACAGTAACAAATCTGCATAATGATTACGCGGTATTAGCGGTGCAGGGACCGCTGGCTCCACAAGTTTTGTCTGCACTAGGTATCAGCACAGATATTGATTACATGGCATTTGCCCACGTGAACATTGCTGGTGCTGATGTGATTTTGTGTCGCACCGGATATACAGGAGAGCTCGGGTATGAATTACTTCCACGCACTAAAGATGCAGTTGCGGTGTGGGATGCATTAGTTGCTGCGATCACTCCACTTGATGGATTGATTTGTGGACTGGGCGCGCGTGACACATTGCGCACCGAAATGGGATATCCATTGCATGGTCATGAATTATCTCTCGGCATATCACCAGTTGAAGCTAGTGCCTCATGGGCCGTTGGTTGGAAGAAGGAATCATTTATCGGCTCTGACGTATTACTTTCCCAAAAAAATGGCACAGTAGAGCGCAAGAGCGTTGCCATCAAATCACTTGACCGCGGAATCCCACGAGCAGGAATGAGTGTTAAGAACTCTCAGGGCGACGTGGTTGGCGAAGTAACGAGTGGAACATTTTCCCCAACACTCAAACACGGAATAGCTTTGGCTTTACTCTCAAAGGATGTTGCAGTGGGGGATGAATTAATTGTTGATGTGCGTGGACGTGATTCACTTTGCGAAGTAGTCAAACTTCCTTTTGTTACTTCCCACGTTCGCTAAAAATAACTGGAGTTGAAAAAGCCGCCCGAGTATAGGTTCGGCGAAGTGCAGATAAAACTGATGGCCCAGTAAATGCAATTAATACACAGGTAAAAATTGCTCTCGGTATGTCCCAGGCCATCGCGCTAGCAAAGTGGAACGTGATGAACCTGCTGAAGTTTTCAGATAGTGAGCCGCCAGGAATGTATGAGAGTTGGGTATTGCTTCCTAACGCCCATGGCCAAAATTGCAGATCCATGAGGAGTCCAAAAGTTCCGGCGGCCAACGCGCCAAAAACTAAAAGCATTGCGATTTCGCTTTTGCCTGATACTTTTTTGGGCAAGAATCCTGCAGCCATACCGATCCAGGCAGCAGCAAACATTTGATAGCCAAGCCAAGGTCCAAGGCCACCTGTTAACAACGCTGATGCGAACATCGAAATAATGCCAAGTAGAAATCCAAAGGATGCTCCAAATACGCGAGCACTTAAAATCAACACAAACCACATGGGTTCTATTCCGACAGCGCCTGCACCTAGTGGTCGGAGCGCAGAAATGAGTGCTGCTAAAACACCCAAAAGTGCAACAGATTTAGCATCTAATCGCGCAGATGAAGTTTCAATGATGACTAGTACAAATGCGGCCAGAATTGCGATCCAAAAGAATAACTGTGTTCGAGGCAAGTCCTGACCTGTGTAGAAAAATGGCCAGACGAAACCCGCAATACTAAACAAAGATGCAATGAACAGAACTAAGGAGTTCTTAGCGGTAAACCTAATGACTCCACTGGTCAGCATCATTGGTGGGCCTGGATCGCTGCAACGACATCTGAAACCTTAAGCCAGGGCAGTGGCGACATAACCTTTGAAACTTGTGGGGCAAAGGCAGGAGAAGACAGAAGCACATCAAGAGTTGTCCCATCGGCAACGATGTCACCGTCGGCAAGAAACATAACTCTTGTGGCCAATTCAGCTACTAGCTCAACATCATGAGTTGCTAGGAGAACGCACTTACCGGTTGCTCGAGCAAAATCAATTAGAATTCTTGTCAGCTCTTTTTTGGCTTGATAATCAAGTCCACGTGTGGGTTCATCTAGGATTAATACAGCAGGATTTGAAGATAAAACAATACTTAAGGCAAGGCCTAGCCTTTGACCTTCCGATAAATCACGTGGATGAGTTGTTGGCAATATTCCTGGAACAAGTTGTTGCAGAATCTGAGCGGTAGTTCCGCCAGGCATCTGATTGTCCTTATCGGCCTGATCACATTCGATCTGCACGCTTTGGCCATACAAAAGATCACTGGGTTCTTGCGGAATAAACCCAATCGTGGATCTGCGTTCCTTGCCTTTGAGGTTTTGCGGATTAAAGCCAGAGACATCTACAAAACCAGTTGCCAATTGCGAAATGCCAGCCAGGGATTTTAGAAGTGAGCTTTTGCCCGCACCATTTCGTCCCATAATTGCAACTATTTCATTACTAGCGATGGTTGCACATAAAGATTTCAGGGCAGGCTTGCCGTCATATGTCACGGAGAGATCGCTGACCTTAATAATTGTTTCTCCAATTTGCGTTGGAGCTGCATCTTTTTCAACATATTCCCGTCCACGAATATCTGCAGTCATGCGACGCATCTCGCGCACCGATACGCCAATTTCTTTTAAACCCAGAGCTCGTGCCAAATGCACGATTGGGGGAGCAATGGGTGAATGCATCAAGATCTCTTCAGGTGATCCAACCAGTGCCAAACCTGCGCCATTGATATGAACGATGCGGTCTGCAAATTGAATAACTCGTTCCAATTTATGTTCTGCAATAACGACGGTAAGGCTTAAGTCATGTACTAATCGATGCAAAATTGAGAGGACTTCTTCGGCAGCGATGGGATCGAGCGCGCTAGTGGGCTCATCTAGAACTAAGACCTTGGGATGTGCAACCAATGCCGAGCCGATCGCTACTCGTTGTTGTTCTCCGCCGCTGAGTGTGGCGATAGATCGATCGCGCAAAGGAGCAAGACTTAATAGATCTAGGACTTCTTCGACCCTTTTGCGCATAACATCATTTGGAAGATTTAATGTCTCCATACCAAAGGCCAACTCTTCTTCAACCGTGTCCGCGACAAAGCCATTAGCGGGGTTTTGACCAACAATTCCAATCAGGTGTGCCATACCACCGGGTTTAACCAGCTGCGTTGAATTTCCATCAACACTGACATCGCCTGCCAAGATTCCTCCCGTGTGATGGGGGGCTAAACCGTTGATCAAACGCAATAGAGAAGATTTACCTGAGCCTGTTGGACCAATGACCAGGACCATTTCGCCCTCTGCGATTTCAAGGTTCAAGTTTTCTAGAACTGTCGTTGTTGAGTTGGGATAAATCAGAGATACATTTGAAAATTTAATCATGATAAACCGAGCACAATCAGTGCCGTGAATACGACTGCAGAGTCGGCCGTCCGCCATTTGATCGGGCGATATCTAGAACGTTTTTTGCTGACACCATAACCACGACTATCCATCGCAGCTGCTAGATCTAACGAGCGAGCAAGTGATTCTTCAAGAAGAGGAATTGCAACTCTTCGCCACGATGTGAAACCACGCAAGGATTGACCTCGTAATTTTTGTGCTTGGCGAATTCGAGATACCGAACTAACTAGCTGCGGTAGTACTGAGGTGGCAATAACTATTGAGATTCCAAATTCATAGATGTAGACCGGAAGTACTCGCAACAATCGGTGTGGGCTTGTCAATGAGGCAGCTGCGCCAAAGATGACGATAATCGCGCAGATCAAGACACCTTCAGTCAAAGCCGATGTTAAACGCTCTGCAGTAACTGTTCCACCAATTCGGATGCCAGGCATCCAGCTAGGTAGAGGAAGAATCGGGATTGTAAAAAGTGTTGTGCCAGGAATTGGTACCCCGATTAACACGCCGATAACTGTCCTAATAAGCAAAATCCAGGCAGATAATTTTAAAGTCCAATTAAAGCTTTTGCCCCATGGGGCATTTTCACGATTGAGGAAAACAACAACTGCAACTGCACCCACACAACTTATAGTGAATACGGTGTTATCGAAACGAATGACTGCTACAGCCAAACCGATCGCCCATATCCACCAAGTCAGTGGGTGCAGAGACAGCCTTTTCATTAACTATTTCTTGATGAGCGCTTTAGGGGTTGGTATTTCCACACCACACTCTTTTGCTGGATATCCAGATAGTCCGCAGATAAGTCCTGAACTTGCAGCACGGATCTTTGTTACTTGTCCCAGAACATCGATGCCTTGGGATTCCTTAGCAACTCGAACACAGGTTGTAATTGTCTTCCTAACTTTTTCACCCTTGGGTGCATATGCCGAAGATCCAAAGTCGATGACTAATCCAATTCGCTTGGTGTCTCTGTCCGCTTTTACGCCGGCGCAGATACTTTTGAAATCGGGCTTAACACGTGGCAGGACAGAAGGAATGTCATCTGAGCTAAACACGAATGACCAACCTTCAACCGAACCATCGGCGACATCAACTGTGGGTCCAGTCATTGCAGGAGTCCAGACAGTTTTACCTGGAGCTGCTTGGAAATATCCCCAGTAGCGCCAACCTTTTTCGGCAGCTTGCGCAGATGGGGTAACAAAAGTGGAGATAAGAATTAATGCTAAAACGATTTTAAACTTCATTGCTGTGTAGCCTCTCGATGTTAAAAGAGTCTCACAGGGAGTGAACCGCGCAAAGATGGGAAGGAAAAATCCACACATCTTGCGTTAGGAGCACACCCCGCAAACCTCGACGGGTGTTTGTCTCATCTGCACTTGTTAGGTAATCCGACTTATCTCTGTATGAGTACATACATTCTGAGATTCACGGTTGCGGGTCAGCGTCGGATTTTCACCGAACTTCCCCTACCAAGTGAGCTATTAAGTTGTAGGCGAACCAAACCACAGAGATCTCGGGTTGGCAACTAGGCGCGCTCGTCGTAGGCTTGCCAACATGGAATACAGACGCCTTGGCAGTACCGGAATGTACGTTTCTGAAATCTCTTACGGAAACTGGATCACTCACGGAAATCAAATCGAATCAGATGCAGCGATCAAGTGCGTGAAAGCCGCACTCGAGGTAGGCATTACTACCTTTGATACCGCAGATGTTTATGCTGGGACTAAAGCTGAAGTTGTTTTAGGTAAAGCACTCAAAGGTATTAAGCGTGAGTCATACGAGTTGTTCACAAAGGTGTATTGGCCAACAGGAACCGGCAAGAATGATCGTGGTCTTTCTCGCAAACACATTATCGAATCATGTAATGCATCCCTGAAGCGACTACAGACAGACCATATTGATCTTTATCAAATGCACCGCTTTGACTTTGAGACACCACTAGAAGAGTCGCTGAGTGCATTCGATGATTTGATCCGCGCTGGAAAGGTGCACTACATCGGATTTTCCGAATGGGACGCAGCACAAATTAAGTCGGCTCTAGCAATTCAAGATGCTCGTGGATACAACCGCTTTGTTTCAAGTCAGCCTCAGTACTCTGCGCTATGGCGAGTGATTGAATCAGAAGTGGTCCCACTTTCACAGAAAGAGGGCATTGGCCAGATCGTTTGGTCACCAATGGCGCAAGGAATTTTGACTGGTAAGTATTTGCCAGGAAAGAAGGCACCTGCCGGATCACGCGCGACCGATAAAGGTAGCGGGGCAAACATGATTAAGGGCTGGATGCGCGAAGAAGTTCTCGAGGCAGTTCAGAACCTGAAACCGATAGCTGAAGGCTTGGGATTGACTATGGGACAACTTGCTATTGCATGGGTTCTTCAAAATCCTAATGTGTCCAGTGCAATCATGGGTGCTACAAAGCCAAAGCAGGTCAAGGAAAACGTTAAAGCTTCTGGAGTAAAACTAGATGCAGATGTCATGAAGGCAATTGACAAAGCATTAGGCAATCTTCCAGAACGCGATGCTAAGAAGAATGCCAGCCCGAATCCTCGAGCTTAGTTTTTCTTTTTACTTATCTTAACTTGAGGATGAGGCGCACGTAGGCGTCGCATTTGCGTTGATCGAAGCCATGCATACATTCCAAGGCCCTTTGTCTCTGTGCCTGGAAATTGTGCTGCGACCTCTTTGCGTAACTTGCGAGTAAGCAGAATTCCATCAATAACAGCGATGAACAACATTCCATACATCATCGCGATTGATACTGCTGTAATCAAGTTTCTTGTATCTTTGTCAGAAGTAAAGGATGTTAAGTACGTCAATATGAGCACGACAAAAATCGCTGGAAGGAAATACTCACCTGTAGAGCGACGAGAATCTACATAGTTGCGAACAAATCGGCGTGCAGGTCCACGATCACGCAATGGCAAGGCAGAGTCTTCTCCGCGCAGGTATGCATCTCGCTGGGCATGTCGATCTTTACGGGCTTGTGCCTTTGCGGCTTGTTTCTGGTCTTTAGTCACAACTGGTGAGAGCGAAGAAACTTTACGTTTTGACTCAGCCTCTTTGCGCTTTGGGGTTGGGCGACCTTTTCCTTCTTGTGTACTCATGGCATAACTATAGAGCCCGTGTTGGCCTGCGTTAAAACTCGCTTGCCGGAGTCTGGGGGAGTAGGATTTGCCAAGTAGTCAATCAAGGAGAGTAATAATGACAACTGAAGCAACCACAACAACTGGAATTCAACTAACAGATGTAGCCGCCGCCAAGGTGTCGGCATTGTTGGCTCAAGAAGGACGAGATGACCTCAACCTTCGCGTAGCTGTGCAGCCAGGTGGATGCTCAGGCCTTAAGTATCAGCTCTACTTTGATGACCGCAATATGGAAGGTGACATCGTGCGCGAATTTGGCGCGGTTAAGGTGATCACAGACAAGATGAGCGATCCGTATTTGTCAGGTGCAACTATTGATTTCGTTGACACAATTGAAAAGCAAGGATTTACTATTGATAATCCACAAGCACAGGGTTCTTGTGCCTGCGGCGATTCATTCAACTAAGTATCCGTACTTTTCGCATTAGTATCCCCACATGAAAATTGGTGTTGCGGGTTCTGTTGGCCTTGATCATTTAATGACCTTTTCCGGAAAATTCACTGATTCTCTCGTTGCCGGTTCCCTCGAAAAAGTTTCACTCTCCTTTCTTGTAGACAGCCTGGATGTGCGACGTGGTGGATGTGCAGCCAATATTGCCTTTGGTATGGGCGTTCTTGGATTAAACCCCATTCTTATCGCCGCGGTTGGAAAAGACTGGGCTGATTATGACGCTTGGCTTTCACGTCACGGAGTTGATACTTCTCATGCGTTAGTGTCGACGACTTTACATACCGCACATTTTATTGTTACGACAGATCAAGAACTCAATCAAATTGCATCCTTTTTTCCAGGTGCTATGTCTGAGGCGCGCAACATTGAACTAGCTCCGATAATGCAAAAAACTGGTCGCTTAGACATGTTGGTGATTTCACCTGATGACCCAGAGGCAATGTTGCGCCACTCTGAGGTCTGCCGCCAGCAGGGGATTGCATTTGCTGCAGACCCTTCCCAGCAAATGGCGCGCATGTCTGGTGAGGAAATAAAGCTGTTGATTGATGGCGCTGCATACCTGTTTCTCAATGAATATGAACTTGCTTTGGCGATGCAAAAGACGGGGTGGACAGATCGTGAAATATTGGAACGTGTTAAATATCGCGTAGTGACACTAGGGTCAAACGGGGCAAAGGTAGAAAGTGCAGCCGGGGAGTTAGTGCAAGTTGGCTGTCCGAAGGAGAACTCCAAGACAGATCCAACTGGTGTCGGAGACTCATTTAGGTCAGGCTTTATTGCCGGCCTGGCCTGGGAGCTTTCTCATGAGCGATGCGCGCAGTTAGGAGCACTGATTGCGACCTATGTCATTGAAACTTTAGGAACTCAGGAGTACCGCTTCACACACCAAGAGTTTGTTGCTCGGTTTGCCGAGGCTTACGGCCAAGGCGCAGCAGATGAAATTGCAGCACATCTGAAATAGATGTGAGGAGCGCCACCACTCGTGGTGAATGCGCTCGTGCCACGCTGGGCAGGAATTCAAACTATCCTTACCTCCATGCCTCGCACATCGCTTTCCCGCTTACGAGCACTGCTCCTTGTTCTTCCTGTTTTTCTCCTAACAAGCTGCTCTAGTACTACGGATTGGGGATTCCCTGAAGGCGTATCAAGTGTCAACGATGCCTCGCTTTCATTGTGGCAAGGTGCATGGATCGCAGCAGGTGTTGTTGGAGTTTTCACTTTAATTTTGATTTTATGGCCCGCGGTTTTTCATCGTGGCAAAAAAGATGGCCCAGAGTTTCCAAAGCAAACTCAGTACAACGTTCCGGTGGAGATTGCATACACAATCATTCCCTTCATCATCGTGGCAGTTCTTTTCTTTTACACCATTGAAAGACAAAACATAATCACGGAAAAGACAGACACCTATGCTCATGAAATCACAGTTGAGGGATTTCAGTGGTCGTGGCAATTCGGATATCCAGAAGCAGGCCCTAATGCGGTCGTCACTGGAACACCTACACAGCCACCAACTCTTGTAGTTCCGCTAGGCGAGCGTGTGCGTTACACGATTACATCCAATGATGTCGTCCACGGATTCTGGATTCCAGCCTTCATGATTCAGATGCAAAATCTTCCTGGAGTTACTAACGAGCTCGAATTTACCGCTAAGAAGTTGGGCGAGTTCCCTGGGCGTTGCAATATTTTATGTGGACGTAACCATTCTCAAATGTTGTTTACCGTAAAGGTAGTTACACCTGAACAATACGATGCTTATTTAGAAACAATTAAGGGAGGGCAAGCATGACAACCTATGCACAGCGTCCAACGGTCACTGCCAATGGAACTATGCCCACTCCAAAGGGAAAGTCTTTCGTAAAGTGGATTACATCAACTGACCACAAGACGATTGGTTACATGTATTTGATGACCTCATTTGCCTGGTTTTTAATCGGTGGAATTCTGGCTCTTGTTCTTCGAGCTGAGTTAGCCCGTCCAGGAATGCAGTTCTTGAGTAACGAGCAGTACAACCAGATTTTCACGATGCATGGAACGATTATGTTGTTGATGTTTGCAACCCCATTATTTGTGGGCTTTGCAAACGTCATCATGCCTTTGCAGATCGGCGCAGCAGATGTTGCATTCCCTCGCTTGAACATGTTTTCTTATTGGCTTTTCTTATTTGGTGGATTAATGACCTTTGCAGGGTTCTTATCGCCAGGAGGCGCGGCATCATTTGGTTGGACGGCCTATGCACCACTGTCTAACTCTGAATACTCACCAGGTATTGGTGGGGATTTGTGGTTGATTGGTTTAGCCATCAGCGGTGTGGGAACAATTCTTGGTGGTGTTAACTTCATTACTACAATTTTCACAATGCGCGCACCTGGAATGACGATGTTCCGTATGTCTATTTTCTCGTGGAACGTTCTACTTACTTCGATTCTAGTTTTACTCGCATTCCCTCCTCTAGCTGCAGCCTTCTTAGGCTTAGAGTCAGACCGACTCTATGGTTCGCATTTGTTTGATCCGGCCAATGGTGGTGCAATGCTGTGGCAACACCTCTTTTGGTTCTTCGGTCATCCTGAGGTTTACATTCTTGCGCTCCCATTCTTCGGAATCGTTACAGAAATTTTGCCGGTCTTTAGTCGCAAACCAATCTTTGGATACTTAGGGTTAATTGCGGCAACTATTGCAATTGCTGCTCTATCTGTATCTGTGTGGGCACACCACATGTTTGCAAGCGGCCAAGTGTTACTACCATTTTTCTCCTTCATGACTTTTCTTATTGGTGTTCCCACGGGAGTGAAATTCTTCAACTGGATTGGAACTATGTGGAGAGGACATGTGACCTTTGAAACCCCAATGCTGTGGGTGATGGGCTTCCTTGTGACTTTCCTATTCGGTGGTCTTACAGGAATTATTCTTGCCTCCCCACCTCTGGATTTTGCAGTCTCTGCTAGCTACTTTGTTGTTGCGCACTTCCACTACGTGCTATTTGGAACTGTAGTGTTTTCAATGTTTGCAGGTTTCTATTTCTGGTGGCCAAAGATGACAGGGCGCATGCTCAATGAGCGCCTGGGAAAGATCCACTTCTGGACTTTGTTTGTTGGTTTCCATCTAACTTTCTTGATTCAACACTGGCTAGGTATTAAGGGCTTCCCACGTCGTTATGCTGATTATTTGCCAGGTGATGGTTTTACATTTATGAACACAGTCTCAACAATCGGTTCATTCCTGCTAGCTCTTTCAATGATTCCTTTTGCAATCAATATCTGGATTACTCGCAAGGCACCTCTTGTGGGAGTTGATGATCCTTGGGGTTATGGAAGTTCACTTGAATGGGCGACCTCTTGCCCACCACCTCGACACAATTTCTTATCGATGCCTCGTATTTCAAGTGAGCGACCAGCTTTTGATTTGCATCACCCACATGTGAAAATTGAGGGGAAGCATTAAAAGATGAAGGCATCATGGAAGTTATTTGGCGGCCTTGCGGTTTTCTATGCCATTGTCACTGTTGTTTACGTAATGATCGGCGGAGAACCATTAGGAATTAGTGGTTTGCTTCTTTCGGCTTGCTTGGCCGGGATGGTCGGCTTTTATGTTTGGTTTACACAAAAGAGAATTGGCGTCGAACTTCCTGAAGATAACCTCGAGGCCGAGATTTCAGATGGAGCTGGTGAATTAGGTTTCTATAGCCCTCACTCATGGTGGCCATTGCCAGTAGCCCTCAGTGCCTGCACGCTCGGTCTGGGTTTGCTCATCGGGTGGTGGCTTGTACTTATTGGCCTTGGTGCTTTAATGATTTCCATAATCGGCATGGTGACCGAATATGAAAAGCCGTTAAGCTACACTTCTCACTAATGAGTAAAGAACGGGCAGAAATTCTTGCCACCGATCATCCAAAGAAAACTGCTGCCCGCATCGTCATTGCTGCCCCAGCAAAGATGATTTTTGATGTATTGGCAAACCCATCCTCGCATCAATTATTTGATGGTTCAGAGACTATTAAGAATTCGGTGTCGGGTCCTAAGCGGTTGTTCTTAGGTGCTCAGTTTTCAATGGCCATGAAGATAAAGATTCCATATCGCATCAAAAATACTGTCGTGGTTTTTGAAGAGGATAAGCAGATCGCCTGGTGCCATTTAATGAAATGGAGATGGCAGTACGAGTTAGTTGAGTTAGGTAATGGCACTACCCAAGTCACTGAATCATTTGATGCCAGCGAAATCCCATTTTTTGCAAAGCATTGGCTCAATTTGACCGGGGGAATAGCTCATAACCCTAAATGGATGAGTAAGTCGCTTGTGAAACTAAAAGCATTGTGTGAGGGTTTTAATTCCCTCTAGTGATGCTCGATTTCCTTGAGATCATCAGCTGAAGCTTTCGTTACCTGCTCAGCATTTGCAATGCTCATACGGGAGCGCAACTTGTTTCTTAATGCACCCGCGCGCTTGACTCCGCGGCCATCAACTGCCGGTAATTCAAGAGGTGGTGCCTGCTCATGTGATGTGAGTAGGTAGGCCTTTTCAGGAGAGATTGGCTCATGAACTTCCACGAACTCACCATGAGGCAAACGAAGAAGAGTTCCAGTTTCACGTCCATGAAGGACCAGCTCACGATCAGCTCGCTGCAATGACAAGCAAAGACGTTTAGTCACCACGAATGCAATCGGAGGCAGGATAAAGACTCCAAAGCGAGTGCCCCACATAATTTGATTAATCGAAAGATCAAAGTGCGTTGCAATGATGTCATTACCACCATTAATCAAAGTAACTAAAATAAATGTTAGTGACATAACACCAAGTGCTGTGCGATTTGGTGCATTACGCGGACGATCAAGTAGGTGGTGTTCTCGCTTATCTCCAGTTATCCAGCTTTCAATAAATGGATAGAGCGCCATACCTGTAAATAAGATTCCAGGAACTATCAATCCTGGAATCAAAATGTTCCAAGAAATTGTGTTACCAAAAATGTAAGTTTCAATTGGGGGAGCCATGCGAACTAAGCCATCAAGCCAGCCCATGTACCAGTCAGGTTGCGAACCAGCCGAAATTTGTCCTGGCGTATAAGGACCATAAAGCCAGATTGGGTTGATCGATGCAACTGCGGCAAGAAATGCTGTGACACCGAAGACGATGAAGAAGAATCCGCCAGCTTTAGCCATGTAGGTAGGCATCAGTGGATATCCGACAACGTTCTTTTCTGTACGTCCTGGACCCGGGAACTGAGTGTGCTTTTGGTACCAGACCATCATTAAGTGAGCGGTAATTAGCGCCAAGAAGGCACCAGGTAAGAGCAGCACGTGCACTGTGTAAATACGTGGGATGAAGGCTTCACCGGGGAATGCACCACCAAAGGCAAAGTAAGCAAGATAGGAACCCACTACAGGAATGGCTTGAATGATCGCCTCTGCAATACGAATTCCAGTTCCTGACAAAAGATCATCTGGCAGTGAGTATCCAAGGAATCCTTCAACAATTCCCAGAGTCAAAAGGCCAATTCCAATGATCCAGTTTCCTTCACGTGGCTTGCGGAATGCGCCGGTGAAGAAGACTCGTAGCAAGTGAGCAACAATTGCTGACATAAAAATAAGAGCCGCCCAGTGGTGAATTTGGCGCATCAAGAGACCACCACGAACCTCAAAAGAAATGTGAAGTGTTGAGGCGTAAGCCGCCGACATCTTCAATCCTTCTAGTGGTTCATAGCTACCCTCATAGATAACTTCACGTTGAGATGGGTCAAACCAAAAAGTAAGAAATGTGCCAGATAACAACAAGATGACAAATGAGTACAGCGCAACTTCCCCGAGAAGGAAGGACCAGTGATCCGGGAATACTTTTTGGAGGTTTTTCTTCATCCATGCCGCAGCGCCTGTGCGCTCGTCTACATAATTGGCAACGCTGCCCAAACGATTTTCAACTGTCATTGTGAGTCACGCTCCCAGAAACTAGGTCCGACTGGTTCGGAGAATGGTTTACGAGCAAATAAATAACCTTCGCTATCGACGGTGATATCTAACTGAGGCAGTGGGCGCGCAGAAGGCCCGAAAATAACCTTTGCAGCTCGAGTTACATCAAATGTTGATTGATGACATGGACACAGCAAGTGTTTTGTCTGCTGCTCGTAAAGAGCCACAGCACAACCCATATGTGAGCAAATCTTGGAGAAAGCGATGATGCCTTCATGCGTCATTGCCAATCTATCTGGTTCAAGATTGAACTCTTGTGGGCGAAGGCGAATGAGCAGGACCGCATCTTTTGCGATGTCACTGAGCTTGCGATGCTCAGGATCTGCTATCTCTGGCAGAACCTGTGCAACTGCACCGACTTCAAGATCAGAAGCCTTGATGCGACGATTACCCGGATCAGTTACCAAATAAGTGCCAGATTTCCAGGTTGTCTTCTCGAGTTCATTGCCTGGCAATGGACCCAAATCACGAAGAAGTAGCAGGGGAGATAATGCAGATAGGCCAAGTGCTGCGCCAAGAGATCTCTTAATCAAAGAACGACGACCTAGACCCGAGGCATCCACACCAGATTTAACTGCTTCTACAAACTCTTTTCGATCTTTATCGGGTGAACGAAACTCGTGACGCTGTGCAACAACTTCGGTATCTGGCATCAAAGTCTTTGCCCAGTGAATAGCACCCATCCCGATGAAGAAGAGTGAAATTGCCATTCCTAGTCCGAGGCCTAGTTGATGTGCATTTTGATCGCCCATAACTGGGATGAACACGAACACATCATCTGGGATGAAAAGGTAGGAAACAATTAACAGAATTGTTCCAAGTGCAGAGATTCCAAACAAAATTGCTACCTGACGTTCGGCTCGCTTTGCAGCAACAGGATCTGTATCTGCTTTACGGTGAACGTGGGCAGGTAGTCCTGGATCTTTTATGGCTTCGATTTCATTAGACATAATATTTATTTCGCCTTCATCGCTAGCCAGACAGCAACACCAATAAGCATTCCGAGTCCTAGTACCCAACCTAATAAACCTTCAGTCACAGGACCTACACGTCCAAGTGATGCTCCACCTAGATTTGGTTCTTGCTCTGCTGATTTGATCCACTTAATAATTGATAGCTTCTCTGCAGGTGTAAGAGTCTTATCGCTAAACACTGGCATTGATTGTGGTCCTGTGACCATAGCTTCGTAAATATGCTTTGGCTCAACACCCATCAGAGTTGGAGCATATTTTCCCTGAGTTAACGCACCACCTTGACCTGCGAAGTTATGGCACATGGCGCAGTTGTTTCTAAACAATTCGCCACCTTCTGCCGTGTTGCCATCTCGTTCATAGTTAAGTGATGACTCAGCAGGAATTTCTGGACCAGGGGCTAGTGATGCCACATATGCAGCCAAGGCAGCAGTTTCTTCTGCATCGTAGATAGGTGCCTTTCGCATCGCCTGCGTACTCATGTCAGCCATAGGCATGCGACCGGTTCCCACTTGGAAATCAACCGAAGCTGCGCCAACACCAATAAGTGAAGGCGCGATTAGTGCGCCTTCAGCATTTAATCCATGGCAAGAAGAGCAACCCTTCAAGAAAATTTGTCGACCTTCTTCAATCAAAACCGAGCGGTCGGCCACTGTTGGTTCCGTTGCAGTTACTGCACTAGCCATATTGAAAGTTGTTCCGATGGCCAAAAGCGCGAACACTAGAAGGAAAGGTCCAACTGCTTTGTGTCGGCGGTAGCGAGATATGCGCTTCAATTTCTTCCCTTACTACTTAATCAGATAGATCGCTGAGAAAAGCGCGATCCATACCACGTCGACGAAGTGCCAATAATAAGAGACAACAATTGCTGTAGTTGCCTGCTGATGCGTAAAGCGACGTGCTTTTGCAACGCGCACCATCACAATCAAAAATGCAATCAGTCCGCCGGTCACATGTAGACCGTGGAAACCGGTAGTAATGTAGAAGACAGAGCCGTAGGCATCTGATGAAAGAGTTTTACCTTCAGAGACCAACATGGCATATTCGTAAATTTGACCGGAAACGAAAACCGCGCCCATCAAGAATGTTGCGGCAAACCATTCTCTCATTCCCCATCTATTTACTTGAAATATATTTCCAGTGCGATGATTTTGAAAACGCTCAGCAGCAAAAACACCGAACTGACATGTAACAGAAGAGAGAACAAGAATTGTTGTGTTGACTGCGGCAAATGGAATGTTCAACAGCTCTGTTGACTCGGCCCAAATTTCTGGACCTTGAACTGCGCGGGTAGTGAAGTACATAGCAAACAGGGCCGCAAAGAACATGAGCTCACTGGACAACCACACGATTGTTCCAACAGCTACTGCGTTGGGCCGTGTGATTTTCTGGTGTGCTACGGCGCTTGACATAGGGGAGATTATTCCCGAAATTGGGCTCGGCGTCCTCCACAGATGGCCTCAGGGTGTCGGTTTTGAGCATATAGGAGGTGAAACGGGTCACTATAAAAGTGCTGGCCCTAGGGATTAAAGATGCAGGTATTAAACGAAATCAAGAATAGACTTTCCCCATGGACGAGATTAAGAAGCAGATCATTGTGTACTCAGATGATTCATCTGTTCGTGCATCTATCGCTTCAGCTCTAGGTCGCCGGGTCGCTGTGGATCTTCCTGAACATGAAATTCACGAGTTTGCCACTGGCGCAGCCCTTCGCGCCTACATTGACAGTAAAGGTATTGGCGGTCGATCACGCGCCGACTTGTTTATTCTTGATGGAGAAGCCGCACAAGAAGGTGGCATGGGGATTGCTCGTCAGTTAAAGGATGAAGTTTTTAACTGCCCACCCGTATTGGTCATAACAGGCCGAAAAGAAGATGCATGGCTTGCGGCCTGGTCAATGGCCGAGGCTTCAGTCGTTCACCCGATCGACCCATTTACCCTTGCCAAAACAGCAGCGCAATTACTTCGCGGCACCACTCTCGTTTCTGCTTAAATAATTCCATGATGCAATCGCGCTGGGATTTACATATCTCGCGTTTGAATGCTGGATTAGATCTTGAGTCCGATGATGTCCAATGGTGCATGAATGAAATTCTCACGGGCAAGGCTGATAAGGAGATTACAAAGCAGTTCTTGCTCGCTCTCAAAGAAAAAGGGGAGACTTCTGAAGAAGTTGGCGCACTAGTGGCCCAGATGTATCAACACTGTGCGCCTATCTCCATTAGCGAAAGAGCCGTTGACACCGTTGGCACAGGCGGTGATGGAGCCCACACAATTAACATCTCAACTACCGCTGCAATCATCGCGGCAGCCGCAGGTGTGAAAGTTGTCAAGCATGGAAACCGGGCTGCTTCATCCAAGTCGGGATCAGCGGATTTACTAGAGGCGTTAGGTATTAACATCAATTTGGATGGTAGCGGCGTGGAAAGAACTTTCAGAGAGATAGGTATTGGCTTTTGCTTTGCACCTGTCTTTCATCCTGCTATGCGCCATGCAGCGCCGGCACGAAAAGAGTTAGGAGTGCCAACAGTTTTTAACATTTTGGGTCCAATGGCTAACCCCGCCAAACCACAGGCCGCCGCCATTGGTGTTGCAAATGAGCGGATGCACTTAGTAATGGCTCAGGTATTGGCCAATCGCGGAGTCGATGGTTTTGTATTTAGAGGCGATGATGGGCTAGATGAGATCACCTTGGCCACAACAACTTCAGTCTTAACAATCGGCAAAGGTGAGATTTCAAGTGATCTGATTGACCCACAAGATTTTAATATTCAACGAGCCCCAATTTCAGCACTTGTAGGGGGAGATTCAACAGAAAATGCACGAATCACAACGGCAATCTTTGCTGGTGAAAAAGGTGCGCCTCGTGATGCTGTTGTCTTAAATGCAGCAGCTGCCATTGCGGCCTATGACGCTAGATTCGATCTGAATCTTCACGAGCGGATGGCGCTCGGAGTTTCACGTGCCACTGATGCAATTGATTCGGGTGCTTCAACTCGTTTAGTCGCACAGTGGGCCAGTCTCACTCAGAAATTGGGCGCTTAACTCGCCTCTTTCGTGAGGGAAAGCTTCTCATTTCCTCAAAGGTCCACACCTGATGACCGGCCAAACGTTCAATAATTCCGTGCAGCACATCAACGGTTGCCAGGGCGTCATCTAGTGCTCTGTGATTGGGCGAAGTGTTTGCATTGAAAAAGATTGCCAATGTTCCAAGTTTACAATTGACGACTTCATCTGAATCAAGGACTGCTCGTGCTAGTCGAGCGGTATCAACTGTTAAGTAACTAGGCCAGGGGAATTTATGGATCAGCGCAGCAGCTTTTAGAAAACTCATATCAAAAGGAGAATTGTGAGCCACTAATACTGTTTCGTTAGGCGATCCTAAGAACTCACAAAGAGTTGGAAGCACTTCATCAATAAAGGGGGCCGATAACAACATTTCATCAGTAATACCGGTTAACTGTGTAATAAACGCTGGAAGTGAATGACCTGGATCAACGAAACTTTGAAAGGTATCTAGTACAACCCCACCGCGAACTTTTACTACACCTATTTCTGTGATCCCGGCTCCAGAATTTGGAGAGCCACCAGATGTTTCTAGGTCAATGACAGCAAAAGTTGTATCCGAAAGGAGAGTTTCACCAATGTTTGCCATAAGGACGATCGTATGTCATTGAACTGACAACAGTGTGGTCATAGTATTTACATATGGCAGTTGAGGGAGCACCACACGGTTGGATGCAGGATTGGTCTGCAATTGGATCCGGAAAGAATGCACGTATTGGCGTTCTTCTAGTGCATGGCTTTACGGGATCGCCCCCATCAATGCGACCATGGGGAGAGTTTCTCCACTCCAAGGGCTACACAGTCCGCGTACCACTATTACCTGGGCATGGAACGAAGGTTGAACACCTCAACGAGATAAAGTGGCAAGAGTGGCCTGCCAAAGTTACCGTCGAGCTAAGGGAACTTCAAAAAACTTGCGACACAATATTTTTAGTGGGACTTTCAATGGGCGGTGCAACTGTCCTTAATGTTGCTGAATCAAATAATGATGCATTAGCTGGCCTTATTTTGGTAAATCCCATGATTTACGTCAAGGGTGTTCCTGTTGAGTTAGCCTACTTTTTGTCTCGGCTTCGTAAGTTGCGCACCAGTGTTGGCGATGACATTAAGCGCCCAGGGATAACTGAATGGGGTTACGACCATCTTCCATCACGTGGTGTTTATCAGTTGCTTAAAATGTTGCGCGTTACGAGGCGCAACTTAAGTAAAGTGACTGTTCCGGTTCAATTGTTTCATTCTGTGGAAGACCACACTTTGCCGGTCGGCAATACTGAAATTATTCTCTCTGAGATAAGTTCACAGAACAAAACCCGCATCGAACTAATGAATAGTTACCATGTCGCAACTTTGGATTATGACCAAGAGGCAATTTTCCAAAACAGCCTTGTTTTTATTGAAGGATTATCGCCCCGAGAAGGCAAGCCCTAGGGCAAGTCCCATAATTCCAAGAGCAGAGATAGCCGTGAGCGTGCGACGCACAGTAGGTTTTTGAATATATGCCGAAGATTTCTTGACGGTCCATATCAACAATAGATTCCAAGAGATTGAAACGATTACCCATATAAATCCAAATATAAATATGCCCCACGCCAAGGAGAAATCACGTGGGACGAAAGCGGGCAGAAATGCGACCGCATATACCGCGGCCTTCACATTTGTCAGGTTAGTAATCAAGCCCAATCGAAAGGATGCCAAGTTACTGCCCTGCTTTTTGCCATTGAGATCAAAGTTTCCAAACTCTTTTCTCAGCGTGAAAGCTGTTTGCAAGGAGACTAGAACTAAGAAAACTACGCCAGTCCATTTAAGGAGTGAGTAAGCAATTTCTGATCGCGTGAATATGGCTGATAACCCAATTGCACTTGAAATTGACCAGATAAAAATTCCGGCACAATTACCAGCGGCCGATAGTAGAGCCGCCTTGCTCCCACCCATGATCGATTGCTTGAGAACCATGGCAACACCTTGGCCTGGAACCATAACTAATAGAAGTGTCGCTCCAGCAAAAGCTGGAATGTTTAGAAGTAATTGTTTCATAGATGCTTTAGTGGGGGATTAGTTCCTTCAGGAAATTGATTGCCTCGACTGCATTCCAACCATTTGGGTACTTCGCACGCATTGCGCGAGGTCCTTCAAGATCAGAGCCAAAAGTTAATAGTGAAATCTCAGTTCGTCCATCAGGTCTGCGTTGACCTAATCCAATATCTGCCATGAGTGCATTGCATAAACATTTTGAACCTTGAGCTTGCTCTACTTCTCCGTTTTTGAATTCATAATTGTCGAGAGGCTCAGCAGGGCAGCGATATCCAATGCCGCCCTTTTCACGTTGATACATGGTGCGCAAATACCCTAGATCGCAAATTCGCATTCTCTCTTTATAGAGATTGTCATTTGAGAGGGTTTGATTATTCTGAATCACCTTAAAGGGGAAACCAGTAGGCGATGCACTCGCATCAGTTAGAACTCGCATATTGGGATCGCCAAGAGAGTTAAGAACGGTGGATCTATTCTCATCTGTAAATCCAGATTCATTAGATAGAGCAAAAACAGAACCTACTTGGACCCCTTTAGCACCGTAGGAAATAGCTTCAACTAACTTTGCGGGTGTTGCAAAGCCTCCTGCTAACCAAAATGGAGAACCAGATGCCAGGATCTTTTCAAGATTGGGGATATCTTGATCGTTGTAGATTGCTTCACCGTTCTCATCAATTGCATTCTTTGCCCGAGGGGGAGCGTTATGTCCTCCGGCCACGTGGTATTCAATTACAAAACCATCCGGCTTGGTCTCTACATCTTTATTTAAGTATGCAACTAACGCATGAGATGAAACGATTGCCAAAAATTGTGGGCGCTTGACCGGGAAGTTGTCGATCCCAAGTGTGCGTGGATCAAAGTGCAGGTAATGCTTATCTTTTGTATCGGCAACTTCAACTTTCATGGCCACCTTATTGCCAACAGATATCTCATTGAGTAAATGTGGAATTTGAGCCGGGATGCCAGCACCGATCAAAATGTAATCAGCCTCGGCCAACATCGCACCGTATAGCTGGGCCGGAATGGCTAACTGAATCTTTTCCAGAATATTCATTCCTATAAGACCTTGATGGCCCTCTTTGGCAAGCCAAACTTCCACAAAACTTGAAACAGCCAGAAGATTATTTGAAAAGAGATTTCCCTTGATGCTCAATTTTGGAACATCTAAATATGGCTTATCTGGCGCACGGCCGCCTTCGATGAAGAAGCGGTCCATGATTTCTGCAATAGTTTTCTGGTTAGGAAAATGTGACATAGCTCTACGAATATCTCCGGAGGCATCACCATCTTGTAAACGACGTGCTACAACTGAATCAATGGCAGTTCCTGAAATAACTCCAAGTTCACCAGCGATTGCAACTTGTTTGGCTAATTGCCATGAAGAGACGGCTATACCCATGCCACCTTGAATTATCGTTGGGTATCTAATCTCTTGAACCATGCGTGAACTGTAAAGATCAATCAGTCGAACTCGCGAGTAGGCATTGCGAATTGAGGGGTTATATGTCCCGAATGTGAGGCATCTCTTATGAAAGTGGACCGTACTGGGATCGAACCAGTGACCCCCACAATGTCAATGTGGTGCTCTACCGCTGAGCCAACGATCCTTGCTGGGTTGAACTATACAACAGTGCTTTATCGGGCGTAATCATCCTCAATTCGCTCAATATCATCTTCACCAAAATATGTACCGGTTTGGATTTCTACAAAGACCAATTCTTCGCTGCCTCTGTTGCCGATTCGATGTAATTGACCTGCCTCGACACTCACTGTTTCACCAGGCAGCTTCTCAAAGGTTTCACCCTCGATGACGACAGTTGCAATACCAGAGACGATGAACCAATGTTCCCGACGCTTTTGATGACGCTGATAGGAAAGACGAGTACCTGGAGTTACGTAGATGCATTTAACTTTATGAAAATCACTCTCTTGCAAAACTTCATACCGACCCCAAGGTCTAGTTGAATCATCTGCTGACATGTTCTGACTTCCTCCGTTAGGTCTAGAGCGAACTCTTCCACTAATAATGGAGGTCGGGACGGGATTTGAACCCGTGTAGAGGGATTTGCAGTCCCTTGCCTCGCCTCTCGGCCACCCGACCATATAAATATCGCCGTTAGATTTCATTCCCTAGAGAGTTTTATCCAAACGGCGATTATCAGAGCGGACGACCGGGTTCGAACCGGCGACCTGAACCTTGGCAAGGTTCCGCGCTACCAACTGCGCTACGTCCGCGAGGAGGGCAAATCTATCGCAGGAGAGCCGTAAGCGCCAAAGCGGGGTTGATTGGTTAGCGTTAGCCCGTGCCATATGGGGAAAATTCATCATTGTTTTGGATGGGCGGCAGGCTGGCCACCGACCTCATCGAAGTTTCACATGATCCAGAGTGTTTGAGCGATGGTGGGTTTTGGGCGGTTTCAACAACTTTTGAAAATGAATTTACAGCCGCACGGTTTGCAACAGTTATTGATTCCCCATTTCCGGAATCTAGGTGGAGTCGACTACAGGGACATTGGAGTTCTTCATTAGATAGTGACCATTACGTTGGTTATGTAGAAAGAATTCGTAGCGCAATCGCACAGGGTTGGGTCTATCAAGTCAATGCCTGTAGACGTTTGAGTCATCCTGATGATGGTCAATCCCTTCGTGGTCTTTTTTCTGAGATTTTGAAAAACAATCCAGCTCCCTGGGCAAGTTACTTTGAAATTCCTGGCGTGATGATTGCATCAGCATCACCTGAGCTATTCCTCAGCCGAAGTGGTTCAACGGTGAAAACTTCACCAATAAAAGGAACTCAGCCCTCCAACTCTCAACAATTTGGTGTTAAAGATCAAGCAGAAAATGTGATGATCGTTGATTTGATGAGAAATGATTTAGGTCGAATTTGTAAGAGCGGGAGTATCCAAGTGCCTCGACTTCTCTCAAGTGAAGAACATCCAGGTCTGCAGCATCTTGTCTCAGATGTTCAAGGAGAGTTATTAGATGATGTTTCTTGGAGTCAGATATTTTCAGCTCTCTCACCACCAGGATCAGTTAGCGGTGCACCGAAGTCATCGGCAACGCAGGTAATTGCCGAAAATGAAATTGCGAGAGGACCATATTGCGGCGCGCTAGGTTGGGTGCAAGGTGAGCAAGCCCGCCTTGCAGTTGCAATTCGAACCTTTTGGAAAGATTCACAGATCAATTTTGGAACAGGAGCTGGAATCACGTGGAGCAGCGATGCTCATTCTGAGTGGGAAGAAACTCAATTAAAGGCTAGGAGATTGATCAGTATTGCTGGGGGAGATTTATTGTGAGAGTAATTATGAATGGCTCTCTTGTGCCACTAGAACAATCACAGTGCTCTCCTCTTGGTTGGTTAGCCGGTGCTGGAATTTTTGAAACGATCAAAACAGTTAATGGGAAACCCTGGGCACTATCACGCCACATGCGAAGAGCGGTCAACAGTGCACTTAGGCAAGAGATGGCATTGCCAAGTGAAGAATTGGTTCGAGATTCGATAGAAGCGCTATTGGAAACCGAAATTCAAGCCACAGGTCTTTTGCGGGTTTCTTTTGATGCCAATGGCAACTGGGCGGCAGTCCATCTGCCATATGCAGAAATAACCTCACCGGCAAAGATTGGTCAACACCCTCATGTCCTAGTCATTGATGGTGTTCCCATCAAAAGTTATCCATACAACCATCGTCTTGAAATTCTTGAACAAGCACGCGTCCGAGGTTTTGATGAAGCGTTGGTCATCAACTCCGATGGCAAGATTTGCGAAGGCTCGGTTAGTAATGTCCTTTTCAAGATTTCAGGATCTTGGGTAACGCCACCTCTGTCTGATGGCGTGCTACCCGGCATAATGCGTGCGTTGGTTATCGAGAATTGTGATGTGACGGTGCGATCTATTGATGTCTCTGAATTAGAGAAGATTGAATCTGGATTTTTACTCAGCAGTTTGCGTATAGCTCAGTCAATTAGTGCGATAGATGCTCGCCAATTGTCCCAATCACCAGAATTCAGGGATGAAATACATGCGATGGCGCTAAGGACTTCGGTAGGCTAAGCACATGTCCCAGATAACAATCACGGTTGATGGCGAAAAGGCGCAGGTAGAATCTGATCAGCGTCCTACTAACATCTACGCCGACAAGAAAGAAATTGTTGTTTGCAAAGTCAATGGCCAACTTAAAGACTTGTGGACTGATCTAGTTGATGGTGACGTAGTTGAGGGTATTTCGATTTCCTCCCCAGATGGATTATCTGTTTTACGACACTCCACAGCTCATGTGATGGCTCAAGCGGTACAAGAGGTTTATGCAAATACACGATTGGGTATTGGCCCTCCAATCAAAGATGGTTTCTATTATGACTTTGACCCGGAGAACACATTTAGTCCTGATGACCTACCAAAAATTGAAAGTGCAATGCGCAAAATCATTAAAGATGGCCAACGCTTCAAGCGACGCGCTACTACTGAGGCAGAGGCACTTAAGGAGTTGGCGCACGAACCATACAAATGTGAATTGATTTCCATTAAAGGTCCTGCAGGAGAAGAAGCATCTGTAGAGGTTGGTGGATCTGAATTAACTATTTATGACAATTTAGGTCGTGATGGAAATCCTGTGTGGAGTGACTTATGTCGGGGCCCTCATCTGCCATCGACTAAACACATTCCAGCATTTAAGTTAATGAGAACAGCCGCCGCGTATTGGCGAGGATCCGAAAAGAATCCCATGCTGCAGCGTATTTATGGCACTGCGTGGCCATCGCAAGACGAACTCAATGCATATCTTGAACTGCTAGCAGAGGCCGAAAAGCGCGATCACCGTCGACTAGGCACAGAGTTAGACCTTTTCTCTTTTCCTGAGGAAATTGGGTCAGGTCTGGCGGTGTTTCATCCAAAGGGTGGAATCGTTAGACGTGCAATGGAGGATTACTCACGTATTCGCCATGAAGAAGAAGGGTATGAGTTTGTCTATTCTCCTCATTTAACAAAGGCAGCTTTGTTTGAAACTTCGGGTCATTTGCAGTGGTATGCCGATGGCATGTATCCACCAATGATTTTGGATGAAGAGTACAACGCAGATGGCACCGTTAAGCGTGCTGGCCAGCAGTACTACATGAAGCCCATGAACTGCCCATTCCACAATCTGATCTACAGATCTCGTGGCCGCTCATATCGCGAACTTCCATTGCGTCTTTTTGAGTTTGGAACTGTCTATCGTTATGAAAAGTCGGGTGTCTTACATGGCATCACACGTGCTCGAGGATTCACCCAGGATGATGCCCATATTTATTGCACGAAAGAGCAAATGGTGGGCGAATTAGATTCATTGCTCACCTTCGTTCTCAATCTGTTGCGCGATTACGGCTTGAATGATTTTTATCTAGAGCTATCAACCAAAAACCCAGAAAAGTTCGTTGGAGAAGATTCAGATTGGGCCGAAGCAACTGAGGCGCTGCGCAAAGCTGCAACTGCTCAAAATCTTGAATTGGTATTGGACGAAGGTGGTGCAGCTTTTTACGGGCCAAAGATTTCAGTACAAGCAAAAGATGCAATCGGTCGAACATGGCAGATGTCAACGATTCAAGTTGATTTCCAATTACCGCAACGATTTGAACTGGAATATTCAGCAACAGATGGAACGCGACAACGCCCAGTCATGATTCACCGTGCCTTGTTTGGATCAATCGAACGATTCTTTGGAGTTTTAACTGAGCACTACAGCGGTGCGTTTCCACCATGGCTTGCACCTGTTCAAGCCATAGGTATTCCCGTGGCAGATACTTTCGCAGACTACTTAGGAGATGTAATTCAGCAATTGCGCAAAGCTGGCATCCGTGCTGAGCTGGATTCCTCAGATGATCGCATGCAGAAGAAAGTCCGGAATGCTCAAATGCAAAAGATTCCATTTATGGTTATTGCTGGCGAGGAAGACCAACAAGCTGGCGCTGTCTCGTTCCGCTATCGCAACGGTGAACAGAAAAATGGCATTCCTATCAAAGAGGCTATTGCGGAAATCAAAAAGGTAGTGCAGGAACGAACCCAGGTTTAATCCATGAGTAATTCAATTGATGGGGCCGGCATGCCGGATCGTTGGCAACGATTATGGGCCCCACACCGATTAGATTATTTACGGGGCGAGAACCGTCCCTTAGAGGGCAACGATGTCGGTTGCCCTTTTTGCAGAATACCTTCTTTGACTGATGAGGAAGGTCTGATCGTTCACCGGGGCTCTACCGCTTACGTTGTCATGAATCTTTATCCATACAACCCAGGACATCTTTTGATTTGTGCCTATCGCCACGTTCCGGATCTAACTGACTTAACAGAAATAGAGCGCAATGAAATTAGCGCATTAACTGCTCATGCGATGACAACAATCCGAAAAGTTTCAAAGCCAGAAGGTTTTAATCTAGGCATGAATCAGGGCGCTATCTCAGGAGCAGGCGTTGCAGAACATATCCATCAACATGTCGTTCCTAGATGGGGAGGAGATGCAAACTTTATGCCGATTGTTGGTCAAACAAAGGTGCTGCCGCAGTTATTAACATTGACGCGTACGGAGATTGCTCAAGCCTGGTAGTTACTCAACTAATTGATTAATAAAAGTTTTGACAATGTCTATTCCGATACCACGTTCTATCCATAAAGGAATTGCTGGAAACAACAATCCGGCGCTAAATGCATCATTTCCAGCTGCTTCAATTAATTCTAAATACTCATCACGAAACTCTTGAACTAAGGTTTGATGTTCTGCATCGCTACTTCGCGTGATATTTGGATTTGTCGAGTAATCAATTATTTGAAGATCAGCCAGACCGATCAGTGCGGCTGGCATTCCTGCTTCATCATGCAAAACTAAGTAGGGCGTGATCATTTGATCAAAAACGCGAGTCGCGATCATTACAGCATCATCGAAATCTGCTTCAAGTTTTTCCAAGTGGGTCACTACTACAAGACGAGGAACTTGATACTCATCAAGGGATTGCCACAAATCAATGGTCGCCTGATCTATGCCTGCCGATGGGTCAATGGCAAAGATCGCTAAGTCAGATTCTGGTTCGGCGATTTCAGAGAATTGAGCGTTAAAGGCAATAGCCACTTGAGAGGGATCTGCGCTGGCATGGCCATAGACATGAATTCGCAGGTCGTTGATTTGAGATTGCACTGGCTCAGCCTACGATGGTCCTTGATGTTAAGTGCGCGTTTGAAGCCGGCGGTCACTCGGGTTATTACCCCTGTGGCTAAAGCCGCCTTGCGTATCGGAATTACGCCCAATGCTGTGACCTGGACTGGGGCCATAGCCGTGGTGGCATCAGCCTTACTCTTTTTTCCACGTGGTCAATTTCTAATTGGCACGGTGATTATCTGCGTGATGGCCTTGAGTGATTTATTTGATGGAACTATGGCTCGCATTTCCGAGAAGGGCTCAAGTAAATGGGGAGGCTTTCTTGACTCCACGATCGACCGGATAACAGATTCTGCAATTCTAGTTGGCGTAACAATCTATTTAATCGACGATGAAGATCCACTGTCATGGGTAGTTTTGGTCACTTTAGTAACAGGAATGTTAGTTCCTTACATTCGAGCCAAAGCAGAAAGTTTCAGCATTGCTTGCTCGGGTGGAATAGCCGAGCGCACAGAGAGATTAATCATTTCCTTAGTTGCCATCGGTTTTCATGGCCTGGGAGTGCCATTTATCCTGGCGATTGGAATGTGGTTATTAGCTTTACTCGGTACCTATACAGTTGTTCAAAGAATGCTGATTGTTATGCGAGCCAAGTAAGTGAAGGAAAACTTAGCAGCCTACGCCTATTTTGCAGGTTGGCGCATTGTCCGATGGTTGCCAGAGAAAGTCGCATACCAGTTTGCTTATGCAGTTGCGGATTTTCTCACTAAGCGTAATGGTAAGAATGTTTCGCGTCTGCGATCAAATTTACTTCGCACGCAACCAGACATTTCTGAAAGTGAATTGAATGCATTAGTGAAAAAAGGAATGCGTTCGTATATGCGCTATTGGTGTGACACATTCAGATTTCCAGATTGGTCGGCTGAGCGCGTGCGCGAGACTGTAACTGTCACCGATGAGCACTTATTGTTAAAGGCCATAGCCGCTAAAACAGGTGTGATCGTTTCGTTGCCACATGCTGGAAATTGGGATCATGCTGGCGCGTATTTTTGCGCCAAGGGTATTCATCTTGTGACCGTTGCTGAGCGATTGAAGCCAGAGAAGTTGTTTTTGAAGTTTTTGGAATATAGAAAATCTATGGGAATGGAAGTTTTACCTTTAGACGGCAAAGTTATGGGAGTTTTGGCACAACGTTTACGTGAAGGCTCACTTGTCGCACTTGTGGCAGACCGAGATTTGTCCCGTTCTGGCATCAAAGTTAATTTCTTTGGTGGTCCTTCTCGCATGCCAGCTGGTCCAGCTCTTCTTGCACTTAAAACAAATGCCCCCTTGATAACAGCATTTGTTTCCTACACAGATTCTGGAATACATATCGATTTTAAGAAAATAACGCTTCCCTCGTTAGGAAGTGAAAGCGAAAGAGTTGAGCAGATTGTGCAGCTAACTGCACATCATTTCGAGGAAGGCATTACTTCACATCCAGAGGATTGGCACATGCTGCAACGAATTTGGACTGATGGTGATTTTGTGGAGCGTGTGTGATGCTGACCAAGTCTTTAAAGATCGGAATAGTATGTCCATATAGTTGGGACACACCAGGTGGTGTGCAAAACCATATTCGAGATTTAGCAGAGTTCTTGATAGCAGCAGGACATGAAGTTTCCGTATTGGCCCCAACAGCCGATGATGAAAATTTGCCAAGGTATGTTGTAAATGCCGGCAAGCCAATATCGATTCCTTACAACGGGGCGGTTGCACGTGTTCTTTTTGGACCAGTTGCATTCTCACGAGTTCGACAATGGATTGCTAATGGTGATTTCGATCTTTTGCATTTGCACGAACCAGCGATTCCATCAATCTCATTGCTTGCGTGCTGGGCAGCTGATGGACCAATGATCGGCACCTTTCACGCAGCGGCAAAGAGACAAAAGATAATTTTTGCAATTGGGCCAATCCTTGAGCCAGCTATTGAGAAACTTTCAGCACGAATCGCGGTGTCAGAAGCTGCTCGTTTAACCCTCACAGATCATTTGGACACAGATGCGGTGGTGATTCCAAATGGAATTTTTGCATCTCACTATAGTCAAGGGATCCCACAACCACAGTGGCAAGGAAATACAATTGGATTTATCGGTAGGTATGAAGAACCCCGAAAAGGATTAAGCGTTCTGCTTGAAGCATTGCCTATGATCGCAAGGTTTGCTCCAGATGTGAAAGTGGTAGTTGCCGGACCAGGTGATCCATCTGAAGTCGAAAAGAGTATTGATCCGCAATTGCGACATCGCTTTACATTCTTAGGAAAAATTTCAGAGCAAGACAAAGCAAATTTGATGTCTTCGATTGCCATTTATGTAGCACCCAATACCGGAGGTGAATCATTTGGAATCATCTTGGCAGAGGCTTTAGCCGGAGGAGCCTGTGTTGTGGCTAGTGATATCCCAGCATTTGATGATTTGTTGGGCCATGGTGAATTCGGTGCTCTGTTTGCATCGGAGGATTCAACCGATTTGGCGAAAGTGGTCATAGAACTGTTGCGTAATGAGAAGAAGAGAACAGAATTAGCGGCAGTTGGTCGATCCCGCGGACAAAGTTTTGATTGGGATATTGTCGCCAAGCAGATCTATTCTGTATATGAAATGTCTATTGTCGGCAGTGAAAAAGTCAGACTTGCCTCCGACACTCGCTCATGGAATCGTTTTCTTTCAAAGGAGGACAAGTGATAACAAATTGGGTTTTGCTTGTATTTTTACTTTTGCTCATCATTTGGTATCTAACATTTTTAGCAACGCGATTAGATCGACTGCACCACCGAGTTGAGAATAGTTGGGCCAATTTGGATGTGTTACTTCAGAAAAGAGCAGCTGTTGCATTAGAAATCGCACACAGCGATATCGCAGATCCTGCCTCCTCCTTATTGCTAACTGGTGCGGCATATCAGGCGCGGGATGCAGATATTCAAAGCAGGTCGGCAGCAGAAAGCGGATTATCTGGAACGTTGGGATTGCTACTGGAGGATTCACGCCACCTCACTACGGCAGCTGATAGTGCTTTGTTAACAGAGCTCTCGGCGCTAACTGACAAGATAAGAGTTGCGATCGCACTTCACAAAGACGCTGTAACGCGGACGCAGATGGTGCGAAAAAAATTGATTGTAAGGATTTTCCGATTGGCTGGTACTGCGCCCTTGCCAGTTACCTATGAATTTGAGTCCGATGTTCTCTAGACGTTCAATCATTCTGAGTTTAATTCTTGGCCTACTAATTGCAGGAGGCTCAGTAATCTCCACGTCAACTACCAAGAAGGCAAACACAAATGTGTTAAGTGGTCGCGACGGAGTCAATGGACAAGTGTTGGTGGTGAAAATTGATGATACGACCCAAGCTCACCCGCAGGTTGGTTTAGAGGATGCAGACATTGTCTACATCGAACAAGTGGAGGGGGGCTTAACTCGTTTAGCTGCGATATTTTCTTCAACAATTCCACAGCGGATCGGTCCGGTTCGAAGTGCTCGCATTTCAGATATAGATATCTTGTCTCAATTTGGACGAGTAGCTTTTGCCTATAGCGGAGCACAAAGAAAACTACTACCTGTTATCGTCGCGGCGAACTTGCAAGATTTAGGAGCCCAACGACAAAGTTCAACTATTTATACAACCGATCCAAATCGAATTCCTCCCTACGCAATGATTCTGCGCGCCGATTTATTGATGGAAAAAATCGTTGAAAAGAATTACGCAATTGATTCGGCAAAAAGCGTTGGATTTGAATTTGGTGAACTTCCTGAAGGGGGAGTGCCCACAGAGACGGCGGTTATGCATTGGCCTGCGGCAAGATATTCGGCAACGTGGTCTGATGATCAAGCACGATGGTTGTTATCGCACAACACTTCAGTTAACTATGCTGAATCTGGAGTCGTTTTAGGCCCGACTACCTTGGTAATTCAATTGGTCTCGATAACGCCATCCGAATACAAGGACAAAGTTGGGGGAGTGACCCCGTTTTCTCAAACCGTTGGTACAGGCAAAGCCTACGTACTTCGAGATGGCCAAAGATTTGCGACCACTTGGAGCAGGGCCTCATCTGAGTCAGGAACAACCTTTACTCTGCCGGATGGGTCTGTCATGCAGTTTGATCCAGGGCAGATTTGGATTGCTTTGACAGATCGCGAGCCTGATTTCACGTCGCCAACATCGACAAAGACAAAGTAGGATTGCTACCTATCTTTCGATTGAAGCGGAGTACATGTAAATGGCTGAAGTAACAGGCACGGCTCGCGTTAAGCGCGGAATGGCTGAGATGCTTAAAGGTGGCGTCATTATGGATGTCGTTAACGCCGAACAAGCAAAGATTGCTGAAGATGCCGGTGCTGTTGCAGTCATGGCGTTAGAGCGCGTTCCTGCCGATATCCGCGCACAAGGTGGCGTGGCACGTATGTCTGATCCAGACATGATCGAGAAGATTCAAGCCGCTGTTTCAATCCCAGTTATGGCGAAAGCTCGTATTGGTCACTTCGTAGAAGCTCAAGTTCTACAGACACTCAATGTGGATTACATAGATGAGTCAGAAGTTCTGACGCCATCAGATTATGAAAACCACATTGATAAGTGGGCATTCACAGTTCCTTTTGTGTGTGGCGCTACAAATCTTGGAGAAGCACTTCGTCGAATTAACGAGGGTGCTGCAATGATCCGTTCAAAGGGTGAAGCTGGTACCGGAGATGTTTCAAATGCCATGATGCACATGCGCAAGATCGGCGGAGAGATTCGCCGTTTGTCATCGATGCGCGAAGATGAGCTCTATGTTGCTGCCAAAGAATTACAAGCACCATACGCACTAGTTAAAGAGGTAGCAGAGACTGGCAAGCTCCCAGTTGTTCTCTTTACCGCCGGAGGAATTGCAACTCCTGCAGATGCTGCGTTAATGATGAGCATGGGCGCAGATGGCGTGTTCATTGGTTCGGGTATTTTCAAATCTGGAAACCCTGCTCAGCGCGCAGCAGCATGTGTTAAGGCGACAACATTTTGGGATGATCCAAAAGTTGTTGCAGATGCATCACGTGGTCTTGGTGAAGCAATGGTTGGTATTAATGTTGCCGATTTGCCGGCACCCCATCGTCTTTCTGAGCGCGGTTGGTAATTTTTTAAGCAATGAAGGTTGGGGTTTTAGCTCTTCAGGGAGATGTGCGTGAACACATTAGTTCGCTGATCGCCTGCGGAGTTAATCCAATTGCCGTTAGACGAGCAAGCGAGCTAGATCAAGTAGATGCTTTAGTTTTACCAGGCGGTGAATCAACAACTATTGCTCAACTCTCTGAAGTATTTGGGCTTTATAGCCAGATCAAAGATCGCATCAAAGAAGGCATGCCTGTTTATGGCTCATGCGCAGGAATGATTCTTTTAGCAAACGAAATCTTGGATGCAAAAGATGGTCAAAAGTGTTTCGGTGGTCTAGATATAACAGTTCGTAGAAATGCTTTTGGGCGCCAGGTTGACTCATTCGAATCAGATATCGCATTTGATGATGGGTCAGCAGAATTAGTCAAAGCCGTTTTTATCCGAGCACCATGGGTTGAAAGGGCCGGAGATGGTGTGCAGGTCTTAGCATCTGTTGATAAGCATCCCGTTGCAGTGCGCTCGGAAACATTGTTTGCGACCTCATTTCACCCTGAACTAACAGGGGATCATCGCATTCATCGTTACTTTATTGAGGAAGTGGCACGGCCCGCATTAGAGAAGGTAAAGTAGATACATCGTTTAACGTCAGATTGAGGTGTTCCAATGTCCGGCCATTCCAAATGGGCGACGACCAAGCACAAGAAGGCAATTATTGATAGTCGCCGTGCAAAGGTATTTGCTAAACAGATTCGAGCAATTGAAGTTGCGGCCCGCAATGGTGGAGCTGACATGGATGGCAACCCCACACTCTTTGATGCTGTTGCAAAGGCGAAAAAGTCTTCTATGCCAGCAGACAACATTGATCGCGCAATAAAGCGTGGTGCCGGTCTAGAAGCTGGTGCGAAAGACTGGATCACAATTATGTATGAGGGTTACGGCCCAAATGGTGTTGCAATCATGATCGAGTGTCTTTCTGATAACCGCAATCGCTCCGCATCAGAAGTCAAAGTTGCAGTTACTCGCAATGGTGGTTCCATGGCAGATCTTGGATCAGTTTCTTATCTTTTCAACCGTAAAGGTGTCGTCATAGTTAAGAAGGATGGAAAGATCACTGAGGATTCTTTGCTTGAGGCAGTCCTTGAAGCAGGGGCAGAGGAGGTTAATGACTTAGGTGAAGCTTTCGAAATAGTTAGCGAACCGGTAGATCTTGTTCCAGTGCGATCAGCCCTTCAAAATGCAGGTATCGATTATGAATCGGCTGACTCCTCATTCCTGCCGTCAATGTCTATTCCACTTGATGCCGATGGTGCAAAAAAGGTCTTTGAACTAATTGATGCCATCGAAGAGCTAGATGACGTGCAGAATGTTTACAGCAACTTTGATGTTTCTGATGAGGTTATGGCGAGCCTCGATTAACTACTTGTTTCACATCTCTAGGCTTAAGGACTTAACGAGTGAGAAAGTGTGGGGCTAAGCAATGAGAGTTCTGGGCGTTGACCCTGGCCTTACTCGTTGTGGGGTCGGCATTGTCGAAGGTGCAATAGGTTCACCCATTTCATTAGTAGGAGTCGGCGTGATTTTGACTCCAACCGATGCTGCCCTTGACCAGCGCTTGTTGGATTTAGACCAGCAACTGTCCGAGTGGATAAATCTCTGGAAGCCAGATGTGATCGCTGTTGAAAGAGTTTTTTCTCAACATAATGTGAGAACAGTAATGGGAACAGGACAAGCTGCAGGAATCGCATTACT
>JBIIKH010000010.1:0-40855 GCA_044233285.1 Candidatus Planktophila sp. | reverse complement strand
TGCGGCGCTGTAGCGCCTCGAGAGATTTTGGTCCCGGAATTGCGGTAACCAACCGACGCTCTTGAGTCAATGCGGTAAGTGTTGTCATGGGTAAAGTCTAAGCCATCATTTCCTACTCGCCAGTCCATTGGTTAGGCTTGCACAATGAACTCTGAGTTAAGAAAGAGCGCACCGCTACTCGATGCCTACTTGCGCTACTTCGAAACTGAGCGCACAGCATTCACAATTCCGGGTCACAAGCAGAAGGCATACCGATTAGATCAGGGGTTAGGTGCGGTAGTAGATACAGATACTCCGCTCTACGGTGGTCTAGATGAAATCAAGTTAACTGAAGGAACATTAAAGAAAGCTGAAGAGTTAGCGGCGTCACTATGGGGCGCAGATTACGCGCGCTTTTCAACTGGTGGTTCAACGCATGCAAATCAAGCAATTATTTTGGCTCTGGGAAAACCGGGAGACAAGGTTGCAATTACTCGTACTGCTCATCGATCCGTCCTTAGCGCATTGGTCCTTACAGGGTTAGAACCAATCTGGTTAACACCTGAAATTGATCAAGCAACAGGTGTCCCAACAGGTATTCCGGTTTCAGAACTTGAACGTGTCTTAGATCAAAGGCCAATCGCACTTTTGCTGACAGAGCCTGGCTATTTGGGAACAATTTCTGAGCTATCCGCTTTGATTAAGAGAGCGCACGAGAATTCAATCCCGGTAATCGTTGATGCTGCATGGGGCGGGCACTTTGGTTTTAACTCCCAGCTTCCACAGCATGTATTGCAGTTAGGTGCCGACGCATTAATCACAAGTGTTCATAAAGCACTGCCTGGCTATAGCGCTTCGGCTTTGTTGCTGGCGCAGGGAAAATTGCTTAACTTGGATCGTATTGAACAAAGTTTTGAAACAACTCATACAACTTCACCAGCTGGGGCACCGCTTGCATCTATTGACGGCTGCCGTGCACTTCTGCAAACGCGTGGGGATGAGTTAACAGGGCAATTGCTAACTCATGTTGCTGCGTTCAAAGAATCTGTTCAGGCAAATTTTGATTCAACAATATTTCTTAATCCCGTTGATTTTCCGACTGGACGCTTTGATCCTGTAAAGATTGTCTTGCGAGCAAACATCCTTGGTTTATCAGGTGTAGATGTTGAACGAGAACTGCAGAAGGTAAATATCCGCGTTGAAATGGCAGATCGCGACACAATCGTTTTCTTGGCAACGTTGTCGGATGACGCTGAAGACTTCAAGACGTTGGAAAACGCGCTAGTTCCTATTCTGAAAGCATTGCAGGGTCCGACCCGCACAACGCAAACATCGCTTAGCTGGTCAGTTGTACCAACAGTTGCAATGTCTATTCGTGATGCCTACTTTGCAGATACAGAGTTTGTTTCAGCCAAAGATGCTGTTGGACGCATTAGCGCCGATTTAATTGCACCATATCCCCCAGGTGTTGCTGTGGTTGCACCTGGAGAGCTGCTGACTGAACAGATTGTTAATGGATTAGCAACAACTCAAGAGGCTGGTGTGCGTATTGCGTATGCAAGTGATTCAACTTTGGCAACCTACAGGGTAATTAAGCTCTCGTAGCTATTTTTTAAAACGTACTGAAGTCCAAGCTGGACCAAGCTCTTGTAGGTCTGAATTGATGTCTTTTTGCTTAGTATATGAATACAACTCATCAATTGAGTAAATCTTTTTTCCATCTAAGTCGGCAAGAGCCAAATTATATCCACCGTGAAAAATCATCGTGTTGCCTGATACAAAGAAGATCACCTTCTTGGCATCCTCATAGGGATATGGGTCCGATGTATCCCAATCGGTTGAATTGAAGAAATAGTTTTCAGACGGAGAACCATCATAAAAACCTTTCATGATTGAATCATGCTTATTGTACTGAATACGTGTATATAGATATGAGTCCACATCGATTCCAATTGGATAATAGGAAGACAGTCCTTCTCCAGCAAACATTTTTTTCTCTACTCCATTTTGCAGGAAATAGATGTCGCCTTCTCTCTCAAATAAAATGTCCTTGCCATTACTTCTAAAATAAGGCATTGACGATTGAGGTTTGCCGGCAGTTAAATAGGTTTTCGCGCCACCGTTTACTGAGACAGTTGCAAGCACCCCATTCTCTTTATAAACGATCTTTGAACCATCGGGTGAAAATTTTGGATCCTCATCGCGAGCGCCATTTGGCCCCGTAATGTTTATAGGCTCTTGCCATTGGCCGTTCTGCCAGCGGGAGGTAAAAACATCCCATTCATTCTCACTTAAACCTGCTTGGCTTCCCATAAAGGTGATTGTCTGAGCATCGGCAGAAAAATGTGCATTGATGGGCGAGACTATGCCCTTCCAATCAGCACCAACTTGAGTTAGCTCTCCAGTTGGGAGGTCAAGGAGCCACATCGTGGCATCCCACGCTCCGTACTCTGAGTATCGATGGTAGATAAGGGAGCCATTCAAGGAGGGAAGGTTCGGTTCTCGCCGATCAAGGGCAATTGTTGACGCGACTAAGAGACCCGAAAGCACAAGAACTCCCGCGACACGCCCTTTCATAAATCCCCCTCCAAGGCCCTTGACCATCCTGAAATCTTCTGTAAGGTAACCTAACACAAAGCGGTAGGTTTCCTAACACAATGGCGTGGGCTACTTGTGGATCTACCAAAAGTTATTGTGACAGGAGTAAATCAATGAAGAAAAGCTTCTTCGCTTCACTCACAGTCGCGGTGCTAGTTTTGAGCGGTTTAGTTGCGGTCTCCAGTTCCGCATCAGCAGCCTCAAACACCGTAACTGTGTGGACACCACATACCCGCGCTTGGCAGGTTGCTGAATGGAAAGCTGCCATTGCTCGAATTCAAAAAGCTAATCCCCAGCTCGATATCGTTCTAAAAACTGGAATAGACATGGCAACATCGATGAAGGCAATCGTAGCCAACAAATCTGATGGTCCAGATATTTCAATCTCAAATGGAAATGGTAACTTGGGATGGTTCTGTGGTGGTGGTGAAGGTATTTGGCTTCCTCTCAACACGATGATTTCAAGTCGTACTTCAGGCGTAAACCTGACGACAACATTTAAGGCCTCTGCGGTTTCAGCAACAGTTTCTGGAAAAGTTCGTTGTGCGCTACCAATGCCAGGCACAGAGGTCTTTGGATTCTTCTATAACAAAGATCTCTTGGCTGAGGCGGGATACAAGAACCCACCAAAGACAACAGCAGAACTTATGGAATATTCAAAGAAGTTAACTACTTTTGATAAAGATGGAAACATTACCCGTGCAGGTTTTGTTCCAAAGTCTGGCTACTACGGCTGGGGAATGGAATCAATGTGGCTGGGTCAAGCTTTTGGAGCTCGCTGGTACAACGCCAATGGATCCTCAGCATTGGGAACAGATCCACGATGGGCAAAGATGCTTACTTGGCAAAAGAAGTTCATCGCTGATGTTTATGGCGGTGGCGACTTTAACAAGGGCACAAAAGCTCTTACAAAGTTCACCGCATCTCGTGGTGGTGAATGGGGAACAAAGCATGACTTCATTACCGGACGTGTCGCAATGAAGATGGATGCAAACTGGATGGCCACTTTATATTGCACTGGTGATGACTGGGCGCTCGCAGAAAAGTGCTCGAAGGTCAACATGGGTGTTACAGGATTCCCAACAGATTCATCAGTGACTGCCACTCATGGCGGCTCAGGTGTTGTTGGGTACCCATTAGCTGGTATCTCAAAGACATCAAAGAATGTAAAGGGTGCATGGATCGTACTTAAGGCTCTAGCAACTGATACAACACTTTCATACCAATACGACAAGGTTGGTGGCGCTCCGTCACCATTGAAGAGTGCCTTAGCTAAGCCAACAGGTCTTCCAAGTTGGTATGAGCCATTCTATGCAATCCAATCTAATCCAAAATCTGTGTACCACTTGCTACCAAATACTGGTGAGCACAAAGATGAGGATATTCTCGCAACTCTTATGGCGGCTTGGCAGGACGGTGCAATTGGCGACCTCAAGAGCGCGCTAACAGATGCTGCAGAGAAGATTGATCAAATAATCGCCCGAAATCAAACAGACTAAGGCGTATGGCTAACTAAATGTCAATCGAGGGAGTAAGAGCAACCACCCGCTTCAAACAGAAGCGGGTGGTTGCCCCACCACGTAAAAAATTAAAGGTGCCATATATATTCATCTTTTTGTGTTTGCTTCCTTGGCTTTCAGGATTAATTCTCTTTACCGCTTATCCTATGATTTCAAGCTTTTATCAGTCATTTACAAAATTTAATATCATAAATCCTCCAGAGTTCATCGGCTTAGATAACTACCGACGCATGTTCTTTGAAGATGAAGATTTCATGAAAGCCATCAAAAACACTATCTGGATCTCAGTTATAAGTATTCCATTACGTATCTGCTTTGCCATTTTTACGGCATGGTTACTAACTCGCCCAAAGCATGGCAGCAAGATCTATAGAACTCTCTTCTTTCTTCCTTCAATGGTTCCCGCAGTTGCTGCAACCATCGTGTTTACATTTGTCTTTAACCCAATTCACGGTCCAATCAATAGGACTTTAGAAACTATTGGTATTGAAAATCCACCGTATTGGTTCCTTGATCCGAACTGGTCTAAATGGGCTTTGATCCTCTTGGGACTTTGGGGTATTGGCGACACCATGATTATCTTCTTGGCTGGATTGTTAGATGTTCCTAAATCTCTATATGAGGCCGCTGAACTTGAAGGTGCATCTACTTGGCAATCATTTAGATACATAACTCTTCCACTTTTAACTCCAGTAATTTTCTTCTCAGGTGTTACCGGTATAATTGGTTCATTCCAATACTTCACACAAGCATTCGTAGCTTCTGGTCAAGTTAATGACTATTCAAAAGCGATGTATTTTTACGCTACACATATTTATGAAATGGCTTTCAAAACTTACGAAATGGGATACGCGTCGGCGCTTGCGTGGTTCCTTCTATTGATAACTCTTGTATCAACGCTGATTATTTTGAAGACTCAAAAGCGATGGGTCCATTATCCAAACGGGAGCCTATTCAAATGAGCCATTTGACTGTAGATCAAATCAAAAGAATTGACGAAGAAGCAATTCTACTCCGTCGCAAGAAGCGCATGAAAGATTTTTTGCAATCCGCTGGAGATCATTCGGCTCTAATTGTGATGTCACTAATCTTTGCATTTCCACTATACATGGTTGTAATTATCTCTTTCATGACAGGTGGTCAGGCTGAAACTCGTTCATTCTGGCCGTCGCCATTTATTTGGAGTAACTATGTTGAGGTCTTTACTACAGTTCCATTTTTAAAGTGGACTCTTAATACTTTATTTATCTCAGTTATGGGAACAATTGGAACCGTGATTTCAAGTGTTCCAGCAGCATATGTTTTATCGCGTTTGCAGTGGCGTGGGCGTCATACAACCTTTATCGTGATTCTTGGAACCATGATGCTTCCCGGCCAAGTTACCCAAATTCCTGTTTACATCATGTTCGCTAAGCTTGGCTGGATTCCTTCTTTCCTGCCCATGATTGTCCCGAGCTTTTTTGCAAGCGCTTTTTCAATTTTCCTACTTCGCCAGTTCTTCACTTCAATTCCAGATGAGATTTCAGATGCAGCAAGAATTGATGGCTGTACTGAATTTAAACTTATGATGCGAATTGTTATCCCACTGGCGAAACCCGCAATTTCTGCGATCGCTTTGTTTGCTTTCTTGGGCTCATGGAATGACTTTTTCGGACCACTCTTGTACTTGGCTGAAAACCCTGACCTATACACATTAGGAATAGGATTGAACTCATTTAAGGGCGACCATCACACCGAGACAAATCTCATGATGACAGCCTCGGTTTTATTCATGTTGCCTGCTATTGTAATTTTCTTCTTCTCACAACGAGTATTCCTCGAGGGTGTAACTCTGACTGGAGTTAAGGGATAAATGATTTCTAATGTAACGCCTGCGGTTCCATCCCTCATCAGAGAGTTAAATGAGCGTCGAGTCCTAGAAGCATTACGGCGCAATGGTGCTTTGCATGCCGCCGAAATTGCTCGCCATATTGGCCTGTCGCGACCAACAACTGCAGATATTTTGCGATCACTGGTTGAAATAGGTTTAATTCAGGAATATACCCCCGGAGCCGAGGACCCGAAACGTGCTCGTTCGGTATTTGAAGCTGTTAGTGATCTCAAAGTTTCACTTGGTATTGATATTGGTTCTCGTTTCATTCGAGCCGCTGTTGGAGATCTCAATGAAAAAATGCTTGCCAAGGCTTCCGTACCCGTTAAATCCTTGAAGCTTAAAGATTTGATGACCGTCATGCATGCAGCAGTAAAACAAGCACTTCAGGAGTCTGGATATTCCCTAAGGGATGTCGCTTCCATCGTTGTGGGAACTCCAGGTGTAATCGACCAAAACACTGGAGTTGTTTCCATCGCGGGAACTATCTCTACGCTAGATGGTGTCAATCTTTCTCAGCTCATTGAAAGTGAGTTTGGTATCACGCCTACTGTCGAAAATGACATTAACTTAGTGACGGTTGCTGAGCAGACGGCCGGCCATGGCAAAGATGTTAAAAACTTTGCAGTTCTCTCAGTTGGCTCTGGTTTGGGTTCAGGGTTAGTACTTGATGGAAAAATTCATCGAGGTCATCGCGGCGCGGCTGGTGAAATTTTTTATGTGCCCTTTGGTGATCCACTGGATAGTCATCGAGATGCAACTAATCCTTCTGGAGATCGAGTTGCCGTCATAGCTCGTTCTCTAGCTAAGAAGTATAAAGCATCCATTCTTTCTGAGCCATATTCAACCGTAGACATTTTGAAGGCTGCCAAAGATGGCGATCCCCTTGCGAAAGAAGTTATCCATATTGAAGCAGAACGAATCGCCTTGTATATCTCAGCTATTTCAGCTGTTACAGATGTCGAACTTGTTGTTCTCTCGGGCGGAATCGGACGGCAAGCCACATTTTTTATCGAACCAATTATGAAATTAGTAAGTTCTATTGTTCCCTTTCCTCCCTCAATTGAAGTTTCTACCCTGGGTGACACTGGAATTCTTGTTGGCGCACTGAGTATTGCAACATCGGCAAGTCGTGACATCGTATTTCAAGAAATGCACAAGTCCTCAGGTCGCCCAATAGCTGAGTCGTTTTAATGAAATTAGCAGTAATTGGAGGAGGGTCCACATACACTCCAGAATTAATCGATGGAGTTATCAAAAGGCATTCTCGCTTACCTATCACTCACATTCATTTGATTGATATTGAACTTCCCAAGCTAGAAATCATTGCAGCCTTTGCGAAAAGAATGATTGCTGCTGCCAAACTTGATATTGAAGTTGAGTTTGGCACTGATTTACGTATGGGAGTTCGAGATTCTATTTTTGTTGTGAGCCAATTCCGCGTGGGCACCCAAGCTGCACGTCATCGCGATGAACTGCTAGGTCGCAAATATGGTTTGGTTGGCCAGGAAACGGTTGGGGTAGGAGGCTTCGCTAAGGCGCTTCGAACCATTCCTGTTGCACTCCAAGTCGCGCGCGCAATAGTTGAGGAAGCTCCTCATGCAATTCTGCTGAACTTTACAAATCCAGCTGGTCTAATTACTCAAACTATTCTTCAGGAGGTTCCACAACTTAGAACAATTGGTTTATGTAATGTTCCCTGGAACACGCGAATTGAAGTTGCAGGAGCTATGGGGGTTTCTCCGGACGAAGTGAGCTTTGACTACATTGGATTGAATCACTTGTCATGGATTCGTGGGGTGGAGGTAAATGGCAAAGATCGAAGCATTGATGCGATAAAAGCCTTTCGTGGGCTCACAATTGATAAAACTAAGCCTGGAGACTCCCCTGCATGGACTCAAAGTTCGATCGATATGCTCCAAGCCATTCCAAATTACTATCTGCTGTATTACTACTCTGAAAAAGAGTGGATTGAATATCAAACTAAAAACCCGACTCGCGCAAGCGAGGTAATGAAGATTGAAGATATTTTGATTGAAAAGTTTAAGGATGAAACATTGATTACTAAGCCAGAAGAGCTCATGCAGCGAGGCGGTGCATACTACAGCGACTCTGCAGCTGAATTAATGGCGGACATTCATACAAATGCTGGAACAACACATATTGTAAATACCCTTAATAATGGTGCAGTGCCAGGTTTTCCAGATGATGCTGTGATGGAGCTACCTGCAGTGATTACCTCGGATGGCGCTAAGTCGATTAAAACATCTGGAATGCGTGGCGACATCGATGCCCTTGTGCGCTCTGTCAAAGATTTCGAATTGCTTACAATTGAAGCAGCCGTTCATGGAGAAGAAGAGTGTGCTCTCCGTGCATTGATTGCAAATCCAATTGGTCCCGATATTTCGCAGGCTCGAGAACTTTGGGCAGATTTACGTAAAGAGAATGCCGGAATGATTGGGGTTTTCAATGCGTGAAGTTTTTCTAGGAGTTGATGGTGGCGGAACGAAGACTCATGCCTGCATCGTAGATTTGCAAGGAAACATTCTTGGAACAGCTGCCAACGGTGGGGCCAATTGGGAGCGTTCAGGAATTGGATCGGTTCAAAAAAGTTTAGATGAAATCATTGGAGCTGCCCTGCGCTCAGCCCAAGTTCAGCGCGAAGATATCGTAGATTCAACTTTTGCCCTCGCGGGAATTGATTGGGAGGAAGATCAGAACCTTTTTATTCCGGTGATCCAAGAGCTTGGCCTACAAGGGCGTTGCACGCTGATTAATGACTCATTTGCTGCACTCTTTGCAGGAGCCCCAAGCGGGATTGGTTGTGTATCAATCGCAGGAACGGGAGGAAAAAGTGCCGGCCGCGATGGAGTTCGAACAGTTCAAACTATGGGTATGGATTTGGGAGAAGGCGGTGGCGCAGGACAATTGATTTCTCTGACCTTAGAAAGTATTGCCAGATCCTTCCATGGCATTCAACCTCGCACTGCGTTATACACGGAGTTTGTTCAATTTATGGGCTTTCAAGACACAAAGGCATTTTTCATTGCGATAGCTAGAGATCGAATCGATCCCAATGAATCAATTGCTCCACTTATTTTTGATCTATGCAGTAGAGGTGATATCGAAGCGATAAAGATTGTTTCGCAAGTGGCAAAACAGCATGCCTTAGATATCTATGGTGTCGTCAATCAACTAGATTTTAGGTCTGGTTCAATTCCCATCGTACGCGCTGGAGGATTACATACTGCGAATAATGCAATTTTTGATAATGCATTTGAAACAGAGTTAAAATCCTTCCTGCCTTTAGCATCAATATCAGTTCTCAATGTTGCGCCAGTGTATGGGTCCGTAATTCAAGCGGCTCAAAGATTCTTCACAGAAACACCAGACAACTTTTTAAAAAATCTCAATGGCGCAGCACAGAAAGTGAATATCTAGTGGCTATTCAAACCCAAAATACATTTCAACAATCAATTGCCGATGAGTACTTGAAAACACATCAGTTTCCGGTTGATTTTGAAATTAAAGTAGTAGCAGCACGACCTTTAAAGTTAGAGGGTTACACTCTTCGAGCCACCAAATCTTCCAAAGGAATTAATGCGACAATAGGTATAGCTCTTGATCATTCATTAAGATATGCCCTCAATCATCTTCTAGCTTTTTCAAAAGAAAAAGTTGGAGAAATCTCCGTAGATCTTGGGCCAGATTTCGCAGTGCGTGGCGTTGTTGAAGGTTTCTATGGCAAACCTTGGTCCCATGAACAACGTATTCGTGGCCTAAAGAATTTTGGTGACTTCAATATGAACACCTACTTCTTAGCTCCAAAAGATGTCCCATGGCAGAGATTTAATTGGCGTCAACCTTTTCAATCAGAGTTTCTCAACACTACTGAAGAGTTGATCAAGATTGGTCGTCTCAATGCAATTGAAATAGTCACCTGTGTGTCTCCAGGTTTATCAGTTCAATACAGTGATGAAAATGACGTCGATGCTGTGATAACCCGCTACAAACAACTTTTTGATTTAGGGGCACGACACTTTGGGTTACTGTGGGATGACATCGCCTGGGAACTTCAACATCAGGAAGATATAGATACATACCTTTCAACTGCGGCCGCCCACGCAGACTTTACAAATCGCGTCTGGTCAAAATTAGTTGCATTAGATTCAGAGGTATCGCTCACTGTGTGTCCGATGCATTATTCAGGCAGGGGAAATGAACCTTACCTAAAAGAGATTGGCAGTCAGTTATATTCTCGCATCAACTTGATGTGGACCGGTCGTTCGATCATTTCAGAATACTTGGATATATCGGATGCTGTTATTTTCGAGCGCACAACTCTGCGATCACCAATGTACTGGGATAATTACCCTGTCAATGATGGCGGCCTGCAGAAAAATCTCTACATCGGACCCATTCGAGGACGTGAAGTTGGATTGCATAAGTATTCAGCTGGCTTGCTTTCTAATCCAATGCTTCAATTTGAAATGTCGCAGATTCCACTTTTTACAATTGGAGAATACTTGTGGGATTCTTCGGCTTATAACCCAGATCAATCATGGGAGAAAGCTCTCGTGCATTTGATTCATAATGAGAATGATCGACTAGCACTTCGTAAATTTATGAGGACGAGCATGGGAAGTGCTGTTGGTGGAGATCCTGCTCCTGACTTACGACAGGTTTTCCGCAAAGGGGTTGGTCTCTGGCGCGCTGGAGAACTTGAGAAATCAGGGCAGGTATTCATTGACGCTGGACAAGAGATCATTGATAACCATGGATACCTTGTCTCATCAGATTTTTCTCGTCCCGAGATGATCGCGGAGATAGAGAAATGGTTGGAAAAGTATTTGATTGGTGGCCAAGTGCTCCAAGGTTTAGGCAGCATCTTGAAGTTGTGCGATTTCAATAACGACAAAAGATGTATCTTTGGTTCTGTTGAACAGGTTGAGCAGTTGGCTCAACTAAAAGATCAACTCGAGGCACACCGAAAAAATCTCTTTGGAGATCAAATAGAGGGTCCTATTAACGAGTTAATGGCTGAACTTCAAAGCTAAGGAGTGCTTCGTGACTGTAGTTTTTATCGGAGACAGCGTTACGGATTGTGGACGCGAGATAGAACAACCTTTTGGAGATGGCTATGTTAGAGAAATTTCACTTTCCAGAGTTCTAAAAGATCCCCTGATTAATGTCGGAACGAGTGGGCATCGCTTAATTGATCTTGAGATGCGATGGCAACAAGATGTTTTAAATCATCGTCCTACAATTCTTTCAATAGCTATTGGAATCAATGACACCTGGCGTCGTTATGATGACAACGATTCCACAAGTGTTGAGGAATTCCGAGATCGATATCACCGGTTACTAACGCTGACTAGAGAAACTATCAATCCGCAGTTTGTTTTGTGCGAGCCTTTTTTACTTCATGTTCGCGAGGAGATGAAAACTTGGCGTGAAGATCTTGATCCAAAAATCGAAGTTGTTCATGACCTGGTACGTGAATTTGGTGGAGTGCTAGTGCCGTTTGATCAACATTTAAATGAGCTTGCAAGAATAATGCCCATAACTGCGATTGCAGAAGATGGGATTCACCCGACATCGTTTGGTCATCAAGTTATGGCAAAACTCTGGCTTTCCAGTATCGCTTAGTACAGGTGTGCCTGTTCATTAAGACTGCGTAGTGCACGTAAACCATCACTTGGCCAGATACTCACCGTTGTTATTGAACACGGTGAAACGTCGATATGAAAGATACTTTCCGCAGGTGCTCCTATAACTAACTTAGCAGCGGTTTTAATGGTTCCGTTGTGAGTTACAACCGCAACTCGTTGTCCTGGATACTCCGCTGCAATTTGATCAAGAGCTGCGTCAATGCGCAAGGCAACAGAGTCATATGACTCACCTTCAGGAGGTGCAAAGCCTGTCGATGAAAGCCATGATTGGTAATCGGCTGGGTACTTTTCCTTTACTTCATCTATTGACATGCCATCCCAAATTCCAAATGAACACTCAATCCATGACTCTTCAAATGTAATCGGCAACCCCGTGGCTCGAGAAAGAGCCTCTGCTGTTTGAGTTGTTCGCTTCAATGGTGAGGAAATAATCACCTCGGGATTTAAATCAGCAATGGCCGCGGCAACTTTCTCAGCTTGTTCAATTCCTGTTTTGGTTAATTCTGGGTTAAGAGGACCATCACCAGAGAACTTCTTAAATGGAGTCAATATTGTTTCACCGTGTCGAATCAAAAAAATTGTTGAGGCTTTTTCAGATGACAACAAGCGCTCAGTTAAGTAGTTTTGCTGAACCTGTATTACCTCGCCACCGCCTGCTTGCTGATCTAGCGCTTTATTGGCCAAGCGGTCAGCATGTGAATTCTCATCGCGTGGTATCCAGGAATAGGAAACTAGGGATGGATTGTGGGCGGAGCGAGCAGATTGAGCCAACACACGCATATCTGCATGCTTAATCTGCCAACGGCCAGACATTTGCTCGACTACTAACTTACTATCCATCTTCACATCAACAGTTGCATCTGCATCCAATTGGTTGATTGCAGTTAGTCCAGCAATAAGTCCGCTGTATTCGGCAACATTGTTGGTTGCAACCCCTATGAAGTCATACAGCTCAGCAATTATTTTACCGTTTTCAGTAATGACGGATCCATATCCAGCAGGGCCTGGATTACCACGAGACCCACCATCTGCGGTTAGATGAAAATGGCGTGCCATTTAAACTCCACGCACCAAAATGCAACGACACTCTTCACAGCGCACAACTTCATCTTCTGCAATATCGGCAACCCGCTTTAATTCAACTGAGTTAATTGAAAGATTGCAACCATTGCAAGATCCTGCAACAAGTGCTGCTGCACCTGCCCCTCCGGTTGTCTCGCGAATCTTTTCATAGAGATCAACCAGAGCCTTTTCAATACTTTGTAAGGTTTCGCTGCGATCCCTTGTGATTGCATCTAGATCGTTGTTTATTGTTGCCATTGCATTTTCTTTGCGAATTTCTAAGTCTGCGATTACCGCAGCGTGTTCTGCTTCTTCTGCCTTTAAAGTTGTGATGCGCTCGTTGATGCCATCAACACGCATCATGATTTCGAGCTCTACCTCTTCAAGCTCAGCACGCCTTGCACTCAAGGTGCCGACTTCGTGCTGAAGTTGTTCTAATTCTTTAGGTGATGCACTGCCACCTATGAGCCGTGCTTCATCGCGTGTAATGCGCATAACGATCTGCTCAACATCACCTTCGGCGCGTAGTAGCTCCCGCTTAACATCACTGAGTTCAGTCTCTGCAGCAATCCGAAGATCCCGAGCATTATTTGCCTTCACAGTTGTGCTGGCTAGCTCTGCCAGTTCAGGAAGATTCGAAGCCTTATGGCGCAAAGAGTTTGCCTGCTGATCAAATCGTGCAATATCTAGAATCGAACGCTGGTCGCTAGGAGATGCTTTCATATGCTTTATTCTCCCTTTGTACTGGTGGGCGCTGAGGGTTTCGAACCCCCGACATTCTCGGTGTAAACGAGACGCTCTACCACTGAGCTAAGCACCCGATATTGCAGACCCAAATCTTAACTTACGAGTCCACAATTTCCTAAATCACGCTTACAGAGCAGCGATTGCCGCCTTGTAATCTGCGTTTTCACGCGCAGCCCAACCATTCTTTACTTCCCAGCGAAGGATTCCTTCTTTATCAATCAAGAAGCTTCCGCGAAGTGCACATCCCTTTGACTCTTCGAACACTCCATATGTCTGTGCAACGCCGCCATGTGGCCAAAAATCTGACAGTACTGGAAATTCATAACCCTCTTTTTCAGCAAAGACTCGTTGAGTAAATGGTGAGTCACATGAGATTGCTAAAACCTGCACATCATCATTTTGGAAAGATGAAAGATCATCACGTAGTGCACAGAGCTCGCCTGTGCATGTTCCAGTAAATGAGAATGGATAAAACATCAGCAGTACATTTTTGCTACCTTTAAAGGAAGATAGCGAGACTGCTTCTCCATGCTGATTTGGAATCGTAAAATCTGGGGCTGCTTGTCCAATAGTTGTCATGGGCAAAACTTACCTCTTGCCCGCTTTGCGTGCCACTAATCGAGTTGCAGACCAATCCCCTGCGAGCGCAATTGTTGATGTCTGGCTTAACCCTGCAATTGGCGCGGCATCTTGAATATCACTTGGTTCAACATGTAGATCACGACCAGCTTTTGGGGTTAACACCCAGATCGGTCCAGTTTCAGATAAGTATGTAAGTGCATCCATTAACTCATCGACCAAATCACCATCACCATCCCGCCACCACAACACAACGGCATCAACGACTTCCGATGCTGCATCCTCAAGAAATGTGGTGCCGGTAATGCCCATGATCTGATCTCGTATTGTGGAATCGCAATCGCTATCAAGGCCAACCTCTAGAACCAGGTCATCCTTGGCAAATCCCATCCGTGTAGGCACAGGCTAAGTCCACACAATGCTGGGCTCGAGCGCAAGGGGTAATTAGGCCAATTTCACACCCCTTCAATTTCGACTTACGGGGCAGTACAGACAAGAATAGGCACATGAGCGAAAACTTCGATGCGCCAGATCTCAATATTGAACAGCTAGTCGATACCGACCCATCTGAGTCAGCCGAATGGAGAGCCTCCTTTGATGCTGCCCTCAAGGCTGCCGGCCCTGTGCGCGCTCGCTACTTAATGCTCAATCTTTTGCACCATGCACGGGAGAAGAATGTTGGAATTTCTGCTTTGCGTGCTACTGATTACATCAACACCATTGCTCCTGAACATGAAGCGCCATTTCCTGGAGATGAAGATTTAGAGCGCAAGATTCGCCGCATTAACCGCTGGAACGCTGCAATGTTGGTGCATCGCGCACAGCGTCCAGGTGTTGGTGTGGGTGGACACATTTCAACTTATGCCTCATCTGCAGCGCTGTATGAAGTTGGTTTCAACCACTTCTTCCGCGGACAAGATCACGCCGGTGGTGGAGATCAAATTTTCTTCCAAGGGCATGCAAGTCCTGGAATGTATGCACGAGCATTTCTTGAAGGACGACTAACTGAAAATCAATTAGATGGTTTCCGTCAAGAACTTTCACATCCTGGTGGCGGGCTTTCTTCTTACCCTCATCCACGATTGATGCCAGATTTTTGGCAGTTCCCAACTGTGTCAATGGGTATTGGACCACTGAACGCAATTTACCAAGCACGTTACAACCGTTACCTACATAATCGTGGATTCAAAGATACGAGTGATCAACATGTGTGGGCATTTCTTGGTGATGGTGAAGTAGACGAAGTTGATGCATTAGGTGCAATCGGTCTTGCTACACGAGAAAAGCTAGATAACTTAACATTTGTTATTAACTGTAACTTGCAACGCCTAGATGGACCGGTGCGCGGTAATGGAAAGATTATTCAAGAACTTGAGTCAATCTTTGGTGGAGCTGGTTGGAACGTCATTAAGGTTGTTTGGGGCCGTGGCTGGGATCCATTACTGGCACAAGATCGTGAAGGCGCACTTGTTAAATTAATGAATGACACCCTTGACGGTGATTACCAAACATTTAAGGCTGAATCCGGAAAGTATGTTCGCGATAACTTCTTCGGTCGAGATCCCCGCACCGCAGCATTGGTTGCCAACTGGTCTGATGACCAAATCTGGAACCTAAAGCGTGGTGGGCATGACTATCAGAAACTATTTGCTGCCTACACAGCGGCAGTTCAAAAGAATGGTCGCCCAACAGTTATTTTGGCTAAGACCGTTAAGGGTTGGACACTTGGTTCGCACTTTGAAGGTCGCAACTCAACGCACCAAATGAAGAAGATGACTCTGGAAGATATTCAAAAATTCCGCGACACCCTGCATCTAGATATTCCTGACTCTAAGTTAGATAAGTACCTGCCTCCTTATTACTTGCCGGCACCAGATTCTCCAGAGGCAAAGTATGTGGCCGAACGCCGCGCCGAATTAGGTGGATCAATTCCTCGCCGTCGTACACAATCGCGACCACTGACAATGCCTGATGACTCTGTCTATGACTCAGTAAAGCGTGGCTCCGGACATCAAGAGATTGCCACAACAATGGCCTTTGTCCGTATGTTGAAAGATCTTGTGAAAGATCCTGGACTTGGTGCACGTATCGTTCCCATTATTCCTGATGAAGCTCGCACATTTGGTATGGATTCATTGTTCCCATCGATGAAGATCTATTCACCGCATGGCCAGAAGTACACCGCTGTTGATCGTGAACTGATGTTGTCATACAAAGAATCAACGTCGGGTGTCATCCTGCATGAAGGTATCAACGAAGCAGGATCGGTTGCCTCATTCACAGCTGTTGGTTCTTCTTACTCGACACATGATGAACCAATGATTCCTATCTACATCTTCTACTCAATGTTTGGTTTCCAGCGCACAGGAGATGGATTCTGGGCAGCGGCAGATCAATTAGTTCGAGGATTTGTAGTTGGCGCAACAGCTGGACGAACAACACTTAACGGTGAAGGCTTGCAACACGAAGATGGTCACTCACTTCTGCTTGCAGCAACAAATCCAGCGGTCGTTGCATATGATCCAGCTTTTGCATTTGAACTTGGGCACATTGTTAAAGATGGCCTACGTCGTATGTATGGCGAAAACAGTGAAAATATTTATTATTACCTGACTGTCTATAACGAGCCATACGTACACCCTGCAGAGCCGGAAAACCTAGATGTTGAAGGTCTGCTCAAGGGAATTTACTTGTACTCACCTGCCTCGAAAAAGCGTAAAAAGAACGCACAGATTTTGGCGTCGGGCGTTGGAGTGAACTGGGCTCTCAAGGCTCAACAACTTCTTGCTGATGACTGGGGCGTAAAGGCATCCGTGTGGTCGGTAACTTCTTGGAATGAACTTCGTCGCGATGGTCTGGAGACAGATCGTCATAACCTTCTAAATCCAAAAGATAAGCGCACTGCATATGTCACCAAGAAGCTAAAAGGTGCGCGTGGCCCAGTAATTGCGGTTAGTGATTACATGCGCGCGGTTCAGGATCAGATTTCACCATGGGTAGAACAACCTTTCTACTCACTTGGAACTGATGGCTTTGGATTATCAGATACGCGTGGGGCACTTCGCCGTCATTTCAATGTTGATGCTGAATCAATTGCCATTGCTGTGTTGCAGCAACTATGTAATCAAGGTGATATCAAGCAAAGCATTGTCACAAAGGCTATGAATAAGTATCGTATTCATGATGTCTCAGCTGCAGATGCTGGCAATACAGAAGGTTCAGGTTGATCTCTAGAATTCCAATATCAGATATCTCCCCCGTTGTTTACTTCGGGGGAGAATTTGTTCCTGTCAAAGCCATTGCCGGAGAGACTATTTCTGTTAGTGCAACAATCACTATTGAAGGCCATGAAACTTTAAGCGCTGAAGTGTGCTTGTTTGATTCCAAGAACAAAATGGTTGATTGCCAGCCACTCATCGAAAAAACTTCCGGCACTGATCGTTACGAAGGCAGTTTCACAGTATCGGCCGAGGGCAATTTCCACTTCGTCGTTAAGGCAGCAAGTACTTCTCAATATCGCACTGTGACAGGTGAATCAGATAAGTACCCTGTGCGCGCAGATAGAGATAGAGCTTTAGTTGGTGCTTGGTATGAATTCTTTCCACGCAGTGAAGGTGCAGTCAGAAATGCCGATGGCTCAGTAACTTCTGGAACTTTTGCTACAGCAACCAAGCGCCTGCTTGGTGTTGCCGCTATGGGTTTTGATGTTTTATACCTACCTCCAGTACATCCAATAGGAATTTCACATCGCAAAGGAAAGAACAACACTCTTGAGGCTAAAGAGGGTGACTGTGGTGTCCCATGGGCTATCGGCAATGCCGATGGTGGGCACGATGCGATCAATCCCGAGCTTGGAACAATGAAGGATTTTGAAGATTTTGTGAAAGCTGCCAACAAACAAGGACTTGAAATTGCAATGGATCTAGCGTTGCAAACTTCACCAGATCATCCTTGGGTGAAATCAAACCCCGAATGGTTTAACAAACGCGCTGATGGAACCATTGCATACGCTGAGAACCCACCCAAGAAGTATCAGGATATTTATCCCATCAACTTTGATGATGACTATGAAGGCATTCGTGACGAAGTACTTCGAATAATTCGTTTCTGGGTTTCAAAAGGAGTCAAGATCTTCCGTGTGGATAACCCACACACCAAGCCAGTCCACTTCTGGCAAGACTTGCTTGCACTAGTTAATGCCGAATCTTCCGATGTTGTTTTCCTTGCTGAAGCATTCACTCGCCCCGCGATGATGCATGCACTAGGTAAGGCAGGATTTCATCAGTCCTACACATACTTCACCTGGCGAACAAGTAAGTGGGAGCTCACTGAATATGCCAAGGAAGTTTCACAAACAACTAGTGCATTCTTTAGACCAAACTTTTGGGTGAACACACCCGATATCAATCCGTTCCATCTGCACAGTGGAAACCCTGCGATGTTTGCCTTGCGCGCCGTGCTTGCTTCGACTTTGACTCCTTCCTGGGGAATGTATGCGGGATATGAACTGTATGAACATCGTGCCTTCAAAGAAGGTGGCGAGGAGTATTTAGATTCCGAAAAGTACGAAATCAAAGTTCGTGATTGGGATGGCGCAGGTAAGAAGGGTCTAACGCTTGCGCCATTTGTAGCGCAACTGAACTCAATTCGTAAAGCACATCCAGCCTTGCAGCGTCTACGTAACCTCATTTTCCACACAACAGATTCTGATGCGATAATCGCTTACTCTAAGCGTGTAGGAAAAGATTTGATTTTAGTTGTTGTTAATTTGGATCCAAGCTTTGCCCAAGGAACAACTGTTCATTGGAATATGGAGGCACTCGGTATACCAACTCAAGATTTTGAGGTCAAGGATTTGCTTGATGGCTCTGCAATGACCTGGAACCCGCACACCTTTGTTTCGCTTAATCCCACTCGCCCCGTGGGAAAAGTTGCACATATCGTGCAAGTGAAGATCTAAGCATGGGAATATTCTCAAGGTTTCTTGGAAAAGATAAACACAACGAGATAGTGCCGGCATCATTTTTAAATCCCCACTCTTCACTTGGTGAATTAGACCTCTACTTAATTGGAGAAGGTCGCCACGAACAGCTCTGGAAAGCCCTCGGTGCTCAAGTAAAGCGTGATGAGGCAGGAGCATTGCTCGGTACTGCTTTTTCTGTGTGGGCACCAAATGCTCAAGCCGTTTCATTAATTGGTGACCATAACTACTGGGATCGCAACACACATCAGATGTATCGCAATGGAACTTCTGGAATCTGGGAAATTTTTGTTGCTGATGTATCCGCTGGTACCAAATACAAGTTTGCAGTCTGTGGAATTGATAGTCGATGGGTCGATCATGCAGATCCAATGGCGCGTGCAACAGAGATTCCGCCATTGACCGCATCGGTTGTTGAAGAATCTACCTACATCTGGAATGACGGGGCATGGATTGAGAAGCGTTCGCAATTTCAATCTTGGCGATCTGCAGTCTCTGTTTACGAGGTCCACCTTGGCTCGTGGAAACTAGGGCTTTCTTACTTAGAACTAGCAAATGAATTAGTCACATACGTTCAACAACATGGGTTTACTCATGTTGAGTTCTTGCCGGTAACAGAGCATCCATATGGTCCATCATGGGGCTATCAAGTCACATCCTTCTTTGCTCCCACTTCCCGATTTGGTTCGCCAGATGATTTTAAGTTCTTAGTCGATGCTCTGCATCGTGCTGGTATCGGCGTGATATTAGATTGGGTTCCTGCGCACTTTCCTAAAGATGAATGGGCTCTGGCAAAGTTTGATGGGACTGCTCTGTATGAGCACGCAGATCCGCGCTTAGGCGAACACCCAGACTGGGGCACACTTATTTTTAACTTTGGCCGCAACGAAGTGCGCAACTTTTTAGTTGCAAGTGCTCTGTACTGGCTTACTGAATATCACATTGATGGATTGCGCGTAGATGCCGTGGCGTCCATGTTGTACCTAGATTATTCGCGCGAAGAAGGTCAGTGGCTTCCAAACATCAATGGAGGACGTCAGAATCTGGAGGCGGTAAAACTACTTCAGGAAGCCACTTCTACGGCATATAGAACTCACCCAGGGATCATGATGATCGCTGAAGAATCAACTGCATGGTCGGGTGTCACTGGAGACAGATCCAATGGTGGCCTCGGATTTGGCTTTAAATGGAATATGGGTTGGATGCATGACACATTGCAGTACTTGCAGCATGAACCAATTCATCGTGAATTTCACCATAATGAATTAACCTTTTCCATTCTTTACGCATGGAGTGAAAACTTTATGTTGCCGCTTTCTCATGATGAGGTTGTGCATGGGAAAGGACAGCTTGTAAATAAATTTCCTGGAGATCGATGGCAAAAAGTAGCAACTCTGCGGGCTTTATATGGATTTATGTGGGCACACCCAGGAAAGAAATTGCTCTTTATGGGTAGCGAATTCGCTCAAAATGATGAATGGAGCGAAAGCGCAGGCTTACAGTGGCACCTAACTGAATATGCAGAACACCAAGGTGTTCAAAAGGTAATCACCGATCTCAATTCAATCTATAAGAAAACTGCCGCCCTTTGGGAAAAAGACACTAATCCCGAGGGTTTTAGTTGGTTAGTCAATAATGACAGCTCAGCAAATGTTGTTGCATTTGCCCGCTGGGATGAAAATATGAATCCGTTAGTCAGTGTCACGAATTTTTCACCTGTTCCCCATGAAAGTTATCAGCTGCCATTTCCAAGTGCGGGTACATGGATAGAGGTGCTGAACACTGATGATTTAATTTATGGTGGCAGTGGCATTAAAAATGCTCAGATCAACGCGAGTGAATCCCAGATTGTTTCTGTACGAATTCCACCTCTTGCAACGGTGTGGTTTACGCGCTCCTGAAAATTCTTGAAAAATAAGGCACCGCAAGCAGCATGATGGCTGGGATACACAGTGCAATCGATAACGAAGTTGCCTCTGCAGTCCATGCGATTATCCATCGCATGAGGAACACCAAACATATGTTTATTACCCCAATTTGGCCTATAACTACACTTGCTGGGAATCGGGATCTGGAATTCGCTGCATTCATGATGCTGGGACCCAAAAAGGAGGACCCGAATCCGGCACATGTAAATGTAATTGAAAGAATGACAAGGGTCAGAAATTGGTTTTTTGTACCTATAACGCTCACTGCCGCAATGCCTACGAGAAAAGATCCTCCAGACGATAAGGATGCAACTTTTGTTAATTGTTGCATTGAAAAACGAGGCAATAAGCGATGAAAATTGAGTCGTCCAATAATCATTGTGAGAGTGAAGAGAATGAAAGGCAGGGTGTGGATGCCGCTGAGAATACCCATGTCTTCTTTTATGTAAATCGCTGACCAATCACTAATTGCGAACTCCAGCATAATCGCACAGAGCAAACCCCCAGTAACCAAAAGGTCAAAGTTGAAACCTCTAAATGTCTCACTTAGTTTTAGGTCGGATTCGGGATTTTCATTAGGTCTTAATAAATTTGGAGTCAACGTACTAATAGTCCATAACATAATAAGCAAGCAAAAGATTGCAACTATTGCAATGTGGATTTCAATTGGAACCAAATCAACTAAAACACCTGCAATAACTGAGGTAATCAGAGCCCCAGAGCTCCAATAGCCGCTTAGCAATGTAATGACCTGTTTTTTGGATCTTTCTTGGAAATTAAATCCCTGTGAGTTGATTGAAATATGAAATGCTGAAATTCCTGCGCCCTGAACGATGATAAAGATCAGAAAGATAAATGATGAAGAGGTGTTTGTTAAGGTAATTATGCTTATTGCCAATGCCGCAGATGAAACCTGCATCATCAACTTAGCGCCATATTTGTGAACAAGATGTCCGACAGTTAATAGTGCTACAGCATTACCAATCGCTCCCACGCTAATTAGTGACCCGAATTCGCCATTGGAGAGCTTCAGATGAGCCTTAACTTCAGGGAATCTAGGCACCCAACTCATGATCGAAAGTCCAAATAGAAAGAAAATTACTTTAAGCCCCTTGAGCTCCTTCTCTTGCGTGAGCATCAGAAAAGAGCGCTGGCTAATTCTTTGCGGGCCGCTGCCAGACGAGGATCCGAAGGATCAACCAAGGCAAATAAATTCACAAGATGATTTTTTGCCTTCGTTCGGTCATCGCCACTTGTTTCTCTAATTACAGATAGTAGGCGGGAAAAGGATGCTTCAACTCCTCCATTTACAATTTCAACGTCTGCTGCCTTTAATTGCAATTCAATATCAGTCGGTGAGGCAGTCGACTGGACCACTATCGCTTTGAGATCTAATCCTTCTGTGCGTATTAACAATTGCGTTTGAGCAAGTCCGAGTTTTGCCAAATTGTCAGCAGGTTTTCTGGCCAGCCATTTTTTGTATGCGGCTTCAGCTGCACTGTAGTCCCCAGACTCAAGTGCATCCATGGCCTCAACTTCTTCGGGCTCGATTTGTTCAACCGGCGCTTCCCCAATACCTTGTTCTGATGCAAGAGTTAACACTTTATCTATCACCATTTTTACTTGAGCCTCAGGATAAGACTGCTCAAATAGAGGGACCATCTGCTCGGCAATTATCGCTACTGCATAGGGAATAGATTTTGTTTGAAAAGCTTGAGCAACTTCAGGATTAGAATCTATATCTACCCGAGCAAGAGCAAATGCTGTTTTGTAATCAACTTCTAATTTTCCAATTGTCTTAACCATTTCCATCGACTCAGGGCTGCGCGAACTCCACATTAAGACAATGACTGGGCGAACAAGGGACAGTGGCAAAATTTCATTACTTAGATTTTCAACGGTGACTTGAATACCTGGCATCGGTATAGATGGATCAACCTTTGGTTTAGTGAGTGAGCTTAAATCAAAGGCTTGCCCGAAATTAGGTGGCAAACTCATGATGTCATCCTATCTATCAAAGAACTATGTCCACACCTGAGTCCCGACGTAATGGCAAAATCTCGGTGCAGTAATTATCTGCAGCCTCATCTAGCCCCACGTCGTAACCTACTTTTTCGCTCAAATACCAGCGGTTTTCAAGGATTTCATGGAACATCTGTGCGCGTTCTACGCGACCTCTTAAATCCGCAGGGACCCGTGAAATGACTGTTTCAAAAACTTGAGTAAGCCACTGCTTCGCCATTTCTTGAGTCGTAAGAGTTGGCTTATTTTCTCGGGCTCTATATCTATCAAAGGAGGCAAGCAACCTCTTTGCTTGGAGCTCCTCGGTTTCTAATCCCATGAGCTCGCGCAATCGTTGTGTGTGATAGCCAGCAGCAACTAATTTAGGTTGGAAGGAAAGCATTTGAGTGTCACCATCAATAGTGACAGCCACTTCTTCAACTGCAAATCCAAGATCATGTAACTGGCGCATTGCGCGTTCGACTGCATGGCGATCTTTTGGATCCAATAGCTGTGGCTCTTTCAAAGCCGCCCAGATTCTTCGGTAGCGACGGATAACTGCGTCAGCTGCGCGGACAGGGTCCATACCCGGATATAAAACTCCAGATAGTGCAAGATCTTCAAGCTCTGCCGCGACATTAAAATGCACTATTTCTAAATCATGTTCACGTTGCCCATCGCTCAAACTTTTTTGAAACTCACCAGTTTCAGCATCTACTAAATAGGCAGCGAAGCCTTCAGCATCTCGGCGAAATAGAGTATTAGACAATGAACAATCACCCCACCAGAATCCAAGCAAATGCAGCCGGACTAACAACAAGGCAAGACCACTAGCCATCGTTGTGATCTCATGTGCAGTGACAGCTCCTGACAACAGAACTCGATACGGCAATGAATATGGCAGGAAGCGTGTCACAATTGCACACGGAAGTTCTTCACCATGTGTGTCAGTTCGGCCTTCAACTACTGCCACTTGTTCTACACAAGGAGCGTTCATCTGAGACAACTGGCGCAAAATCACGTATTCGCGATTGGCAAACTCTGAAACTGTTTCCTTAACTGCATACACTTCGGCGTCTGGGTCATTACTGGCTCGAACCAGACGAACTACGTGGCGAGAAATACCGCGTTTTTCGGCAAGAATCGGGTCCTCAGGCCACTCCTCCAATGGTAGGTGCCACGGGAGGCCAGTGACAGAGGCGATCTCCTCACCCAAACCTGTAATGCGTAGCGCCATGGCCGTATTCTCTCTCATAATTGTTACTAGAACATGAACACCACGTCTCATTCTGAGTGATCTCCACTTTAGAATACAACCATGGCCATCACACAGAGAATCAAAAAAGCAACCACTCGCACAGCTAATGCTCCAGTTGACTACGGAATTCTCGGCAAACCAATTAACCGATCAAATCCCTTCTATTTTGGGTTTATTGCAACGCTGGGTGCTCTGACAGCAATTGTACTGATGCGCGCTCTTGCAAGTGTCACCCAAATTTTTGTATTGATCTTGATTGCCTTGTTCCTAGCTACTGGGTTAAATCCGGCGGTTGAAGCACTAAGAAATCGTGGTCTATCTAGAAACTCTGCTGTTGCAGTAATTTTCTCATCTGTAATTCTCTTTGTTGTCTTCTTTGCTTTTGTCGTTGTCCCCCCGGTCATTACTCAGGGAACTGCTCTGATAAATACATCACCAACATTGCTTGAGGATTTGATGGAAAATGAGACAATTAATAGATTAAACGATCAATTTGGCTTAATCGATACCTTGCAGGAAAAGTTAAAGTCAATAACATCTGACGGAACTTTGTTAATCTCAACTTTCGGTGGCGTTATTGGTGTAGGCAAGTCTGTATTATCAGGATTCTTTACAGCTGCCACTATTCTGGTATTGACTCTCTACTTCATTACATCACTGCCACAGGCTGTTGAGCTTGGACTTTCACTTGTACCTGCTAGCCGACGTGATCGTGTACGAGCCCTCACAAACGCCGTGATTGCACGAGTTGGATCATTTGTCGGTAGCCAAATTTTAATTGCCGCCATGGCAGCAGTATTTGTCATTGTTTTAGCCGTTGCATTGGGTTTGCCTTCCCCAATTGCGATTGGAATGATTGTTCTCGTGGCTGCGCTAATTCCTCTAATTGGACACTTCATTGGCTGTGGAATAGTAACTTTGATTGCACTAACCCAATCTGTGTGGATTGGATTGATCGCATTTGTGGCTTACATTGTTTATGTACAGATTGAGAATTACATTGTTACACCAAGAGTTATGAAGCGAACTTTGGCCGTTCCGGGTGCAGTAACCATAATTGCCGCACTTATTGGCTCATCTCTATTGGGCTTGGTAGGTGGTTTACTAGCTGTACCCGTCGCTGCCTCTATCATTTTGATTCTTCACGAAGTAGTTGTTCCTCGCGCCAATAACAGTTAAAACTCGGCTGGTAGTGGTTCTTTTGTCCCAGTCACAATGCTACAGATCTCAGATAAAACTCGATGGACAGAAGGTTCACCTACCCACAAGTGCTTGGCTCCATCAACAGCAATGATCTTAATTTTGGGAACTAACGCAAATCGCTTTCGAGCATCATCTGGTTTTAGGTAATCATCTAACTCTGGCACTAGTGCAGTGATGGGGCGCGGATCAGTGTTCCAATAATCAAGTTGTTGATTTGTGGTTGTGCGTAATGGCGGACTAAGCAGAATGAGACCTTTGTGACGTGAATCTTTTGCATGCTGTAGAGCCAAGTCAGTTCCGAAAGACCATCCTGTTACCCACAGATTTTCTAGGTGCAAAGTATCAAAACAGTAGGAAAGCATGGCCTCAACATCAAGGCGTTCTGCAATGCCATTATCAAAATGTCCCGTGCTGCTACCAGCTTCACTAGTTGTGCCACGAGTATTGAATCGAATCACCGTTATATTCGACATTGCGGGTAAGCGATTTGCAGCCTTCTTATAGACGTGGCTATCCATCATTCCACCAGCAGTTGGCAAGGGGTGCAAGCAAAGAATTGCGCCCTTAGAAGGGCCAATTGGTGCTGCGACCTCACCAATTAAATCAATACCATCTGTTGTCGCAACATGGAATGGCGTGCGCAAAGAATCGAAAACACTATTTGATCTAACAAGCTCGCTCATACTTCAAATCCTATCTATACCCGACTAGGCTTGTTCACATGGCCAATTCACGCACTAATAAAGTTTTTAATTCTCATAATCCCGTTACTGGCGAACCCATTGGAACCTACACCATTCATTCGGCTAAGGAAGTTTCTGAGACGGTCGATTATGCGAGACATGCCAGCGTTGCATGGGTTAGTTTGGGCTTTCCTGGACGCAAGAGAGTGTTGTTAGCCTGGAGTACTTACATCATTAAGAATATAGATCAGATTGCTGCACTAGTTTCACTTGAAACTGGTAAGCCAATAAGCGATGCAAAACTTGAAGCATCCTTGGCGGTAAGCCACATCGGCTGGGCCGCCAGACATGCTGAAGACATCATGCGCAATTCTTATCGTGCACCAGGTGCGTTAATGGCAAATATGTCTGCAACAGTTGAAAGATCACCAGTTGGAGTTGTTGGGGTTATTGGGCCGTGGAATTACCCAATCTTCACTCCAGTAGGTTCTATTGCATATGCATTAGCTGCCGGAAATACAGTTGTGTTTAAGCCAAGTGAGTACTCCCCAGGTGTTGGAGTTTGGCTTGAAGAGAGTTTCAATGCAATCGCGCCATTTGCAGACATATTTACTACCATCACAGGGTTAGCCGAGACTGGTAACGCCTTATGCACTAGTGCGATCGATAAATTATCTTTTACCGGTTCAACGCGAACAGCAAAACTAGTTGCTGCAGCATGCGCAGTAAATCTAACGCCGTTAGTTGCCGAATGTGGTGGAAAAGATCCCGTAATAGTTGCTTCAGATGCCGACCTAAATCGCGCAGTTGATGCAACTATGTGGTCTGCCATGGCCAATGCAGGTCAATCGTGTATTGGCGCTGAACGAGTTTATGTTGATGAGAAGGTTGCCGATCTGTTTATTTCAAAGGCTGTAGCACTTGCCGAGAGCATTCATGCAGGCGCACCCGGAGATGCAAATTATGGCCCAGCGACCATGCCATCACAACTTTCCGTTATCTCATCTCACATCAAAGCTGCTATTAAAGATGGAGGTCGCTTTGCATATGGCTCTTTGAAATCAGTGGAACCTCCGTTTGTTCAGCCAGTTATTTTGGTCGATGTTCCTGAAGCATCTGCTGCTATTCGCGAAGAAACTTTTGGGCCAATAATCATTATTAATCGTGTGGCAAGTATGAAAGAGGCAATTGAGTTATCGAATGCTTCCCGCTACGGATTGGGTGCCAACATTTGGTCTAAGCGCCAAGGAAAGAAGATTGCCTCACAATTGCACTGTGGAATGGTTGCAATTAATTCAACATTCTCTTTTGCAGCTATCTCATCTGTGCCATTTGGTGGAGTGAAAGACAGTGGTTATGGACGGGTCCATGGTCCTGAAGGATTACTTGAATACACATATCCACGAACTGTTGTGCGTACTAGATTCAACATTCCCTTCAAATTTCTGAGTTTTAAGCGCCGCGCGAAAGATGACAAACTAGTCATTAAGGCAACAAAAATATTAAAGGGAAGATTTGGTTAGTAACGCGGTGCGTTTCTAGTACGTTCGGTATTAGGACGTCTCTTATTTTTCTTTGCCCAACAGGCGGTGTGCCAATGGCGACGACCATCTTCATCGTATTCAAGCCACGCAACAACATGTGGAGTTGCGAGCGGAATCATTTGATCACAGCCTGGACATCGATAAGGCTTTGTGGAACCAGATCCAGTTAATCGACGGACGATATACACACCATCGCTGTGTTCCTCTGTGCTCTCACCTGTTGATGCAATATTGATTTCCCGAGGCTCTTCAGGCTTAACCCGCTTCTTGGGGTAGTTTCTACGCGGGCTCACAGGAGTATTTTCTCATAGTAAAGTAACCATATGAGCCTCATCGAAGTAAAAGGCCTCAAGAAAAGCTATGGGGATGTCCATGCAGTTCGTGGTGTTGATCTAGACATCGCACAAGGTGAGATTTTTTCCCTGTTGGGACCAAATGGTGCAGGTAAATCTACAATCGTAGAAATTCTTGAAGGCTTTAGAACTCGGGATGCTGGAACTGTTTCAGTTCTAGGATTTGATCCACAATCTAGAGGTCATGAATCCCGATTATGGCGAAATCGCATAGGCATCGTCTTGCAAAACTCAACAGATGCTGGTGACCTTACGGTTCTAGAAACAATTGATCACTTCAGTGGGTACTACGCAAATCCTCGTAACGTTGATGAGGTAATCCACGCAGTTGGCTTGGTTGAAAAAGAGAAAGCCTTAATTCGCAACCTTTCAGGGGGCCAGCGTCGCCGACTAGATGTTGCACTTGGAATAATCGGGAACCCAGAGTTGCTCTTCTTAGATGAACCAACAACTGGCTTTGACCCTGAAGCCCGCAGATCCTTCTGGTCTCTCATCCAAACATTACGTAACCAGGGAACCACAATCGTGCTCACTACCCATTATTTGGAAGAGGCTGAGGCCTTAGCTGATCGAGTTGCGGTAATAAATAATGGGGTAATTATGGAGATTTCAACTCCTGCCGAACTTGGAGGTCGTGCGACCTCACAAGCCACGGTTACATGGCGCGATGGCGATCACACAAAATCAGAGCGCTCCGATAATCCAACTCAATTAGTTGCAAAGCTATCCTCACATTTTGGTGGCGAAGTACCTGAACTAGTTGTTTCTAGACCTTCTCTTGAAGACATTTATCTTGAAATGATTGGAGGCACCCATGAATCAAATTCCTAGCGCACTCTCATTGGGTATTCGCCGCGGAGGATTAGAGATTCGCCAGTTTGCGCGCCAGAGAGAATCTGTTGTCTTTACCTTACTTTTCCCAGTCATATTGCTCGCAATTTTTGGTTCTGTATTCAAGGACACGCTTGCTCCAGAAGTCACATTTTCACAATACTTTCTCGCTGGAATGATCGCATCTGGCTTAGTTAATACCGGTTTCCAAGCACTTGCCATCACGATTCCCCTTGAACGTGATTACGGAGCACTCAAGCGCCTACGAGGAACTCCGATGCCGGCTTCAAGTTATTTCATCGGAAAAGCAATTCTAATTTTTGTAAGTATGGTCATTCAAATCCTTTTGCTGCTGGGCTTCGGAATCTTGTTTTTTGGGGTTGAACTACCAACTGATATAAATAAATGGATCACTTTTACTTGGTTAGTTTTATTAGGAAGTGCCTGTTCGACAGCCCTTGGCATCGCATTCTCCATTGTTCCAAAAAGTGGACGTGGTGCCTCTGCAGTAGTTTCACCAATTGTGATCATTCTGCAATTCTTTAGTGGCGTTTTCTTTGTGTTTACCCAGTTGCCGTCATGGATGCAACAGGTTGCAGCAATATTTCCATTGAAATGGTTGACGCAAGGCATGCGCTCGGTCTTTCTGCCCGATTCATTTGCTAGTGAAGAGGTAGTGAAGAGTTGGGAAACAGGAAAAACTGCAGCCATTCTTTTGGTCTGGCTAGCTATCGGCATCTTCTTTAGCGTTCGTAAGTTTAAGTGGGATCGTGATTAAGAAGTTAATAGCGCTGGTTATCGCACTGTCCATGTGCATTCCAGCGGCTGGAGCAGCGTCTGTGACATCGCTGGCCAAAGCAAAGGCCACACTAACTCCATCTCCTTCACCGGTCTGGCCACCCAAAGGATTTATAAAGAGTAAAGATGGAAACACATTCGTCAAGATTCCGACCGCAAAAGAGCTTGTGGGGTTGGCCTCTAACGACAAAGTACTCACCAAAGCCCTAGCTAAAACTGTTGATGGTGTTCCAATATGTGAAAAATACTCATGTGGCGCAGTTCAAGTTGTTTCTTTGACTGGTTGCACTTGGTGGGTAATTACTGCTGATGTTAAAGGTGCAACATCATTAGAAGACAAAACTTTGAAACTCTTTGGGTCAGTTCGCACAACGATCGGGGCAACTAGTCCGAAGAAGTACTCAACAATCTTGATTGTGAGTAGCGAACTAATCGAGTTGCGTCACTTTGTGGCCAACATCAAGGCATCGTGCAGAAAAGATGTTCCGGTTGAAAAAGTACCCGGAACAACCTACACAGTAACTCCTTAGCGGTTAGCTCCTGGAACCCAGAGCTGATCTCCGATTTCTTTATTTGCATAGCGAGCAAGGACGAAAAGAAGGTCTGAACAACGATTCAAATATTTTGCTGTCAATGGATTTACTCCACCGCCAAATGCATGAATTGCAGCCCATGTGCGACGCTCTGCACGACGAACAACTGTGCGCGCAACATGTAGGTGCGCAGCCGCTGGAGTTCCTGAAGGCAAAACAAATGAACGCAAAGATTCAAGTCCAGAGTTGAAGTGATCGATCTGTTCTTCTAGGTAAATTATCTGAGATTCCAAAACACGCAGTGGTTCAAAAGCTGGAGAGTCAACAACTGGGGTGCAAAGATCTGCGCCGACATCAAATAAATCGTTTTGGATGCGCACTAACAAAGCACGAACCTCATCAGTTAATTCATCGGTTGAGAGCACAACACCGATCGCCGAATTAGCTTCATCAACTGTGGCATAGGCTTCAAGACGAGGGTCGTTCTTAGAAGTTCGACTCATATCCCCTAGAGATGTTGTTCCGTCATCGCCTGTCTTTGTGTAAATGCGCGTTAAATTAACCATGTGCCTAGCCTATAAGTAGACTGACGCTATGGCATCCCACGATCGCTTCCGCATAGTTGGCGGAACCTCCCTGCGCGGAGAAGTATCTGTAACAGGTGCCAAGAACTCGGTTTTAAAGCTAATGGCAGCCTCGCTGCTGGCTGCCGGGACAACAACTATTCGTAATGTCCCAGATATTGCCGATGTTGACATCATGGCCGATTTATTAACGCGCCTTGGTTGCTCAGTAGTTCGCGGTGCAGACACAGTCACGATCACTGTTCCGCAAGAGCCTGCCCATCGCGCAGATTATGACCTAGTTCGAAAGATGCGCGCCTCAATAAATGTGTTGGGGCCACTTGTTGCCCGTGTTGGCCAAGCAGATGTTGCCTTACCGGGCGGAGATGCAATTGGTTCACGCGGGTTAGATTTCCACATCAAAGGTCTTGAAGCGCTAGGTGCAAAAGCTCATATTGAACATGGTTATGTAATTGCAGAAGCCCCTCACGGCTTAACAGGGGCACCTGTCGAATTAGATTTCCCAAGTGTTGGTGCAACTGAAAACATTATGACCGCTGCAGTCTTGGCAAAGGGTGTTACCACTATTGATAACGCAGCACGCGAACCCGATATCGTCGACCTTGGTGAATTCCTAATCTCAATGGGTGCAAAAATTGAAGGACTTGGTTCTCCATTAATCACAATCACTGGCGTTGAACTCCTGCATCCAACAGATCACATCACAATTACTGATCGCATCATCACTGGAACTTGGGCCTTTGCTGCTGCGATGACCCGTGGTGACATCACAATCCATGGTGCCCGTCCTGAACATCTTGAACTTCCTTTAGAAAAATTAGCATCAGCTGGTGCCATCATTACTTCAACTGCAGATGGGATCCGCGTAAAAATGGATGTTCGCCCACAAGCAATTGATGTTGCAACACTTCCCTATCCGGGTTTCCCAACCGACTTACTTCCCATGGTTATTGCCCTGAACTCTGTGGCAGATGGACATTCATTGGTGACTGAAAATGTCTTTGAGTCACGCTTCATGTTTGTTAATGAATTGAGTCGATTAGGTGCTCAAGTAAGCGTGGATGGCCATCATGCCTCAATTACTGGCGTAGAGGAGTTATCTGGTGCCCCTGTTGAGGCCCATGACATACGAGCTGGTGCAGGATTAATTCTGGCCGCGTTAGTGGCAGAGGGTGAAACAACTGTTGATCAGGCTTTCCACGTTGACCGTGGCTATCCAAACTTTGCCGAACAATTACAAAGCCTTGGCGCTCAAGTCACTAGAGAGTAACTCTTAATTTACCGATTCAGTAAGAATTGATACTCGGTTATTTGAAACAGATAAGAATCCACCGGATACCTTGAACTCTGTCACAGTCCCATCTGCTGCATGGATACTCACCTGTCCGTCGACAAGTACTCCAAAGAGTGGTGCGTGATCGGTGAGAACACCGATGTCACCTTCGATGGTGCGGGCAGAAACTGAAGTAGCTTCTCCCGACCATACGCGCTCTGTTGGAGATACGAGTTCGACTTTAAGTGTCATGTTTTTTACTTAGCCAAACTTGCTGCTAGTTCAGCTGCGTTGCGCTCAACATCTGCAAGGCCACCGCACATGAAGAATGCCTGCTCTGGAATGTGATCGTACTTTCCATCTGCGAGTGCTTCGAATGCTTCGATTGTCTCTGATAGCGGAACGAATGAGCCGTCGATTCCTGTAAACACTTTCGCAACGAATGTGTTCTGTGACAAGAAGCGCTGGATACGACGTGCACGTCCAACAAGTACGCGGTCATCTTCTGACAATTCATCAATACCAAGAATTGCAATGATGTCCTGTAGATCCTTGTAGCGCTGCAAGATCTGCTTGATGCGGTTAGCAACACGGAAGTGGTGCTCGCCGATATAGCGTGGATCCAAGATGCGTGAAGTTGAGTCAAGTGGATCCACAGCTGGGTAGATACCAAGCTCTGAAATCGGACGAGACAACACTGTCGTTGCATCTAAGTGTGCGAAAGTAGTGTGTGGCGCTGGGTCTGTAATATCGTCAGCAGGAACATAAATTGCCTGCATAGATGTAATTGAGTGACCACGTGTTGATGTGATGCGCTCTTGTAGTTGACCCATTTCATCAGCCAATGTTGGCTGGTATCCCACAGCAGATGGCATACGGCCTAGAAGTGTTGAAACCTCAGAACCTGCCTGTGTGAAACGGAAGATGTTATCGATGAACAGAAGTACGTCCTGCTTTTGAACATCGCGGAAGTACTCGGCCATTGTGAGTGCTGACAATGCAACACGTAGACGCGTGCCAGGTGGTTCATCCATCTGACCGAACACTAACGCCGTCTTATTGATAACGCCGGTCTCAGTCATTTCAAGGAACAAGTCGTTACCTTCGCGAGTACGCTCACCAACACCGGCGAATACAGACACACCACCGAAGTTTTCAGCTACGCGGTAAATCATTTCCTGAATCAACACAGTCTTACCAACACCTGCACCACCAAAGAGACCGATCTTTCCGCCCTTTACATATGGTGTGAGTAGATCGATCACCTTAATACCGGTTTCAAACATCTCAGTCTTTGATTCCAACTGATCAAATGCTGGTGCATCACGGTGAATTGGCCAACGCTCTTTGATGTCGAGTGAAGAGGTTGGAACATCTAGTGATTCGCCAAGTGTGTTGAACACGTGACCCTTTGTTACATCACCAACAGGGACCGAGATCGGTGTTCCTGTATCGGAAACTTCTGCCCCACGGACCATTCCATCCGTTGGCTGCATTGAGATCGCGCGCACGAGGTTATCACCAATGTGTTGAGCAACCTCAAGTGTCAAGGTACGAGTAGTACCTGACATGGTTGTCTGCACATGTAGCGCATTAAAGATCGCGGGCATTGAATCGGCTGGGAATTCAATATCCACCACCGGTCCGATTACGCGCGCTACGCGGCCATTTTTTGAGTTCGACATCATTCACTCCCTGCACTAGCTGAGGCCAACGCGTCTGCGCCGCCAACAATTTCACTGATCTCTTGGGTAATTTCGGCCTGACGAGCCGCGTTCGCAAGTCGAGTTAACGACTTGATTAGATCATCAGCATTGTCAGTTGCTGACTTCATTGCGCGACGTCTTGCTGCATGCTCTGAAGCTGCAGATTGCAACATCGCGTTAAATACTCGAGCCTGAATGTAACGAGGCAGAAGTGCGTTAAGCACAACCTCAGAACTTGGCTCGAATTCATACATTGGTAGCAATCCAGCAGGTGCTGGTGCTTCGCTCTCAACAACTTCCAAAGGAAGCATGCGCTTTGCCATTGCATTTTGTGTGAGCATTGACTTGAACTCAGTAAAGACAATGTGAATCTCATCGACTCCATTGACATCTATCTGTGCGTCAAGAATAAATGCTTCAATCAGCGCATCGGCAACTTCACGAGCATCTTCATACGTTGGATTATCTGAAAAACCTGTCCACTGTCCTGCGATTTCGCGATTGCGGAACTTGTAGTAACTAACTGCTTTACGACCCACTAAATAGGATTTTGTCTCTAGTCCTCGCTCACGAAGTAGGGCAGTTAACTGCTCCCCTTCCTTGATCGCATTATTTGAGTACGCACCAGCCATACCTCGGTCTGCAGAGATGACAAGCACTGCTGCGCGCTTTGGATTCTCTGAAGCGGTAGTTAAAGGATGAACAGTTGTTGAGAAGGTTGCAACTGCAGATACCGCACGGGTCAACTCATTTGCATAGGGAGTTGAAGCTGCGACCCGTTGCTGCGCCTTAACAATACGAGAAGCAGAGATTAACTCCATGGCTTTCGTAATCTTTTTGGTCGCTTTTACAGATCGCATGCGTCTGCGATAAATGCGGAGTTGGGCACCCATGGGTTACTTCTTCACCGCCGGTGGGACGAACTTAGTAATCTGCTCTGCATCTTCTCCATCTAGTGCTTCTGCTGGAGCCTCATTGAGAGCCTGAGTTACTGATGACTTGAATTGCTTCTTAAATGCTTCAACAGCTTCAGTCATCTTTGCAATGGTGTCATCTTCTAGCTGCTTGGTCTCAGAGATAACAGTGTTGATCTCTTTGCGTTCGCGTGCAATGAAGTCCAGGAGTTCTGCTTCAAAACGACGAATGTCTGCGACGGCAACATCATCAAGCTTTCCTGTGGTACCTGCCCAGATTGAAACGATTTGGCGTTCCAATGCATATGGTGAGTACTGACCTTGCTTAAGAAGTTCAACCATGCGTGCACCGCGCTCTAGTTGAGCCTTTGATGCAGCATCTAGATCTGAACCAAAAGCAGCGAATGCTTCAAGTTCACGGTACTGAGCAAGGTCAAGACGCAGACGACCAGCGATCTTCTTCATCGCCTTAGTTTGTGCAGAGCTACCAACACGAGAAACAGAAACACCTACGTTGATCGCTGGGCGAACACCGGCGTTAAACAAATCTGTTTCGAAGAAGCACTGACCATCAGTAATCGAAATAACGTTTGTAGGAATGAAGGCAGAAACGTCATTTCCCTTTGTTTCAATGATTGGCAAACCGGTCATTGAACCGCCACCTAATTCATCTGAAAGCTTTGCGCAACGCTCTAGTAAACGGGAGTGTAAGTAGAAAACATCGCCTGGGTATGCTTCGCGGCCTGGTGGACGACGAAGTAGAAGTGAGACTGAACGGTAAGCCTCAGCTTGCTTTGATAAATCATCAAACACGATTAATACATGCTCGCCTTTATACATCCAGTGCTGACCAATTGCAGAACCTGTGTAAGGAGATAGGTACTTGAAACCTGCAGGATCTGAAGCAGGTGAAGCAACGATTGTCGTGTACTCCATTGCGCCAGCTTCTTCGAGTGCGCCCTTTACAGCCGCAATCGTTGAACCCTTCTGGCCAATAGCAACATAAATACACTTAACTTGCTTCTTCTTATCGCCAGATTTCCAGTTTTCTTTCTGGTTAATAATTGTGTCAACAGCAACTGCTGTCTTTCCTGTCTGACGGTCACCAATAATCAATTGGCGCTGTCCGCGACCAATAGCAGTCATCGCATCGATCGCCTTGATACCAGTTGCAAGAGGCTCTTTAACAGGTTGGCGCTGAACAACAGAGGGAGCCTGGAGTTCTAGTGCACGACGTGCTTCAGCTTTGATTTCACCCTTGCCATCAATTGGATTTCCAAGTGCGTCAACAACGCGACCTAGGAAGCCGTCACCGACTGGTACAGAAAGAATCTCGCCAGTGCGACGGACAGATGTTCCTTCTTCAATTCCGGTTGTGCTACCCAAAATAACGGTACCGATTTCGCGGACGTCAAGGTTGAGTGCCAGGCCGAGTGTGCCGTTTTCAAACTGCAGCAACTCATTTGCCATTGTTGATGGCAGCCCTTGAACACGTGCGATTCCGTCGCCTGCTTGGCTTACGGTTCCGACTTCGTCGCGAGCTGCAACGCCTGGATCGTATGACTTAACGAAGTTCGCTAAGGCACCCTGAATCTCTTCAGGATTGATCTTTAGGTCTGCCATGTGTTTCTCCCTTTATTTGCTTCCGGCAAGAGCACGTGCGGCCCCCGCCAAACGATTTGAAACTGATCCATCAACTATTTCATCTGCGAACTTGACTGAAACTCCACCCAATACTGTTGGATCGATTTCAATATTGATACGAACAGGTTGTCCAACCTTGCTTGTTAATGATGTTGTAAGGCGATCTATCTGTGCTTGGCTAAGTGGTGTTGCCACCCGAACCAATGCAATAACGCGATTACGACGTGCAGCAAGTGCCCACTGATAATCAGCAAAAGCTGCTTCAATGCTGCGGCCTCTCCATGCATTCACCATTTGTGAAACTAGCTTCACAGTTGAGCTAGATGCGTTCTTAAGTACTTCGGCAACCAGAGCCGCCTTTGCATTTGTCGCATCTGATGTGAACGCCTTGCGAAGCTCTGTTGAGCCTGCAAAAGCAGTTGCGGCTGTGAAAATTTCATCTTCAACACGATCGAGTTCGCCAGAGATGTTGGCAGCTGATGCCTCCGCTTCAATTGCCAACTGCTCAATAACTTGTACTAAATCCTTAGCTCCAGACCAACGAAGTGCAGAAATCTCAGTCAATAGACCAAGTGCTGCTGCTCCCACCTTTGAAGCTAAAAGATCTTTAATAAATGCACCCTTAGCCTGAGCATCACGAGATGGATCAGTAAGTGCGCGGCGTACAGAGATATTGGATCCCAAAACATTAGCGATAAAGAAAAGTTCGGTGCTCAAAGATGAGGCTGATTGCGCATCGACACCCTTAACTGCAGCATCAAGTGCGGTGCGGGCAGCCAACAGTGACTGGCGACTGCTGCCTCCGAGATGAGCTCTCATTTTTCTTTCTCTCTACTTCTACTTGTAATTCTTGCTTCGGTTTACTTTGATTTTTCTAGATCTTCGAGGAAACGATCAACGATGCGTGATTGACGCGCCTGATCATCCAATGCTTCTCCCACAATCTTTGAAGCGAGTTCAACTGCAAGAGCACCAACCTCGTTACGAAGTGATGTCACTGCTTGTTGACGCTCTGCTTCAATTGAGGCGTGAGCCGAAGCAGTAATGCGTGCTGCTTCTTCCTGTGCCTTTGTGCGAAGCTCTTCAATGATTGCAGCACCTTGAATACGTGCCTCCTCGCGAAGTGCCTGCGATTCACTCTGAGCTTTTGAAAGTTGTTCGGTGTACTGAACCAAAGCTTGGGCAGCTTCTGCCTGTGCCTTCTCAGCACGTTCGATTCCACCTTGAATCGCCTCTGTGCGAGCAGCGAAGGCTTTTTCAAACATCGGAACTACCTTCCGGCGCATCACAATGTAAAGCAAACCGAAGGCAACAAAACCGACAACAATTTCAGCTGTGTGAGGCAACAGCGGATTAGGCGCTGCCCCTGCTTCTGCGAGCAATGAGAATGACATCTGTATTCCTCTAGCTAGTTATCGAATATTTTTATAGAACGAATGCGAGTACGAGACCGAACAATGCAAGTGCTTCAGCCATAGCAAATCCCAAGAATGCGATTGGCTGTAGAACGCTGCGTGCCTCAGGTTGGCGTGCAACGCCATTGATGTATGCAGAGAAGATCATTCCGACTGCAAGTCCTGGTCCAATTGCTGCAAGACCGTAACCGACAAGGTTGAGTGTGCCTGTCATTTCTGTCATTTTTCTTACCTTTCCGTTGGTATTTCTGGTGGGTGGTACTTGTTTGTGCTGTTGTGGAACTCTATTTAGTGCTCATCGGCAAGTGCGCCGCCGATGTATAGGGCTGTTAAAAGGGTAAAGATGTAAGCCTGTAAACATTGAACAAGAAGCTCAAAGAAGGTCAATGCAATTCCAAACAAAAACGCAAATGGACTAACCAGTTTCAAGCCAATAGCACCCTGAAGTAGATGTTCTCCACCCAGGATAAAGATCATTAGAAGTAAGTGACCGGCAAACATGTTTGCAAACAAACGAAGTGAAATAGTTAGCGGGCGAACGATTAAGTAGGTCGCAACTTCAATGGGAGTCAACAGGATATAGACAGGCTTTGGTACGCCCGGCATGAACAAAATGTCTTTTAGATATTTGAATATTCCGTGGTGACGGATTCCTACATAGTGGAAAACTACAAAAGTAATTATGCCGAGCACGTAGGCAAAGCTGATTCGAGACATGGTTGGAAACTGCAACATCGGAATAATTCCGAACCAATTGTTCACCAAAATAAAGGTGAAGAGCGTGAATAGGTATGGCACGAAGCGCATAAATTCATGACCGATGATGTCTTTACCGAGATCATTTCTCACATATGCATAAACAGATTCACCAGCAAATTGAAGCTTTGAAGGGACAACGGCAGCTTTGCGTGAGGCAATTAAGAAAAATACTGAAAGAAGAACAACTGAGAGTAGAACTAAGAAAATTGGTTTTGTCGTGAATTCGTTATCCCCGAAAATGGGAGGCAAAACAAAGTCTTTGCTACTTGGCGGAACAAAAACGTTGCCTTCTGCACGAAAGCTAGTAATCGAGCGCACGCATACTCCTCATGAGATAAAAGGGGTCGTTCTTCGGGCTTACCCTATGGGGAAAAGATGGCTTGGGTGAAATCGAATTCCTGTGGAATTGGACTCTTTATTGGCGTCCAAAGCGCAACCAGACCAGGTAAAGGGCAGCGCCCATTCCCAGAATTAGCCCTGAGGCTAGGAAGTATCCCGTTTCAAGCCAGTTATCCAGCCCATAGCCGACCCCGCCCCAGAACAAAGGTCCGGAAAGCAAATACCCCACGATCGTCCAGGCTGCGCCTTCACTATTGCGACTCATTACATCTCCTCTGGAGGGGTGGTCTTTTTCTCGGGTAGGGGTAAATGTATGCGCAATTTCATGTAACTGGCAATCTCCCCGCCTAGCCAGCTGAGCGCGAGCAGAATCGCTGCAACACCAAAACTAGTCCGATTGATTGCTTCGCGGTCGGTATAGGTGGTCAAGGCCCAGAGAAAAACACCGACTAGTAATAATTTGGTCGTGTATGAAAATAGCGCAAGACCCATTGTTGATAGTGGATCCAGATTCTTAGAAAGTTTTGAGACCCACAGCGTCACTGCAAAAAAGATCACAACAATGAATTGAGCGAGGAAAGCCCCATAGAGTCCAGGCAAACCTGCAAGGAGTAAGGACGCAAGCATCGAAACAACACCTGTTACTGCCGTTGGAATCAATGCACCACGAAGCAGTTGCATTTCATTACTGGTCTTTTTCACGCCTTTACCTTTTTCTTAGATTTCATAACTACTGCACTTGATAATGCAAAAAAGAGCGCAGTTAAAACTGCAATCCACCATGGTGCGAAAGCTAATACTGTGACAGGAAATGCAATTGTTGCTGTCCACAAATACACAATCAAAACAGTTTGACCTGTTGAGTTACCTGCTTTTAACAATCGGTGATGTAAGTGCAGATTATCTGGGGCAAAGGGAGACTTGCCAGCTTTCACTCGGCGAATAACTGCGAGTAGTAAATCTAAAAATGGAATTGCAAGGACTGCAAAGGGCAGCAAGAGCGGCAACAGGGTTGGCCCTAGTTTTTCTGCAGAAATTGCATTGGGATCAACCTGGCCAGTTAGAGTAATTGCAGAAACAGATAGCAATAGTCCGAGCAGCATCGACCCACTATCGCCCATGAAAATCTTTGCTGGGCTTAAATTATGAGGCAAGAATCCAAGGCAAATACCTATTAACACGGCTGTTATGAGTGATGGAGCACCAGCACGGCTAAAGCCGTAATCAACAGCTAGTAGGTAGGCAAATGCAAAAAACGCTATACCTGAAATCGCTACTACGCCGGCGGCAAGTCCATCCATGCCATCTATGAAGTTCACGGCGTTGATAACAACTAGAACGATTAATACCGTTAGTAGCTGTCCGATACTTGGCGGCAAAGTAATGACACCATTAATTGGTAACCATAAAATTTGAATGCCATAAAGCAACAAAATCCCCGCGGTAAAGACTTGGCCAGCAAGTTTGGTTAGGGCATCTAACTCGAAGCGATCATCTGCCATACCTAGTAAAACAATTGCAGTAGCAGCTAGAAATATCCCTTGAGCTTCATGCCCAATTGACTTTCCAACAAGAGGCAGATTGCTGACAATCAAGAAAGTCAGAGCCATTGCAGCCCACATTGCTACCCCGCCCCACCTTGCAGTTGGAGTGCTATGGATGTCACGTTCTCTAATGCCAGCAACAGCGCCAAATCTAAGTGCTTGGGTGCGAACAATCGGGGTAATCAAATAACACAATGCTGCAGATATCAGCAGGGTTACTAGGTATTCGCGCATTACTAGGTGTTATGCCTGGTAAATAGGAAAACGCGCAGTTAAGGCATGGACTTCGGTTTTGATCGCTGCATGTGCTGCTGCATCATCGGTTTTGATAGCCCGTGAAATTAAAGTTGCAATCTGCTTCATCTCCTCAACACCCATTCCTTGGGTAGTTGTGGCAGGAGAACCAACGCGAATACCGCTTGTGATTCCTGGCTTTTCTGGATCATAAGGAATTGAGTTCTTGTTCATAACAATTCCTGCAGCCCCGCATCGCTCATCGGCAACCTTGCCGGTAACACCAGTGCTGCGAATATCCAT
>JBIIKH010000021.1:0-13138 GCA_044233285.1 Candidatus Planktophila sp. | reverse complement strand
TATGTGCCATCCGTAGTGGTTCCATAAAGGTTAAAGATTTCTTGGGGAGATGTAGCAGGGCAACTGCTACTAGAGCCAATAACGCATTCGGCATCTTGTGCAGCGGAAGCTGTCGGCGCTGTGACAACTGAAATCGCGGAAAGTGTAGAAACCGCTAGAACTAAGGGCAAAAATGAAGAGACAAAACGGCGAGATCTACGCATGAAACTAGCGCGTTTAGCAGTCATCCCCGTGTGTTCCCGTCTAGCCCGAAGGACAAATACCCGATTTGTAACCAGGATTTGTCCGAATTGATGGAACCTTAGTCCACGGAACGCACCCCCACCAAGCAAAAATGAGCGTGGCGCAAGTGATTTCAGGCCTGGTTTTGTGCCCAGGAAGCCTTAAGAAACAAAGCCCTGCTTTAGGAAATCAGCTCCGCGCACATCGCATTAAACGCCTTTGTATGGGCATCCACATCGGCGGCAGTTGTATCCGGGCACATCAACGCCATGTTATGAAATGGCGTGATCAGGAAACCATCATTCAACATACGCAAATGGATGTACTGCTCTAGTTCGAAATCCCCAGCGTTGTTGGCATCGGCACCTGTTACCGGAGCGACCTTGCCGAAAATGTATTCACCTCGTGCACCAAGTCGATTAACAGACCATGGCAAATCAAACTCATCAATTGATGCATCCACGCCATCTGACCAACGGCTTCCCAAATCAATCATGCGATCAAAGTTTTCTTGAGTTAAAACTTGCGTCAAAGTTGCACGCATCGCAGCTAATGACAAGGCATTACCCGCGAGGGTTCCACCGACTCCACCGGTATCGATGATTTCAAGTTCGACCATTGATTTAATTTTGTCCGCGATCGCTTGAGTCATTCCAAAGGTTCCAGTTGGAATTCCTCCGCCGATTGCTTTACCGATTGTTAGGAAATCAGGTTTTAATCCGCGGTCAGCAGTCATTCCACCAGGACCCACAGAGATGGTGTGGGTTTCATCGATAATCAAAATCACGCCGTATTTCTTTGCTAATTCGGCAACTGTTTCTAGATAACCAGCTTGCGGCAATACGATTCCCACATTTGTCATTGCAGGCTCCATCAAAATCGCTGCCACATCACCCTGGGCCAAAGCCTGCTCCATGCCAGCAATATCGTTGAATTCAACTACTCGGGTGGTCTGATCAAGGGCTACTGGAGCACCGATATTTCCTTCGCGGGCTACTGTTTTTCCGCTCTCATCCAGGGTTGCAAAGGTCTCATCGACTGAGCCGTGGTAGCAGCGATCAATCACAACAATCTTTGAACGCCCTGTAATCATGCGGCTATAGCGAATCACGTGACGGTTGGCATCTGTGGCTGAGACTGTGAACTGCCAGAGTGGCAATCCAAAGCGGCGGGCTAACTCTGCCGAAACAATTGCAGCATCTTGTGTAGGCAACATCGCTGTTATTCCCTTACCCGCTTGCTCACGAATCGCAGCAACAGTTGCATCTGGTGAATGCCCTGTCATCGAACCGGTGTCACCTAAACAAAAATCAATATAGGTGTTGCCATCAACATCGCTAAAGCGCGCACCCTTTGCTTGGTCGATAAAGATCGGATATGCCCCTGGCCACTTAGCCATCCATGACATGGGAACTCCGCCAGGCATATTCACTTGGCCTTTTTTGAAGAGCTCACCACTTTTTGGATGAAGTGCTAAAAAGCGTTCATCTTCAATTTTTCGAAGAGCAGCTAAGCGATCACGATTAATCATGGACAGATCCTATTCAAGTGATTCAAATACAAAGAGCGCTTCGATGTAATTCTCGCCGGTGATTCCTAAGTTCTGCGCATCAGGGGGCGCTGTCTGTGGTTCCAGACAAACCCCATCAGAGTCTTCAGAATAAACAACCCACCATGGGGCATCGCATTCAATAGATATCCGTGCCACATCTTCCCAAACGACAGCCGGGGTGCCTTTTATGCCGGTAAAGGCATCATCCCAAGGGGGTGGGGTTGGTTTAGAGCGCTCTCCCGTTGGGATTCCATCACTGCCACGAACCAACATCTCTGTTGCTTCAAACTCAATCTCTGCGCTTCCGCCGCGTTCTAGATCCCGGGCAAACCAAGGATGAAAACCAAGCCAGGCCGGTAGATCACATCCATTGTCCTCATATTCCAGTGACCAGCGAATTGCATCATCTAGAACTTCAATTCTTTGTTCAACAGTTGCATTTCCATATGGTGATGGCAGATGCAAAAGTGAGCGACCTGGACCAATTTCTTGCCAAGAAGAGATCAGCCCAAAACCATGTAGTGCATGTGGTGGATCAATAGTTGCAGGCAATTGAATCTGTTGGCCCACACTGTTTGTAATCAGACCTTCTTTAATCCGACCTGCCCATGGCGCCATCGCATACCAACCCGATGAATGAACCTGTCCACGAAAGGGAACTGCAAACTCATTCTCCCGCCACTTAAGTGAGGTAATGCGTGCGCCATTGTCATCATCAATTGCTATTTGAAATTCAGCATCATCAATAAATTGCATTATGCATCCAACGCTTCTACTAATTCGTGCAATCGTGGAGGCTGAGCGCCAGCACGTGAAACGGTAATTCCTGCAGCTATGGCTGCGCGATGTAGGACTGCGTTGAGTACTTGTCCCTCTAGGCCATTAACAGAGTGCTTGATAATGCCTTCAACCACAATCGCACCCACGGTGTCACCGGCCCCAACTGTGTCTACGACGCTTACTTTGGCCCCTGCTACCTCTTCAAAACCATGCTCGGTATAGCCAATAATTCCATTAGCCCCGCGAGTGATAACAACCAGTGAGACACCGTTTGCAATCCAACCCTTTGCCACCTCATCCATCGATTGATCTGGATATAGCCAAGAGATGTCATCATCTGAAAGCTTTACAACACTTGAAATTCCAACCCATTTTTCAACAGCTGCGCGGTATTTATCTCTATCTCCCACAACAGATGAGCGCACATTGGGATCAAAGACGATAGGTGCAAACTCTGCTGTCTTGATTGCCCATTCATACAAAACTGTTGCTGCAGGTTCCACGATTGTTACAAGCGTCCCGATGTGTAATACCGATGGCTTTAATCGTTCTGGATCTGGCAACCAAGAATGTGAGAAATCAAAGGTGGCGGTGCCATCAATCAGAAATTCATAACTAGCAGAGCCATGTGAATCTAAAGTAACCGTGGCGGTGCAGGTTGGTTTATCACTACTTAAGGAAAGAGATAGCCCAACACCATCTCGCTCCAATTCTTTGCGAGCGCTCACACCAAAAGCATCTGTTGAAATCCCATCAATGAAATCAACGTCATATCCCAACCGGGCAAGGGCTTTTGCAGTATTTGCAGGGCCACCACCAACAACAGGGCCAGTTGGCAAAATATCTATCAAAACCTCACCACACACCCAGATGCTCATAGAAATTCACCCGCTCCAGTGGTCATGTGCTCAATTGTGCCTTAATCTGCCCTTCATGATCACTATTCCAGAGTCCGACCTCGTAGTTCATCCACTCTGCCTCGGCAGCAACATCTTTGGCGCAGCTGCCACAGAGGCAGAGTCCCACTTAGTGATGGATGCCTATCGCAGCCATGGTGGAAACTTCATTGACACGGCAGATATGTATAACCAGTGGGTTGAAGGACATGTTGGCGGCGAATCAGAATCAGTTATTGGTTCCTGGATGAAATCTCGCGGCAACCGCGCAGATATGGTGATCGCAACCAAGGTTTCAAAGATGGATCGCAGACCAGGGCTATCCGCTAAAAACATTGTGGCGGCCTGTGAAGAATCCCTAGATCGTTTACAAACCGATTACATCGATCTCTATTACAGCCACTCAGATGATGAAACAGTCTCACTGGAAGAAACCCTTGGTGCATATGCCCAACTGATCGCTGAAGGTAAGGTCCGATACCTCGCAGCCTCTAACTTCACACCAGCACGTGTCCGTGAATCAATTAAGTTCAGTGAAGATAACAACTTGCCCTCATATATCGCAGTCCAGGATCTCTATAACTTAGTTGATCGCACCACCTATGAAGCTGAAATGGCAGCAACTGTTGCCGAACTAGGAATCTCTAACATTCCATTTTATGGAATCGCCCGTGGATTCTTAACTGGAAAGTATCGTCCAGGAGTAACCGAGGTTGATTCAATGCGCCCAGCTGCTCTTGTTTATACAACCGATAAAAATTACGCAGTGTTATCTGCCATGGATGAGATTGCACAAGCACATAACGCTCCTCTAGCAGCAATTGCACTTGGTTGGCTTCGCGCTCAACCAACTGTGAGTGCCCCTATTGCATCTGCTCGGACAGTGCCTCAATTAGAAGAAATCATCCAGGTTGTTGAATTAACTCCGGATGAGGTTTTAAGGCTTAACACCATCAGTGCTTAATTACTTGGCCACTGCTTCTTTATTTTCACTATCTCATCCTTAACATAGGGAATCGCTTCATTTTTGTACCAGTCATCGATCTTGATTCCATAGACTGATTCAAATGCGTTTTGCCATCCCTTTGAAGGTGAGCTTTCCATCCACTCAATTGCCTTAGCCTGCCCATACTTTCCAAGCAGCTGTTCATAGATCAACATTCCAAGTGAATATCCGAGCTTTCCGGGGAAGCCGCACTGAGGCGCATTCTGTGGCTCAGTTGATTTAATCATCTCGTAGAGCTGATCATTGGTGGCCGTCCAAAGATCATTTTGTTGACTCTCCAAGGACATTCTTACCGAACCATTTCTGATCAAGTATTCATCTGCCTTAGTGTTTTTAATGAACAAACCCACAATGATATTGGCATATACATTTGCGCCACCTTCCATCGCCCAACATGGAAAGGTATTCATATTTCCCTTGAGGAAATAAATTTGTGCCGCATGCGAATACTCGTGAGAAGCTGTTGAATAATCGAGCGGATAGAGTTTTGTTCGACCATTACCTCTTAAATACTGCATCAAATAAGTTCCTTGGACATAGGAAAGCCCGGCCAGCATTACTTGATTGCCTTCCATGCCAATTCTTCGGTCTACCTCTGCCAAATACATCGGAGATGAGTGACCATAAAAAGCTATTCTGCTTAGGAACCAATCTTTATCATCAGTTCCAGAGTAAATCACTGGAAACTTCAGCGAACTCTTTACATCTGTTGACCAAAACTTTGCCCCTGCATTTATGCCAATGGTGATCAATTCCTTATATTCAGGATCAGTGTCCTTGCCAAACTCAAAAATCATTTCAGGTTGATTATTAGCAGATTGACTCACACGGTTAGAAAATTGCGCGAGTAGTCCATCTAGTGCTGCAGATTCATCCCACTTCGTCGGGGTTGGAGTCGGGGTTGGAGTCGGTGTCGGTGTCGGAGTCGGTGTCGGTGTTGGTGTTGGGGTTGGGGTTGGTGTTGGTGTTGGTGTTGGTGTTGGGGTTGCTTTCACAACCGGAACAATCTTTACTCCTTTATTCCAGATAAGTTTTTTACCTGACTTTATGCAGGTGTATTTGAATCCTTTGCTCACGGCGGTTGCGCCAACTTTGCTGCAGGCCTGTCCGCTTTTGACTGAAGCTGACGCCAAAGGTGAAACACCAAAAATCAACAAGGCTGCGCAGAGCCCAATGCTGTATTTCGGCGCGTGTTTCATTGGATAAGCATCCATGAATAAGGCCCGGATTTAAAGATCTGCAACTCAATCATGACCATACAGGTCTTTGTTTTGCTCAGCATTAAACAGCCAGGCCAGATTACTTTTGTTGTAAACGCTTAGCCATCGTCACTGCAACATTGAGCCACTTAGCCACCTGAGCATCGGTAAATTCTTCTGATTTCAGAACATACAATCCTGAAAAGGTATCGCCACTAAATTGGTAGAAGCCCAGTAATGATCTGGCTTGCTCTCCTGTGCCAATGATTGCGTGCACGAAGACTCGGTTACCTTCTGCGACGACACCGGTTGGGATGTTTTTTAGCACCTTAAAATCATAAGGAACAAGAGTTCCAGTTGTGTCTCTATATCCCTTATCAATCTGGCACTGTGCCAAAACTTTTACTAACTCTTTCTGGGCTGCCGTAGCTGCTGCAACAGATGAGTACTTCACAACCTCTGTTGATAAGAATGAGAAAGGTGAACCTTCTTTAAAGGCAAGAACTTGTCTGCGCTCTGTGCGATCCCGCTCAGAGTCAAACTTTCCATTACACAGATCAAGAGATGGATCAACCAGAGTTGTTCCACCAGCCATAGGCAACACACTCCATTCTTGAGTGAAATCTGTTGCTCGAAAACCTAATTTCGCAAGCTTTGCCTGCTTTTCATTCGATAGCGATATATCAATTACTGCAGGCGGGCTAGCGATCTCTCGTAAGTAGCCAAGAGTGGTCGTGACAGATGCCAAGCCAACTAAAACAAAGTTACTGCCAGATAGTCGAACAACTTTCTTGGCTGAACCCACATCAATAGATCCGCTAGTAGTAATTGATTTAACTGTTTTTCCACCAACAGCAACAGTTGCTGAACCTGCACCAAGTACCACATCAAATTTTCCTGATGTGGTAATCGACGCGGTGCACTTACCCACGCACTTTAACGCCCCGGTTCCAAATGAAGCTGGCGCTGCAACCCACTTGCCGGTGCGAGAAGATTTTGCTGCGCTAATAAATGTATTGGTGATACTCAAATCCCCGCTTTGTCCGTTGCCAACACAGTCAAAAACCTGAGCAGTACCAGCTAGTGCAACACCAGTTTTTAATGTGAAAGTGGGTGCATTTTTAACAGTTGAGCTTTGAATAATTAGGCCTTCTTCGTCAACGACATTAACCTGACAAATTCCAGCCCCGGCATCGGTGGCACCTTTCCAGCCCACAGTTAATTCATTGGTGGTAGCGCCAGTTAGAACAAAGTTGTTAGTCACAACTGGGTAGGCGCGATCAATAATTACTTGCTCTGGCTTTGACCATTCACTCTTATTGCCTTGCATATCAATAGCTCGAATTGAGAAGGTGTAACTACCTTCAGACAGATCCCGCAGATAGACAGTCTTTGGTGGAACAAAAAGACTTAAATAAGTTGGCACCCATCCATCAACATCAGATGCCTTCAGTGTCTTTACTACGCCATCTATTTGAGCTTCAAATCCAACGATTGCAGTGTCAGCATCTTCATTACCCTCTTTAACGATCACCATGTTGGGTGATTGCCATTGGGCAACTGGTACCAAAACAGGTGTCGGTGGAGGCGTTGTATCTACCTTTTTAGTAACTGTTACCACTGCGCCGGTTTCAGAGGCAACGGCGCTAAAGGAAACATTGCCAGAGTAGGTTGTGGCGGTAGTTCCGGTCATTGATCCAGAAACTGCGCTTGCCGTTAAGTATTTGTAATTATCTAAATTAAGCATCCACACATCTGTACCTAGTTCTGTTCCAAACTCTTCAGCCGTTGAATCTTGAGGGTTGGGAGAAACAATGGATGAAACGGGTGGGGGATCTAAGCGATAGATCGCAAGACCTGGCTTATAGGCAACGCCATCAGTCTTTCTGCGATATTCAATCCAATAACCAGCTTTTCCATCACGAATAAAAATTGCTTTAATACCATTGGCAAAATCACTGGGGGATAGCGTGACAACTTCAGATTGCCAGACCTGTTTGATTTGAGAATCTTCCATATATCCCATGCGCCATTGGTGATAGGTATTCAACGGTGATGTTGTATCAAGATTTCCCATCACATCAATAGTGCCGCCGTATTCCACAGCCTTACATGTCTCTGACCAGGCACCATCTTTAGCTCCGTTATCACAGCGCAAAAAGTTTGTGTGTCCTAAGCCAAAGGTATGTCCAAGTTCATGGGCAATAACAAAGGATGAATCACTATCGTGCAAGACCAATGTGCCACTGACACTTTTTGGGCCACCAAGCCCCGCACGACCAGACCACACACATCCAGCCTTAGGTGAATACACAACTAAATAACGGTTGAAAGAATTAGCAATACCTAAACGTCTATATGCCTCTGATCGAATTGAAGTCATGAAGTCAGAGGCTGCACTTCCTGTGCAGGCCATTTTTGACGGGAGCGTGATTGGAGTTTCTAAAACCTTGCCAGTTTTAAATGAAATTGTGCGATCTGTCGTCGCACCGACCATAGTCGTAAACTTTTTCCAGTCTGCATTTACTTCCGTGTCGATTACCCCAGCAATAGTTTTTGGATTACTCAGCGCAGTTGCCGCACCATTCCAGGTAACTGCAACAACATCGATTACTCGCTCATCAACGGCGTATGCAGGTGCCAACCCAAGTGACGCGAAGGCAAAGACAATCGCTATAAATATAGAAAACCTCTTGCGCATACTGAGCATCCTAAATCTCCCACGCACTTTCTTCATGTCGATTTACCCCAAACACCTGATACCCCTGCAATTCAGGCTGGCCGAACCACTTGGCAGAATCATCTCCCCCCACCATTACGGCAGTTGCCATGGCATCACAGAGCCAACCCAACGGTCCAACAACTGTTGCAGAGAGTGCACCAATTGCAATCATCCCGGTCTGTGGATCGTGGATGTGAGCCCCGCGTTCATATGTTCCAGATGTAGCAATCGCGCCATCTGTAATTTCATAAACTTTCACAACCTCTAATGTATTAGTTGGATTCACAACACCAATCGACCATGGCTTTATCTCTTCACTGGCTGAATCAAACCATCCACCCCGCAGCGCCAGATCTCCAGCAGCATTGACCTGCACATGCGGCACCCCAGCTGCCACCAACAGATCTGCACACTTATCTGCAGCCCAGCCCTTTACCAACCCAGATGGATCAAAGCCACCAGCAACAGCCCACGGATCAAAAGCTCCATCACTTAACCATTTTGCTTGTGCGCATAAATCCCAGACCTCAATCACATCATCGGGGCAATCCTCAATTGCAACATCTCCGCGGCGCAGCCGCGAAACCCAAGATTTATCTTTGTAGGTTGAAAAATCTCGATCTACTGCTTCGCAAAAATCAGTTATCTGTTTCATGGCTTCATTTAAATCTGCATCGCTGACAAACTGCGAATAACAATCCACATCCACAATTGTTCCCCACACAGGAAACTGTCGACGCATTTGATTCATGCACTCAACCCTATCGGCTTACAAACCAGCCTGTGCCATTGCTCCCTGCAATGACTTAAACCAGCCATAGCTTGTATATGAAGCACCAGATGCTCCTTGAATATTTGCACTCTGTGCCTGCAATGTTTGCTGCTTTAAAATTGGCACAGCCATATTTGTGTATCGATCGTTTTTACCCTTAGGTGCTTTCACCGCCACAGCATCTGTAATCTTGCCATTGGAAACGGTGATCATTACCTGCACATTTCCGTAGTTAACATTTACTGATGGACCGGTAAATGTTCCATCTTTCACAGTTGATGTAACAGGAGCTGTTGTCTGTGTTGCCGCAGGAGATGCAGCGGCAGTTGCACTCTGTGAAGCAGCTGGCTGAGTTGTTGCACCCGCTGTTGCCTTCTTAGTTGCCACAGGCTTTGCACTCTTTGTTGCAGTCGAAGATGGTGAAGTTGAGGATGATGATGAAGCAGACGCTGAAGAACCTGTCCCGGTCGTGCCAATTACAGAACCGCCAGCGATTTTAATCGAGCTAGTGGTCGATAGCTGAGGTGGCGTAATCGCCAACACAGCGCCAAGGCCCCCCACAGTGCCTCCTGCTATTAGCAGCGCCCGCTTCATCTCATACCCTCACTTCTTACTGTGTATTGCGTGAATCCCCCTCGAGAAGATCAACACCTGAATAAAAGCCTACAAACCTGAAGGTTTTCTGAGAACGCCCGCAAAGTGGGCGCAGAGTATTGATAATGAGCAGATCACCGATTCTGTAGAAAGCGCTCCTGAAGAACTTCGCGCACAATCGTCGATGTTGTCTCTCCACGGCGCTTAGCCTCTTTTTCAATCGCCTTCTTTAGCTTCACAGGCACGCGCACCTTTAACTGTGGGGATTCAACAGCTGCGGCGGTTAATGAAGGTCGGCCTCGCACCTGCTTAATCGCATCACGAGCCATCTTGGCAGCTAACTTATTTGTTAAGCGAGTTCCATCTGGCAATAACACAACTTCAGAATCTAGATCCACATCTGGACCAACAATATATTTGCGCTTCACTTTTGTAGCCATGTCAAAAGTTTATCACTTATGAGATTATTTGTGTACCCCATAATTATAGGGCGTTGTGCATGTTCTACTCTTTGTGAAAAGCAAAGGCCTCATCGTGAAAACGATTTTTTGGCACACCCAAATCCTCTGCCGCTTTTCGCACGGCACTGACCAACGGCTCTGGCCCACAAATATAAATATCACTATCTGCAAACTGTGGCACTAGCGCTTTGAGCGAATCAGCATCCATGGGATGGTTCTTCCGTGATCCCACCAAGTAGTGCACGCGGATTGATCCACCGCTATTAATAGCCAAGTAATCCATTTCCTTTTTCAGCACTAAATCTTCTTCTTTAGAGGCACGGAACAACACATCCATCTGCACGCCACCTGCAAGCTCTTCCATAATCGCTCTAATAGGTGTAATTCCCACACCTCCGCCCACCAACACAACATGAGGTTGTGTGCTCCGCCCTGCTGTGAAAGCACCATAGGGGCCTTCAACAAAGACACGTGTACCAGGCTTTAGAAAAGCTAAGGAGCGTGAGTGATCCCCTAAATCTTTCACAGTAATTCGCAAATGCTTTTCTGTCGGCGCAGCCGACAAAGAGTATGGATGTGACATCAACGCATGTCCTCTTGCTAAAAAGCGCCAGCCAAAGAACTGCCCACCTTGGGCAGCTAAGTGATGAAGGTTGCGACCTTTCATGATCACAGAGACAACTCCAGGACCTTCAATGACAACTTTTTCAACCCTTAGATTTACTTTCATTGATCGATAGAAAGGAACCCAGAAGCGCCAGTACATAATTGCTACTGCCATCAAAACATATAACCCAATCCAATAAATGCGATTGAGTGGATGGCCAACAAACATAGAGCCATTAACAATTTGGTGCATGAATGAGGCAGCCATAGCAAAGTAGGTCAACACATGCACCATCCACCATGTCTCATAACTCATCTTTGCTCTGGCCTTTTTATAGGAGGTAACTCCTGCCAAGATCATTAAGAAAAACCCAGCCAGGGCAAACCACATCCACTCATACAAAGTTAAAAACTCCCACAACTCTTTATAGAGTGGAACTGAATCTTGTCCTGCAAATCCCACGGTAATAAACAGGACATGTATGCCAATCAGATATAGAGACCAAGGACCTAACTTGCGATGCCAAGTCACTAATCGATCATGGCCCACGCCGCGCTCTACCCACGGAATACGTGCAACGAGAAATATCCCAACGACTGCAAAGTATGTGCCGACCAAGGCAGCTAATCGACTAATCGAAACCACGACTGCATAAAAGGTATTGAAATCACTTAATCTCACAGTGGTTAACTGCAGCGCCAAGGTCAGCCCCAGCCCGCCACCCAAGATCAACGCCGCCCAGTCGGTCCCCGCCGAAGAGTGCTTATAAATGCGGGTTGGCTGTGTCATGGCTCAATTACACCCCAGATACCTGAGAACTAGGTGAGCGCAACCCCTCTAGATTGTGTGAGGTTCTTGATGAATTTTTAACGCCTGTCTAAAGGGAGCGTTTTCTGGAGCGCTCACCAAAGCATCGGCAAAAAACTCCAGCGCCCACTGTAATGCGTATGAATACGTTGCCTTGTTTTCAGAACTCACTTTCAAGAGTTGAACTGCGATATCAGCTGGGTTTTGTCCCCAATCCACTGAAATCCCATCTGCATGATGAGTAAACAACTTTTCAACTTTTGATAACTCAATTTTTTCATTTCGTGATTCCAACCAGGAAACACAGAAGAATTCAGGCTTTCCGCCTCTGGACATTGTGCGAGAAAAGCCAATCATTTGGCTTTTAATCTTCACATCATCGGCTAAGCCCATCTCTTCGCGCATTTCTCGCTCAGCGCCGCGACAAATAATCTGTCCCAGTGTTGTATCTCCAGGATGAATATCCTCTAAATCAACAGAGCCCGACCCAGATGGTGCTGCCAGAGATGCAGATTGGGCACTTCGGGCAGATTGGCGCACCAAAGGCAATAAGGATCCATTTCCAATTAACAATGTTGATACACCAAGAAAATTTGCGCAATCTGAATGCTCTAGGGGAGACACCCCATCATCATGTAAGAAAAGTGTGTGCCCATGAAAAATAGTCCGGCTTTTTGCCTTTAAATCTCTTGAAGCGATTTCATTTGTCCAAAATCCTTCTAGATAGCGAGTTGGTTGAAACTCCACTACCTCTAAACCGCCATCACGTGAAATCTTCAAATCCTGAGCCAGACGAATCTTTTTGCTATCAAAAATTATTCGATTTAATCCACGTGCTTCAGAGAGTAACTTGCCGCGCCAGTCCAACGTTATTTCTTGTGTTGCTTTCCAGTAATTATTACTCAGAGTAAAACCAGCATCTCCACCGGAGGCCAAAAACCTATTGACTACCTCTGACTGCACCGTCATGGCTGCCTCTTTGCCTTTTATTGAATACCCATTGCGTTCTAACCAGGGATTAAGTCTTAGATCGGGATGATCAAAGATTGGCGATGGGACAAATAGAAGTCGATCGTTATTTGCTTTGATATTCCTTAACTCAACAACAATTGAGGCAATTGAGACGATGAATCCAAAAGCGCCCACACCTATTGCGGGCCCAACTCCAAATCCATCTTTAATGATGATCGGAATCGACAAAAGAGTTGAGGTAGAAGCTAAGAAAAAAACCCATCTCAGTTTCCAGGTGTGTTTAATCGTGAGCAGGCTCGTACTCAAGCTGATGTAGGTCCTTGAGTTCGTCAAATTCATACCCTGACTCTAATTTCCATTCCCAGCTTTGAACATACCCACGCTCGGTTTAGCCCTTAAATCCTCTGATTTCTGCGAAATGCCCTCTCATGACATATGAGAAGGCACTTATTACCCACAGCCGGCTCTCGGATCGTCCGAGAACCGACTAATCGAAAGGAAACAAATGTCTACAAAGACAACTTTCAAGCGCATCGCGCTTGTAGCAG
>JBIIKH010000009.1:0-44597 GCA_044233285.1 Candidatus Planktophila sp. | reverse complement strand
CAAATAGGGTTGCAGTGCCAGTGCTGGTGTATGAAGCACTTCCTGCGTAATTAATTCCACTGCCATCTGCTCTTGTATTCCACCCAACAAAATTCAATCCTGTTCTGGTCAATCCAGAGCCAGAATTGAGAGTAAAAGTCTCTGATGCTGAACCTTTAGTTACAACCGCTGTTGGAGCAGTTTGCGTGGCGCCATTAGAGTTATAAGTAATTGTTGAATTCCATTGTGCATACAACGTTGTATCAGCTGAAGGCTTAAAGGATGTTGCACCTTCTGCATACGTTGTGCCGGATCCATCAGCAGCTGTATTCCAACCACTAAATGTGTAATTTGTTTTAGCAAGAGTTCCACTGTTTGTTGCAAGAGTTAATGTTCCGCCAGATACAGTAACGGTGCTATTGCTTGGAACAGAACCACCTGTTGCAGTATTTGCATTGTATGAAACCACATAGACCAAACCAGTTGTAATCGCTCCACTTCCACAATTAGCACCTGCAGTTGTAGAACCACCAGTTAAAAGTGCAACGTAACTAGATCCACCACCACCAGAACCATTATCTCCGCCGCCGCCGCCGCCGAAGAATCCGCCACCGCCGCCGCCGCTTTCATCTCTTCCATCACCACCTTGGTTTCCAGAACCAGCTATTCCTGGATATCCATTATTAGAAATTCCGCCAGCACCAGCAGAGCTTTGCGTTCCACCTGTTCCAGAATTTCCTGATGCTGCGGTTGGTAATCCACTTGTTCCGCCGCCTCCAAAACCACATTGACCATATGAACTGCCGCTACCGCCAGCTGCTGTGGCTAGATCAGTTGATGCACCGGGTAAACGAATTGCTGAACGGCCTCCACCTGATCCGTAATAACCACTCCAACCTCCACCAAATGAACCGCCACGACCGCCGCCGCCATAGGTAGTTGGTGTGTAGATTCCCGTCATGCCAGATACTGCAGCTGCAGAAACTCCGCCACCGCCTTGACCAACAATGATTTTTAAATCTTGACCAGCGGTTAGTGATGAATATGTGCCAGTTGCATAACCGCCGCCGCCGCCAGCAAATGCCGCACCACCGCCGCCGCCAGCGCCAATTAAATAAAATGTTGCACTTGTGACACCAGTTGGAACTCTCCATGTTTGATCTGAACCTGTGTAATTAAATGTTGCAACTGTAATTACATCGCCAACTTTGTAACTAACTCCAACGCAGCCATTTCCAGCCTTCGTTGCAGTCACAGTCGTGCTCTTAGTCCCACCTTGTCCAACACCTGCTGCACAGTTTGGAGCAGGTGCACGTGTCCATCGTGCGAACAAAGTTGTATCACTACTTAAGGTAATGGGATCCGCTACTGCATATGCAGTTCCGTCAGTACCTGTTGCATTTGTGTACCAACCATTAAATTCAAAACCTTGATTTGTAAATCCTGTTCCATCTGGAACTGTTACTGAATTTCCAGTTGTAGCGAACATTGCTGTCTTCGAACCCGTACCGCCATTTGCATTAAAAGAAAGCACAGAAGATCCATCAGGAACTCCGTATCGAATAATGACAATTCCGGTGCCACCACTGCCGCCAGCATTGACATAGCCAGCACCACCGCCGCCACCAGTATTTGCAGTTCCGTTGGCACCGCCGCCTGCACCGTTTGCTCCTTGCCCGCCGCCCCCAAGGCCACCTACACCCGTCCAACCACCTGGGCCGCCGTACCAAGATGCACCGCCGCCGCCGCCGAAATATGTTGCGGTGCCGGTAATTGAACTACTAACTCCAATACCGCCTGAAGATGCATTGCTTAAGGATCCATCTCCACGTGCAACACCGGGACCACCAGCACCGCCACCACCGCCACCGCCGTTGAAGGAACCTCTACCGCCAATGAATCCTGCTCCACCTGTGCCAGCAACTGGGATATGTGCTGGTGGATTTTCATACGCACCGCCACCACCTGTGTAACCAGAGCTAATTGCAGTTCCATCTGAATTTAAATTTGTTGCAGACATGCGGCCACTGCCACCGCTACCGCCGAGTGACACAACATTTACTGAACCGGAAATAACCGCACTCTTTCCACCAGTCATTCCATGGTTAGTCGCATCTGAGAAGTTGCCAGTTCCACCGGCACCACCGGTACCAACAGTAATTGTTGCAGTTTGCGAAATGGTTACATTACTTTGCGAAATAACGCGGCCACCACCACCGCCGCCGCCAAGATTAGAACCACCACCGCCACCTGCACCAACAACTAATAATTGAAAGTTTGAAATATTTGTTGGAGGTGTCCACGTACATGTTCCTGTTGTTGCAAATCTTAAAATCGTATCCGTGCCAATAGCTGTTGAAGTTGGCGAACATGCTGCTGGGGGTGCGTAACGAATAATTACAACACCAGTACCGCCGGCACCGCGACCGGTGGACATTTGTGAACCACCACCACCACGATTTGCTAGCGCCACAACGCCATAACTTCCGGCACCAGGTCTTGGAGTACCTGGCGTTCCAACTGAGTTGTAACCATTTCCGCCGCCGCCGTATTCAACTGCGGTTCCGGTGATGCTTGAAGATAATCCTTCCCCGGCACTAATTCCAGATCCAGCTTTCCAGGCACCACCGCCGCCGCCAGCAATTGTTGTACCTGTTGTACCCAAACCGCCGGCCATACCACTTCCGCTAACACCACCTTGTGCAGTTGTATTTAAGGGAGTTTTTCCGCCGCTGGCAGTGACGGATCCAAATGAAGTTGCTGCTCCATCTCCAGTTATGCCACCAGCACCAACTGAAACTGCTAATGAGTTTCCTGGGTTAGCTGAAATAGTTTGAGATGTAACTTGACCGCCACCACCGCCTGCGCTCCACCACTGATTACTGACGCCAGCACCAGCTGCACCGCCGCCGCCAACTGCAACAGCCCAAATACTTACAACACCATCAGGTACCTGCCAGCTGCAGTTACCTACAGTTGTAAAAGTTAAAACGGTGTCAGTGCCAACATTTATTGACGTTGGATTACATGTGGTTGCATAACGAACAATTACTACGCCATCTGCACCTGCAGATGCAGCCCCAACACTTGACGAGGTCTGTGAGCCACCGCCACCTCTATTGGCTGTTGGTGGATTGCTATTGGTTCCGCCACCTGAGGATGCACTTCCAGTGGATCCATTTGATCCAGCACCGCCACTGCCATACATAAATGTTGTGCCAGAGATATTTGAGTTAACACCAATGCCGCCGGTCGTTCCGTTACCAGCACCACCGGCACCGCCGCCACCGCCTGAAACATATTGGCCTGTTGATTCGCCGCCAGGATTTCCATTGCCGCTAGTACCACCAGGTGCCAGTGAAAAAACTGGTGCAGTTCCACCATTTGCAGTAATTGTTGCAAAACTGGATTGCCCACCGTTATTAGCTGGGTTCGAATGTGCGTCAACTTTGGCGCCGCCGCCACCAACAACGATTGAGATAGATGCACCTGGGGCAACAGTAAAAGATTGATTATCTATTACCGCACCGCCAGCACCGCCTTGTGGCCACCAAACGCCGGACTGGCCTGCATTGCCACTACTTCCACCACCAACAACCAACACTCGCACAGATGCAACTCCAGCCGGAACCGTCCATTCGCAATTTCCAACAGTTGAAAAAGTAAGAACTGTTTCACCACTAACGGTTGTTGATGTTGGAACACAAGTAGCTGCGTTCGCAGGAATGGGAATTGAAACAAAAAGACTGGCTAGCAAAACCAGCGAAGTAGCTGTTGCGATTTTGGAGCGTGCAGCATTAACTTTCATGCTCACCACACCAAAGATCACTTTTACCTCTTTACTAGAGTAAATAGGAGAGTTAGTAAGCGTAAAAGCGGGGTGAGATGACTACTAGCCAAAAAGGGCCAAAGGGGTGATATTCACCCGCAAAGATCACCCAAGAAAGGGTGAGATTGAAAGAATTCTGAGCGTAAACAACAAGTGAGTAGAAAGAAGAAAAGCCCCCGGTGTGAAAGGCACCGAGAGCTTAACTTGTGCGCGCGAAGGGATTCGAACCCCTAACCTTCTGATCCGTAGTCAGATGCTCTATCCGTTGAGCTACGCACGCTTATTTACTTGTGAAACGCAATAGTACCCGCTTTTTAGGCATCGCCCAAATGCTCTAAAACCCTTATAAATCAAGGCTTTTTAAGCGCCAAATCAATTGAGGGAAAACAAAGGGCGCCCGAATTAACGGACGCCCTTTGCGTGATTACTTAACTACTAGCCAACTTTCTTGATTCGGCCATCTGCTACAGGAACTTGGGTTACCTTTCCTGCGGCCATGTCTGCCTTAAGTGCATCTGTAAACACATCTAGCAGTGCGCCTTGAACCTTTGCCTTTGTTGGTGAGAATACGTTGAGGTATCCATCGCCACCGTAGATGAGGAAGTCAAGAGTAGTAAGTGTGTACTCAGTTGCATCCTTTGGAATTGCTGTTCCATCCAACTTAGTAACAGAAACAATTCTGCTTCCAAGTGGCTTTGATGCATCAAATGAGAACTTAAATCCAGAAATCTGTGGGAAGCGACCATCTCCTGGATAGTTACCACCAACTCCGTTTTCAAGTGCCTTCCAAAGATTTTCACCTGTAACAACTGTTGTTGCGATCTGGTTACCGAATGGATAAACAGTCAACGCATCTCCGAGTGTTACATCCAGCGGACCAGTACCTGTGCGAACAAGTGCTGTGTTTACAGGGACGTAGGTCTTTGCTGGGAATGTGTCGCGAATACCGCCACCATTTTGAATCACAAAGTCAGTCTTGTACTTCGCACGCATCAAGTCTGCAATGTAGTTACCCATTGGAGTTTCACCTGAACGCTCAACAGCTGGTGTGCCACCACGTGGGAATACGCCAGATACTTGACCGATCTTGATGTCAAGTTTTGCGGTTAGTTGATCTTTGTACTTCTTGACCATTGCAGCAGCTGCAACATCTTGTGTTGTCACAGTACTAACAACACCTGTGTTGATTGTTGTTGATGCAGACTTTAGAACGTGTTCAATTGACTGACCGACAACTTTTCCGTACTTCATACAAATCTGAGTACGTGTGTACTCAACACCTGAGTTACGAGTTTGTCCTATAACAACAGGAGCAACTCGAGAGGTACCTGGGATTACAGTTGCAAACGTCTGGTGGCTGTGACCACCATAGATTGCTGCAGCACCCTTAATCTGTGCTGCCATTGTGTTGAGAACACCCTTAGCACCTCCATCAGAATTCTCTTGCCACCCTTGGTGAATAAGTGCAATCACAATTTCTGCACCAGCTGCTTTCGCATCAACAATCGCTTGATTGACCCCGGTAACACCTGGGTCAATTGTGATTGTCTTCTTAGCGCCTGCTGCGTTTGTGTAATCAAGGTTTCCTGGGAATACCTGTTCGATTGTCTCTGGGGTGTTTGCACCAACGACACCGATCTTTACACCGCCACGTTCAATGATTGTGAAGCTCTTTGCCTGCTTTGTGCCTGACTTAAGAGCATCTAGTGAATCTGGATTGTAGTTTGAAACTACCCACTGGAAATCTGAAGCTCCGATAACCTTTTGAAGATGCGCAAGATTTCTATCGTGCTCATGGTTACCAAATGCACCAGCATCTAACTTCATTGCGTTAAGAGTTTCAATTGTTGGGAGCTCTTCGAACTCTGTTGAGATCGGTGGTGCTGCGCCAATATTGTCACCTGATGTGAAAGCAACAGTTGCAGGATTAGCTGTGCGATCTGCATTCCAGTTGCTAACAAGCAGAGGTGCACCGAATGAGTTTCCAACTTCGATTGCTCCGTGAAGGTCGCTGAGTTGAAGAACTTGAACCGCTTTGTTACCTGAGTTGGCAACTGTTGCTAGCTCTGCTGCTGTGTAGCTCTTCTTTGAAGCAGTTGGCTTAGAAAAACCATATGCATTTACAGCGCGGACTACTGGAGTACCAGCTGGCTGGCCAACAACAACTGGCATTGTTACAACAGTGTTGTTCTTAGCAGGAACAAAGATTGGGCATGAACCAGCACCAGCTGAAACAACATAACCGGTAACTCCAGGTTCAACGCTGTCGCCAGGTATCCAGCGAACAACGACGCCTTTCGCGCCAATATAAGAGGTGACACTTGTCGGTGCGTTCGGAAGTGAATACGTCACTGCCTGCGCGGTAGGAACTAGTAATGAAACTAGTAGCGATGTAGCAAGGGCTAATGTGCCCCAGCTAAAGATTCTGCGTGATGAGAGGGTTTTATTCATAGTTGAATCTAATCAGAGGGAATATTTAATCCCCTGTCTAAATGGTTACGACATGGTTTCGAGAAGGTAAAGAGTTACAGCCCAGCGTGCTTTAGCAACTCTGTGCGCTCCACACTCTTAACCCGAGGTTTACCCTTTGCCTCACCCGCTGCAACTTCAGCTTCGTTGATCTTCTGCCAATGTTCTTGAGAAACAACAACTTGGTGGGTGAGTAACTCTGAAATGTCGCCAGCACTCTTAGGGCTCTTTAGGCCCGATACCAACAACTCCATGACCGCTGCCGCATCTGATTTATTGGTACCAATTACCCCGGATGGGCCGCGCTTTGCCCAGCCGACAACATAGAGATTCCCATTCACATGGCCATCGTTGTTTACAACTTTGCCGTTTTCATAGGCAACGCCATCAATTCCCTGCGCCTGATATCCAATAGCTGTAATAACAAGGCCGCAGTTAATAGTCACATCACCATTCGGGGTTGAATAAACAACTCCCTCTACGCGATCTGTCCCAAGAATCTCTTTTGGCGTGTGTTGGAACAAAAACTCCATGGTGCGCTCATGCTCACTCTTTGGATTTTCAGCAATCAATAGCATCGCATCTAGATTACTCTTCACATCCTTTTCTGGTTCATCTCCCGCACGAACAATTGCCGCTTCGATATCACCTTTATTCATAACAACATTTGTGTGTTCTAGTTTTGGAAGTTCACGCAATTCAGGCGAGGTAAATGCTGCATGCTCTGGGCCGCGACGAGCACTGATATAGACCTTTCGGATATTGCTCTTCTTGAAGGCATCAATGGCATGCTCTGCAGTATCTGTTGGATCTAACTCACTTGGCTCTAGTGCCAACATGCGAGCAACATCCATTGCAACGTTGCCTGCACCAATGACAACTGCTGTGTCGGCATCTAGTGGGGTATCGACTCCGACAAAATCTGGATGTGAGTTATACCAAGGGACAAAGACGGCTGCAGATAAGGATCCGCGTAGGTTTTCACCCGGGATGCCAAGGGTCTTACCTAGCGAAGAGCCTGTAGCAATAATGACAGCGTCATACTTTTCTTGTAGCTGAGCAATAGAAATATCGTTTCCAATTTCAACATTTGCAAACAATCTAAATGTTTCATGCGCAGCAATCTTTTCAAAGACCTTTGAAACGGTTTTAATCTTCGGGTGATCCGGTGCCACACCGCTTCGAACCAACCCCCATGGAGTTGGCAGACGTTCAATCATGTCTATCTCAAATGTGCGATCTTCGTTTGCAAGGTTTTGTAGAGCTTGAGCAGCAAAATAACCTGCTGGTCCTGCGCCAACTATTGCTACTTTGTATGCAGTCATTTGAACATTCTAATGAAAACCATCTTGCAGTGCTCGTTACTAATCTTTAAATGGCCCCTTGATTCCTCGCGTAACCACATTATTGGTGACCGCTACTACAAACTTATTGACCGATTTTTCGGATCCGCTTGCTAGCCCATTAAGTACCCAACCCATTGTGCCAACCGAAAAGACACCACCGCCTGATGTTGAAGTCCCGTAAACCATGCTGGCCCTGCCGGTTTTTGGAAAAAACCAACGATTTCCACATTTAACCTTCGCTTCTGCAACTACTTTTATTTTTCCTAAGAATTTATTGGTCTCTGGAGTTTCATCAACTTCTGGACCTACTAAAGTTTGCAAATTACTGAAGTCTTTTGCGGTTAACCCTTCAAACCCAAAGAATGATCTGTCGAAGGCTGCGAGCTCACCTTTTGCTGGAAAGCAGGTGTATTGAACTCCGTTTAACTCGCTCTCAGAATGTCCAGAATCTCTGTACCGAATCGTTGGCTCTTGTTTGTTGGGATCTGCATCTTTATCTTTGTAGATCTCCATGATTAGAGAATCACCTGCAGGGTTTTTACTTATACGTGTTTGCCAATAGCCAGCGTTTGCGCCAAAGAAAATCAGGTTCGTTCCGTTCAGACGAGCATTAATGACGCTCTCTCGCTCTTGTTGTGTCCAATATTCATCATGACCAGCACTTACATACAAATTGCGATTCTTTAATATTTCTGGGTTGAAATGTATATCCGTATCCGCGACGTAGGTAATGTCTATTCCTGTTTTTTCTAGCTGAACAACAAGTGGATGGACATAGCTCCAGTATTTTCCAGTTCCAAATCCTGTGTTAAAAGGCTTCCTGAAGTCAACTATTTTTAATCTGTCGTCAAAGCCACCTTTACCTTCATATGTGTTACTACCAGTCCATGAGTTATACGCAAACATCGTCATTGTTGGAATCACAAATATTGCTCTAGCTTTTTCTTTAGGATCTCTTATTACTAAGGGTATGAAACTTTTATACCCATCAGTGTCACTGATTTTTATCAAATACATGCCACCGGATATTCCTGTGGTTTGGATGGAAGTGTTGGAGCGCCAATTTTCAGCTGGCTCCTTAACTTGATTGATACAGGGAATCGCATCGGTTTTCTTTACTTCTTTACTTTCTGTACCGTTGAAATAACCAATTTTCAAAAGTGTGATTGTGTAACTTTGGGCTGGGCAAGTTACAAATACACTGACTGGCTTTCCGATTTCGTTTGAAATATTGGGTACATATCCGCTAGTTAATCTTCGCCACTGGCTTTTCTTAATCTTCCAATCAGATGCACCTGAGGCACTGGGTACAAGAATGCATTGGGCCATCAGAATGATTGCCGTAAAACACGCTGCACTTGATAAGGGTTTTTTTGACCTTTTCATAATTTCAGAAGGGTAGCGCAGAGCAAATTGCTTGATTCTTCTTAAGTGCGGAGACGAGGAGATTTGAACTCCTGAAGGCTTTAACACCTTACCTCGTTAGCAGTGAGGCGCACTCGACCGGGCTATGCGACGTCTCCTTGTACGGGTGAAGTTTACCGCAATCAATTGGCTGGCACAGCCCCTGCTTGTAGGCTAGATAAATGGAAAATTCCGATAAGCCTCTGGTTAAAGCAATGAGAGGGCATGATGTTGCCCCATCTGAGATGTTTGCTGAATTCATGAAAAATGGCTGGTCTCCAACACCTTTATCGGGAATTGAACAAGCTGAAGTTATTTCACATTTAGATAATCGCAGACAGAAGTTATCTGCTGCATTCACAAAATTACGATTAGTGATTCCGAGTGGCACAGCAAAACAGCGAAGTAATGACACTGATTATCAGTATCGCCCACACACAGCTTTTGCTTATTACACCGGGGTTCAGGGCGTGGAAGCTAATCCTGATGCAGTATTTGTCATGGAACCAAATGGATCAGGCCACACACCTATTCTTTTCATCAATCCTCGTTCAACAAGAGATACAGCCGCTTTCTACACAGACGCAAAATATGGTGAATTGTGGGTTGGTCGTCGTTTTACAACCGATGAAGCATCTGAGCGTTACGGAATAGAAGTTCGTGAACTTTCTGAACTTAAAAAGTTTTTAAAGGGCAAGAAAGCAGCAGCACTTCATGGTTTTGATGAGTTTGTAGATTCTTTAGTTAATGAGCATCCACGAGATACTGAGTTAGTTGAATTTGTTTCAGTTGCTCGTTTGATTAAAGATCAATATGAAATCAATGAAATGCAAAAAGCGGTTGATGTAACACATCGTGGATTTAACGATGTGATCCGCGCTTTGCCTGCCGCGATTGCGACTGTTCGTGGAGAACGTGTTGTTGAGGCAGCGTTCTTTGGTCGTGCACGTATTGAAGGAAATGATCTTGGATATAACACGATTGCAGCCTCTGGCTCACATGCATGTGTGTTGCACTGGAACCGTAATGATGGAGCTGTCAGAAATGGAGACTTACTCCTTCTCGATGCTGGTGTTGAAATAGATTCGTATTACACCGCCGATATCACTAGAACTTTGCCCATTAGTGGAAAATTCACACCTGCACAACGTGCTTTATACATGCTTGTTTATGAGGCCCAAAAAGCAGGTATTGCTGCGGTAAAACCAGGGGAAAAGTTCTTGGCCATCAACAAAGCTAGTCATACGGTTTTGGCACAAGGATTAATTGATATGGGCATTATCAATATGAGCCTCGAAGAGGTCATGGATCCTACGGTTGGATTGCATAAGCGTTGGACCCTGCATGGTGTCAGCCACATGCTTGGGATGGATGTTCACGATTGTGCACAAGCGCGTGCTGACCAGTATCGCGAAGGAATCTTGGAAGTTGGAATGTGTCTAACGGTTGAGCCAGGTCTTTATATTCAACCTGATGATGAGCTTTTCCCTGCTGAATACCGCGGAATTGGTATTCGAATCGAAGATGATGTTGTTGTTACAGAAGATGGTTGCTTGAACCTCAGTGAGCACATTCCTCATCACCCAGATGAGATTGAAGCCTGGATGGCTTCGCTTCGTTAAATTAGGCTAGTTGCAATCCGCACCACGCTGCCAGTAAACCTATGCCTAATGACATTACAAGATTAATAGCTGCTTCTTTGTGGCGCTTTAATTCATACGCTAAGTAAATATCGAGCATAAAAGTTGACCAGGTTGTAAACGCCCCTGCAAAACCAATTGCAAAGAGATCAAAGCCTTCTTCGACTCTTCCATAGGTTAAACCCAGAAGAAACGAACCAAGAATATTTACTGCAAAGATTCCATAGGGCTTTGTTGTGTAGGTACGAATTTTTTGGTCAACAACAAAGCGCATTGGACCACCAATTGCCGCTCCAAGAACAATAAGTGTCATTTTCATGAGCGCACCGGAATTAATTTACGTGCCAAAGGCAGCACAACAATTACAGCGATCAGTGAGAGGAACACATTGAGAGCTAGAAAGAGTGCTCCACCCTCAATTGGTTCAAGTGAATGTGCGGTAACTGCGGAAAAGGTAGTAAAACCCGCGCAGAATCCTGGCAGTAAAAGTAAGCGTAATTGGCTGATCCCACGGCGTTCCATTAACACTAATAATGCTGACGCTAAAGCTACGCCAGCAACATTTGCAATTAATGTACCTTGGCGATCATCAGGAAAGATTGCGCCGATGCCATAACGCGCCAGAGTGCCAACCACGCCACCAAGAGATACCAGGCCTAGGGATTTCAGGGTTTGGTTACTTTCGTGCCAATACTTGAAACTAATCTGGTGATTACACTAATAATAATTGCTGCAAAGACTGCAGACCAGAAGTCTTCAATCTCTAAGTTCTCACTCCATCGTGAAACAAGCATTAACATCGCTGCGTTAATAACTACTAAAAAGAGTCCTAGCGTCAAAATAACTGCTGGAAGTGTGAGAAGTTTTAGCAAAGAACCTAGCGTTGCATTTAGTAAACCAAACAACAAGGCAACCCACAGATAGGTTGAAAATCCACCTTCAACATCAATTCCGGGAATGAGCGCTGTGGACACCCAAAATGCAAGTGTTAAAGCGCCCCAACGAACCAATAACTTCATGCAGTGATTATAAGCCCTCGCGCTTACGAATCTTTGTTCCTAACCAGCGAACTGGATCGTACTTAATATCTGCAACGCGCTCCTTCATAGGGATAATCGCATTATCGGTGATCTTGATGTGCTCAGGACACACTTCAGTACAGCACTTGGTGATGTTACACATTCCAAGGCCGTGCTCTTCTTGCGCAGTTTTCTTGCGATTTTTTAAGATATCGAGCGGGTGCATATCTAGCTCTGCAATACGAATAAAGAAACGTGGTCCAGCAAAAGACTTCTTGTTTTCTTCATGGTCACGCACAACGTGACACACGTCTTGGCACAAGAAACACTCGATGCACTTACGGAACTCTTGTGAACGCTCAACATCGATCTGTTGCATGCGAGCCTCCCCTGGAGCTAACTCTTTAGGGTGCTCATAAGCAGGGATTTCCATTGCTTTTTTGTAGTTAAAGGAGACATCTGTAACTAGATCTTTAATGATCGGAAATGCACGAAGCGGCGTAACAGTAATTGTTTCTTCTTCGCCAAATGATGCAACCTGTGTCATACATGCAAGACGAGGCTTTCCATTGATCTCCATTGAACAGGATCCACACTTACCAGCCTTACAGTTCCAACGAACTGCTAAGTCGCCCATTTGCGTTGCTTGAACACGGTGAATTACATCAAGGACCACTTCACCTTCGTTGGCCTCAACAACAACATCTTTCAGACCACCGTCAGTTGAATCTCCACGCCAAATGCGAAGTTTAATATTGCGCGCCATTAGTTGGAACCGCCTTTCGCAATTTCTTCCGGTGTCATGTATTTCTCCAACTCGTGAATGTCAAAGAGTTCAAATAATTCTTTTGGCATGGGAGGCAACGACTGTTTACGGATATTTACCTTCTCGCCATCAAATGAAGAGATGTGGTTAACCTGACGCCATTCATTGCTCATACCTGGGAAGTCATCACGTGTGTGTCCACCTCGTGACTCTTCGCGTGAATCAGCAGATTTAGCTGTTGATTCTGCAACTAACAACATGTTGTCTAGATCAAATGCTAGGTGGAATCCTGGGTTGAACTTTCGTCCACCAGAAACTGCAACATTTGCACTGCGCTTTCTAATCTCTGCAATCTTTGTAATTGCATCCTTTAGCTCAGCGCCTGTGCGAATAATTCCTACAAGATTGTGTGTGACTTCTTGAAGTTCTGCATGCAGTGAGTAAGAGTTTTCTCCACCTTGACGATCAAATGGTGCTTGAATCTTTGCTGCAGCTGCGTGAATAGTTTCATCACTTACTGGATTTGCACTATTGCTCTTGAGATATGCAACTGCGCCCATTCCTGCACGGCGACCGAATACCAAAAGATCTGAAAGTGAGTTTCCGCCAAGTCGGTTTGAACCATGCATTCCACCGGCAACCTCACCTGCGGCAAACAAGCCTGGAACGCCAACTGCAGCTGCAGTATCTGGCTCTACTTCAACACCACCCATTACATAGTGACAGGTAGGGCCAACTTCCATTGGCTCCTTAGTGATGTCTACGCCGGCAAGTTCATAGAACTGGTGCCACATAGAAGGAAGACGCTTTTTGATTAACTCAGCAGGTAGACGCTTTGAAACATCAAGGTACACGCCACCATGTTCGGTGCCGCGTCCTGCTTTTACTTCACTATTGATTGCGCGTGCAACCTCATCGCGCGGAAGTAGTTCTGGCGGACGACGGTTGTTATCTTGATCTTCATACCAACGATCAGCTTCTGCTTCGTTGTCGGCGTACTTATCCTTGAAAACATCTGGGATGTACTTAAACATGAAACGCTCGCCAAGATTATTTGTAAGAACTCCACCTTCACCACGAACAGACTCTGTTACCAAAATTCCACGAACAGATGGTGGCCACACCATTCCTGTTGGGTGGAACTGTAAGAACTCCATGTCAACAAGGTTTGCACCAGCCTTTAATGCAAGCGCATGTCCATCGCCAGTACCTTCCCATGAGTTGGAAGTAATCTTGAAAGTTTTTCCAACACCACCGGTTGCAATTACAACTGCAGGTGCTTCAAACAAAACCTCTTCGCCACTTTCGCGCCAGTAACCATATGCACCAGCGACCTTGCCACCCTCTTTGAGAATGTCTGTGATAGTCAGCTCTGCGAATACTTTAATTCCACTTTCCATATCGCCAGTTTCGCGACCATCCTTTTGCTGCAATGCAACAATCTTCTGTTGCATTGTGCGAATGAGTTCTAGACCTGTGCGGTCACCAACGTGTGCAAGGCGTGGATACTCGTGTCCACCAAAGTTACGTTGAGAAATTGTTCCTTCTTTAGTGCGATCAAATAGCGCGCCCCAGACCTCAAGTTCCCAGATGCGATCTGGTGATTCCTTGGCGTGAAGCTCTGCCATCCGATAGTGGTTAAGGAACTTTCCTCCGCGCATTGTGTCGCGGAAGTGAACCATCCAATTATCTTTGTCGTTGACGTTTCCCATTGATGCTGCGGCACCACCCTCAGCCATAACGGTGTGGGCCTTACCAAATAGGGATTTGCAGATGATTGCTACGCGCAACCCCGCTTCGCGAGCTTCTACAGCAGCACGCAATCCAGCGCCTCCGGCACCGATTACAAGGACATCGTATGTATGGCGTTCTAGTGTCATAGTTGATATTCCTTTAGAAGAAGTAATGGTTAGTCCAGCCAGTTTCAACTTGGCGAACATAGATATCGGCGAATGCAACGGCAGCAAGAGATAACCAGGCAAATTGTTGATGTTTGTGATTGAGTGCTGAAACCCATGTCCATAATTTGTAACGCACGGGATGCTTTGAGAAATTCTTTAAACGTCCACCAATTGTGTGGCGGCATGTGTGACATGACATCGAGTACAACCACAACATGGCTGCACTAAGTGTCAAAACAAGTGAACCAACACTCATGTGGCCCCATTGTCCTTCTTCATTTCTGTAAGAGATTATTGCGTCATAGGTCAGGATTACATTGAGAACTAAACCTGCATAGAAAAAGTAGCGGTGTGAGTTCTGAATAATTAGTGGAAACCGTGTCTCACCTGTGTACTTCTTGTGAGGTTCTGCAACGGCACATGCTGGTGGTGACATCCAGAATGAACGGTAGTAAGACTTGCGGTAGTAGTAACAAGTCATGCGGAAACCAAGTGGGAAGATCAAAATAATTAGCGCTGGGGAAAAAGCAAAACCAAGGATTGTTTCACTCACTGGTGTGAAGTTTGCAATCGTTGCACCTGGCTCACAGCTATCAGATAAACATGGTGAGTAGAAAGGTGAGATTAAGTGGTTCTCTTTACTAAAGTAATTATCATTCTCAAAAGCACGGAAGGTTGCATAAATAACAAAGGAGATAAGAACTGCAAAAGTTAGAAGTGGTTGTATCCACCACTTATCTGTGCGAAGTGTGCGCTCTTTGATCTTGGCGCGAGTTGGTGAAAAGACACCTGACATGTGCAACTCCCCTGGTGTAAGCCTGTGTGTTACTAGGGGATAAGTGTCCTCCCGACATGAAAAAGTGGCTAGGTCTATACGCGCTTACGCGGTATGAACTCAGCCACAACTTCACAAAAATGGCGGAGGGCGTGGGATTTGAACCCACGAAACTTTCGTTTGCCGGTTTTCAAGACCGGTGCACTCGGCCGCTATGCGAGCCCTCCGTGGGAGAGATTACCCGAATTTAGCCCTAGCGAAAAATCGGCCAGTTATTAGGCGGGAAGATCCAAGAGTTGTTCAATGATCTTTGCGACTCCATCGGCTTCACAAGGTTCTGCTACACCTTTAGCAAATGAAGCTGCATCCGGGTGGCCATCTGACATTGCATATGAACGTCCTGCCCATTGAAGCATTGAAAAATCATTGGGGTTATCGCCAAATGACACACAATCATCTGCTGTTAAACCAAGTCGCTGTGCCATCATTTCAAGTGTTGTTCCTTTTGAAATATTAAGTGCTGATATTTCAATTAATGAATCCCTTGATGTGGAGTGAGTGACAGTCACGAGGTCTTTACACTCTCGTTGTGCTACCTCAACCATTTGATCAGAGGTGAACTCGTGATTACTACATCTACCTAAGATCTTTAAAGCTGGACGTGTGATCGCATCTTCAATCTTTCCAACGCCAACATTGTCCATTCCAATATCCCACTTCGGAACATAAGCGATTTCACGGTGGTAATGATCATTGGACTCAACGGCAAATGACATTTCAGGCATTGCAATCCGCATGCGACGAACAACTTCTAGTTGATCATCAACGGAAATCATCCACTCTTCAAGTACGGCATCGTTTAATAAGTCATACAACATCGCGCCATTACAGCAAATAGCGTTACCAAAGCCAAAGGCTTCGCGGATTTCACCCATCCATCGTGGTGGTCGTCCTGTTACAAAGAAAACATGAACACCTAAATCCCGTGCACGCGTGAAGGCGGCAATTGTGCGCTCTGAAACCACGCCTTTGTGCGAAACGATTGTTCCATCTAAATCTGATGCAATTAATTTAGGACGCTTACTCACACCAACTCAAATCGTGTCATGCCTAAGAATGGTTGAAGTGCGGCAGGAACATTGACTGTGCCATCAGCGTTTTGATGGTTCTCTAAAATCGCAACAATCATGCGAGGAATTGCAACTAATGTGCCATTAAGTGTTGCAACAGACTTTGTGCCATCCGCATCTTTAAAGCGGATGTTTAGGCGACGGGCCTGAAATTCAGTGCAGTTAGAGGTGCTTGTAACCTCACGATACGCATTTTGTGTGGGGATCCACGCTTCAATATCAAACTTGCGGTTAGCGCTTGACCCAAGATCACCTGATGCAACATCAATAACTCTGTATGGGATCTCCATTGCATTAAGAAAATCCTTTTCCCGTTGCAATAAACGCTTGTGTTCTTCCTTTGCCTGATCTGGGTGGCAGAAAGAAAACATTTCAACTTTATCAAATTGGTGAACACGAATAATTCCACGTGTGTCCTTGCCGTATGTTCCTGCTTCCCGGCGGAAACATGATGAATACCCTGCATATCGGATAGGAAGTTTGTCTGCCGGTAGAACTTCATCCATGTGCATCGCAGCTAGTGGAACCTCGGATGTTCCAACTAAATACACATCATCTTTTTCAAGATGATAAACATTTTCTGCAGCTTGACCTAGAAAGCCTGTGCCTTCCATTGCAGCGGGATTAACAAGTACTGGTGGAATAACAGGAGTAAAACCAGCTTTGTTTGCAGATGCAATTGCATAGTTAACAAGTGCGAATTCAAGCATCGCGCCAACACCTGTTAAGTAGTAAGAACGAGAACCAGCCACCTTTGCGCCGCGCTCTGTATCAATTGCACCGAGCAACTTACCTAATTCAACGTGATCTTTTGGTTCAAAATCAAATGTGCGTGGCGTACCGACATGTTCGATAACTACAAAATCCGCCTCTGTCCCAATGGGTGCATCCGGATCTAGAATATTTGATAACTGCATAATTAATTGCTTGGCTTGTTCTTCAACCTCAGCGCGCTTTGAATCAGCATCTTTTACCTTTGCAGCAAGCTCTTTTGCGTTTTCTAATAATGTTGCTTTTTCAGCGCCACTTGCTGCACCAACTGATTTTGATAGAAGATTTTGTTCTGCGCGTAAAGTTTCAAATTTATCTAACGCTGCACGGCGAATTTCATCAATTGCTAAAACTTTATCGACGATCGTTACATCTTCCCCGCGCCCTTTTTGAGATGCACGCACCGCATCAGGGTGTTCACGCAGGTACTTGATGTCAATCATTTACTTGCCTTTTCTCGTGGGTATGAGCCAAGGAATCGGATGTCTTCGCAGATTGCTCGAAGGCTTTCTACTGCCTCCTTCACAGGTGCATCTGCAATGTGACCCTCAGCGTCAATAATGAAATGGTAATGGCCAAGGGAAGTTCCGGTTGGACGTGACTGTATAAAAGTTAGGTTTACATCCCGCTTAGCGAACTCAGTCAAGATATCAAGAAGTGCTCCTGCGTGATCAACGCCGATAAAGACTGCAAGTGAGGTGCGATCCCAGCCAGTGTTCTTTGGAATTGAACCTGGTTTTGCGACCACAATAAATCTAGTAACCGCACCTGGGTTATCACCAATGTTGTCTGCAATTACACGAAGGCCGTAATGCGCTGCTGCGACAGGTGCGGCAATCGCTGCATCAAAGTCACCGCGTGCGATTGCTTCTGCAGCCGCTGCTGTAGAGGCGGTAGAAATCAATTCTGCATCTGGATAATTAGTGGCAACGTAATTGCGACACTGTGCTTCTGCGTGTGGGTGTGTAGCAATTCGCAAAATCTCTTTTTCATCACCTTTGATCATCAAGGCAAATGAGACTGGCAATGTAACTTCACCAACAATTGTTAATGGTTCTCCTGTTGCAAGTTCATCAAGGGTGCGTGCGACAACACCTTCTACTGAGTTTTCAATAGGCACTAAAGCAAAGTGGGCCTTACCAAGTCGAACCGCATCGAGTGCAGCAGTGACGTTTGCATATGGCATAAGGCGATCATTAGAAGAAGTGATCTTTTTAAGAGCCGCCTCTGTAAATGTCCCTTTGGGACCGAGATAGGCGTATGTACTCACTTGCTAATTGTACCCGAGTACCGACCTCGCATATGACGGGGTATTTGTGATTAACACATCAACACCATTATCAGCGCAAAAACGCATATCGTCGGCATCATCAACGGTCCATATGAAGAGATTTCTTGGATCTTGATTCAGATGTGGTTTCTTTCTAAATGCAGTGATTCCTGGTCCAATGGATTGTGCCGAGGTAAATCTTCTCATCGCAAATGAGAATGTGTCATGGAGTAAGGCAACAGTTTTTTGATGTGGATCAATCGTTCTAATGTTTTCTAAAGCACGCCATGAAAATGACATAACATGAATATCTGCAACTGTTTTTTCCTGCGCGAGTAACTGCATTACCTTCTTTTCTACCGCACTACCTGATGGAACAGGGTGTTTAGTTTCAATTGCCAGCTCTTTTTTATTGTCGCGAGCAAGAATTAATAATTCATCCAAAGTAATTGCCTGGGGATATTGGTTCTTAATTTCCTTAAAGGTTAAATCTGCTATTCGCGCTGTGTTGCCTGCCACTCGTTGTAGATCGGCGTCATGCCACAAAACCAATTCTTTGTCTTTGGTTAAACGAACATCACATTCAAAACCATCGGCACCCTCATCTACCGCGGCCTTATAGGCAGCCATTGTTAACTCGGGGTAGGCGATCGAGGATCCGCGGTGGGCGTAGATCTTCATCTTTGAAGGCTACACCGTTAGGCTTGCATCATGAGCGCACACTTCTTTGAAACCTCTGCGCGCTCAGCCATTGGGCTAGTTCGCCAAGGAAATGAAGATTCGGGATTTTCATCTGCGCAATTAATTGCTGTCGCAGATGGAATGGGTGGTCACGCCGCAGGCGAAGTTGCGTCGCGGATCGCAGTACAAGTTTTGCAGAAGCTCGCGCCAACTCTTGCCGCTACTGATATCGATGAAGATTCGGTTGAGGATTTATTGATGCATTCTTTGCATAGTATTGATGAAGAGATTGCTGCAGTTGCTGATGAAGATATTGAAAAGCGCGGCATGGGAACAACTCTGACTGCATTATTAATTCGTGATAAAAGTATTTCTTTATTACATATTGGTGATTCCAGATGTTACCGATTGCGCGGTAACACATTAGAACAGCTCAGTAATGATCACACTGTTATTCAAGAGCTTCTTGATCAGGGCGCAATATCTGAGGCAGAAGCTGCCGAGCACCCACAGCGCTCAATGTTGACCCAGGCCTTGCGTGGCGATGGTGATGTCACTCCTTTACTTCAAATGTATGAGGTTAAAAAGGGTGATCGCTACTTACTGTGCTCTGATGGATTGTCAGGTGTTTTGTCTGATAAAGAGATCAAGGTTGGTCTCAAGAAATCCGATAAGGAAGAAGCTGTTAAGTTTTTAAATGATGCAACATATATAAATGGTGCACCTGATAATGTCACCATCCTGATCGCTGATATTTCAGAGACTCCAACTACATCCTCCATATTGTTAGGAGCAGCTCATGATTAATGCGTTGCTTGGTGGACGTTACAAACTTGGTGAAATGATCGGCACGGGTGGAATGGCTGATGTTTATGTCGCCGAAGACACCCGACTTGCTCGACAAGTTGCAATCAAAGTATTGCGAAGTGACTTAGCGCGAGATCCTTCCTTTGTCGCACGTTTTAGAAAAGAAGCACTAGCAGCTGCCGGGCTTAATCACCCAGGAATTGTCGCCGTGTATGACTCAGGAGAAGAACCTGCGCCATACATTGTTATGGAGTTGATTTCTGGCCACACTCTTCGCGAATTAATTCACAAAGGTGAACGAGTTCCATTAAAGCGCGCACTTGAAATTGGTGAAGGAATTTTGGCTGCTCTTGAATACTCACATCATGGCGGAATCGTTCACCGCGATATCAAACCTGCAAACATCATGATTACAGATCATGGTGATGTGAAGGTGATGGATTTTGGAATTGCTCGTGCTCTTGCAGATTTAGGTGCAACATTAACGAGCACATGGAATGTTGTTGGGACCGCTCAATATCTCTCACCTGAGCAAGCGTTGGGTGAAGTTGCTGATCTTCGAAGTGACATTTATTCAACTGGTTGTTTGTTATATGAAGTACTTACAGGACAGCCACCGTTTACAGGTGAAACCCCTGTTTCAATTGCATACCAGCATGTTTCTGGAAATTTAATTCCGCCTAGCACAATTGTCCCTGATCTTCCTGAAGGTATCGACACATTATTAATGGTTGCTCTAGCTAAAAGTCCAGAGGATCGTTATCAATCCGCTGGCTTGATGTTGGATGATTTATACAAAATAAAGGCTGGCCAGGTTGTAACTACAAAAATAGCCAAGCCGCCAATGTCTAGGCGTAAGGTATTAGTGGGTGCGATTAGCGGTGTTGCGATCCTTGGCCTACTAGTTGCTGGCGTATTTCTTACTAAACCGGATGCAGATCCTGCTGGATTGCCGCAATTGCCTAATGTTGTTGGATTAACTCAAGCCGAAGCTGAAGCTTTACTAGGTGATTATGTTGTCACAATTACTCGCGCCCATGATGGTCGGATTCCAAAAGATCGTGTTTCGAGCCAACTTCCATTAGCAACTGTTCGCGTGCAAAAAGGCTCTGGTGTTGTATTAACCATTTCAGATGGTCCAGGTGATTCGGTTGTCCCTATTGATTTAGTGGGTCTGTCTTTAATTGATGCGCGAACGGCTTTATCTGCTGTTGGTTTATTAGTAACAGCAACAGAGGCGGTTCCATCAGATGAACCACAAGGAACTGTCTTAAAGGTAACACCAGAACCTGGTTCAACAATTACCGCCGGTAGTGGTGTTGTATTGCAAATCGCAAGTGGTCAGATTCTAGTTCCATCATTAATTGCCACTGATGCTTTGCAAGCTAAAACGATTTTAGTTCAAGCAGGCTTCTTGGTAAATGAGGTTTTTGGTTATGATGCAAATCAGCCAATAGGTGTTGTTATTCGTCAAGCACCAGATGCTGGCACAACACAAACAATTGGTAAATCAGTAACAATTACGATAAATAAAGAGCCTTAAATTTAATTGCTGGATCCAACAACCGGAGATAAACCGACTGCGCGTTCGCGAGCGCCTTTGTCCCCACACATCACTAACCAATTAGCAAGCATGTGATGTCCGTGCTCAGTTAAAACAGATTCTGGGTGAAACTGCACTCCTTGAATAGGCAGGGTTGTGTGTTGCATTGACATTACTAACCCTGACTCTGTTGTTCCTGTTATTTGCAATGCGTTTGGTACTGAATCTTTTTCGACACACAATGAGTGATAACGGGTTGCTGTGAACGGCGATGGAAGATCTGACAACACCCCTTCTTGTTTATGAAAAACAAGAGAAGTTTTACCGTGGAGTAATTCGGGTGCACGCGAAACAGTTGCACCAAAAGCAACGCCGATTGCTTGATGACCTAAACAAACACCAAATAATGGAATTGAGTGCTCTGCGCAGTATTTGATCATCTCAACAGATACGCCAGCTTTTTCTGGGGTTCCTGGCCCTGGAGAAATAAGGACACCGTCATAGTTAGAAGCGGCATCAGCCGCGACTTCATCATTTCGGACCACCGTGCACTCGGCCCTTAATTGCTGCAGGTACTGCACCAGGTTAAAGACGAAGGAGTCATAGTTATCGATGACAAGGATCTTGGCGGCCATAGGAGCATTCTGTCTCATGGTGTATCTTTCGCGTATGCCTAAATCAAAGCTCCGTAAGAAGGTCGCTGAGCAGCGCGCTCACCAACAAGAGGTTGATGTTAAGACCCCTCACGCGCCATTGGAGAGCCCACGTTGGCTAGCCCCAACCATGGTTGCAGCCTTCTTGATCGGCTTGTTCTGGATTGTGGTCTTCTATGTAACAAGTGGGACCCCACCAGTGCGACCTATTGCTGGAATTGGGAGTTGGAATATAGTTATTGGTTTTGGTTTTATCGGGGTTGGGTTTTCACTGGCCACCCGCTGGCGCTAACTCGCACTACCTTCTAATTACACTGTTGTAATTCGATCCACAATGTGGGTAAACCCTGTGGATAACCTACCTTTTGCTCATCACAATCTGTGCGGCCAATGCCCCGCCAATTAATCCACCCAGGTGTGCGCCCCAATCAACCCCACCCATGGCAAAGCCAATGAAGAAGTTAATTCCAATAATTGCAGCAATGGATCGAATATCTGCTCCGATTTTTTTACCCACAATTACCATCGCACCAAATAATCCAAAGACCGCACCAGATGCTCCAACAGATGTTCCGTTAATGGGCGCTAAATATGCCGAAGCTAATGAACCTGTGAGAAGTGACAAGAAAAATACAGTCAGGTATTTCTGTTTGCCAAAAGTTGCCTCTAGTGGATTTCCTAACACCATTAACGCATACATATTGAAGCCAAGGTGTAATGGGTTTGCATGGGTTAATGCCACTGTAAAGAGTCGATACCACTCGTTACTATATTTTAAGACTTCTAAACTTGGTAGCAATAGATCATCTTGTAGGGTTGGAACAAATTGCCATAACAGATAAGCACCGCAGATTACTGCGATTAAAGAGTAAGTGGCAGAACGCTTAAGCAACTGTGACGCTATTGATAGTGATGTCGGTGGTTGGTTTGTCTTGTGCACCAACTTTAGTTGTTGCAATGGCGTCAACTACTGCCTGGCTTGCAGAATCCTTTACTTCACCAAAGATGGTGTGTTTGCGATTTAACCAAGTTGTTGGTGCAACTGTGATAAAGAATTGTGAACCATTTGTTCCTGGTCCTGAGTTGGCCATTGCAAGAATGTATGGGCGATCAAAAACAAGTTCTCCGTGGAACTCATCTGCAAAACGATAGCCAGGCCCGCCGGTTCCGCGACCTAGTGGATCGCCTCCTTGAATCATGAAGCCATCAATGACGCGGTGAAAAATTGTTCCGTCATACAACTTTGCAGTTGTCTTATCTCCAGTGCGTGGGTCAGTCCATTCTTTTGCACCGGTTGCCAGTTCAACAAAGTTTGCAACTGTCTTTGGTGCATGGTTTGGGAAAAGTTCAATAATAATGTCACCGAGTGATGTGTGAAGAGTTGCTGTTGATGACATGGTTTTCTCTTTTCTAGTTGTGGAAGGAAATGCTGTTGAATCAAACTGTGTGGAGACCAGGGGAATCGAACCCCTAACCCCCGCCTTGCAAAGGCGGTGCTCTACCAATTGAGCTAGGTCCCCGTATTAGAACGGGTGGGCCCAGGTGGACTTGAACCACCGACCTCTTCCTTATCAGGGAAGCGCTCTAACCAGGCTGAGCTATGGGCCCGCAGTAAAGATCACTCTTTAATGCGCGAAGTGCCAAGATTACCTTGAACTTCACCAACTCCCAAAACGGGGGTTACTGCCTTTAACTCAGGATGCGAACCATACTAACTTTTCGCTGAAATCTCATCTTCCCCGTTTTTGGTGACAGATAACAGGCTCACACCTTCATCAAGGTTCACCAAACGCACACCCATGCTGTCGCGTCCGGTCTGACGGACCTCTGCTGCAGGGGTTCTCATGACAGTTCCAGTTGAAGTAATAGCAAGTACTTCATCCTCATCACGTAAAACCAGTGCGCTAACAAGGGATCCACGTGAATTCTCATCTATTTTGGCAGCCTTTATGCCAATCCCGCCGCGTCCCTGCAATCGATACTCATCGATTGGAGTCTTCTTTCCATACCCACCATCGGTAGCGGTAAACACAAACGAGTCCTTTGCTTGCTCCGCATTGACGCGAGCCATAGTTAACAAGTTGTCATCGGCGCGGAACTTCATCCCGATAACACCACTTGTTGAACGACCCATTGAGCGAAGTGATTCATCATCTGCGGTAAAACGCAATGACATTCCTTTTGTTGAGACCAACAACAACTCATCATCTGTGTTGATAAGAGATGCAGAGACAACTTCATCACCTGGTTTTAATGTAATTGCAATTAAGCCACCAGTTCGAGGTGAGTCATATTCGATCAAAGGAGTTTTCTTGACCAAACCATTGCGGGTGGCAAGAACCAAGAATGGTGAGATTGTGTAATCCTTTAATGACAAGACTTCAGCAATTTTCTCATCTGGTTTAAATGCCATTAAGTTTGCAACATGTTGTCCGCGCGCATCACGTCCAGCATCAGGTAACTCATGAACTTTGGAACGGTATACACGACCTTGGTTTGTAAAGAACAACAACCAATCATGGGTGGAAGCAACAAAGAAATGATCGACAACATCATCTTCCTTTAGCGCCGCACCTTTTACGCCACGACCACCACGGCGCTGTGATCGATATAGATCAGCCATGGTGCGCTTTGAATATCCGCCACGTGTAATTGTTACAACAACATCTTGATCTGGAATCAAATCTTCAGCACTGAAATCACCTTCGCTTGCGACGATTTGCGTGCGGCGCTCATCGCCATACTTTGAAACCAATTCTGCAAGCTCTGCCTTAACAATAACTCGTTGTTTTTCAGGACTTGCAAGAATTGTATTGAGTTCAATGATGTCAGCCATTAATCCGTCGTATTCATCATTAATCTTTTGGCGTTCTAACGCAGCAATACGGCGCAATTGCATATCCAAAATAGCGTTAGCTTGAATTTCATCAACGTCTAGTAACTTCATCAAACCTGTGCGAGCCTCTTCAGGGGTAGTTGAGGCACGAATTAAAGCAATAACAGCATCCAAAGCATCTAGTGCTTTGAGATAGCCCTGCAAGATATGTGCGCGCTTTTCTTTTTCTGCCAAACGGTATTTAGTACGGCGAACAATTACTTCGATCTGATGTTCGATGTAGTAACGAATAAATTCATCAAGTCGAAGTGTGCGTGGCACGCCATCGACAAGTGCCAACATATTTGCGCCAAATGTGTCCTGTAGTTGTGTCTGTTTGTATAAGTTATTGAGAACAACCTTAGGAATTGCAGCTTGTTGCAGAACGATGACAAGACGTTGACCTAAACGCTCATTACCTTCATCGCGAACATCTGCAATGCCTTTTATCTTTCCATCTTTAACTAGTTCTGCAATTTTTAGTGCGAGATTGTCTGGGTTTACTTGGTAAGGAAGTTCTGAAATCACAAGACATGTACGTTTATTGATCTCTTCTACTTGGACAACTGCGCGCATTGTGATTGAGCCACGACCCGTGCGATAGGCCTCCTCAATTCCAGTGCGACCAACAATGAGTGCTTTCGTTGGGAAGTCCGGACCTTTAACTATCTTGAGTAATTCGTTAAGTAATTCATCCTGCTTCATCTCTGGATGTTCAAGAGAGTAAATAACGGCTTCGCCAATTTCACGCAGATTGTGGGGTGGAATATTTGTTGCCATACCAACTGCGATACCTGCAGAGCCATTAACTAAAAGGTTTGGTAGGCGACTTGGAAGAACTGTCGGTTCTTGTGAGCGACCGTCGTAGTTCGGGATGAAATTGACAGTGTCTTCATCGATATCCCGCATCATTTCCATGGCCAGTGAAGACAAGCGTGCTTCGGTATAACGCATTGCCGCAGCTGGATCATTTCCCGGAGAACCGAAGTTACCGTTTCCGTCGATCAATAAATAGCGAAGTGACCAGTGCTGAGCTAAACGAACTACAGAGTCATAAATAGCGGTGTCGCCATGTGGGTGGTAATTACCCATGACATCACCAACGATGCGAGAAGACTTGTAATAACCCTTATCTGGTCGATAACCAGCGTCATACATTGCATACAAAACACGACGGTGAACTGGCTTTAAACCATCTCGAACATCTGGAAGGGCGCGACCGACGATAACTGACATCGCATAATCAAGATAAGAACGAGCCATCTCAACCTGAAGATCAACTGTTTCGATCTTGTCAAAGTTTTCGAGGTTGTTTGGGTTTAATTCATCCATTAGATATCCAAGAATCTAACGTCTTTTGCATTGCGTTGAATAAACGCTCGACGTTTTTCGACATCTTCACCCATTAACACAGAGAACAAGTCATCGGCTGCTGCTGCATCATCTAATGTCACTCGAATTAACACACGATGCTCTGGATCCATAGTTGTGTCCCACAACTCTTTAGCAGGCATTTCACCTAAGCCTTTAAAGCGTTGAATACCATCATCTTTTGGTAAACGTTTTCCTGCGGCAACACCGATCTCGATCATGCCATCGCGTTCGCGATCACTAAATGCGTATTCAACTGGTTCTTTGCCAGCCCATTTCAATTTATATAAAGGAGGTTGTGCAAAGTAAACATAACCCTGCTCGATTAAAGGACGCATAAAACGGAATAGTAAAGTTAGAAGAAGTGTGCGGATGTGTTGTCCATCAACGTCAGCATCGGCCATCAAAATAATTTTGTGGTAGCGCAACTTTTCAATATCAAAATCATCATGGACACCGGTACCAAGTGCGGTTATTAGCGCTTGGACTTCATTGTTTTGTAGCACGCGATCAATTCTTGCTTTTTCAACATTTAGAATTTTTCCACGAATTGGGAGCACTGCTTGGTTGCGTGAATCACGGCCACCTTTTGTGGAGCCACCAGCAGAGTCACCTTCAACAATATAGAGCTCGCATTTTACAGGGTCAGTCCATTGGCAATCAGCTAACTTGCCAGGCATTCCGCGACCTTCAAGCAACCCTTTGCGATTACGGCTTAAATCACGAGCTTTGCGTGCTGCAACGCGCGCGGCAGCCGCATCAATGCTTTTACGAACAATTTCTTTACCTTCAGCCGGGTTTTGTTCAAACCAACTTGTTAGCTCTTCATTAACAATTTTTTGTGTAAATGTTTTAGCTTCTGAGTTGCCAAGTTTCGTCTTAGTTTGACCCTCAAACTGTGGGTCTGCAAGTTTGATAGAAACAATCGCAGTTAAGCCCTCACGAACATCATCACCAGTTAAACGATCCTCTTTTTTGCGAATGAATCCTTGTTCTTCGCCGAACTTATTAACAATGGAAGTTAATGCTGTGCGGAAACCTTCTTCATGGGATCCACCCTCATGTGTGTGAATGGTGTTTGCAAATGTGTAAACAGATTCAGAAAAACCCGCATTCCATTGCATAGATACTTCTAATGAAATCTTGTTTTTCTTATCTTCTGATGCAAAAGAAATAATTGATTTATGTGTTTCACCGCGGGTTGAATTAAGGTGCTTAACAAAATCTGCAATGCCGCCGTCATACTCGTAGCGAACCGTTAGTTGTTCACCTTTTTCATCAACATGTCCGTCGCGCATATCTGTGAGGGTTAGAATCAAACCCTTGTTAAGAAATGCCATTTCGCGAAAACGTGTAGAAAGAACTTCAAAAGAAAAGTCTGTTGTTTCAAAGATTTCTTTTGATGGCCAGAATTGAACTGTCGTTCCGGATTGTGTGGATGTATCACCTTTACGTACCGGCGTTGTTGGCACACCTAGTTTGTAATCTTGATACCAAAAACTGCCATCGCGTTGAACAATGACTGAAAGATCTGTGCTGAGCGCGTTAACTACAGAGATACCCACGCCGTGAAGTCCACCGGATACCGAATAACCACCATCGCCGAACTTTCCACCGGCGTGTAAAACTGTGAGAACAACTTCAAGTGCTGGCTTTTTTTCAACTGGGTGAATATCAACTGGGATCCCGCGGCCGTTATCAATTACTTCAACACCACCGTTAGCCATAAGGGTTATGTTGATTTCAGTGCAATATCCAGCCAAAGCTTCATCAACTGAGTTATCTACGACTTCATAGACCAAGTGGTGCAGACCGCGCTCTCCCGTGGAGCCGATATACATTCCTGGGCGCTTGCGGACCGCCTCTAGACCTTCCAGGACGGTGATGTTGCTGGCGTTATAGGAGTTCTCGGCCACTGCAACCCCTTTCTAGAAAATCGGCTAAATCGCCCCTGAGGGCCTTTGGAGAGGTTAGACCTCTCGGAATGGCCTTATCCTAGTCATAAATGGCGACAATAAATAGCCGAAAAAAGCCCTGTGGATGGGTATAGCCGAACTTTGAGCGTGGAGTTGAGGGTTCCTAGTGGGTGAGCTTTAGTTATAGGTGTCACGAGGGCCGCGAGCGTTACGGATGGCGCGGACCCCTTTCTTCCAGGTCGGGGTTTGTGGCCCAATGATCACAAGCCTCTCAATGAGCACCCCAGTGGCATCTTTTTGGATCGTTGTTAAAAGATCATTAGAAATCAATTGCAGTTGGGTTGCCCAAGCAGTTGATGTGCTTTGAATAGTTAACACATTATCTAATATTGAAATTGGTTGCGCATGTTGTGAGATTTCATCGCCGACAATTTTTTTCCAGTTAACAAAAAGATTGCCTTCAGCCAATCCTGAATCCCAATCACGGTCTGAAATCAAATCGTTTAACACTTCACTGATTAATTCCGGGTCACCAGGTTTTCCAACACGAACGGTTGGTGCGGGTTTATTTGGTTTCCTTGTTACACCTGTTTTGAATGACTTGAAAAGATCTAGAGCTAAATCACGTTTTGTCATTAACTCTTTCCTTTCTTAACAGTTCCAGGTGTCACATAAAACTTTTGAGTTAAAAGTTCTCTTGGTAAATCATTTTCAACAGCGGCTGTAATGAAGGTTTGTTCTGCAAGTTGGGTGGCAGACATTAGCTGAATACGACGAGATGTATCAAGTTCAGCAAAGACATCATCTAAAATTAATATTGGGGAAGAGCCTTCTGATTTTAAAAGGTTAAAAGATCCAATACGTAAAGAGATCGCCATCGACCATGATTCGCCATGACTTGCATACCCTTTGGCTGGGAAATCACCGAGTTGGAGGTGTAGGTCATCTCGGTGTGGCCCAATTAAAGAAACACCTCGTTCTATCTCTTGATAAGCAACTTCTTCTAGACGTGTTGTTAATACAGCGATGTTATCTTCAGTATTTTTCGACACACCTTCAGTGTTGCATTTATAGGAAATTAACGCTGGTTTTACTTCATTGAGGTTTGCATAGTTTTTAGCAACCCACGGGTTTAAAGCCTCAATTAAAGCAATCCGCTCTGCGGTTATTTCTGCGCCTAGATTTATAAGTTGCTCATTCCAGGGAACTAAGGCTGATGTTGTGGTTCTTGTTTTTAAAAGAGCGTTACGTTGTTTAACAACACGCTCGTAATCTGTAATAACACCTGCTAAACGGGGGGTTCTGGTGATTAATAGTCGATCTAGAAAATCTCGGCGGTTGCTTGGTTCCCCGCGAACAAGATCTAAATCCTCTGGTGAGAAATAAACAATTTGAATTGCGCCAAGTATTTCTCGTTGGCTGCGGGTTGGGTTTCCATTTATTCGCGCGCGATTAGCTTTCGAGGCATTGATTTCTAAATCGATATGAAGTGTGCGATCTTCGCGTTGCACTTCAGTTCGGATAATTGCTTGTTGATTTCCTAGTGAAATAAGTGGGACATTGTTTGAAACACGGTGAGATGAGAGAAATGCTAAATAAATTAAAGATTCAGCGATGTTTGTTTTTCCAGAACCATTATCACCAATGAAAGTATTGACACCAGGTTCAAACTCAAGCTCAAGTGATTTATATGAACGGAAGTTGGTTAAAGCCAACTTGTTTATGCGCACTAAAAGACCTTAAAGGAAATATCGCAGGTTTATGATGCGTAACGTGTTGGCATTAAAAAGTAACGGTAGTTTTCGATAATTGAGCCGTCTTTATCGCTCTTGCCCATTAAAATCGCCGCTTTAGTTGATTCGGTAAATGTAATTTGAACAAATTTTGTTCCGACAGCGATTAAGCCTTGTTCAAAAAAAGTTGGATTGAAAGCAATAGAGATTGGTTCACCTGTTAATAAGATCTCGATTGCCTCGGTTGCTTGTGCTTCTTCCCCGGCACCGGCAGCTAGAGAGAGTGTGTTGTCTGCAAAATCTAAACGGAGTGGCACTGTCTTATCTGTAACAAGTGCTACACGGCGGACGGAATCTAAAAGGGTTGCAACTTCTATAAGAGCTGTTGTGGCTACTTCACGTTGAAGCAGGTTAGTATAAATTGGAAATGTGCCATCCAACATACGGGATGTCATTGTTTTTCCTTCACCTGCAAATCCAGCTAAACGATCATCACTTGTGTTAGGCGCAAAAGATAAAGAAACTTCTTTTGAACCAATTAGGGATTTTGCTGCACTTTCAATAGTGCGGGCGCGCAAGAAGGCTGTAGTGGATGTGTTAGGTGCTGTTGGGGTCCATTGGATTTCACGAACCGCTAAACGGTAGCGATCTGTTGCCGCAAAAGTAACTGTGTCTCCGTTTATGTCAACATGAACGCCTGTGAGTGACGGCAGTGAATCGTCTCTACCTGCTGCGATTGCAACCTGCCCCACAGCTTCTGCAAATACATTACTTGCAACAGTTCCTGTTGAGTTAGGAAGTGTGGGTAGGTTTGGGTACTCATCTACAGAGAGTGTTGGAAGTGTGAATTTTGCACTACCACTAGTAACCACCACCCGAGTTCCGTCCAAAGCAAAAGTGATTGGTTTATTTGGAAGAGATCGTGAGATATCACTTAATAACTTTCCTGAAACTAAAACTTTACCTGGTTGTTTAACATCGGCTAGAAAATGAGACTTGCTTGCTGTTTCAAGATCGGAAGCAGATAGAAATACTTCGTTATTGGTTGCATCGATAACTATTCCAAGTAGCTCAGATCTAATAGGGCGAGTTGAAAGAGAGCGCGATACCCAGTTAACTCCATCAGTTAACGCTGATTGCTCGACTGTAAATTTCATATCTATCCCCGACTCTTCAGATTCTTGTTGTGTAATGTTTGTGTGGAAAGGTTATTCGCGTAACTAGATGTATGTATATAAAGATAGTCGTAGTAACCAGAAGGTTTTCCTGTGGGTAAGTCACAAAACCCCTGCTCAACACAGGGATTGGTTTTGTATAACCTGTTTATAACTGGTGGAAAGATCTGGGTATAACTCAACTTCATATGTGCCACACCCTCCCTTTCATTGAATCCGCGTAGGTTATCCACGGTATTGTCCTAATTCTCCACAGTTATCCACAACTTGTCCCCAGTTGGGGGTAAAGAGTGGCAATTCGGACAATAAGCCCAAATCAACTGCGGACTATCTGTTTTGCTGCTTAATTCTGGTGGTGAGCTCGTTGACCTGGTTATAGATCGAACGACGCTCAGCCATCAATTGACGGATTTTTCTATCGGCGTGCATAACCGTTGTGTGGTCACGCCCACCAAATGTCTGGCCAATCTTCGGCAAAGAAAGCTCTGTGAGCTCTCGGCATAAATACATTGCGATCTGTCTAGCATTAACTAAAACACGAGAACGGGATGTCCCACACAAATCATCAATTGTCAGACTGAAGTAAGCAGCGGTTTGAGCCATGATGGTTGCTCCAGTGATCTCTGGATTACTTTCATTTGGAATCAAATCCTTTAAAACTATTTCAGCCAGGGACAAATCAACACTTTGGCGATTTAGAGATGCAAAAGCTGTCACACGAATTAATGCACCCTCAAGCTCGCGAATATTCGTCGAAATCTTACTCGCGATATATTCAAGAACATCATCAGGAGCATTTAACTTATCTTGGGCAGCTTTTTTACGAAGGATCGCAATACGTGTTTCTAACTCAGGTGGTTGAATATCTGTAATCAAACCCCACTCAAAACGAGAACGAAGACGATCTTCTAATGTAGTTAGTTGTTTTGGTGGTCGGTCACTTGAGATAACAATCTGTTTGTTTGCGTTATACAAAGTGTTAAATGTGTGGAAGAACTCTTCTTGTGTGCGCTCTTTGTTTTCTAAGAACTGAATATCATCAACCAATAAAATATCTAAATCACGGTAACGACGCTGAAAAGCAGAAGCTTTATCGTCTCGAATAGAGTTAATAAAGTCATTGGTAAATTCTTCTGATGAAACATACTTAACGCGCACATTTCCATATAACTCTTGGGCATAAGCACCGATAGCGTGAAGTAAGTGTGTTTTACCTAAACCAGATTCACCATAGATAAATAACGGGTTGTAAGCCTTAGCTGGTGCTTCTGCAACAGCAACAGCTGCTGCGTGAGCGAAACGGTTAGAGGCACCAATAACAAACGTTTCAAAAATATATCGAGGGTTTAAGGTTGAAGTGTCTACAGATTTAGAGACCGGTGCATCATCACGACCAGTGCCAGATTTTGGAGTAACAAACTCAACTTCCACATCTTGTGATGGAGTTGTAACTACCTCTAAAGAATCATCAACAGTTACTGCGATGTTTGTAGTTGATCCAAGCTCGCGAGTTAAAACTTCACTAACCACTGTACGCAAGCGACTTTCTAAAACATCTTTAGCAAAAAGATTAGGCGCTGCAACCAATAAGGTTGTTTGATCATCGTTATGAAGTAGACCCAAAGGTCTTGTTAATTGCAAAAACGCTCGGTGTTGAGGAGCGTTAATCGCAACTTCTTCAATGACCCGTCCCCACAGCGTGGGTAGCTCAACTTCAATAACGCTCACTCGGGCCTCAATTCCTCTTAAAAGCTCATCCACAGAGTTATCCACAACCTGTGGTCTAAACCCCAGGTTGAGCCCTGCAATACCCCCAAAAGATCGATTACCTGTGGAGGGGGAGTGAAAAGTAGAGCGGTTTGGCCAAAAAAGCAACTGGTTATCCACAATCTGGACAAACCCCCAACCCTTTTGCCGCCAGTTTGACCCGCTTATCCCCAGACCTCTACCGTTACCTCCTTGCTTCCCCCGTATTTCTGGCCCGCAGTAGAAGTTCATTATTAGGAGTTTTCAATGACAAAGCGCACCTTCCAACCCAACACACGTCGTCGTGCCAAAAAGCATGGCTTCCGTGCCCGCATGGCAACCCGCGCAGGACGCGCAGTACTTGCTGCTCGTCGCGGCAAGGGCCGCGCAAAGCTTTCTGCATAAGGGTTCATAACCGATACCCGTGCTTGCAAAAAGCGCACGCCTTACCGAGAGCGCCGACTTCGCGCGCGCAACAAAGAGTGGTTTGAGATTTTCAACCCAGAACTTTGTCGGATACCTCTACCCAACCAACCTTGATCAACCTGCTCGTGCAGGATTAATCATTAGTAAAAATGTTGGTGGATCAGTTAGCCGTCACAAAATTGCTCGCAAAATCCGCCATACATTTCGAGAGCTTTACCCACAACTACCAACCGGTGGTTTGTTGGTAGTTAGAGCACTCAATAGCGCAAACGATGCAGATGTTGCAGAAGAAGTAACAAAGATTGTCGGACAACTCCTAAAAAAATTGTCCGAGAAGGCTAATCAAAAGTGAAATACATGCTGACTTCACCTATCAAGGTGTATCAGAAATGGATCTCACCAATGTTTGCGCCACGTTGTAAGTATTACCCGTCATGTTCTTCATATGCTGTCACAGCAATTGAAACATACGGTCTTAAAGGTATTGCAATGAGCGCCTGGCGTTTATTGCGTTGTAATCCATGGTCACACGGTGGTGTCGATTATGTAGTTCCGAAAGAGAAGGTAGTTGTTAATGGATAGCATCCTAAACCCCTTATATATCGCTGTTTCTTGGGTGATTATCACAATCCACAATTTATTATCACCGCTCTTTGGAACAAACAGCGGCGTGACATGGTCACTAGCAATCATGGGCCTTGTAATCATTATTCGTATCATTTTAATTCCACTCTTTGTAAAGCAAATTAAATCTCAGAGAGCATTAACCGCTCTTCAACCACACATGAAAGAGATTCAAAAGAAGTACAAGGATGATCGCCAAAAGCAATCAGAAGAGATGATGAAGCTCTATAAAGAGCACAAAACAAACCCTCTTGCCTCTTGTTTTCCAATCCTTGCCCAAGCACCGATCTTCTTTGCCTTATTTACAGTGCTAAACGGAATTGCCGCGGAAGATAAAAATGGTAATCCAGCACCAATTGCGCGTGGTTTTATGAAAGGTGATTACCTAGAGAGCGCCGGACAAGCTAAGTTTTTTGGGGCACCAATTGCAGAAAAGTTTTTAGGGTCAGATGTAACAACAGTTAAAATCGTAACGGTCATTTTGATTGTATTTATGTCCGCAACAACGTTTACAACCCAGCGTCAATTAATGACAAAGGGAATGCCAAAAATGGATTCATCCAACAATATGATGTTGCAACAACAAAAAATCATGTTGTATGCATTCCCACTTATTTTTGCAATCACCGGTGTTAACTTCCCAGTTGGTGTTTTGATTTACTGGTCAACAACAAACTTGTGGACATGGGGACAACAGTTCTATGTCATTAAACGAAACCCAACACCAGGATCTCCTGCATATGAAGAGCTTCAACGTAAGCGCAATAAGAAAAACGGCGTAGAAGAGAGCGAAGAGCCAAAGAGTTCTGAAGGCACAACGATCGAAGAAAAAGGTCAGCGCCAACAGCCAAAGAAGAAGAAAAAGAAGAAGTAGACAAAACGGACTTATTACTACAATCCCGACAAAGGGGGCACCATGGCAAAGAGTAAAGTTGAAGAGGTTGTCGCTGTTGAAGCAACAGAGGCGGTGGAGACAAAAAAGGCACCCAAAGGTGTGGCAAAACTAGAAGAAGAGGGCGACATCGCCGCTGACTACCTAGAAGGTCTCCTAGATATCGCAGATCTAGATGGCGACATCGATATCGATGTTGAAAACGATCGTGCCGCCCTAGCAATCGTGGGGGGAAAGCTCAGCCACCTAGTTGGCCGAGACGGAGAAGTTCTAGATGCTATTCAAGAGCTCACACGCCTAGCTGTGCAAACCTCAACAGGTGACCGCAGCCGTCTCATGCTTGATATCGATGGATTCCGTGCTGGGCGCCGTAAGGAACTCAAGAAGCTGGCTGAGGATATGGCTGAAGAGGCAAAAACAACTGGCAACTCAATTAAATTGAAGCCAATGAACGCCTTTGAGCGCAAAATTATCCACGACACAATCCAAGATCTGGGGCTAACTAGCGAGTCTGACGGCGAAGATCCAAATCGTTTCGTAGTTATTTATCCAGCCTAAATCATGGAGGTTTCACGTGAAACCCTCATCGCGAGGCATTTTCCAGATGTTGAGCGGGTTCACGCCTACGCACAATTCCTAGAAATAGCGGGGATTGAGCGTGGATTGATCGGCCCGCGTGAGGCAGACCGCATCTGGGAACGCCATATCTTTAACTGCCTACCCATCACCACCCTTTTCACAGAAGGTGCCACCGTCTTTGATATTGGCTCTGGGGCTGGATTACCGGGAATTGTCATCGCTCTGGCTCGTCCAGATCTGAAGGTAACCCTGATTGAACCCCTAGAGCGCCGCGTGGAGTTTCTCCAAGAGGCTGTAATTGGCCTAGATATTGAGGTAATCCGTGGTCGTTCCCAGGATGTGAAGGCAACAGCTCATTATGTAACCGCCCGCGCCGTGGCCCCGCTGGAGAAGTTAAAGAAAATCAGCTGGCACCTTTTAAAAACTAATGGCTCATTACTTGCCATGAAGGGCGAAAAAGCCCAAGAAGAGATGAAATCTGTGCCTAAAGCCATCCTCCACGAGGTAAATCTGGAGGGAATTGAGCTCAGCCGTATAGTTGAGGTTAAAAAAGGTGCTTAACTACCCACGTGGATGATTCACGTGAAACAAAGAAGATAGTTGGCACTCGCCGCCTCAAAGAGGCGATGCCCAAACCCGCCTCCCTTCGCATCCTCACTGTAGCTAACCAAAAAGGTGGGGTCGGCAAAACCACCACCACAGTCAATCTAGCCGCAGCCCTATCTATGGGTGGCCTCAAAGTAATTGTCATTGATCTTGATCCACAGGGAAATGCATCTACCGCCTTAGGTGTTGAGCATGTTGATAATGCAGGAATTTATGAAGTGTTGATGGGTGATTCAACAATGTCACAAGTAATTCAAAAAGTTGCAGGCTTTCCTTCACTTGAATGTGTTTCTTCAAATACATCCTTAGCACAAGCAGAAATTGAACTTGTTCCAATGGTTGCGCGTGAAATGCGTTTAAAGGAAGCCATTGAAGAGTTAATTGCAGATCGCGCAGCAATAGGAGAAACAATCGATTATATCTTTATTGATTGCCCACCATCACTTGGACTATTAACCATCAATGCCTTTACAGCTGCCAAAGAAGTTTTAATCCCAATTCAATGCGAGTACTACTCACTTGAGGGTTTGTCACAACTATTAAAAACCTTTGAATTAGTAAAAAAGCGTTTGAACCCAACACTAAAACTGTCAACACTTGTTTTAACAATGTTTAACAATACAAATCTTGCAAATGATGTTGCTAATGAAATTAGAAAACATTATCCAAATGAACTCATTGATATTCCTATTCCGCGCACGGTCCGCGTTTCAGAGGCACCAGGTTTTAAACAAACTGTGATGACATATGATCCAGTCTCCCCTGGCGCCATCGCATACATGTCTGTGGCCCGTGAATTAGCAGAGCGCGGAAAACCTTTTGATTCCAATGTTGTTTCAATTAATTACAAACGTGAAGGTGAGATCGCTTAATGGCACGTCGCGGTGGGCTTGGAACAAACCTTGATGCATTAATCCCAACATCTTTAACTGTTGGTGACAAAGAGGTTGGACAACAAAACGAAGTTGCTATCACTTCGATTTCACCTAACCCACGTCAACCTCGAACACACTTTGATCCCGTTGCACTTGAAGAGTTAATTGCATCAATAAAAGAAATTGGAATTTTACAACCACCTGTTGTGCGCCAAACATCACCAGGCAAATATGAATTAATTATGGGAGAGCGTCGTTTCCGTGCGGCAAAAGCTGCCGGATTAAAGAGTATTCCTGTGATTATTAGGCAAACACCAGATAACGAATTACTACGTGAAGCACTGATTGAAAATATTCACCGCAGTCAATTAAATGCACTCGAAGAGGCTGCTGCCTACTCACAGCTTCTCACAGATTTTAACTGCACACATGAAGAGCTTGCCCAAAAACTAGGACGTTCTCGCCCATTAATTTCAAACACAATTCGATTGATGAATCTTCCAACATCTGTCCAACAAAAGTTGGCATCGGGTGTTTTATCTGCAGGCCACGCCCGCGCGTTGTTGGGGTTAAGCGATGCATTAACAATTGAAAAGTTAGCAGCGCGAATTGTGAGCGAAGGCCTATCGGTTCGCGCAACTGAAGAAATCATTTCCTCTGGAGCACCTAAAGGGCAATCGACAAAAAAACCAAAACAGACAAAATCTGCAAGTCCTGAACTACAAGAGATCGCAGAGCGAATTGGTGATGCGTTGGATACAAGAGTCTCAATTCAAGGTAGTGCGAAAAAAGGAACGATTGTTATTGAATTTGCCGGAGCAGAAGATTTGAAACGAATTACAAAAGCGCTAGAAAACTAACCTTTTAACTCAAATCCTTTACGACCTGCCATCTCTTGTTTAATAACCCCACCAAGTGCTTTCACACCTTCACGGATCCGCTCAGGTGTTGGGTAGCAATATGACAAACGTAAAGACCACGATCCAAAACCATCGGCATAAAATGCTGTACCCGGAACGTATGCAACCTTTGCGACAATAGCTTTTGGCATCATCGCCGTGGTATCTATCTCTGGCGGCAAAGTAACCCACACATAAAAACCACCACCAGGCTTTGTCCATTGGGCAGTTACTGGGAAATGCTCATCTAATGATTCCAACATCGCATCACGACGGGTCTTATATAGCTCACAAAACGATGCGATCTGATCCCGCCATGGCTGATCAGCAAGGTAACTAGAGATTGTTAATTGCGTGAAGTTGGAAGGACACAAAATTGAGGATTCACTAGCAATGACCAACTTCTCCTTCAATGAAGGGGGCAATAACGCCCAGCCCACACGCAAACCAGGAGCGATTGTCTTTGAAAATGACCCTAAGTAGATGACATTTTCAGAGTCTTCAGCGCGCATCGCGTTTGGTGAAGGCTTATCAAATCCCAGCAAACCATATGGGTTGTCCTCAACAACAAAAATTCCGGCTTCACGACAGATGTTTAAGATCTCGGTACGGCGAGATGCTGGCAACAAAACTCCACTTGGGTTTTGATAATTCGGAATTGTGTATAAAAATTTAATTTTACGACCTGCAGCGCGCACAGTCTTAATTGCTTCAGCAAGAGCTGATGGAACCAAACCGTTGTCATCTGTTTCAACATGCACGACAGATGCTTCATATTGATGGAATGTTCCAAGGGCTCCAACATACGAAGGTGCTTCAGCAAGAACAACATCTTGTGGATCTAAAAAGATGCGTGAAATAAGGTCTAATGCTTGCTGTGAACCAGTAGTAATCAAAACATCGTCAGGATTACCACGGATACCTTCTAGCGCCATAACTTCACAGATTTGTTCGCGAAGTTTTGGATGCCCCTGACCATTTCCATACTGCAGTGCTTCTTGGCCATTGTTACGAATTAGATTATTAACTACATCAGCCATCATTCCCATAGGAAGTGCTGAAAGATTAGGCATTCCACCAGCAAGTGAAACAATTTCTGGTCGGGAAGCAACAGCAAAGAGAGAGCGAATCTCACTTGGCTTCATATGTGCAGCTCTTGATGCAAATCTTTGCTCAAGATTTTGAGGTGCACCTGTTGAGAACCGTTGTGTTATCTCCGACATGACCTAAGTCTGTCATACCCAAGGGAATGCTTGAGTGATATTTAGCGGCGGATACCAGCTTTACGAAGATCAGAGATCCGCAAAGTTCCGGTCTTTGCATCATCTTCTGCGGCTAAATAAAGACGCTGAATCGCAATAACCAATGCTTCGGCAATAACATCACGAAAATCCGGACGGGAAAGGCGGCCCAAATCACCAGGGTTACTTGTATAGCCCAAATCAATTCGAACCGTTGGGGCCATAGTCATGCGGAGTAAATCCCACGTTTTTGCATGGGTTCGACAATTTGTTAAATCAGTACGCGCACAAATTTCTCGCTGCACAAGGGATGCAAACCGCTCACCAACAATTGAGTGAACACCGTGAGCATCACTACCATAAAAATATGTTGCCGCCCCATGTGCTTTCTCATTGGCGTAAGAGTCAACGTTTAAAGAAATCATCAAGTCAGCGTTACTTTTATTACTAAATGAAATCCGTTCAGATTCTGTTGGATTATTTGTTGCACCACGCGTTAAGAAAACAGAAGCACCTAATGCGAGTAAACGACCCTCAGTGCGAACAGCGACATCATAAACAAGTTGATCGTGACCATCAGGATTTAAAACAATAACTTTATTTGCAAGTGCGGGTCCACGACTTTGCTGTACTGCATTTTGTCGAAGCATTGAGGGCACTCCCCCAGAAACAATTTTCGTTAAACGAATTAGTGCAATTATTGTCGCGGGGCCGCATTTGCCATCAATAGTTGCACCGACAGATTTCTGAAAATCTTTAACGGCACTCTCTGTGCGATGCCCATAAATTCCATCGACCCGACCACAATCAAAACCCATTTCAGTTAATCGTGATTGCAATGCTGCTATGTCATCACCATGCATTAGTGGTGGCTCTTGCACATACAAGGATCGATCACCGAGCTTCCATCGCGCCTCTTCTAACGCGCGTGCGGTAACCGCATCAACAAAACCCGTGACATCAAGGCCACGGGCTTGTTGAAATGAGCGGATCTCCGACTCGGTTAAATCTGACATGAATTTATACGAGGAAACTTTCTAGCTCTTTTAGAAGTGCTGGCTTTGGCTTAGCGCCAACCATTTGCTTTACAACCTCACCGTTAACAAAAACATACATTGACGGGATTGATGTAATTCCATACTTGATCGCGATAGCAGACTCTTCATCCGTGTTGAGCTTTACAATCTTGATCTTTGAGCCGTACTCATCTGAAATCTCTTCAAGGATGGGACCAACTGCGCGGCAAGGACCACACCATTCAGCCCAAAAATCAACCAAAACAGGGGTTGTGCTCTTTAGAACCTCTGCATCAAATGATGCTGTTGTTACCTTGCTTGTTGCCATCGTATTGCTCCTTATATGTTTGTTAGTTAAAGATTACTAGTGGGCTAAGAATTTTTCAGCATCAAGGGCTGCAGCACAGCCAGAACCAGCCGCTGTGATCGCCTGACGATAGGTGTGGTCAACTAAATCACCACATGCAAAGACACCCTTGAGATTTGTGCGAGTCGAGCGTCCCTCACAGATCACATAACCCTCATTATCCAAAGTGATCTGCCCAACCAACAATTCACTACGAGGGATGTGTCCGATAGCGACAAACAAACCAGTAAAGGCTTGTTCGAATTCAGATCCATCAACAGTGTTGCGAAGTTTTAACCCCTCAACTTTATCTGCTCCGAGAACATCAATTACCTCCGTGTTCCAAAGAAATTCAATTTTAGGATTATTTTTTGCACGCTCAGCCATAATCTTTGATGCGCGTAATTCACTACGACGGTGAATCAAAACAACTTTTTCTGCAAAACGAGTCAGGAATGTTGCTTCTTCAACAGCGCTATCTCCGCCACCAACAACTGCAATTGTTTGTCCTCTAAAGAAAAATCCATCACATGTAGCACACCATGAGACACCATGACCGGATAAACGTTTTTCGTTAACTAATCCAATTTCGCGGTAGGCACTACCTGTTGCGAGAATTACAGATTTTGCTTTAACGGTATTTCCTGAGCCATCTTTCAAAACTTTAACATCTCCTGATAAATCCATTTCAACAATGTCATCAGTGATTAACTCAGCGCCAAAGCGCTTAGCTTGTTTGCGCATGTTGTCCATTAAATCTGGACCCATAACACCATCTGTGAATCCAGGAAAATTCTCTACTTCAGTAGTGTTCATAAGTGCACCACCGGCGGTAACAGAACCCTCGTAGATAATTGGATCTAACTGCGCACGCGCTGCATAAATGGCAGCGGTATAACCAGCCGGTCCTGATCCAACAATTACTACATTTCTGACTTCACTCATGATGCCTCCTAGTGCCTGAAATCTAATCGTTTTCTTGAGTTTTTGTTGCACGACGGCTGAGAGAGCTACCCAAGTGGCGGATCATTGATATTTCTTCAACACCAAGGGCTTTAGCGCTCACGATGTATGCAACAAATGCGACCACCATCACAATTAACAACTCTCCTGCACGAGCCAGACGCGAAAACTCAATGTCGATCCAGGAAATGTATTGCGTCAGAATAAACAAGGGAACCATTGCAATGAGAGAGGCAATTAATAAACGCACGTGCTGTCCGAAAAATTCAGAGATAGCTAACTTTCCGACATGCCTCTTTAGAAGAGCAAGAGTTACGAATAACCCAACTAGATAACTAGCTGAAAACGCAACTCCTAGACCAACTGTTACCCATTGATTTTTTGAGAAAAACAAGAAGAAATATGACAAGCCAACCGAGAAAATATTAATCACCAGGATTGAAATAACCTGTGTTCTAGTATCTTCAAAGGCGTTAAAACCTCGGATAAGAATAAGATTTATAGAAAAAGCAACTAAACCAAAACTAAGTGCAGATAAAACATAGCCGATGTACCGAGAGTCATCATCCGAGATTCCAATAAAAATACTTTGCGTTATAAGTGGACCAAATAACAAAAATGCGACAGCGCTTGGCACTGTGATCACACCTACTAAACGAATAGCTCTAACTAGCTGCGCTTTAACTTCTTCACGTTTTCCATCAAGCGCCAACTTAGAAATATGAGGCAAGATGGCTGTAATAATTGAGATTGTGACAATTGAATAAGGAAGCAACATAACAAAGTAGGCAAATGTATATGGTGTGTATCCAACACCTGTTTCAATTCCCTCGGTATGACTTCGAACTGCAGCCGATGTTGCAACATTGACAGTTACTAAATATCCAAGTTGTGAAATCAAAACATACACAAGAGTCCAGCCAGCTAATTTGAAAGACTTACCTAATCCGGCGACGCCTAGCTGTGGCTTGATCGTGATTCCAAGTTTTTTAATAACCGGGACTAAAACTAAGGCTTGAACAACGACACTAAAAGTGGTTCCCCATCCGAGTAAGGCAATCTGAGGTTGAGAAATACTGTCGATATCGATACCTGGTGAAAAGAGCAGAAAACCTCCAAATAATGCGATTCCAACAAGATTATTCGCAATAGGAGCCCACATAAGGGGTCCAAAAGATCCACGAGCATTAGCTACTTGACCCAACATTGTAAACAAACCAAGGAAGAAAATCTGAGGCAGGCAGTAGCGAGTAAATGCGATTGCAATTTCTTGTTCTTGCGCAAAACCCTCTGTGAAAAATTCTGGAGCGTATAAACGAACTAAGGCTGGGGCGAAATACATTCCTAGTGAAACAAGCACAAGGAGAATAAGCGAGATTGTTGTAATTAGGCGCGAGGCGAAATTGTCGCCGCCATCTTCACTTTCGAAAGATCTAACAAGTTGTGGGATAAAGATTGCAGTCAAAGCACCACCAACAAGCAGGTTATACAAAATATTAGGCATTGTGTTTGCAACGTTGTATGTATCAGCAAGTAATGTTGTTCCCAGAACTGCAACAATTAAAATCCCACGTATAAATCCTGTAATTCGAGAAATAATTGTTCCTAGTGCCATGATTCCAGATGCACGGAATAGCTCGTGAGATTTCATTTAACCCTCCTGCGCACCCGGCGGAAGCTTTGGGCAACTCCTGCCAATAAGAGAAGTATGGCTGCACCAGTGGTAAACCAGGTCACACGCGGGTCAATAACCGTTGCATTGAGCGTTAATGTCGCCTCAGGAACAATTTCATTGCCCGAATCATCTGTGATTAGAACCCCAACAGTTGTCTCGCCAGGCGCAATTACAGTCACACCCATCGCAAGTTGCTTCTTTGATCCTGCTGGAATTATTACATTCTCAAAACTATTAACCAACACACGTGAGTTGTTTGGCATCATCAAGATGTTTACTGTGACATCTGAATCAAAATCGTTAATTACCGTAACAGGTAAATCGACATTAGTTGTAGTGATCTGATATCTACCGCTATTAACTCGCAACTTACGAGTAATTGCATCTACAGCGGTGCGCGCGCTGTATGAATAAAACTCACTGGAATCTTTATCTAATTGTGGTGACAATAAACGGGAAAGTTGAGCTCGAAGGGTTACTAATTCCGGATCATTAACAACTCTAGAAAGTTTCGTCAAAGCTTTGCGATTCTCCCCATAGGCCTTTATAAGTGGGTTACTAAGGCTGGATTTGCCCGTGCTCCAACCACGATTTGGCTCGCTACGAACTGTTCGACCTAGCGCTGCTTCCAACTGTGACTTACCGAGTGCATAATAATTTCTTAATTCACTTGGAGCTAAACGTTTGGCTAGTGAGACATCAGGATTTCCATAGGCGAGTGCAACAACTTCTTGTCCATTGGTCATTTGACGTAGTTGCTGTAACCAGGCCACCGCAATTTCCTTACCAACAGGCGTAGCTTCAGTAGCTAATGTGTAATCTCCGGTCATTGCAATAACTTCGTCAATGAGCGCTGCATCAATTACCCACGTTGTATTTTTTACACTAGGTGTATAAACAAGAAGTCCTAAATCCCCTGACGGTGTTAACTTCTGCGCTAAGTCATCGTTTCTAAACTCACCCGTAAATGTTTGATGGGCCATTGATGTAATGCGGACTATCGAATCAGCGGCTTGTGCCGACGGTAAGGGCGATAGAACCAACAACCCCGTCAATAAAGCAAGAAATTTCTTCACGGTGTTAACTCAGCGCTTCTAGCAATTAACTTCTTTTCATCAGGGTAGGCCAGTCGATCAACAATTTCAGACAATGGGAACCATGAAACCTCATCCACTTCGCTTTCTTGCGCAAGTAGAGTCCCGCCAACTTCCAGAAACATGAAGTGATGGACGGTTTTATGAATCCTTTTACCTCCAGCCATAAACCAAAAATCAATTACCCCTAAAGATTTTGTAATAGAAGAAGTAATTCCTGTTTCTTCAGCGACTTCGCGAATAGCTGCTTGTTCTGGAGTTTCACCTTCTTCAATATGACCCTTTGGCAAGGACCACAAGACTCGTTTTCCAGTAGCGTCTTTGTGGTCATAGCGCCCGATCAGTAAACCCATCGTTCCGGTTGTGTCGATCACCAAACCACCGGCGCTAACCTCATCAACACGTTTTGCATAGGGGCGTTTTGAATCAGGGCGTGAGGATTGAGCGCTCTTCTGAGCAGAGTTCTGAGTCTGAGGTTGTGGGCCGCGATTACCGGAGCGCTTACGCTTCCGCTTTTTCTTCGTACCTTCGCTGCCCGCACCAGGTGCCGGGATCATGGAGC
>JBIIKH010000008.1:0-45618 GCA_044233285.1 Candidatus Planktophila sp. | reverse complement strand
TAGCTCGCTGGGCTCATAACCCAGAGGTCGTAGGTTCAAATCCTGCCCCCGCTACTAGAAATAAGAAGGCCCCTTTCGAGGGGCTTTTTTATTTAATACGCAGTGAATTTGTTACGACAAGGACGCTGCTGGCAGCCATAGCAGCAGCTGCATAGAGCGGGGTTAACAACCCAGCAGCTGCAATCGGCAATCCAATCACGTTATAAACAAAGGCCCATCCCATGTTTAAACGGATGATCTTAAGTGTCTTCTTTGAAAGCTTCAACGCTGAAATGACACTACCCAGACCAGAATTCATCAAGGTGATATCAGCGCTGTTAATTGCAGTATCTGTTCCAGTACCCATAGCCATAGAAAGATTTGCAGCCGTAAGTGCAGCAGCATCATTGATGCCATCACCAATCATTAAAACGGTGTGACCTTCACTCTTCATGCGTTCGACAATTTCTAGTTTTGTTTCAGGCAAGGCATGAGAAACAACATGGGCAGCATCTATTCCCACAGTTGTTGCAACTGAGGCTGCAACTTCGCTGCTATCGCCAGTAATGAGCCAAGGAGTAATTCCCATTTCGCGAAGTGCTGACACAGTCTGTGCTGCATCAGTTTTTAACTGATCCCCCACTGAAAATACTGCAATTGCAACACCATCCCAGGCAAGAACTGCCAGAGTTAAACCGGCGGCTTGACCGCGTTCTACTGCAGATTTAATCTCTGCATGAAATTCTGTTGAGCTGTGTGCAACTGCTGCTGGTGAGCCGATAAGAACTACAGGTGAAAGTCCGCCAATGGAAACTCTGCCTGCGGCACCCGATCCAGGTGTGACAGAGAAATCAGAGACGGTAAAGGACGAACGCGGTCCAACATGTGTTCCTTGTGGGGCGTTAGCCAAAGCGTATCGGGTAATAGATTGTGCAACTGGATGATTATTAAGCGCTTCAATCGCATTTGCAGATCCAAGAATGTTTGCTGGAGTTACTACCTCAGCAAAAGAACGGCCCAGCACTGATGCTGCTGATGCTGAAATAGTTGCCTCCTGCACATTCATGACACCTTCAGTCAGAGTGCCGGTTTTATCAAAGAGAACCACATCGACTTTACGGGCAACTTCTAGAACACGAGGCTCGCGCAGAACTATGCCCCGTGCTGCGCCGCGACCAGATGCCACAAGCAGTGCCACAGGTGTTGCAAGGCCTAGCGCGCATGGACATGCGATGACCAAGACAGTGATCGCAATCGAGATTGATTGTGTTAAATCTCCACCAGTTATGTACCAAACTGCAAAGGTAGAGAACGCAGCAGCGGTAACAATAGGAACAAATACTGCACTAATACGATCTGCAAGTCGCTGAATTGGTGCCTTTGTTCCTTGTGCGCTAATAACCATGGCGGTAATGCGCGCAAGCTCTGTATCGCTGCCAACACGTGTGGCTCTAACAATCAAACGACCATTGTGATTAACCGATGCTCCAATAACTGTGGATCCTGGGCGCACATCAACAGGTTTTGTTTCCCCTGTCAGCATTGAGTTATCAACCGCGCTTTCACCCTTTACGACAATTCCATCTGTTGCAATTCGATCTCCAGGGCGAACTTCGAATTCATCGCCAATTTGCAACTGTTCTATTGGAACAATGAGTGGGAATCCACCGCGAACAATTGTTACCTCTTTACTGCCAAGTGCAAGCAAGGATGTGAGTGCGCTACTTGCTTTCGCTTTAGCACGAGTTTCTAAGTAACGACCTAAAATTACAAAGAAGATAACGCCGGCTGCTACCTCGGTATACACATCACCTTCGCCAATTGAGTTTGCATAGATCGACCAACCAAATGCTGCTAGCGAGCCCATTGAAATCAAGTTATCCATGGTTGGGTGCAATAGGTTTCTAAAGGCAGCTTTGTGTATTGGATAAGCAACCAATAAAACAACTGGAGCACTAAGTGCGATTACCACCCATGCAGTTGGCGAACCCAAAGGATGCGGCAAGCCAAAGTTGTCCAAAATCTGGTGAACCCACATATCAATTTGATGATGCCAGCTCATGATCATCGATATTGCTACGGCCGGTACTGCAAAAATAAATGCGAAAAAGAATGCTCGAGCAGATTTCTTGCTGTGCAAAGTTACAGATTGCGCATCTACTAATAAGGATGCTTCATATCCAGCTTTTTCTACAATCTTGATTAAGTCTTTAGGATTCATATCCGCAGGAGCCAAAATATGAGCAGTCTCTGTTGCAAAGTTAATAGTCGCACTTACACCCTCGACCTTATTGAGCGCCTTTTCAACAGCATTCACGCATGATGAACAGGTCATCCCCTGGACAGAAAGTGTGACTGGCTCTAGTAGTTGGCTCATGATGTCCTTTTTTAGGGATTTAATCCGTTGATGACCGCGTTATGTAGTAATCCATTTGTTGATACTCCACTACCGCCAAATGGTCCGTTCTGCCCTGCGGTATTGGTAAATGTTCCGCCAGCTTCTCGAACAATGATGTCCAGTGCAGCCATGTCCCAGAGGGCAAGTGATGGCTCGATTGCAACATCAACTGCTCCTTCAGCAACCAACATGTGTGACCAAAAGTCACCAATGCCACGTGTGCGCCATGCACTAGCAAGCATTTTCTGGAACGGTTCTAGGCGTTCTCCCCAACCAGCAAAATCTGAGTAAGAAATTGATGCATCGTTCAGTGATGCAACCTTTGAAACTGAAATCTTCTTATCACCTGATGAAGCGTCAAACTCCTCTGAGAGGTCATCAATATTTCCAGAGTTAAATCTCACGCATGCGCCTTGTCCCTTTGCAGCCGACCAACGTCGTGCAAGTGCAGGTGCACTGGCAATACCAACTACAACTTCTTCGGCACCTGATGCATCAACACTTACCAGTGCGATCAGAGTTGCCCATGTTGGGACACCCCGCATAAAGTTTTTTGTTCCATCAATAGGATCAATAACCCAATATCGACCAGATGTTCCCTTATCGCTTCCAAACTCTTCGCCAACTAAGCCATCTGTTTGGCGATGTGTTGCTAAAGCCTCCCGAATTGCAGTTTCAACTGCGCGATCAGCATCAGTTACTGGAGTATTGTCAGGTTTATTGACTACAACTAAATCTTGGGCCTGATAACGATCAAGTGAAATAGCATCTGCTAGATCAGCTAATGCGTGCGCAAGGGCTAGATCATCTGCGAGATTAATTGAACTCTTATCGTTACTCATGGTGGGCTTAGTCTATTCCTCGACTATTGCAGCAGGTGAATCTTTGACCGCCAGCAATGATCGAAGGCTTGCGAGTCGTGCAGTTCGGTGGACGTTAGGCACTCCATCAGGACTAGCCCATGCATCTAATGTGCAGGAACTCTCTGCGTGAGAACAGTTAGATAGGCAGTTTGCAGCTACTTCAGATAAATCACTAAATGCATCAACTATTCGTTGATTATCAATATGACTTAGCCCAAAAGCACGAATACCAGGTGTGTCGATAATCCATCCAGCACTTTCAACAAGTGGCAATGCAATTGCACTAGAAGAAGTATGGCGACCACGACCAGTTGCCTCATTCACATCACCTGTAACACGATCAGCTTCTGGCACCAGTGCGTTGATGAGAGTTGATTTACCAACACCTGAGTGGCCAACTAACACCGATATTTTGCCTGCAAGTACCTGATGCAACTTCGCTAAATCTTTAGCTCGTGAATCACTCTTGATTGCTGTGTGAATGATTTCAACATCAAGTTCGGCATACTCAGCGAGAAACGCAGGAACTTCACTGATATCTGTTTTAGTGACCACAATTTTAGGAACGATTCCTTCTGTAAAGGCTGAGACAAGGAAGCGATCAATCAGACCACGACGAGGCTCTGGGTTTGCTGCCGCAACTACAATTACGAGTTGGTCAATGTTTGCAACGATTGTGCGTTCTACCTGTGCTGCATCATCAACTGTGCGACTTAAGGAATTACGACGCTCTTGCACAGCAACAATTCTGGCAAGTGAGCCTTCAGATCCGGTTATGTCACCGACGATAGAAACATTGTCACCTGTGACAACAGATTTTGGTCCAAGTTCACGTGCGCGCATTGCAGTGAGGATGATTCCATCTTCAGTGATACAGGTCTGGCGTCCACGATCTACGGTGGTTACTAAGGCCGATATTGCATCACTATGTGATGGGCGATCTTTACTTCGTGGTCGAGTACTCCGTGATGGGCGAACTCGCGCATCTGATTCATCGTATTCGCGTGGACTCATACTAAAAGTGAGCTCCATAGTCCAGGAAAATCTGGCAAAGTCTTTCGGGTAGTAGCAATGTTCTCAACTTCAATACCTTCAACTACCAGGCCTAGCACTGCACCAGCTGTTGCTAATCGGTGGTCATCATACGTATGAAAAACCCCTGCATGTAATGGTGCTGGAGTGATGTGTAATGCGGTTTCTTCTTCAATCACATTGCCACCTAAAGCATTTATCTCACGTGTTAATGCTGCTAAACGATCTGTTTCATGTTTGCGCAAATGCCCAATGCCACGCAAATGCGATGGCGAATCAGCAAGAGCTGCCAATGCAGCAATAGATGGGGCTAATTCACCGACATCATGGAGATCAACATCAATTCCATGAATTGTGCCAGTTCCTATAATTGTTAGTCCGTTATCCCCAAAAGAGAATTGCGCGCCCATTGAAGAAAGAATAAAACGCAATTGATCGCCAGGCTGTGTAGTTTTCACCGGCCAATCGGCAATTGCTACTCGCCCACCACACACCATTGCAATTGAAAGAAATGGTGCTGCGTTAGATAGATCTGGCTCGATAACAAGTTCTAAGCCGTGTAGCTCTCCAGGTCTAACGCTCCAGGTTTGTGCAACTGCATCAACCTCTACTGTTGCACCAAACTCACGCAGCATATCTACAGTCATTTCAATGTGTGGCGTGGATGGTAAAGAACCACCTTGGTGCTTAACAATTATTCCATTGGCAAAACCTGGCCCTACTAAAAGGAGTGCTGATAGAAACTGACTTGATTCGCTGGCATCAATAGTTATTTCACCACCGCTGATCTTTCCTGTGCCATTTAATTTCAGTGGCAAGCTATATCGATCCTCATGGTCAATTGAAATGCCTAGCTCTTCTAGTGCCTTAATAACTGGCCCTAGGGGACGCTCATATGATCGAGGATCACCATCAAAAACCACTTCACCGGTTGCAAGAGCTGCAAGTGGAGGCAAGAAGCGCATCACCGTTCCGGCATTTCCCACATCTATGCGCACTCCACCACGCAAAGGCGCGGGTGTGACTATCCATTGCAGTTCTTCAACCCCATCAACAACAGTTGATTTCTCTTCGATTCCAATTCCAAGTGCTTTTAAGCCAGCAACCATTAACTCGCTATCGCGTGAGACAAGAGGACGGCGCAATGTTGAGGGGCTCTTTGCTTGGGCGGCCAAAATCAGAGCCCGGTTAGTAACAGATTTGGATCCAGGAATGACAACGCTGATATCAACTGGTGTTGCGCCGCGATAAATCGCTGGCCAGTGAGCGCTCTTAGTCATCGCCTTATTCTAACCTGTGTCGATACCTGCGATACCCTTGAATTATGTGTGGTCGTTATGCGCAAACAGCCGATATGCGCGAACTAATGGAGCAGTTTGAGGTCACGGGCACTTCTCCTGCAAGCTCGCTTCCACTTAATTGGAACATCGCTCCTACAAATCCAATTTATATAGTGCGAGCACATGACCGCACAGGAAAAGATACCAATAGCCAAAAAGCCTTAGCGACAGTTTCCTGGGGATTAATTGGTCCTTGGTTAACAGATATGCAAGAAGCACGTGCTTCACAATCTCGGGCAATCAATGCCCGTAGTGAATCCATTCATGAAAAGCCAACATTTAGAAATGCCTTTAGATCCACGCGCTGTTTAATTCCTGCATCTGGATATTACGAATGGGCAACAGCGCTAGGCCAGTATCGGCCAAAGCAACCTTTTTTCATTTCTGCTAGAAGTGGCCAACAACTACCGATTGCAGGCATTTGGAGCAGTTGGACCGCTCCAAATGGTGAGGTGATCGAAACGGCTTCGATTATTACTCAAGAAGCACAGGGTGACCTAGCAACAATTCACAGCCGCATGCCAGTTTTTATGCCACCAGATCGCTGGGAGATGTGGCTCAATCCGTGCAATACCGATGTCAATGAATTGAAATCCATAATGGTTGTGGATCACCCTGAATCCATCGTGATCGCCCGCCCTGTGTCAGATTTGGTAAATAGCGTGGCAAATAATGGAAAAGAGTTGACCGTTGAAACGCCATTGGGAGAGCCAGAAACCCTGTTTTAGCGATAGTGTTTTAGGCGATGTCAACGGATTTAGTTAAAGAGAGCTCGGCGGATCGTGCTGTCCGCTTCGAGCGTGATGCCCTTGCATTTACAGATCAGCTCTATGGCGCAGCGCTTCGTTACACAAAAAATCCTCATGATGCAAAAGATTTAGTACAGGACACATACCTCAAGGCTTTTGCTTCTTTTCATCAATTTGAACCTGGTACAAATCTAAAAGCTTGGCTCTATCGGGTATTAACAACAACCTTTATCAATACATATCGCAAAGATCAGCGTCGTCCTCAATTAAGCGCTGGTGAAATCGAAGATTGGCAGTTAGCGGATGCCGCTTCACATACCAGCGATCAAGGTAAATCTGCCGAAGTTGAGGCGTTGGAAAACTTGCCAGATAGCGACATTAAACGTGCACTGCAAGACATTCCTGAGGAGTTTCGCATTGCTGTCTACTTAGCCGATGTTGAAGGTTTTTCCTACAAAGAGATCGCAGATATCGTAGGCGTGCCAACTGGAACCGTAATGTCACGGCTACATCGGGGAAGAAAACAGCTGCGCGAGCGGTTAACTGAGTATGCGAAAGAACTTGGCTATAGCACCGATAAGAAATCGGGGGCGAAACCATGACATTCAACTTTGCATTGGGATGTAATGAAGTATTGAACTCATTTGTTCTACTTATTGAAGGCAATATTGAAGCACCGCAAATAAATATGATCGAAGTCCATATTTCTACCTGCCCTGCATGTGAAGCAGAACTTGCCCATGAACAAGCCTTGCATTCATTAATGCAAGATGTGCTGCGCCGCAGCTGTGATGAAAAGGCACCAGAAGAGTTACATGATGCGATTTATCGCCAGATTCATGGGCAAATGACGGGTGCTTTCACAGAAGTAGTTACCCAATACAGCATGACCGAGATTTCTATTGAAATTGATGAATATGGGCAGGTTGAACATCGTGAAGTGACTATCGAACATACTGAAGAAATTCGTTATATGAAAGATCAAGAATGAACTCTTCAGAAGATCTACTAGGAGCGGTTGGATTAACGGAAATGGTTGTCCGTCCCGGAGACACATCTCTTGCAATTGGGATTGGTGATCTTCCAATCATTGCCCCATCGCTATTAATTAATCTAATGGAGCATGCAGCTATCTTGTCTTTGGATCTTTTCTTGGAGCCTGAAGAAACCACGATCCCCGTGAGCGTTGAATTCATTTCACTATCACCTGCAAGTATCGGTGCAGAACTCCGCGGCACATCACGCGTAATTGAAATTGAAGGAAAAGAATTAACCTTTGAATGTGAAGTCTATGAAAATGATCGCCAGATTGCAGCTGCCTTGATAAAAAGATCAACGGTGGAGCGAGTATCTTTCCTCGCCCGCACCGCTGCTCTTAATCTTGTGAAAGATACTAACTAAGCCTTCTTAGTTGCCCAGAAGATCTCTGCAATCTCATCGATCTTTGCGATCAATGAATCTGCAACTGCCACATCTTGAGTTCCCTTTGTGCCTGCAGCACCTGCAAGCTTTGTTGCCTCATTAAACAAAGAGTGCAACTGTGGGTATGCCTCAAAGTGTTGAGCCTTGAAGTAATCAGTCCATAGCACCCACAGGTGCTCCTTGACCTGATGGGAACGCTCTTCTTTGATCGCCACTGAACGTGAGCGGAAATCAGCATCTGTGTTAGCTGCGTACTTTTCCATGCATGCCTTTACAGATAGCGCTTCAATCTTTGCCTGCGCTGGATCGTAAACTCCACATGGAAGATCACAGTGTGCGTAGACAGTTGTCTTTGGTGCAAACATTTTCTTCTCCCCTATTAAGCACTTCTTGATGTAATGGAATTGCAGTGCTTATGGTGCGAGACTACCGCCCGTGAGCAAATTTGGCACAGTTAAGGTTGCAGGCGGCTCCATGCTTCCCGCATACCGAGATGGCGACTGGTTATTTGTTAGCTGGCTGGATTCTGCGCCAGGTTTAGAGGCGGTCGGAAACTCCCTGGTTAGCAAGGTTGTAGTTGTTGAGCGCGAAGAACGACCAGGGATCTTTCTTGTTAAACGAGTGCAAAAGTTTCATGCTGGAAACTTCTGGGTGCAGGGCGACAATGAGGAAAGCACTGATTCACGCACCTGGGGTTGGATTCCAGCTAATGAGGTTGTTGGTGTTGTGCTGTTTCGGTACAAGAGAGGTAGAGCTCACTAACCCTTAGCCGAGATCTGAATAGCAGAACTTTCCTGACTTTTAATAGCTGTACATTTAAAAGACCACCCCAAGGTAATTGGGTTGGTCTTGCTATGGTTACTTCTTTCTCAATTCGAGATTACGGATAATACGGACTACCAGCTGCTTGCATGGCACTCGTGTACTCATCAGTCATGATTATTCGTATTCCTTGAACTTGATACTCTTTCCAAGTGCAAACTTGATCCCCAAGACTTCCAGTGCTTCCATCATCCATAGCTATTGGTCCACAATAAAACTGGGGAAATCTTGTATTTATGCAATCTGCGACATTTGCCGAAATGAGATCAGCGACTCTTGGGTCGCTGCTCTTTGCATCAATTGGGTCAATAACTAGCTCTGCACACTTACCTATCGCGGTATACAAGCCGGCTTCAGTAGCAGGTATTGAGACTATTTTGGGCTCTGGCGTACTCGACTCTTCACTACGCAATAACCAATAGAAAGCTCCATGACCGTCGCAGATGTACTTGCCATTTGAAGATATTTCACCTGGGTTATCGCATTCAGTTTCACCTACGACAATAGCTTCATCGTTGGGATCGACTTGAACAACTGAGTCGTCCGGTGCTGACACTTCCACAGCTTTTGATGAGCAGCCGATTAGGCTTAATGAAAGAATTAAACAAAAAACTGTTACAAACAGACGTTTCATGTCCGAAAGAGTAGCAACGAGGTGGTAACAAGGATAGTCATTTGGTTACGAAATTTGGTCATTGAGCGCTTGCTAAGCTTATTCCATAAGGTAATACGAGTGATTAGTAGTGCCTACTACCTTACTTCCGTTAACTACTTTTCAACGGTCGGCAGTTTAGAAGCCAGCACCATCTAGGCAACCTGAGACAAAATCACTTTCGTTGGAATCCGAATTTTCTAAACCGGAAGAGATGCCTACGAGCATCCAAATACCTGAGCAGTACTGCCTGATTGAATCTTCATCGGCTTCTAGGATTGGATCCAGGGCAGAACCGTCCTCCTCGGGTATCCAAGTTTGAAGATTAGTAGTGGCCTCTACAATCCCTGCATACTCTTGCCCGGTAGCAAGACCCAAGGCGTATGCCTCAGAAGTCACGGATTGAATTGCAGAACAGCCAGTAAATCCCGTTGCGATCGTTAGCGCTAGGCCATAGGTAAGAATTTTCCTTGAAAAAATCATAACCTCGACTCCTCAAATTTCCTAGAAACTCTTCTTGTCAAAACCGACTAGCCTGCAAATCTATAAGAAGCTGCGTCATACAAAATGTCATATAACTTCGTGTAGTTCTTCCCATCTTGGCTAGCAGGATCAAAGATTGATTCTTGAGGCCCTATGACACTTAAAGCCATACTATCTCGAGCAACTAACTTAAGACCATAGGGTGGCACCTCGTTTGGAAATATAGTTTTATCAAGATCTTTCTCAATAAAGTAATAAGCAGTCATAAACCAAGCCTTCTCGCCTTCAATCGGCTGATAGGAAAGCGTCACAACAGCGACAGCTCCACTCTTTGCTGCATCAACTGGCTGATCCTGCACCGTAATTCGACCAGCAAAATCTGCCGGCACTTTCATCTCATATGGCACTGGGGTTAGAGCCACCCAGGCCTGATCATCGCCAGAACTTCGCACTGTAATTGCAATAACAAGTAACAGTATGGGCAATATGAGAAAGATGCGGCGGAGCTTCAAAATTTCTCCTTAATTCAAACTAGCGAGTAAATGCCTCTAACAACAACGCCTTTTGCTCATCCTCATGTAGGTGATGGCTTCCAGTTGCAGGAGACGCAGTTGCACGACGAGAGATGCGGCGCAATGTTCGATTACCAAATCCATGTCCACCGTGTGCTTCGGATGTGCGAAGTGCAATGTGTGACCATGGTCCTTGGTTAGCAGGTTCATCTTGAACCCATAGCAAGTTTGCATTTGGGTGCTTGTTTGCTTCTGCAACCATTTCATCAATAGGAAGCGGATACAAAAGCTCAACACGAACAATTGCTGTCCCTGTCTCACCCAATTTTGCTCGCTCTGCTACTAGATCGTGGTAAATCTTTCCTGAACAGAAAATTACGCGTGAGGCGTTTTGAACTGAATCATCACCAATTACTTCTTGGAAATGACCTGTCGTGAAATCACTGAGCTTTGAAGCTGCAGCCTTTAGTCGAAGCATCGACTTAGGCGTGAATACAACCAATGGACGTCGTGCTGGGTTCTTTGTATGCCAACGTAGCAAGTGGAAGTAATTTGCTGGGCTTGCAGGTTGGGCAACAGTCATATTCTGCTCAGCACATAGTTGCAGGAATCGCTCAATGCGCCCAGAAGAGTGATCTGGTCCTTGTCCTTCATAGCCATGTGGAAGGAGTAACACAACGGAGGAACGCTCGCCCCACTTTTGAAGTGCAGATGAAATGAATTCATCAATGATTGTTTGAGCACCGTTGGCAAAGTCTCCAAACTGGCCTTCCCAAAGAACTAAAGCTTCTTCTCGTTCAAGGCTATAACCGTATTCAAAGCCCATGGCAGCGTATTCGCTGAGCAATGAGTCGATGACAAAGAACTGATTTTCATCGCTAATTAGTCCACGAAGTGGTGTCCACTCATTACCATTTTCTTTATCAATAATCACCGCATGACGGTTTGAGAAAGTTCCACGGCGCGCATCTTGTCCAGCAAGACGAATTGGGAGACCCTCTTTTAGAAGAGAGCCAAAGGCCAACATTTCTCCGGTAGACCAGTCGATCGTTCCATCATTCAGGGACTCAACTCGCTTTGCTAGCTGTGGAGTCAACTTAGGATGAACGCTAAAGCCTTCAGGAACTGCTAATTGAGTTGCAGCGATTTCGCGTGCAAGGCTCTCAGTGATTGCAGTTGGAATTAGTTCTGGTTCAGGAGCTACCGGCACCTTGAAGTTTGCATCGTGCTCGGGCTCTATGTTGTTAACTGCAGCGAATATGGATTCAAGCTGTGCTTGATAATCGTTTGCAATTTCCTCTGCCTCTTCGGGAGTAATATCGCCACGACCAACAAGTGCTTCAGTAAACAAAGTACGTGTTGAACGCTTTGCATCAATCATTTTATACATCAGTGGTTGTGTGAAACTTGGCTCGTCACCCTCATTGTGTCCACGACGACGGTAGCAAATCATGTCGATGACAACATCTTTTTTGAATTCTTGTCGGTACTCAAATGCCAATCGTGCAACGCGAACACATGCCTCTGGATCATCACCATTAACGTGAAATACCGGAGCTTGTGTGATCTTTGCAAAATCTGTTGAATACACAGAAGTACGCGCTGCATGTGGGGAGGTCGTAAATCCAACTTGGTTATTAATAACGATATGAATTGTTCCGCCAGTACGATAACCAGGAAGACCGGCTAGCTGCAGAACTTCGGCGTTTACGCCTTGACCGGCAAAAGATGCATCTCCATGCATAAGAATTGGCATTACAGAGTAGGCATTCTTTACATTCATGCGATCCTGCTTTGCGCGAACAATGCCTTCTAGAACTGGGTTTACGGCCTCTAAGTGAGAGGGGTTAGCGGCCAAATAAACATTTGTTGTTGCACCTGTATCTGAGGTAAACACACCTGAGGTTCCTAGGTGGTACTTCACATCGCCTGATCCTTGAACTTGATTTTCTGTGTAGTGTCCCTGGAACTCTTGGAAAATTTGACCTGCAGACTTTCCTGCAACATTTGCAAGAACATTCAGGCGACCTCTGTGTGGCATGCCAATGCACACTTCATCTAATCCATGTTCTGCGGCCGAAGAAATAACAGCATCAAGAAGTGGAATAACTGACTCTCCACCTTCAAGTGAGAATCGCTTTTGTCCAACAAACTTTGTGTGCAGGAATGATTCAAATGATTCAGCGCTATTTAGCTTGCGTAGTACTCGCAACTGCTCATCACGTGGAAGTTTGGCATAGCCAACTTCCACACGGTTTTGAATCCACTCGCGCTCATTACGGTTTTGAATATACATAAATTCAACACCAACAGAGCGGCAGTATGCATCACGCAAAATTCCTAAAATCTTGCGAAGAGTCATGAAGCGTTCGCCGCCAAAGCCACCAGTTGCAAATTCACGATCAAGATCCCACAGTGTCAATCCATGTGTAACGACATCTAAATCTGGGTGTGAACGTTGCAGATACTCAAGAGGATCAACATCTGCCATCAAGTGACCAAATGTTCGGTATGACTGAATTAATTGCTGAACACGCGCGGTCTTGCTGATTTCCTCATCACGTGAAAATGCAAAATCTGTTGCCCAACGAATGGGTTCATACGGAATACGTAGCGCACTAAAAATTTCATCATAAAAGCCATCTGCGCCTAATAAGTACTCGTGCATGCGACGCAAGAAATCACCAGATTGCGCGCCCTGAATTATGCGGTGGTCATAAGTGCTTGTAAGGGTAATTACCTTGCTAACAGCCATCTCTATAAGAGTTTGCTCACTAGCGCCTTGGAACTCTGCTGGATAATCCATTGCTCCAACGCCAAGAATCAAGCCTTGGCCTTGTACTAAGCGAGGAACAGAGTGAACTGTTCCGATAGTTCCTGGGTTAGTAATTGACATTGTTGTTCCAGCAAAATCTTCAACAGTTAATGATCCACCACGCGCTTTCTTAATAACAGCTTCGTATGCGCTCCAGAACTGTCCGAAATCTAACTCTTCACAACCCTTAATTGATGGAACGAGTAACTGACGAGATCCATCTTCTTTAGCCAAATCGATTGCAACACCTAAGTTGATATGTTCTGGTTTTCCAATAGCTGGCTTGCCATCAATTTCACCAAAAAATGCATTCATCTCTGGCATCGCACGAACTGCCTTGATCATTGCAAATGCAATGAGGTGAGTGAAGGAAACTTTTCCACCCCGACCGCGCTTCAAGTGATTATTTATCACGATGCGGTTATCGATCATCAACTTCGCAGGAATTGCTCGAACAGATGTTGCAGTCGGAACAGAAAGTGATCCTTCCATTGCTTGAACTACGCGAGCTGAAACTCCGCGAATTGGTTCAAGTGAAGATGCAGCAGGAGTAATCAAAACTGGAACTGGTTTAACAATTGGATCTGCAGGAGTTGGTTGTGATGCTGCAGTCTCTCGAAGAATTGGTTGTTGCGGTGTTGGCGCAACTTCTGGTGCGACAGGAGCCGGTTGTGAAACAACAGGTGCAGGTTGTGCTGCTTTTTGTTGCGCCTTAGGTACGGGTGGAACACCTTTACTTGCTGTTGCAGTTGTAACTGAAGATGTTGCTGGTGCGCCTGGCTTATTTGTCTTGAAATACTCAACCCATGCTGGGTCAACGGAAGAAGGATTCGCTAAATACTGCTCGTACATTTCATCGACGAGCCAATCATTTGCGCCAAAATCCTGTGCCGACACTGGCAAGCTCCTTCTGCATTGATTACAGGCCTAAGCCTATCGGCAGTAACTGGCCCGCATAAGCACGATTTAACGCTCATAAGGCGAGATTGGCCACACTAATTTCAGTCTCCATTTCAGGGCCATCTGGGGCAGGCTTTGCCTATGGCTTTAGCAGTGGTCTCCGGAGCAAGCAGAGGCCTGGGTTTTGAAAACGCTAAATCCCTAGCGGCCCTGGGATATGACATCGTGATGATTGCCAAGGATCCAGGCCGTCTCATGCAGGCCAAGGAGAGATTGCAGCAAGATCATCCCCAACAACAATTCACCCCATATGTAGTTGATCTAGAAGATATGCAAGCCACTCGCAACACTGTTGAATTAATTTCGCAGCAACATGTGGCACCTGAAATTCTCATTCTTGCCCATGGCGTCATGAGCGACAAAATGTCTAAGACTTTGAAAACTAGTGATACCGAATGGCGTCGAGTTATGGCTATCAATCTTGATTCCGTTTTCACACTTGTTAATGGATTAGCACCTGCCATGGTTGAAGCACGAAGTGGTCGCATCATTATTTATTCTGCTTGTCTTGGCAGAATGTCAGGACCTGGTAATGCAGGCGGTCTTGCTCCATACAGAATTAGTAAAGCTGGAGTTAATGCATTTGTTAGAAATCTTGCTCATGAAACAGGATTAGGTGCTCGTGGAGTTTTAGTTGATGCTGTCTGCCCAAATCACTCACGCACGGATATGGGAGGTGCCGATGCGCCACGGAGCGCCCAGGAAGGTGCAGCTTGTGCACTGTGGTTGGCAACACGAGAATTTAACTCTGGTGATACATCAGGAGTTTTGTGGGAAGACAATCAGATTGTTGAGTGGTAACTCCAACTTTAGAGATCAGTTGGTATAGCACGCAGAGCTGCAATCAAAGTAGTTCCAGCAAGTGCAGCCAAGGGAATTGCAACAAACCATAGGTGCGCTTCGACCTGATACGAGACAACTCCGAGTGCAATCAAATTAGCAAGGACTGCTGGCGATCGGCCAAAGTATTTTCCGCGGCGATATCCCCTGGCACATATGGCTAAACCTGTAGCCCCAAGTAATGCAAAGAGTAAAACTCCTAAGAACGGAAGAAATTCCAAAGAGTCTGAAGTGAAGGTAAGCACGATGAGCCATCCAGCTAGTGCGAATACAACGCCTGCTTCTAGAAAGAGTAGGGATGCCACTAGTGCTCGCGCCTTGGCGGCTTTGGCAGAATCTTGACTCATATAGAGGAGTTTAACTCACGAGAGGACAGAATGCTCTTTTCTCATGATGGAATTCATGACTCACAAACTCACCTGGCATCGCCTTCGTATTTCTACGAGCAATTGCGTCGTGAAATTTCACTAGCAACTCGAACAGGCAAACCAATCGCATTAATAAAGATACTTTTTGAAAACCCTCAATCCGAACAAGTTCGTGCAGAAGACATCTTGCATTTCTCATATGAACTAGCGAAATTAACTAGGCAAGAAGATTGCGTAGGCAGACTGGGAGTAAACGAAGTTGTCATCATTGTCCGAGATGGATGCATCAACGCTGAACTATTCGTTAATCGCCTTTTAGATGCAACTTCACTCACCGTAAACCACAGCTTACGCATCCAGATTGCTACCGTTTTCGCGCATGATAATGAGGACTCTTTGAAACTTTTAGACCGATTGGATCAGGCTGATTTAGTCGGAAGGTAACAAGACTCTAATTTCACATAGTGCTAAATTACCTCGCTTTATCCACGGCTTTTAGTCAGTCAGCCTAGTAATGTCACCCTCGACATAGGTTGACCAGCATGGAACTAGACCTAACCATCACTTTCGGGGTTATCGCGCCATTTATGAGCGACCCAACTATTGAAGAAATTTGGATCAATACTCCTGAGCGAATATTTATTGCACGTAATGGTCGTAGCGAATTAACCAATTTACTACTGTCATCAGATGATGTCAGAAATATTGTTGAACGAGCATTAATGTGGAGCGGCAGACGTTTAGATCTGTCCCACCCATTTGTAGATGCTCGATTACCTGATGGCAGTCGCTTGCACGTTGTAATCCCTGAGATCACTGCTAATCATTGGGCGGTTAACATCCGGAAGCACATAATGAGGTCCTCAAGCCTTGAGGACTTAGTTGATCGAGGAGTTATGAGCTCTGAGATATGCACCGCACTGACATATTGCGTTCAAGCAGGTCTAAATATCCTAGTAAGCGGAGGTACGCAGGCCGGAAAAACAACTGTATTAAATGCCTTAACTGGTGCGATTCCACGAGGTGAAAGAGTTGTAACGATAGAGGAAGTTTTTGAGTTAAGCCCTCAACTTCCTGATGTCGTGCAGATGCAAACACGAAGTGCCAATCTGCAAGGTGAAGGTGAAATTCCATTGCGGCGTTTAATTAAGGAGTCATTACGAATGAGACCGTCACGAATTATTGTTGGCGAAGTTCGAGAAGCTGAAGCCTTAGATTTGTTAATCGCTCTCAATTCTGGCTTGCCCGGAATGGGGACTCTTCATGCAAATTCGCCTCGAGACGCAATTATTAAGTTACAAACTCTGCCTTTACTGGCGGGGGTAAATATCTCACATAAATTTATTGCACCCACGGTTGCATCGGCTATCGATGTAATTATCCATACGACACTAGATGTGCAAGGAAAACGTCGTATAAATGAAGTTGCAGCAGTAACAGGAAGATATGAAAATGACCGTGCTGAAATTGAGATGCTCTGGAAATGGGACGGTAGCCAATATCAAAAAGGGGTAGGTTCATTGCCTAACCCAGATCGATTCACTGCTATTGGTGCGCCTCTTTCACAATGGTGGCATCTATGAAACTTTCACTTCGCATTGGTATTTCAGCATCTGTTTCCACAGCTGGTGTCCTTTTAATGACACGTTCGATTGTTATTGCGATTGCCTTCGGGGCATTGGCCGCTGGAATTGCTTTTGTAACGGTGCGAGTCACAAACAACCTAAGCGAAGCAGCATTAGTGGCGGCATGGCCTGAAGTTATTGATCACTTAATGTCTGGTATTCAATCCGGACTTTCGCTCACCGAATCACTGGCTGGGCTGTCAACTAGAGGTCCAGAGGTGTTACGCCCTGCATTTACCCAGTTCAAAGTAACTTTGTATGGAAGTGGTGATTTGACGCAATCCATTAAAGAGCTGAAGGCTTTGTTTTCCCACCATGGTAGCGATCAAATATTTGAAGCACTCATCATTTCTAAAGCTTTAGGAGGCAGTGAATTACTACAGATACTCAGAGCTCTAGGAGATTTTCTACGCCAAGATTTAGCATTGCGTCGAGAAATTGAAGTCAAGCATGGTTGGATTAAGAATTCTGCGCATCTTTCGGCTGCTGCACCATGGATTCTTCTTCTCTTGCTTTCAACTCAGCCAAGCACCGCTTCCGCATATTCCACATCCTCAGGTGCAATGATCTTGAGTGCAGGTCTCGTGATGACTGCAATTGCCTATATCTGGATGAATCGTTTAGGCCGTTTGCCACAAACTCCGAGGGTTTTTGTAGGAGACGCAGGATGAGTCTCATTTTCTTGGTTACCGCATTATTTGTTATCCCAGCAGGTTTTATTATCGTCCTAGGTGATGAAATTGATCCACTCGTTGAAGCACGTCGCATTGTCAGAAAGAATGCGAGAAGTACCGGGGATCGCACACAGTTGAGATCTCGATTGGAAGAACTAGGTCGTGGTACTGAAAAAGACTATGTAGATTTTCGAATCAAACAATATGGGTATAGCGCAGCTGCTTCGGCAGTTGGATTTACGATACTTCTGATACTCACGCACAGCCATTTCTTATCTTTATTTGGATCTGCCTTGTTAGCTAGCGTTTCATATGTTTTATTGGATCGAGAACTCACACGAAATATTAAAAAGCGGCGTGAATTAATTGAGTCCGAATTTCCAGCTATAATTGAAATGCTGACACTAGCGATTGCAGCTGGTGAAACTCCGTTAAGTGCAATGCTGCGTATAGGAGCCTCTGCAGATGGGCAATTGCCCAAGGAGTTCCAATTAGTTGTGTCAGGAGTTCGTTCTGGATTGCCTATAAACGAAGCATTAGATGCCATGGGCAGGCGTGTTAAATCGGTAATGATTCGCCGCTTTGTGGATGCTTTAGTGACTGCAACATTGCGAGGCGCACCGCTAGTTGAAGTTCTCTCTCGGCATGCGGTCGAAGCCCGTGGTAATCAACGCAATCGAGTTATGGGTGCGGCCGGTAAGGCTGAAATCTCCATGATGATTCCAGTTGTTTTCCTTATCCTGCCGATCTCCATCCTCTTTGCATTATGGCCTTCATTAACAAATCTCAATATGTTCAGTAGTTAAGCAGCGCTTTCCGCGCGCTCACCACCTTTAACTTTGAGTTCGATTAGTTCGCCTTCTGCATTTCGTGCCGCGATCTCTTTCAGAGTTGGTCGTCCAGCTTTGCGCTTCTTGGCAATAATGCGACCTTCTTCAAAGAGTTCACCACCCCACACACCTGCCGGTTCTTGCCGGGATAACGCACCTTCTAAACACTGCGCACGCACAGGACATCCGCCACAGAGTGACTTGGCCTCAAGCACTTGCATCTCATCTTCAGAAAAGTAGAGCTCAGGATCTGCTGTGTGGCATGGCAAGTTAAATGATGACCCGTCTGAATACGTGCCTGTTACGGCATCCAAACCGATCTTCTCATCTGCCCAGCCTGGTACTAATAGTTCACTGAAGAGAACGCTCATGTTCTCACCTCTTCTTTCTGTTAGATCTTGCTTCGGTCTCTTGTGGTTGTCGTTGGTTTTCTGGAGTGAAGTTTGTTTTTGGAAAACAAAAAGGGCTCCGAATCCTTTTGGATTCGAGGCCCTTGGCTTTTAGTTCTAAATCGATTTATTCGATTGAACCACCATTGGCCTCGTATCCGGCATAAAAAGCTGCGTAAAACGCTGGCTTCGTCGCATGCCAAGTAGAAGGCTTATTGGTTGTATGAGCAGAAGGAATCACAGCAGAACGCAATGCGTTTGCTGAGACGAATGATGCGTTAGACATATTCGTTCCTTCCATTCATTTTCACACCCGCCATGGGAATGAAGTTCTAAGGATAAACCATGGGTTGAGGTACTGGCAAGGCAATTAAATCTCCCTATAAATGAGCGTAAATCGGCTAGTTAGTAAGGCCCGCCTCAGCCAAGAATCGTGAGGCCTTGCCTCGATAACTCAATCGCAGATCTGATTTAGCCCGTGTAATTCCAACATAGAACAAGCGGCGTTCTTCATCAATTGATGCTTGATCCCCCGTGGTGCTGTTGTTTTCAAGGGGCAAAATTCCATCACTAACACCCATTAGAAATACGCGATCCCATTCAAGACCCTTTGCTGCATGCAACGTTGCAAGGGTTGTAACAGGCATTGTTGGTGGATTGTTTTGCTGAACTCGATCTTCAACTTCTCGCAAATATGCCCGCAGATTCTTCGGTGTAAATCCAGAATCACTATCTAGTTCACGTGCCAGGTGAAGAAGTGCTGCGATTCCATCGATAGCTCCCCCAGTTAAAAATGGTTGAGCCAGTGTTCGAAGTTCATCTAGCCAAACAACGCCTTCAGTTGGAATGACAGATGCCGTGCGAACCTGCTTTAAGAAATCACGAACCTCTTTGCGCTCAAAGAAGCGCTCGGTATTTCGAACTTGATATGGCAAGTTCGCAGAATTCATTGCTTTTTCTAAACCATTTAATTGGCTGTTAGTGCGCGCAAGAACTGCAATCTCTTGGGCAGGCGTTCCTTCAGAGATTAACTGCGTAATGTCACGAACTATCCCAGCAATTTCCGCAGACTCATCGTTATAGGCAGTAATTGTTGGCTTGCTGCCGTGATCATTAATTGCAACTAATTCATTGCCCATGGCACCTTTTCGCAAAATGCTGTTTGCAGTAAAAATAATTTCAGGAGTTGAGCGATATCCGGTGGTTAGGCGCACAACTTCAGCTTCTGGAAAGCGTTGTGTAAATGAATTTAGGAACACTGGTGTGGCACCTGCAAATGAATAAATTGTTTGCGCTGGGTCACCAACAACACATAGTTCCTGACGTGAGCCAAGCCAGGCGTTGATTAAGCGCTGCTGAAGCGGAGAAATATCCTGATACTCATCGACAGTAAAGAATCGGTATTGATCCTGCACGCGCTCACGCACTTCACGCTCTTCTTCAATCATTGCAGTTGTCAGTAATAAAACATCTTCGAAATCGATGGCTCTTTCTTGGTGCTTCACGCTTTCATAGGCTGTGTAGACCTTTGCTAACTGCTCAGGATTAATCCGTGGTTTTACCGTACGCTTTAAGGATTCGCTCAAGTAATCAGAAGGTGCGATCTGCGAAACCTTTGCCCATTCAATCTCTGTTGCGATATCGCGTAGTAAATCTCGTGAGGTTATAGATAGTTCGCCCTGCAATTGAGCGCGTTTGATCGCTTCAGTCAGAAATCCACTCTTCGTTGTGAGCAAATCCGGGGTGCGGCCCCCAAAAACCTGTGGCCAAAAGAAAGTGAGCTGCTTCAAGGCGGCTGCATGAATTGTGCGGGCCGCAACGGATGGAACACCGAGTGAGCGCAATCGTGTGCGCATTTCACCGGCCGCACGCGCCGTAAAGGTAAGTGCCAAAACTTTGTGTGGATCCATGGTGCCAATCGCTGCGGCATATGCGATGCGGTGTGTGATTGCACGGGTCTTTCCAGTTCCGGCCCCTGCAATAACGCAAACAGGACCTCGTGTAGCAAGTGCAACTGCACGTTGTTCGTTATCTAGCGCTTCAAGAATTTCCTCTGCCCGAAGGTTACCTACGGTCTCCACGATTCACCACCGCGCAACTGATCTCGTGTATATCCATCAACTCTTGTATACCAAGCTTCGATCATGCGACGAGCAACAGAAATTTTTGGAGGCAACAAAATATCTTGAGCATCAACTGCTGCTTTCATTTCATCGCGTGAAAACCAGCGTACTTCAGTTATCTCTGTGCCATCAGGACGAGCCTCTTCTGGACGATGGGTAATCGCTTCAAATGCAATCATAATCGAGGCAGGAAATGGCCACGGTTGTGAAGTTAAGTATTTGATCTCTGAGGCATACACACCAGCTTCTTCAAAAACTTCCCGTGAAACGCACTCTTCAAAAGATTCACCAGTTTCAACAAATCCTGCAAAAGTTGAGAATCGCTTATCCGGCCAGATTGGTTGATGACCCAAAAGAATGCGATCATCTTTATCTTTTACCAAAACAATAACTGCAGGGTCGGTGCGTGGATGATGTTGTGTTGAATCTTCTGGGCAAACGCGAACACTTCCACCAAGATCGCTAATTGTCTTTGCCCCACATCTGGCACAATGTGTGTGCGTCCAATGCCAATTAGCTAATCCAACTGCGTGCATTGCAAGTGTTAATTCGTCAGCATCTAAATTGCCACCGACTTCACGCAAAGTTTTGAAACCTTCATACTTTCGCTTTTTAAACTCTTCGGTTCCGTCATCTTCGGGCGGATTGATCCAAGTGGTGCGCCAGGCAAAGTAAGCCTGGTTGTCATCTCTGCCCACGCCTAAGAAAAAGCGATCACCTTCTTCAAATACTTCTTGAGCCGCAGCCACAGCAGTCGCATCAATAAAGGTCAATGAATCATCTCCCGCGCTCAAGCGAGCATCAACTAAATGAATAATCTGAGCGGTTTTCCAAAGCTCAGCCAATTTGGCAGCATCGCCGCGCAGCTCGCTTTCGCGATTTATTGATGACAATGCGCTCATAGGGGTGAACGCTACTAGCCTTGGGCAATGCGCGTAACCTCCTGGAATTTGCTGCACGGAATGGCCATGCCGCCTGATCCAAACGTTGATGCTGCCGCCCTTTTAGAGGCAGAAATACTGAATTTAAAGAGCGATGTTATTGGTGTCCAGGAAGTTGACTACTTTCTAGAACGATCTGGCAATCACAATCAAGTTGGCAATATTGCAAGGGTCATGGGGGCGACTGACTGGGCTTTTGCGCCGTCATTGTTTGGCAATCCGGATGAGAAATGGCGCAACCCCAAAAATGATGACATAAAGATTGTTTCTAATAGCATCCAATCCGATGAACCTGGATATGGAATCGGCATGGTTTCGCTATTACCGGTCAAATCATGGTACCGATTAGATCTTAAGGGTTCTCCCATTGGTGTTTTTATGATGTTTCCGGTTGATGGAAAGCTAAAACGATTTTATGTGCGCGATCATCCAAGAAGCGCTCTCGCTGCACAATTAGAAAACGGATGGTTAATTATTAATACTCATCTTTCTTTCGTGCCTTTTTTCAACTTCAGACAGTTGGTTCAAATTAAGCGATGGTCAGACAAATTAGGTGTAGACAAAAAGAAGATAATTCTAATGGGAGATATGAATATCCCATTTTCTAAAGTTGTGACAGGATTAAAATGGAATTCACTCACAACTGGGAGAACATTTCCTAGTTGGCTTCCAAAGGTTCAAATTGATTACATGCTCTCACAAACCCTCACCGCTGCAGACGTTCGCCAGAGTCCCTACGAGCACGCCGGCATGAGTGATCACTTGCCCCTACAGATTGACATTCCAACCCATTAGTTGCTTTTAATTCTGTTTGACTAAATTATTTATCGGCCTGATCAATGGATGTAATCAAAGCAATTAAGGCAGCCTCGTCCAATAGATCCGCTGGCTGATCAGTAACTCCCGTTGGCACATAATGAAACGCCGCAGAAATCTTTGAGATGTCACATCCTGATAATTTGGCCCACGCCAAGCGATACATGGCTAACTGAACTTGTGCCGACTTTCCTAACTGCTTTGATCCAGTCTTCCAATCCACCACCTGGAAGCCATCTCCGTCACGATAAACGGCATCAATTCGACCTCTAATAAGGACGCCGGCGATAGTAGTTTCAAAAGGAACTTCGACTCGTGCTGGTGCGCGATTGGCAAAACTGCTCTTTAACCACGCAGCTTTAAGATCTTCTAATTTTGAATCATCTTCGAGTGGATCCAAATAATCTAGATACTCATCTCCAAATAGAGTAGCAGCATCGGTAAATTGACGTTCAACCCACAAGTGGAATGCTGTACCCCGGCGGGAATACTGATCTTGTCCGCGTGGCATTGGACGGCGAATGTTGAGTGCAAGTTCTTGCGGATTTTCATGTAGAGCAACTAATGTCGAAGTTGAAAGTCGTGTCGGTAATGCAACTTGAACAACATCTGAGGCGCGATTGCGTTGCTCAGTAATTAGACTATGAGCATCCATAATCCAGGAATTTACTTCGTCATCTTGTGACTCAATGAGTGGATGAACTTCTGAAGAATCAACCAGTGCAATCGCTGCATCAAACTGTGCGCGCTTATCTCCCAAGTAATCTCTTGGCCACACGGCAGTTTTAGGATTTTTAAGGGTTGGATTCTCGGCATCGTCATCGGGTGCTGCAACATCTGATATCAATCGTCCACCATTAGCACTTGCGGCTCCCGCAATCAGAGTGAAAATATCTGATGGAGAAACTGAATTCACGCCATCTCGCCACCACGAAGCTGTGCAAATTAGATGTGTTCGAGCTCGCGTGACAGCAACATAACCAAGACGCATTTCTTCCCGCATCTTGATCTGATCGACACATCTACGCGCAAACTCTTTAATCGCCTTTGCGGCATCACTGTTTTTGGTAATTCCATCTAATGTGAATTCTGGAAGTTCATGCGCATCCCCGCGTAGCGCAAAAGGAACATGTCTTTCATTCTTGAGCCAGTTATCTGGATCGTTGCGATTAACACCAGGGAATGTGCCTTCCGATAAACCGGGCACTGCGACGACATCCCATTCAGCACCCTTTGCCATATGAACTGTAAGGATTTGAACAACATCTGTGCGTACTTCAGGTGCTCCAACCTTGAGCCCGCCCTCTTCATCGGATGCGATATCTAGCCAATCCAAAAAGGCTGAAACAGATCCACCACTTCTTTCAAACTTTGAAGCCTCATCTAGGAATCGATCTAGGTGGCGACGACCCGTCTGTGAACCCTCGCGCAAAGTAATTTCTGATTCAAGAGTTAAGTAGTTTTCAATTTCAGTCACGAGGTCTGTGATCTGACCCCCTGCGCGAGAACGCAGTCGTCGCAGATCTTGTGCGAAGGTGACAAGTCGTTGATACCCAAGATCGCTAAAACCAATCTTTTTAGCTGAAGTAATTTCATCGAGTGCATCGATGATAGAACCAGAGAATTGATCATCTGCTTCTAACTGATCAGGATTTCCAGCAGCAATTTTCTTGATGAAACTTTTCGAATCTGCATGCATGGCCTTCGCTCGTTCGCGGCTAAATCCACCAAGAGCGGCAATGTCTCGTGGACCTAAATTAATCCGTGGTCCTGTTAAGTGACGCATCAAGGATGATCCTGCATCAGGATCGGTAATGATCTTCATCAAGGTCACAACATCTGCCACCTCTGGAATATGAATAAGTCCACCGATACCAATAACTTCAACAGGTAGGCCCTGTTCACGTAGAGCATTTTCTATTGATGCTATTTGGCTTCGCTTACGAACTAAAACAGCAAATGATTTACCAGCATCTGGATTCCACAATTCTTTGAAGTATTCAGCAATCGCCTGAGATTCAGTCTCTACCGTTTCATAAATTCCATAGGCAATCTCACCTTCACCTGCACCTTCTCGAGCGTCTAATTCAACAACTTGCTGGCCACCATCTGATTTTATTTGCGCACTAATAGCGTTTGCAGCTGCCAAGATGATTTTGTCATTCCGGAATGTTTTAGGAAGTGAGAACTGCTCTGTTCCAGTCTGTCCAGCAGCTTTCGGAAAGTACTTTTGAAAAGATGCCATAGTCCCGGCAGAGGCGCCGCGCCAGGTGTAAATAGCCTGCGATGGGTCTCCAACCGCCATTACAGGGTGGCCTGCCCCATAAAGCGAAGACAACATGCGCACCTGTGACTGAGATGTGTCTTGATACTCATCAAGTAAAACAACGGTGTACTTGCCGCGCTCTAATGTCCCGACATCTTCAAAGTTTTGAGCAATATCTGCAGCTAGTGACATTTGATCATCAAATGAAAGTTCTCCGGCAGCCTTACGGCGTTCCATAAATGCTTCAACCATTGGCAACAAGGAATTACGTTGCTGCATGGCACGAGCAACTGCTCGCGTTTCTTCATTAGTGCCACCTGCAAGCATCTGAAGCCTTTCAAGCATCTGGTTTCCGATTGCTTCAATTGCTGATGCCTTAACTTGATGTTCTAACATCAACTTAGAAAGACCAAGCAAATCCTTAATCACAGTGCCAACAGCACTATTGTTTCGATATGAATCATCTGACCAGTTGCGCACAACATCAGATGCAATCTGCCAAATTGCCGCTTCACCTAGTGGGTCGGCATCAGCATCAATTCCGTAGCGAATGGCATGCTCGCTGAGTAACTTGCCTGCATAAGAGTGATAGGTAGTAACGGCAGTACTTGTAGTAGTGATGTGCTCAAACTCTTTAAGTTGGGAAAGCTGACGCAAACGCTTGCGGATACGAACCGAGAGCTCACCTGCAGCTTTGCGGGTGAAGGTTAAGCCCAAGATTTGATCTGGTGTGGCAAATCCATTAGCGACTAAATACAAAACACGGTTACTCATTGTTTCTGTTTTACCAGAACCGGCTCCTGCGATAACTACCGCAGGTTCTAATCCACTACTAATGATCGCTGATTGATGCGTGGTAATTGGTTTGATCTGCGAACCAAACTTTGGATGTGCCTGAAGCTTTGCAATGATCTCTTCAGGTGTATATCTGGCTTCGGCCATCACTCAATCACCGCCCGACCATCACTTTGAACAGGGCAGGATTTCCTTACTGGGCAGCCTTTACAGCGCTCATTAACGGTGGCAAAGAAGGTTGCGGCCGCCATGCCCTCACCAATAGTTTCGATCGTTGCCTTAGTTTCTTCAAGATCAATTGCATACTGCTGCCGGATAGAAGGCCCAGCGCTACTTGTGCCTAAATACACAAGTTCTGCGCCAGCCGACTTAGTGCCATCAGTAAATCCACCTTCAGCAACACCTAGTTGGTAACTAGCAAGCTGCAGATTCTTCTTGGCATCTTCTTTACTTATGGCCGTGATACCAGTTTTGAAGTCAATAATAAAGAGTGAGCCATCGGCTTCAACTTCAAGACGATCCACGGTTCCGATAATTCGGGCACGACCTAACTTCACATTGAAGCGCACTTCAGCGCCTTTTACTTCACGCTGTGTTCCCGAATGATAAGTGACAAACTTTTCAAGCATTGTCACCGCAGATTCAAGATGTGAGGCGCTAACCCAGCCACTTTCTGGATCAATGAGCTTCCAGGAATTTTGAAGAGATTGAATTAACCCTTCACGGCTTGTTCCTGGCTCTTGAACCATCTTGGCTGCAAATGCGTGAATAGCAGAACCCAAAATCTGAGCGGTGCTATCTCCATCTGAACCGCCATTATTTTGCAGAAACCACTTAACTCCACATTCCAAAAAGCTTTCGGCACCAGATGGGGAAACAATAACTTCCTTGTCTGCATCAATAACGGGTGCATCAGTACTTAACGGCACAGATCCAATCCAGCTCTCAGGGTTAGCTAAGTAAATTCCTTCCGCACTCATCGCTTTTAATAACGCTGCAGCCTCTTTTGCTTTTGGTCCATCTAACTGTGCCCGAAGTTCGGCCACTAGAGCAGGGGCTGTAATTGGACGAGGAACATCTGTTAGAACGGGTTCATCTTCATCGCTTTTATTTACCATCACTTCAATTGCTTCAAAGAATTGTGATGGTTCTTCATCCTCGCGCTGGACAGCGGTGACGTATAGTGATTGCTGGGCGCGGGTTAGGGCCACATGAAACAGACGTTGCTCATCTTGCATCAATCCATTAGCTGCAATGACATCTAATTGATCCCGAGGAATATCAGGGTTTCGCTTTCGCTCAACCAAACGCTCAGCACCTAACAATGATGAACGCTGCTTCAAATTAGGCCAAGTCCCTTCTTGCAACCCTGCGATGGCAACAACTTCCCACTGACGGCCCTTAGCGCCATGGACCGTCAGGATTTCCACAAAATCCGGGCGAACTCCCTTGGCGGTAATTACATCTCCAGCAATATCTTCAGTTGCAACTTCATTGATAAATGCCGCAGGACCTGACAATGGAAAACGTTCTGAATAGCGGGTAGCAGATTCAAACAGCTGCATCATCGCATCTAAATCTCGATCTGCAGCTGCTCCACGAATTCCGGGACGTAAGGCTTGATTGCGCCATGCAACAGATAGCTTCTGGCCATCACTAGTAACGGCATTATCCCAAATGAACCACAAAAGATCATCAGCTAGCGCACTTTTATTACGTGCAATCGCCTTTGCACCTTTTAACAACTCATGAACTCGCAGCACGCTGTCAGCACTTTCTATAGACAACTGTCCATCCGCAATTGCATCTAGCAACAACTGAGTTCCTGAACGCTCATCACCTTCCGGGCGTGCGTTGATCATCGCACGTCGAATTCTGCGCAACGAGATTGAGTCTGCTCCACCAAATTCAGAAAGCAGTAAACGCTCTGCTGTATCCAAATTAAGAGGTTGTGCGCCAATTGCAACACGTGCCAACAATAAAAATGGAGTAATTGCAGGGTTGCCAGCTAAAGCTTGAAGTTCAGATGCAACAGGAATGCCAACTTGTGACAATGCTCGACGCAGCGCTGAGGCTTGAACACCTGGTGTGCGCAAAACAACTGCCATATTGCTATATGAAATTCCTTGTCGCAAATGTGCACTGCGGAATTGGTGGGCAATAAAGGCGGCCTCTTCTGCCCCACTTCTAAAACGGTGGGCCCCAACAAAGCCTTGATTTTCATTGGCTATAGAGCGCTTTCGGGTAACTGGGGAACCCTTGAAACTCTGCACATACTTATGTCCGGCTTCAAAGATCGCCTCTGCATTGCGATACACAGCACTTAAGACAACTTCTTTTACCCGATATGGATCTAAAGCTGCAGCTAAACCATCGGGATCTGCTCCGCGGAATCGACCGACTGCGCTATCTGCATCAGCGCAAATGATTACATCGCTGCCTGCAAGCAATCCTAATAGTTCACGTTGTGCTGGATCACTTTCCTGAAACTCATCCACCATGATTGTTGTGAAACGCTTACGCAGTTGATCGAGCAAATCTGGATTATTACGCAGATGTATCGATGCACGAGAAACTAACTCAGATGGATCGATACGCAGCTTCGCATCTTGTGCGCTGAACTCACGCATCACCATCGAATTCAAGTATCTCTTCCAGAATGCCGCTGCTGCAACCCAATACTTTTCGCCTTCTTGCGCGCCTAACTTGGCTAACTCATCTGCATCTACTCCGCGTTCGGATGCACGCAAAATCAAATCGCGAAGTTCGCGAGCAAAACCATTAGTTGTCAACGCCTTATGCAGATCTTCTGGCCACTCCTTAAATCCATCGTCGATATCACCCTGCAGTAATTCGCGGATGTAACTTTCTTGTTCTGGACCACTGAGCAAAATTGGTTCAGGATCTCCCTTTGCTTTCATCTTTAAGATTGAAAATGCTAATGAGTGAAAGGTTCTGGCAAGTGGTTCAAACATTGTTTTAGTTGTGCGAAGTGCAATCGCATCACGTAATTCAGATGCTCGCTCGCGACCATAGGTCAGCAGCAGTATTGAATCTGGATTTTGACCTTCTTGAATACGAGCAAGTGCTGCTTCAACTAAAACAGTTGTTTTACCTGTACCTGGCCCGCCTTGCACAACAATGGGAGAACCACGGTGAGAAACAACCGCTTGTTGTTCAGGATCCAAAACACCGGGAGCAGGCTGAAGTACCTGTCGCACAAGGTTGAAAGGCTGCCTACTCACAGTGAGCATCTTGCCTCAGAGAGGTGACAAATTGAGGCAGAACATGAAAAAGGCCCGCGTTAAGTGATTAACACGGGCCAGTTTCAATTGAATTAATTAGCGTTGAGATTCGCCTTCTTGGCACGAGATGTAGCACGTGCTCGCTCGTCACCGTTGAGAACAACCTTACGGATGCGAACTACGGCAGGTGTTACCTCCACGCACTCATCTTCGCGGCAGAATTCAAGAGCACCTTCCATGTTGAGCTTCTTAGGCGGAATCAATCGCTCTGATTCATCAGTTCCTGAAGCACGCATGTTGGTCAGCTTCTTTTCGCGAACACAGTTAACATCCATGTCATCGTTACGAGAGTTCTCGCCAATAACCATACCTTCATACACTTCATCGCCTGGCTCTACGAAAATAGTTCCGCGATCTTGTGTTCCATAAAGTGCATATGAGGTAACTGTTCCCATGCGGTCTGACACAAGTGATCCAGTTGCACGCGTGCGAATATCTCCGAACCATGGCTCGTATCCATCAAATACGTGGTGGAGTAAACCAGTTCCACGAGTTTCAGTTAAGAACTCTGTACGGAAACCAATAAGTCCACGTGATGGAACCTTGTAATCAAGACGGATCCATCCGGTTCCGTGATTAACCATTTGCTCCATGCGACCCTTACGAAGTGCCATCAACTGTGTAAGAACACCTAAGTACTCTTCAGGTGCATCAATTGTTAAACGCTCCATCGGTTCGTGAATCTTGCCATCAATCTTCTTGATAACTACCTGTGGCTTACCAACAGTTAGTTCGAAACCTTCGCGCTTCATGATTTCAACAAGGACTGCAAGCTGTAGCTCTCCGCGACCCTGAACTTCCCATGTGTCTGGACGATCAGTGTTGAGAACGCGCAAGGAAACGTTACCAACTAGCTCTGCATCCAAACGGCCCTTAACTTGGCGCGCAGTAAGCAGCTTGCCGCTCTTGCCCGCTAGTGGAGATGTATTAATACCGATTGTCATCGAAATAGATGGTTCATCAACGATGATTAAAGGAAGTGCATGTGGGTTTTCATTATCAGCAAGGGTTTCGCCCAATGTAATTGTGTCGATACCTGCCACCGCAATAATGTCTCCAGGGTGTGCCTCTAGCGCTGGAACGCGCTCTAGCGCTTCAGTAATAAGAAGCTCTGAAATCTTTACGCGCTCCGTTGTGCCATCTGTCTTAATCCAGGTGACATTTTGACCCTTTTTAATAACACCTTCGCGTACGCGACATAGTGCAAGACGACCCAGGAATGGTGAAGAGTCAAGGTTTGTAACGTGTGCTTGCAATGGCGCGCCTTCGTGATACTCAGGTGCCGGAATTGCCGTGAAAATTGTGTCAAACAAAACATCCAAGTTTGTCTCTTCTGGCATTCCACCATCTGCAGGACGAGTCAATGATGCACGACCAGCTTTAGCAGATGCATAGACAACTGGAAATTCAATCTGCTCTTCATTTGCGCCAAGATCAAGGAAGAGTTCATATGCCTCGTCAACAACTTCTGCGATACGTGAATCGGGGCGGTCAACCTTGTTGATCAACAAGATAACTGGCAAATTCTTTTCAAGTGCTTTACGCAAAACGAAACGTGTTTGAGGCAATGGACCTTCTGAAGCATCTACCAACAAGATAACGCCGTCAACCATTTCTAGCCCGCGCTCTACTTCGCCACCAAAGTCTGCGTGGCCTGGTGTATCAATGATGTTAACGATTGTGTCGCCGCGCTTAACAGCAGTGTTCTTGGCAAGGATCGTAATTCCCTTTTCGCGCTCAAGATCCATTGAGTCCATCATGCGGTCCTGGCCTTCGCCCTGAACCTTGTGTGCTGCAAATGCGCCGGACTGCCACAACATCGCATCAACCAATGTTGTTTTACCGTGGTCAACGTGAGCGATGATCGCAACGTTACGTAGGTTGTCGCGCTTTTTTACGGGCAGGTTTTTGAGATGCTCTTGAATCTTGGCCACGAAAACTACTTTCCTTAGGAAGCCAGCCCTCTATAAGGCCTTGCCTCTATCAACGATTTGGTTGTGCTGAGGCCAAGTTACCGACCATCATGCCTCAATCTTACCTTTTAGCCCTTGATAAGGACTAATCAGCGCCCTTATGCAGGCTTAATCAATCGTTTTGAGGGAAACCTAAGTTGATTCCACCATGGCTTGGATCTAACCAGCGGCTTGTAACAACTTTGCCTCTAGTAAAGAAGTGAACACCTTCGGTGCCATGTGCGTGAGAATCACCAAATAATGAGTTCTTCCAGCCACCAAATGAGAAATAGGCCATTGGCACAGGGATCGGAACATTGATCCCAACCATGCCAACCTCAACCTCATTCTGGAATCTGCGAGCTGCCCCGCCATCATTGGTAAAGATCGCTGTGCCATTTCCATATTGATGTGAGTTCACTAGGTTCAACGCTTCGTCATAGGTATTAACCCGAATAATGCTTAGAACTGGGCCAAAGATTTCATCTTTATAGATAGACATTTCTGGGCTCACATTGTCAAACAAAGTTGGGCCCAGCCAGAAGCCATCGCCAGCGATTTCTAATGTGCGACCATCGACCACAACAGTTGCACCTTCTTTACTTCCTGCCTCAATATAAGAAGCAACTTTGTCGCGATGAACTTTAGTAACAAGAGGCCCCATGTCAGAGCCCTGTGTGCCATCACCAGTTTTAATCGAAGACATACGAGACTTAATCTTTTCAACCAGGGCTGATGCGATTGGCTCTACTGCAACAATTGCAGAGATCGCCATACACCGCTCACCTGCAGAACCAAAGCCGGCGTTAATTGCTGCGTCCGCCGCAAGTTCAAGGTCAGCATCAGGCAGAACAATCATGTGGTTTTTAGCCCCACCTAATGCCTGCACGCGCTTGCCTGATTTGGTTCCGGTCTCATAGACATAACGAGCAATAGGAGTCGAGCCAACAAATGAAATTGACTTAATTCCTGGGTGAGTAAGCAAGGCATCTACTGCTTCTTTGTCACCGTGGACAACGTTAAACACGCCATCAGGCAATCCCGCCTCTTTCCATAACTGGGCCATGAAGATTGCAGCAGATGGATCTTTTTCAGATGGCTTCACAACAACTGTGTTGCCGCAGGCAATTGCAACTGGGAAAAACCACATCGGAACCATTGCCGGAAAATTAAATGGAGAGATGATTGCAACAGGTCCAAGTGCCTGGCGGATGGAATACACATCAACACCAGTTGAAACCTCTTCTGAAAATCCACCCTTTAGTAAATGTGGGATTCCGCAGGCAAACTCAACGACTTCAAGCCCTCGGGTTACTTCACCGGCAGCATCACTTAATACTTTGCCGTGTTCGTCAGTGATGAGGGCTGCAATTTTTTCTTTGTTCTGCTGCACGAGCTCGCGAAAGGCAAAAAGTACTTGAGTACGCTTTGTTAAAGAGCTATGACGCCATGATGCAAAGGCTTCAGTTGCTGCAGTGACCGCTCGATCAACAGTTGCCGCATCAGCAAAGGCAACGGTTTTAGTGACTTTGCCGGTTGCAGGGTTAAAAACATCTCCGCTGCGCTTCGAACTCTGGGTATCAAGTGCGCCATTAATCCAATGCGTTATCTGGGTCATAGGTGCAATCTACTTCAGAGGTTTATGATGGCGCTACTAACTACCAAGAGTTCGAGGACACAGATGAGCGCTCCAATTAATGATCCTGCAAAGCAAGCGGCAGTGAGCGCTGCAGACCACGAATATGTTTTTCACTCATGGTCAGCCCAAGGCGCAATTTCGCCTATGCCCATTGCAAGTGGTTCTGGATCGCGCTTTTGGGATTTTGAAGGCAAGACGTACTTAGATTTTTCTTCACAATTAGTTTTTACAAACATTGGACACCAGCACCCTAAGGTCATTAAAGCCATTCAGGCACAAGCTGACGTGCTGACAACTATTGCGCCACAACATGCCAATGAGGCTCGTAATGAAGCGGCGCAAAGAGTTGTTGAATTAGCAGGCGATAACTTTGCAAAAGTCTTTTTCACAAACGGTGGGGCCGATGCCATTGAAAATGCAATTCGCATGGCCCGCATGCACACACATAAGCACAAGGTGCTTTCAACCTATCGTTCCTATCATGGCAATACAGGTGCGGCCATTAATGCAACTGGAGACCCACGTAGATTTCCAAATGAGTTTGCTTTTGGACATGTGCATTTCTGGGGACCATATCTCTATCGCACCGCTTTCTGGGCAAAGGATGAAGCAGAAGAATGCAAGCGCGCATTAGAACATCTTGAACAAACCATTATCTTTGAAGGTCCCAACACAATTGCGGCCATATTAATCGAATCAGTTCCTGGAACTGCAGGTGTACTAGTACCACCCAAGGGATATCTAGAAGGTGTTCGAGCACTGTGCGATAAGTACAAGATCATGTGGATTGCCGATGAAGTTATGTCTGGCTTTGGTCGCACTGGAAAATGGTTTGCTTACCAACATTCAACAGTTGTGCCAGATCTGATTACCTTTGCAAAGGGTGTTACCTCTGGCTACATCCAACTCGGCGGAGTTGTCATCAGCAAAGATATTTCACACACCTTTGATGACAAGGTCTTTGCTGGTGGTCTTACCTATATGGGCCACCCAATGGCATGTGCAACTGCGGTTGCCACCATTGATGTCATGAAGGAAGAAAAAATGTTGGAAAATGCCACCATGATCGGTGAAACGATTCTGGGTCCAGGTCTTGCTGAATTAGCCAAGAAGCACAAGGTTATTGGCGATATTCGCGGTGCTGGAGTGTTCTGGGGTGTTGATCTAGTCAGTGATCGTGCAACACATGAGCCACTTGCTGCCTATGGTGGATCAAGTCCTGCCATGAATGAATTAGTTGCTGCCTGCAAGAAGAATGGCTTGATGCCGTTTAACAACTTCAACAGAATTCACTTGTGCCCACCATGCAATATCTCCGTTGAAGATGCGAAGTTAGGCTTAGAGATTTTGGATAAGTCTTTAGAAGAAATTGGAAAGCACTACACCGGCGCTTAGACGTTGAATCTAAATTCGACCACATCACCGTCTTGCATGATGTAGTCCTTACCTTCCATACGAACCTTGCCCTTAGCCTTAGCTTCAACCATTGTGCCTGCAGCCATTAGTTCATCAAAGCTAACAATTTCAGCCTTAATAAATCCCTTTTGGAAATCTGTATGAATTACACCGGCAGCCATCGGTGCAGTGTCACCTTTGTGAATTGTCCAGGCACGAGTTTCTTTTGGACCTGCTGTTAAGTAGGTCTGTAATCCCAAGGTATCAAAGCCAACACGAGCCAAAGTTGCAAGCCCTGGTTCTTTCAAACCAATTGATTGCAATAGTTCAAGGGCATCTTCATCGCTGAGTTCTGCTAGCTCTGCCTCTGTTTTTGCATCAAGGAAAATAGCCTCAGCTGGGGCAACAAGTGCTTGCAACTTACTCTTTAACTCATAGTCATTAATTTCAGCAGCATCAACGTTAAACACATATAAAAATGGTTTTGCAGTTAACAAATGAAGCTCAGCCAATAGTTCGCGATCAATTGAACTTTGTGACAAAGGCTTGCCAGATTGCAACCAATCATTGGCAGCCTTTACCGCCTCCAGTATTGGTGCCTTCTCTTTTGCAACACGTGCCTCTTTTTCAAGACGAGGAATCGCTTTTTCAATAGTTTGTAAATCTGCGAGCGCTAATTCAGTATTAATAGTTTCCATGTCAGATGCTGGATCAATGCGACCATCAACGTGGACAACATCGCCATCGCTAAACACGCGGATCACCTGACAGATTGCATCGGTGTCACGGATATTTGTCAGGAACTTGTTTCCAAGTCCGGCACCTTCTGATGCACCCTTAACAATTCCTGCGATGTCTACGAAAGAGACAACAGCTGGCAGTAGTTTTTCTGATCCAAAGACTTTTGCGAGTTTAGCTAGGCGCTCATCTGGCACTCCCACCATTCCCACATTGGGCTCGATGGTGGCAAAGGGGTAGTTAGCGGCCAATACGTTGTTCTTGGTCAGGGCATTAAAAAGGGTGGACTTTCCGACATTTGGCAGTCCGACGATTCCGATTGAGAGGCTCACTGGGCTTAGCCTACGCGGGATTGTCAGTGCTCCCTGCCACGATAGGCCCATGCCCACATACGTAGTGACCTTATTAATAGGACTAATCGCAGGATCTGCGATCGGATACCTCTTTTCTTCCCTCAAATCCAAGGATTCAGGAGGCAATCAAGCACTTCTTGAGGATTACAAGATCCAACTAGAGGCAGAGCGAAACAAGACTGAATCTGCCATTAAGTTAAATGCAGAACTAGTGGCGGTTAAGGAGTCTGTAACAAAGTTAACTACTCAATCAGATGAAGCCAATCGCATCCGCACAGCAGCTGAAGCCACTCTGAATACAACTATTCTAGAAATGCGCCGCGCTTCAGAGTCGATCTTTGATGAAACTAAAAAGATTGCTGGCGCGCTCTCTAATTCGCAGACCCGTGGAAAATTTGGTGAGGCTCAGTTAGAACTATTGCTACAAGGTGCTGGCCTTCGCGAGGGGCATGAATACACCGCGCAGCGTTCAACCACCGATTCTGACTCATCAGGTATTCCAGATGTGACGGTCAATATGCCGGGCGGTTCACAATTATTTATTGACTCCAAGTTTCCCTTTGAACGCTTCCTCGATGCATTTGCAACAGATGATCAAGTAGAGCGCGACCAATATCTGCTGCAGCACACTAAGGATTTACTGAAGCATGTTGATGCGCTCGCAAAGCGTGGGTACCACAAGTCGCAGGGCTCCCCAGATTTTGTTGTTCTCTTTGTTCCCTTTGAAACGTTGCTCTCTGAAGCACTTCGGGTTGATCCGCAGTTTCTGGAAAAGGCCTTTAAAGTGGGCGTGACTGTTGCAACTCCAACCTCAATGATGGCGCTGCTGCGCACTATTGGCTATATCTTTACTCGCAATAAGTTGGCAGAAAATGCCGATGAAATTCAAAAGGTTGCAAGCACCTTCCTTAAAAACATCACACTGCTTCACACCAAGATTGTTGCAGTGGGCAAGGCTATTTCATCAACCTCTAAAGCCTATGAAGATCTTGTACCAACTGCTGAAAAGACTGTTCTGGCACCTGCCCGAAGAATTCATAACTTAGGTGTTACTGGTGATAAAGATAAATTAGCTATTGACTACCCTGAGGCACCAGGTGCGGTTCGGGATCTGAAGAATGCAGAGTTAGATGGCGGAGATGACTACATTGATGCAGAAGAGGTAGATGAATGAGCACATTACAAAAAATACAGATTCAAGGACCTGGGTTAAAAAAACCTGGAATCGTCCTTTTGCAAATACTCTTTATTGGCTTCTTTGTTTTCATCGAGATGACATTCCGAAGCGGAGTTGGAGTTATTTCAGGAATCGCAATTTGTGCTGCTCTCTATGGATCTTTGCGTTTTGGCCGCCCCGGAACGACCTATGTTTCAGTAGTTACTCCCCCATTGGCTTTTGCTGGAGCAGTCCTCGCGCTGACTCTTATTGCTGATGGGTTCAAACCATCACGAGTTGGTATTGACTTCATCGCAGCCCTTGCATCGGTTGCACCGTTTTTGATTGCTGCCTCCATCTATGGATGGTTTATCTATTTGAATCAAAAGGCTAAGAACAGACCCTCAAAGCGCAAGGCTGCTGCAGAACAGAATTAAGCCTGCCCGGCCGCCTTCATATCTTTACGAAGCTCAGGTGGCAATGCAAAAAGCAGTGATTCTTCGGCAGCAGTAATTTCCTGAACATTGTCAAAGCCATGCTGCTTCAATGTTGCCAAAACATCCTTAACCAAGATTTCAGGAACTGATGCCCCACTAGTTACGCCAATGGTTTCAACGCCTTCAAACCACTCATCTTTAATCTCTTCGGCGTAATCAATTAGGTGCGAGGCCCTTGCCCCATACTCGAGAGCAACTTCTACTAAACGCACCGAGTTACTGGAGTTACGAGAACCAACAACGATTACTAAATCAGATTGAGGTGCAATTTCTTTGATTGCTTCTTGCCGGTTTTGTGTGGCATAACAAATATCATCACTTGGTGGTGCTTGAATATCTGGAAAACGCTCTTTAAGAATTGCAACTGTCTCCATAGTTTCATCAACAGATAGTGTTGTTTGAGATAACCAGACTAAGTTCTTACCTGGTGTTGGTTGGATTGTGCGAGCGCCCTCTAAACCATCGACGATGCGAACACGATCTGGTGCTTCTCCGGCTGTGCCTTCAACTTCTTCATGACCGTGGTGACCGATAAGTAAAATTTCAGAATCCTCAGTGGCAAAGCGGCGAACCTCGTGGTGAACCTTGGTTACCAACGGACAGGTTGCATCAATAGTTTTTAGATTTCGAGCAGCTGCTTGCTCATGAACTAGGGGTGAAACACCATGGGCGGAAAAGACAACTGTCATGCCCTCTGGAACTTCATCAGTTTCTTCCACAAAGATCGCGCCTTTTGCTTCTAGGGAAGCAACAACATGGACGTTGTGCACGATCTGCTTTCGCACATACACAGGTGCGCCATAGAGGGCCAAGGCTTTTTCTACGGTAACAACGGCGCGATCGACCCCTGCGCAATATCCGCGAGGCGCTGCCAGTAGAACTCTCTTAGCCATGGGGTCAGTCTATTAGGCTCATCCCATGTTCGAAACTTCAAGTGAATCCCCAGCCCCGGTTCGGGTCGTCTCTGAAGCGATCAAGGATTACGTTGATCGGCTGGGTCCAATCTGGATTGAAGGTGAAATCAGCGAATTAAACGAGCGCAGCGGAATGATGGCATTTATGCGCCTGCGCGATACATCGGTAGATATGTCTATCTCGGTGATGTGTCACAAATCAGTGATCGCTACCGTCAAACCATTGCCCGATAACGCACGAGTTGTTCTCTATGCAAAACCATCCTGGTACACAAAAAACGGTTCACTCTCGTTTTCGGCCCGCGAAATTCGCCAAGTTGGTGTGGGCGAATTATTGGCTCGTCTTGAAGCTCTTAAGAATCTACTGGCCGCTGAAGGGCTCTTTGATTCAGAGAGAAAAATTGAACTGCCCTTGCTTCCAAAAGTTATTGGATTAATCTGTGGCAGAAATACGGATGCAGAAAAAGATGTTGTTGAAAATGCAAAGCGTCGCTGGCCGAGTGTCCAGTTCGAAATCCGCGAGGTGACTGTTCAAGGCGCAGCTGCAGTATCTGAGGTCTCTGATGCGCTGCGCGAGCTCGAGGCAAATAAAGATGTTGAGGTAATCATCATTACCCGTGGTGGTGGTTCCTTTGAAGATCTGTTGCCATTTAGTGATGAGACTTTGGTGCGCTTAGCAGCCTCTTGCACAACGCCAATTGTCTCTGCCATTGGCCATGAAAAGGATTCACCGCTTTTAGATTTAGTTGCAGATTACCGAGCATCAACTCCAACGGATGCGGCCAAGCGAGTTGTCCCAGATATTCTTGAGGAAATCGCGATGATCAGTGCGCTACGAGATCGCGCCCGCCGCACACTGGTCAATCGCATAGACCTAGAAGTAACCAGAATTACCAACTTTAAAAACCGCCCGGTCATGAAGGACCCACATGTATTGATCACTACTCGAGCTGAAATCATTGCAGGGCTACGTGATCGATCAAACCGTTCCTTTGGGGCTTCTATAAAGTTGGCCAAGGAAGAGCTAAAGCAGGTAAAGGCACGGATTCGCGCCCTTTCACCGCAAGCAACTTTAGATCGCGGGTATTCAGTAGTGCAGTTAGCAGATGGTCAGATCCTCACAGATCCAAAGAAGTTGAAGCAAGGCGATCTATTGCGCCTTCGTCTTGCAAAGGGCGAGACACAAGCCACAGCCACAGGCGCGTAAAGAGAGTAGATTTAGCACATGAGCGAAGCCAAGAAAATCTCCTATGAAGCAGCCAGAGATGAATTAGCCCAAGTTGTCGCATCTCTAGAAGAGGGCAGCGCCACCTTGGAAGAGTCATTGAAGTTGTGGGAGCGCGGCGAAGAGTTAGCCAAGATCTGCCAGGAATGGTTGGACGGGGCGAAGAAGAAACTTGACGCGGTAAAGCCGTAAATATCCCATGCCAAACTTTTCCTACTCTGATTTATTGCCGCTAGGTGCTGACACCACTAAGTACCGCCTTGTCAGCACTGAAGGTGTCAGTGTTGTTAAACATGGCGATAGAGAGTTCCTGCAGGTTGAACCTTCGGCATTGGAAAAACTAACCTCAGAGGCAATCCACGATATCAATCACTATCTTCGTGCAGAGCATCTGCAGCAGTTAACAAATATTGTTAAAGATCCAGAGGCCTCACCTAACGATCGCTTTGTGGCAATAGACCTTTTGAAAAATGCCAACATTGCAGCTGGTGGAGTTTTGCCGATGTGCCAAGACACAGGCACCGCCCTGGTTATGGGCAAAAAAGGTCAGCACGTTTTAACAACTGGCAAAGATGAGGTTGCGATTTCTCAAGGTATCTACGATGCCTATACCCAACTTAATCTTCGCTACTCCCAGATGGCACCTGTCACAACCTGGGAAGAGAAAAACACCGGAAATAACCTGCCTGCTCAAATCGAAATCTATGCAGACAGCGACCATCAAGACGAGTACAACTTTATGTTTATTGCCAAAGGTGGCGGCAGCGCTAATAAATCATTTTTATACCAAGAAACAAAGGCAGTTTTAAATCCAACTTCATTTATGAATTGGTTAGATGAGAAGTTACGCTCAATTGGAACAGCGGCTTGTCCTCCCTATCACTTGGCAATTGTCATTGGCGGCACCAGCGCAGAAGCCACAGTTAAAACTGCAAAGTTAGCCAGTACTAAGTATTTAGATTCATTGCCAACCTCAGGGGACGCGGCAACTGGCCATGGCTTCCGCGATCTAGATCTTGAGCAAAAGGTTCTAGAACTCACTCGCACATTAGGAATTGGCGCCCAATTTGGTGGCAAGTACTTCTGCCACGATGTTCGAGTTGTTCGCCTGCCACGACATGGTGCCTCACTTCCTATTGCAATCGCCGTGTCATGTTCGGCAGATCGTCAAGCAAAGGCCAAAATCACAAAGGATGGCATTTTCCTAGAAGAGCTAGAGCGAGATCCCGCACATTTCTTGCCTGAAACAACTGATGAGCATTTAAATGATGATGTCGTGGCCATTGATCTAAACCAGCCCATGGCTTCGGTTTTAGCTGAACTTTCTAAGCACCCAGTAAAAACCCGTCTCTCACTCACTGGCACATTAGTTGTGGCCAGGGATCTTGCCCATGCAAAGATCAAAGCCGATATGGATGCTGGCAAACCAATACCTGAATACTTAAAGAATTACGCTGTGTATTACGCAGGCCCTGCAAAGACTCCTGAAGGGTATGCATCAGGATCTTTTGGTCCAACAACTGCTGGTCGCATGGATTCATATGTTGAGTATTTTCAGTCCCACGGCGGTTCGATGGTGATGCTTGCAAAGGGCAACCGATCAAAGGCTGTTACAGATGCCTGCAAATCACATGGTGGTTTCTATCTTGGATCAATTGGTGGACCTGCTGCTCGTCTTGCTCAGGACTGCATCAAAAAAGTTGACGTCTTGGATTTTGAAGAGCTTGGAATGGAAGCTGTCTGGAAGATCGATGTCGTGGATTTCCCAGCATTCATTGTTGTCGATGACAAGGGCAATGATTTCTTTGCTTCAACGAGCAAGCCATTGACCATTAAATCAGGGCCAGAAAACTAAGTTCTGGTTTTAGTAGTAATTACTGCGTTTGTGCTTGGCCAAAGCCTTGCACGGTGTCTCATATCGAATGCTGATGTAGCGAAGTCCCCAGCGAATCTGGGTAACTGGGTTTGTGCGCCAATCTGTTGAAACCACATTCATCTTGCTTGCAGGCAAAGCCTGAGCAATTCCGTGAGCGCCTGATTTCTTATTACGCGCTTTATAGTTCCAATGGCTTTCCTTAGTCCATAAGGTGTTCAAGCATGCGTACTCTTTTTCGGTAAAGCCATACTCATCCAACAAAATAGATTTTGCAACCTTCTTAGCGCCAAGGGGGGTGCGGGCAAGCTCGACCTGACGGCTAACCGATGAGACCAAGGCTAATTCAGAAGAGAAAATGGCACCTGACGCTGTCGCTGCTAGGTCATCCTCTCCAAATAACTGGGCTGCTGTTTCAACCGGCTCAACAACTGCCGAGCTTTTCGTCAGATCTATTTCAACCTCTGAAGGAGAGGAGATCTCAAGGGCGTTGGCTGAAGGAAGCAGTGTTGCCACAAGTAGCAGGGCGGTACTAACCCCCCAGATCGCTACTGACTTTTTCGAGCTTTTTAGTAATGCTGTCTTCACGTTCTGTTCTCCTTCCGATCATCTCTAACCCTCGGGCACTCACCCGCGGTTTCTGCCCATAAGCCATCAGCCTCAAATGAGGCTTTGATACTTAAGGGGAATGTCTTTATGGTGCGGTAGATACGGCTCATCGGCAAATCAAAGCCTGCGGGAGTCGCAAATTCTCAGGATTTCATTCTCCTGTGGATAGGTAAAAGCGCAGGTCAGATAGGGGAATGTCCGAATTGCACCAAATGTGACTGTGACATTGTTTTTGAGTCTTTTTTGGGCCCTATGTGCTTGCTAGTTGCCGACAGGGCCCTCTAGTAATTCAGTGACTAGGGCGGCGATCGGCGAGCGCTCGCTTCGGGTCAAGGTGACGTGAGCAAAGAGCTCGTGCCCCTTCAACGTTTCCACCACCGCCACCACGCCATCATGGCGACCGACCCGAAGGTTGTCTCGTTGGGCAACATCGTGGGTCAAGATGACCCTGGACGCTTGGCCAATTCTAGAAAGCACGGTCAGTAAGACGCCTCGCTCAAGGGACTGGGCCTCATCAACGATAACAAAGGAGTCATGAAGAGAGCGACCACGGATATGGGTCAGGGGTAGGACTTCAATCAGACCGCGATCAATGATTTCATCGATGACTGGTTGGCTCACTAGTGCGCCCAAGGTATCAAAAACCGCCTGGGCCCAAGGCGACATCTTCTCCCCTTCAGATCCTGGCAAGTAGCCAAGCTCTTGACCACCTACTGGATAGAGGGGTCGGAAGATAACGACCTTTTTATGAACCCGCTTTTCCATAACCGCTTCTAAACCAGCGCATAAAGCAAGGGCTGACTTTCCAGTTCCGGCACGGCCGCCCAAGGACACGATTCCAATGGACTCATCCAGGAGAAGATCGAGTGCAATTCGTTGCTCGGCGCTTCGGCCATGTAATCCGAACGCTTGACGATCACCGCGCACTAACTTCAATCGTTTATCTGAGGTGACCCGGGCTAAGGCGCTTCCCTTTTCAGAGTGCAGAACTATTCCAGTATGTACTGGAAGTTGGTGGGCAGATTCATGGTCTGCATAATCACTTGAATACAAATCATCGATCAAGCTGTGGCTGACATTGAGCTCTTCGATCCCAGTCCAACCGCTATTAGAAACAAGTTCGGCCAAATACTCCTGGGCCTCGACTCCAACAGATGAAGCTTTGACTCGAAGGGGTAGATCCTTTGTTACAAGGACAACCTCCTTGCCATCTGACATCAAGTTCTTTGCTATCGCCAGGATTCGAGAATCATTGGTGCCATCGCGCAAGAAGCCATGTGGCAATGTTGAAAGATCGGTGTGGTTGAGTTCGACCGATAAAGTGCCGCCTTCGGGCGTAATTGTGAGCGCTTTATCCAGCCGTCCGTGGGTAATCCGCAAATCATCTAGGGCTCGTAAAGCTGCTCGGGCAAAGTAACCAAGCTCAGGGTGGTCTCGCTTGGTTTCTAACTCGCCAATAACTGCGATGGGAATGATGACTTCATGTTCGGCAAATCTATAAAGCGCCCCGGGGTCTGCGAGCAAAACACTGGTATCTAAAACAAAGGTTTTCTTGGATTTTTGACCTTTTGAAGCCAATGCTTGCTCCTAGATTTAATTGTTATCGTCGGGTGTGCTTCGGATAATCAAAAGGTAGAACTGAGCAGTAGGTTTTTTGTGCAGACACGCGATGGGTAAAAGTTAAATTTTGGGTTAGTTTTATGAACCAAACCGACGCTTTCTCACAGAGTAAGAACGCAAGGCTCGTAGGAAATCTACTCGGCGAAAATCAGGCCAGTAGGCCTCACAAAAATAGAACTCTGACAAAGCACTTTGCCATAATAAAAAACCACCAAGTCGTTGTTCGCCAGAGGTGCGGATCAATAACTCTGGATCTGGTTGACCTGCTGTATATAAGTACTTTGAAATATCTTCAATGCTTAACTTTGCGGCAGCACCAGTTAAAGAGTTGCCTGCGGCAACTTCTTCGCCCATATAACTTTTGACGGCATCCACGATTTCACGGCGGCCGCCATAGCTAATTGCCACATTGACCTCAACACCATCACTTCGAATTGGCTTTAGGGCAGCTAATTTTTCTGCCAACCAGGCAGGCAACAAATCCAATGCACCAACCGCCTTGATATTCCAACGCCCAGTGGCGGTTAACTCATCAACTGTGTTGCCTATGATTTTTAGTAAATCATCAATCTCTTCTTGTGATCTCTTGAAATTATCGGTTGAGAGAAGCCACAGGGTTACGACCTTGACTTCAGATTCTTCACACCACCCCAGGAACTCAATGATCTTGCTTGCGCCAGCTTTGTGGCCATGTGGATCATTGACTGTTGGATTTGATTTAGCCCATCGACGATTGCCATCCAGAATCACACCAACATGTTGCGGGGTCTTTGAAAAATCCAAAGACCGGACTAAGCGTCTCTCATACAGTGGGTATAGGAGTGACTTAATGAGTTTACGAATACTGACGAACAACTCTGCGCTCCGCGACAAAGGATGCTATCGGTAATGTGCCGGCAAGAATAAGCCAGAGCATCTTTTTATAACTCCAGCGTGCTTTGGTGGCAAATTGAAGAGCCGTCAAAACATAGAGTGCATAAATCAAGCCATGAACACGGGGAATCCACTCGACCTTGGCTTTCCAATCCTCGTTGTTAAATAGGTATGCCACTGGTAGATCAACAAACCACAGCAGTAATGCCATTACACCGGCGACTAACGCCATGACTCTAAATCGCTTGATAGCACCGCTCATGGGGTAACTCTACGACGATAGAAGGGTAAGTACAGCACCACACCTGCCATGAGCCACCAGATCACAACGTAAGAAAGGTGCTGCCAGTAAAGACCTGGGATTTTAGATATCAGTTTTTCGGGGGTGAGACGAGTGCGTTCAAGGCTTTGGGTTCGGGTTGCTTCCTTGCTGGCCAATACATAGCCGTCATACAAATCTAAGTCAGTCAGTGATGTGACAACTGCGCTGTCGAGGCGAGAGATAACTCCGGCAGAATTTTCTGATCGGTCTGAATACTGACTTGCTACCAATAATCCTTCAACATCAATAGTCATGGATTGCTGGATATCCGGATTGAGCAAACGCTCTGACCATAATCCCCGAACTACCAGGATTGCCGATTGAGATCCGACTTGTAAAAGTGCAACTTCCCAATCTGAGACTGCGCCATTTCCGTCTACTTGATTAGGAGCTCTAAAGTTTGCAATGTAATAACCTGAAACAGAAACAGTTGCGTTCAATGCCGTTGCTGGAATTGGTTCCCGAGGTGAGGTTACCGACTCTAAAGAAACAACCGTGGTATCGATTGTTGTTGCAACCTTCAAACTCTCTTTAAGATCTGCAGCTCGCTGTAACTGCCAAATCCCGAGCCCAACAAATACTGCAGCAATGAGTAGAACCGCAATGGATTGAAATACCTTAGTAAGAAAATTACTTGGTTGAATCATCGCTTCGATCTACACGCATGAAACGCTTGTAAAAACTTCGCATCAAGAATGCAAAAGTAATGACCAGCACAGCAACGGTCACGGAACCCGCGGCACCCATATCAATCTCTTCAGTCATGACATAATCATCCCATGCAATCGGCAGAGCCGTTTAACTACAACGAGCGTTACGGCCTGAAAAAGGGACGTAGTTGGATTGCAGTTGCCCTTATCACCTCAGTTGTCGGCGTCGGCTGGTTAACCTGGGCTGGTGTGTATCACTCAAACCCTTCTAACCGTGTTCAGTTGATTTCCTTTACCGTCGATAGCGATCGGGCGGTCAGCGTTAGATATTCAGTGGATCGCGAAGATCCCCAGGCGATAACAATCTGCACAGTAATCGCTCGTGATTACTATAAGAATGTAGTTGGGCAAGTAGATCAAGAAATACCTGCTGGAGCGGCAAAGGTTGAACTGGTCACTATCGTTCCTACGCGTAGCAAAGCTGTTAACGGTGATGTTTCAACTTGTCGCGCCAAGTAAGTAACGAGTACCTTTACGCCTTATGACACAGACATGGCTTACTCAAGAAGCAGCAGATCGCTTGAGTGCTGAGCTGGCACAGCTCGAAGGCCCAGGTCGTAAAGAGGTGACTGCAAAAATTGAAGCAGCACGTGCTGAAGGTGACCTCAAGGAAAATGGCGGATACCACGCAGCCCGAGATGAGCAAGGCAAGATGGAAGCTCGTATTCGTCAATTAAAGCAAATGTTAGAAAATGCCCACATTGGAACACCACCAGCAAGTGCTGATGGAAAAGTTGGTGCAG